>DKVO01000021.1:101217-116835 GCA_002491245.1 Porphyromonadaceae bacterium UBA7176
TTCGGGTGCATTTTGTTTATTGTGTCTTTCTATAATACTAAAAAAGAGAGGGCACATCTTCAATCAGACACGCCCTCTCTTAAAGTTATAATGAAGATTATTCTTTAAATACCTTCTGTCCGGCAACTATATAAACGCCTCTGTCAAGACGGTTGAAATCGTCAACAGTGGCATCATGCTTCAACAAAATTCCGGAGATTGAATATATGTCGGCATTTCCACCCGAGGCCACCATGATTGCTTCGATTCCCGACATGACACTTACATTACAACTTGCAGACAATCCGGTTCCATCGGTAGTCGTAGCTGTGATTACACAAGAACCAACTCCAACGACTACCACGCAACCATTGCTATCAACCGTAGCAACTGAAGAGTCCGACGTAGACCACTCCACTTCTCGCACAGATACATTCTCGGGCATGACTGTCGCAGTAAGGGTAAACGTTTCGCCAAGAAGTGCACTTCGATCGCTTTCACTCAGACTTATACTTTCTGCCTCAATTAAACCAATCAGCTCTACATGAATAAAATTTTTCCAACCTTCAGCTTCCTGATAAGCTCTCAAAGAACTTGCAGGAATACGCAGAACTCCATTACGGTATGTTTCAGCAGTAAATACATGTGAAGAGTCTAATACAGGCGGTATTTCTGCATAACATGTAACCATATCGATTTCGCACACATCAAATGCCTGACTACCAATACTTACCACCTTGTCTCCAAAAGTCACTTCAGAAAGTGCAGAACATCCATAGAAAGCTGAGGCTGGAATTTCAGATACATCACCTCCAATAACAAGATTTTCAATAGTAGTCTTCATAAAGAATGGCGACGAAGTTTTGAACTCGAACGGACGGTTTATTGTCACCGATTTAAGTTTAAGAGTTTCAAATTGAGTATAGATTAATATTAGAGGCGTATCATATGCATCAATAGTCAGCTTCTTAATGGGAGCATTATAAAAACAGCGCTCACCAAATCCCACTACAGGATATACCCGGCTGCCAAACTCTATCTTACCCTTTATCTCTGCCGAAGTTATATCGTATTTCGGAAGAGTCTTATCGAGATAGTTTCCTGTCACAGTCGCAGTTTTGGTCTGCTTGTCTATCTTATAATAAATATTGCTGACACATACGACATCGGTAAAATTATCCGGATCTATTACGTTGACGCAATACAAATATTTGACACCCTGATTATATGTAGTCACATACGTCGTACCGACTGTATGGGGTGTAAACTCTCGGTTATTATCAATTGTACCCACCGATGGATTAGTCGATACGAGTTCGAACGGAACCTGATAGATTGGTTCAGTCGTAAACGGCCACGGCAAAACAGTCGTCTCCCCGAGTATTACAGTCTCTTTCTTATACTCTATTTCAAGTGTCTGAATTTTACACGAAGCCTCTATGTTTCCGTTTGTCACCTTTATTTCGGCAAATCCGGTAGATTCGACATGTACAACTCCATTCTCATCTACTGTAGCAACTTTCGGGTTGGAGGAAGTCCAAATGAGGTCGCGGTCGGTTGCTTCATCAGGATATATATTATCAAGCAAACTCAAATCATTAAAGATTGCAACTTCATTGTATTTCAGTCTGATTTCTGTAGCATTAACTGTCGGTGGTTCGCTATCTATGTATGTCACAGGAATATCTACACTCACCGGAGAGCCATCCGCTGCTTTTACGGTAATGGTTGTCGAGCCGGCCTTTAGCCCTGGGGTTACAGCCACTGAATATCCATTGCCATCAGACGGTTCAATTGCTACGATATCCGGGTCTGCCACGATCCAGATAAGAGCCGCATCATCACTACCCGTCACTGACGCATTCACATTTATTGTCTGACCGTTATATACCGTTACTTCCGAGCGGTCAAGGCTGATTGCATCCACAGTAGCATTCCAATCATCGAGAGCCTCGATTTTAAAAAAATTTTCCCAAGTATAAGAATTGGCATACATATCCTTTGCAGAAACCGGCACATAAAGGGTGGCAGACCTTTCTGTTTCTTCTGTGAAACCGGTCAGACCTTCAGGTGGTGTGATATTGTAACTTTTTATCCATTCTATCGATGGTTTGTGGGTTTCAAACAAACTGAATGCATTCTGTCCGATAGATGTCAATGTCTTGGGCAATGTGATATAGCGCAACGAAGTACAGTCGTAGAAAGCTTCCTGTCCAATATTTCGAGGACCTTCGGGTATTTCAAGCGATACAAGTCCTGATTTTTTGAAAGAACCTACACCAATACCAAAGAGTGTCGATGGCAATTGCATGTTCCGTAATGACGAGCAACCCATAAACGCTTCCGGGCCGATAGTTTCTACGGCTCCGAAATCAACATCCATCAGAGAATTACAATTACGGAAAGTTCCCTCGGCAATTTCGAGCAGACCGGGAGCAATCACAACCGAACGCAAGCCGGAACAATCTTCAAACACACCTGTGCCCATAGACACAAGCCCACTGCCGAGAGTTAAAGAAGCCATACTGCTACACCCGGCAAAAGCAGCAGCACCAAGAGTCGTCACATGATCGGGAACTTCGAGCGAAGCCAGAGACTTACATCCATTAAAAGCATTCTTATCAATGACCTTACAGCCCGGCCCTATCGTAAGTTTTTGCAAAGTAACATTTTCAAAGAAAGGAGGCTTGTTATAATCATATAAGAACTGAATCCAACGGCCAAGATAAAGAGTTTTCAGAGGGCATTTGGTAAAAAGACCTTCATCATTATAATTTATTCCTATATATAAATATTCATCTCCATCTTCTATGACCAGATTTTCCAAACCGCTAAGTTTAAATAAACCTTCATTCTTTATATCTGTCACATTTGAAGGGATAGCGAGATTTACAAGAGCCGGACAATTATTCATAGCTCTACCTTCCACTGTGGTCATGCCTTTACCGAAGTTGAAATTTGACAGAGAAAGAGTATTGTTGAATACATATGGTTTCAACGTCTCAAGTTTATCTGGAAGGACAATATTATCGAGGCTCTCGCAGTCAGAGAAAACATAGCTCTCTATATCTGTGACACTTGCCGGAATATCGATTGTAAGCAGCGCCTTGTCGCCATCGAAAAGCCTTTCGCGAAGCACACTAAGCGATGACGATAAACTGCATGATTTCAGAAGCGGACACGCAGCAAAAGCATAGCGTCCAAGCAGCGACACATAGTTCCCCATCGTTGCACCCATAAGAGATGAACACCCATAGAATGCATACTCTCCTATAGTTTCTACTCGTTCAGGAATGACAAGAGACTCCAACGCAATCATGCCACGCATCGCTCTGTTACCGATACTAAGGAGAGATTCGGGTAGCTTTATACTCTTCACAGACACGCAATCAAGAAGATATGCTTCGTTGAGCTTTGTCACATATGTATCAGAGAACGTAATTTCAGAAAGAGTACTGTTGCTATAAAATGGACTACTTGACATATCGCGTCCAACATAAGCCTTAACGAGCTTCGTGTCGCCAAAAAGTGCATAACCGGCCTTACTTCCTGTCCCAACTTTTATCGACGATGAAGAATCTTCAAACTTGACTTCTGCAAGCTCAGAACAAGCATTGAATGCATAATTACCTATCGAAGAAAGAGAGGATGGAAACGCAATTCCGGAGAGTGACGAACATCCGTCGAAAGCATAGTTCCCGATTTCCGCCAGGCCTTCGTTCAACGTGATTTTATCAAGAGAAGAACAACGCGCGAATGCTCTCTTGCCTATTCTGCGCAGGCCTTCGCCACAGACTACGGTCTTTATACCTGAACATCCTTCGAACAGGTTATAGTTAAGCAGAGTTGCTTTTGGTCCGATAGTGAGCGATGATATTGTCGTAATTTCATGAAATGGCGATAACATCGAAGCTTCACTATCATTATCTGTTTCAGGATAACCTACAATATCCCTACCGAGATATACTGTCCGCAAAGGACTATCGCAAAAGTCCGATATTTTATCAAGCCACCCATCCCGATATGTAGCCGGCATCGATAATGGAGCTTCACCATCAGTAAAAGTAAGATAAGTAAGGCGAGTAGCATCTTTAAAAGCTTCAACTTCAATCTTTGTCACAGTTGAGGGTATAGTGAGCGATGGTAATCCGCTTAGACCGTTGAAAGCATATTGTCCTATAGTTTCAAGACCTTCGTTAAGGGAAAGGACTGCAACACTGGAGCATCCAGAAAAAGCAGAATATCCAACTTTCTTCACAGTAGACGGCAACGTCACCTCAGTAAGAGCCTCACAAGCACTGAATGTATATGAAGATACTTCTGTAAGACTTTCACCCAAGTCGATAAAAGTAAGTTTACGACATCCATTAAATGCTCCTTGACCAAGAGTCTCCACGCCTTTAGGCAGACGTACCGTAGTCAATGCTCCACAGCCTTCAAAAGCGTTATTACCAATACTTTTCAAACTTCCATTCGAAACAAAACTAATAGTAGTTAGATCTTTACAGAGCCTAAAGGCAGCATTTCCAATCGTATTTAACGATGCTGGAAGCGATATCACGGTTATTGGATTATTTGAAAAGGATCCTGCCCCTATTTTCGTAAGATTCGCACCGAACGAGACTGTTGCAAGCTTGCCATCAGCAAAGGCATCATCCGCTATCACTTCTACCCCCGGTAGCGAAACAGTGGAAAAATGACAACCCTTAAATGCTCCTACACCTATTCGTTTCACACTCGCAGGAATTGTGATGCGCGACAGAGGCTGATTCGCAAAGACATAATCCGGAATTTCCCTCATATCTCCAGGAATGACTATATTATCGAATTTTTCGCCGGCGATAAGTAGCGTTGTGGATTTGCTGACTGGAGAAGCTAACCTGCAACGCAACAAAATACCAACATCAGCTACATCGAAAAACTGAGGTTCGAAATCGCATTCGGCTCCTACGACTATCGGCTTTTCTGCATATATGGTTGTAACTTTCGCAGACGTTGACGCAGGTCTTTTCATGCAACCTTTACGAAATTCCACATCATCTGCACTGATATAGAGTGATGTGAGATTAAAACAGAAGAAATATGACGGAAAATAGACACCCTGACCAGTCACCCTCATCGAAGAGATAGTCTGACCATAAAAAGGAGAATACATCCACTTTTCCGGGTTTTCCTCAAATGTATAAAGATCTCCGTAGTCACCACCACCTGTCAGATCAAACAGAAGTTGACGCCCAAGGGTTATATTTTTCAGCGGACAATTGACAAACAGAGGCTCGGCTGGCGAATATTTACCACGCTCCGTCACATTAAGACCTATATAAAGAGGCGAATCCGACGGTTCAAAGATAATTTCGGACAAAGATGTACACTTTCGGAATGATTCATTCTCCAGTTTCGTTACAGAACCAGGAATTGTGAGTTTATTAGTATTGCCAAAAGACTTGATTGATGTCACAGTATAGGTAACGCCATTTGATGTGACCTCTGATGGAATTACTACTTCCGAACCACCTCCACTTATTACCGATGCAGTCACTCCGTCTAATGACGACGAACCACTTCCACTTATTACTGATGCAGTCACTCCGTCTAATGACGAAAAACTAAGTGAATAGTCACCATAATCACAAGTGAATGATACATTATCGGCATGTGCCACAAACACACATAGCAACACCATCGTTGCAAGCACACTTCGCAGGTGTGCCATAACAAAATAATACATTTTCATACAGTACGATGATTGATTGGATATACTCTCAGATACACACGCAAAAGCGGCCGGCCCCGGTTGGGGACCGGCGACACAATGTCGCTTGTCGTTTTGATTGAATGCCCGCACTACCCTACATCTAAGTATCCTTCACCTCTTGGTGAGGCAAAGTTCTTTTTATATGTCTGCAAGACGGGACGCAGACTTATTATGACTTAATGGGAGTAGAGCCGTCCCATCACTTTCAGCCGTCTCTCAGCCGAATTGCCAAGGTGATGTAAACTCCCGGTCACATACGGGCACGATTGCCGGTAGGGTTTGCGTTGCAAATTTATAAAAATAAACGTTTCAGGACAACGCTTGCCAAAAATTTAACATTTACCAACACTATGGCATCCAACGGCTAAAAATCACCACAAATCACAAAATATATTTACCACAAAATATCTTTACTTTTGTTTTGTTATTAGATTTTTTGTTGTATTTTTGCCAACAAATCTAATACACATTAATCACTATGAGAAAAATCTACACAATTATCTTAATCCTGCTAATGTCTACCGGTACTGCCTTAGCCAAGGCTGAGCTATCGCAAGTCATCACCACCCAAATGATAAAGAAATGCCGAACAGCGTCGGAAGTAATGACGCCATATGCAAACGATGCCAATGCCGACATGTCCACAGAGGCTCTCGAAGGCACATACCGTTGGACATTCTACAGCCACCTCGAGAGCAATGAGGGTCCGCAAAAAGCAGATATCGTCATAACAGTTGAAGACGCAGCGTCGGGCAAGGTAAAACTCGATATCGACGGACGATACACGCTCTCTGCATCGTATGACGAGGCAACATCCAAGCTTACCATTCCTACCGGTCAAGAACTTGACTTTGAAGAAGAGGATCAGGTGACTATCTACAATTACCATGCGGTTTTCGATGCGGACGGTCGCAGATTTTCATTCATCGACGCACCAATTGTCACTACATTCGATGGAAACCAGCTTATCTTCCCTACCATCCCTGGCGAAGGAAGCCATGAAGGATATGAGCTTGCGGTAGATTTGATAGGCATCGGAAACATCAACGACGGATGGTATTACCTCGCTTCTAAAAACAACATTTTCAAGCCACAAGAAACTCTCGGCAACATGCCTCAGGGAACCTGGAAAAACATCGGTCGCGGCACATTCTACGACGGATGGCATCTCATCGCAATGCTTGACTACGAATATACCGATCCTTATTTCGGTTGGGAAGTGACCGTAGAGCAAAACGAACTCGTACCAACCATATATCGACTCAAGTGCCCATACAATGAACCCGGCTTCATTCTGGCAGACACAAGTGATTCGGGCTATATAGTATTCGATGCCGCAGATCCGGAATATATCATGGTATACCACGGCATATACGCAGGATACACCGATTGGGATGGCGCTTATAGCAATTTCAATCTCGAAGGACACTACACCCTCCGGCTCGGCATCGATAAGAAGACTGTCATCGACCTCAGCGCTTCCGACGACGACACATCAGATATTCTCACATCCGGCAAACTCGACGGCGTGTCGCGATATGAAAACGGGACCATATATTTCGAAAACTGCCGTTTCTCTACAGAAGAAAAACCCGACAAAGTACTGTTCTGGTCCAATCCACAAGGCAAACCATACAAGGCTCCGAGTATTCTGGAGTTCACCCTTCCGACAACCAGCGGTATCGATGGTATAGAAGCCGAAGTCGACAATACGGTACAATACTTCAATCTTCAAGGTATGCCCGTAGTCGAACCGGCGGAAGGTATCTATATCCGCCGAACCGGCAACAAATCCGTCAAGGTAGTCGTTAGATAAAAGCCGACAAAATAAATCACCCCGAGGTGCCAATGCACCTCGGGGTGATTTATTTTATATCTTTACTTAAAATCTGAAGCCTGTGGATATGACAATATTGTTGTGCTTGTCGGTAATTTTTGCCGAGGGGCTGTAGTGCCATTCATTGCCGGTGCTGAAGGGGGTGTATGCACTGAAGGTGGCATTCTGGGTAGTGTGCTGGTAGGCAAGGTCGGCATACCACGATTTATAGCGGTAGCCTATGCCGAGAGTGATATTGTGGGTATCGTTGTCGAAGCGGTACGACGGGTCGGTACCGGCGGTGGAGATATACATATCGCCGCTCATCGCTTCCTTGCGCACATTACTGCTCTTGTAGTTGTAGCCGGCGCGAACACTCCAGTTGGAGTTGAGTCGATATTCGGCTCCGACACGGATGATATTCGCCGCGCGGAAATAGTTTTTGACATCTTCGTTTGCATAGGTATTCTCCACGAAACCGCCGCCATAGTTGTAGTCACCGCCGAAATTGCTCTGCTGCTTGAGCTTCATGTCGTTGTATGCCACGCGTTCATAGTCGAGGCTGAGGATGGCCTTGGGGCCGATAACCAGCGAGGCGCCGACCATAAAGCGCCAGGGAGTCGTGAGGCGCGAATCATATTCGTTGGTGGGCGTCGAGAAGTCACCGCTGTTGGTCGGACGGTCGCCTACTGCATCATCGGCCAGATATTCGTAGCCGGTGTCGCCATAAGTGGCGTGGTTGAGGCGCAGCCATGTGGGAGTATGCACGGCAAAACCGAGGCGGAGCATCTCTACCGGACGCACGATGACACCGAACTTGAGGTTTGCGCCTGAGCCTGAAATCTGCTGCCAGTTGTAGAGATCGAAGTTGGCTTTGCCCGACGAGAGAGTCTGGGTCTGATGATTATACACCAAAGCATTGTCCATGCTCTCGCTATAGTTCGACTCACGGGTATAATTCATATCGACGATACCTACGCCAAGACCCCAGAACACTATGTCGCTCACATTACCGGCGAAATCGATATTGTATTCATCCGTATATCCACGCTCACGGACATTGTAGAGAGCGTCGCCACTGGTGCCGTTCTGGTACAGACCGGTATAGTTTTCCTGGCTGCTGCCGGGATTATTGATCATAAACGAATTGTAGGCTAAGATCGAAAGCCAGTCGTTGCCAGAGTCGAAATATGGATCGTAGCCATCATCTTCAAGCAGACTTCCGCTGTTGACGCCGTTGGTATACGATGCGATGTAGTTCGACAGCGAAGTTCCCGTAGGCCTGTTGTAGCCCGAGGTAAGACGGTCTACGTCGGCGAGACGGTTGTAGCTCACACCCCACTGGAAAGAGCGCAAGGCTCCGTTGAGATTTATCACACCAACATATCCGAAGTTGTCGAATTTGACAAGAGTCTCGCTGTTGCTCGAGGTCTGCGCCGGAGTCTGACCCTTGTAGCTGCGCATCGAGATATCGAACGTAAGCCCGATATCGCTGTGGCGGTAGAGTCCGAGACCGGCCGGATTTTGAGTCATACAGCTTATGTCGCTGCCGAGCGAAGTGAAAGCGCCGCCCATGCCGACGAAACGGGCCGAACCGCGCAATTGTGTCGGAGTGATATTGTAGGCATCGATTGCCGATTGTGCCGTAGCTGCCGCAGAACACCCAAGCGCGAGGGCGACAGCAAGTATTGTACGTGTGGTCATAAATAGATGTCAGTTGAAAGTGAAAGAAAGAAACCCGGGCGCTCGGTGGTGTCGATGCCCGGGCTTTGATAGTTATCTTCTGCGGCCGCCGCCATACGACCCTCCGCCGCCACCGCCACGGTAAGAGCCACCTCCACTGCTGCCGCGGTAGGAGCTGCCGCTTCCGCGATACGAACTGCCCGACGAGCGGTTGCTCGACCCGGAGTTGCGGTAGTTGCTGCCGGAGTTGTTGCTGCCCGACGAATTGCTGCGGCGGTAAGAATTGTTGTTATTGTTGCTGCCTGAGCTGTTGTTCGTGCCATAGCGGCTCGAACCACCTCGTCGGTTGTTGGGCGCGTATGAGTCTCCACGGTTACTGCCGTTGTTCGACGGACGGTAGCCGGCGTTATTGCCTCCCGTGTTGGTATTGCCGGGGCGGCGGTTTATGTTGCCGGGACGGTCAAAATCCCACGAGCTACCTCCGGGTCGGCGCACTGCCGAACTTCCACCCGGACGCCTCGGACGAGCGCCGCCTGCCGAGTTGGCCCAATTGCCGTTGCCGGGACGGTGACCGGGATTGAAGCCAGGTCCATGACCGGGTCCGTGACCGGGATGCCAGGGATGATGCCAACCGGGCGACCAACCCCACGACGGACCCCAGCCCCATGTCGGGCCCCATACCCATGACGGACGCCAACTCCAGCCCCACGAGAAGTCAAACCAGGGGTCAAATCCCCAGCCCACCGACCAGTAGGGGCGGCTGTAAGCCCAGTTCCAGGAGTAGTAGGGCCAGCGGCCCCACGGTGTCCAGGGGTTATAATCCCATGCATAGGACACCGGCTCTACGTTATTGATCACATAGATGTTGACATCCTGCTGCGACGGGGTCGAATAGTAGTATTCCATCAAAGCCGTATCACCGCTGTTGACAACGATATCGGGGTTATGATAGCGCTCGATTCGGCGAGTGTAGTTAAAATCGGAGAGGTCCGCGTTATCCTTGACGTCAGAAGCGCTGCTGCCCGACGATGTTCGGCGGTTGTATGTGTCCACATCTATCTGGAGCGGTCGCTGAGCTGTCGTCGAATAATTATCAGCCGGCTCGAAGTCTTCGAGATAGGCTCGTGTTGTCTGCTCTTTGGCTGCTTTTCGGGCTGCTTCGGCGCGACGACGCTGGTCTTCTTCTGCCTTCTTGCGCTCTTTGGCGGCCTTGGAAGGAGAATAGTACAGATCATCGTCATAATCCTGCGCTGCAACCGTTGTGGCTAAGCCGCCGGCCAGCGTAAGAAAGAGAGTAAGGGCGAAGGTGATCCTTTTCATCGTTGCGTATTTTTTGATAGTTCTTTTTTACCTTATTAGACGCGCGGAACATCGCACGGTTTAATCTATGGTTGGCAAATATACGCTATTTTCCCAATAGATAATGTTAAATGTTGCTTTTTTAACAATTTTCTATACCGAAGAGACACCATAACGCCGGGAGGTACGCTCTGCGTGCCACCCGGCGTTGCCCTTTCGGGTGAATCACAGGTAAGGATGAGATGTGGGGTTTATCTCTCGGCCGGCTTCATCCCGTATCCGACCATAGCCACGGTAAAGCCCCAGTAGATAAAGGCGATCGAAGCAAGGAACGAAACCATGAGCATGTCGCTCACCCAACCGGCCTCAAGAAAGAAGAACCCGATAAGGCACAATAGAATGCCATTGACAATGCCGAGCCACCAATACTTGTTGCGACGGCCCGACCCGGCGGCAATAAAGGCCTCCAGGCCCCAGAATATAAAGATAATCGAAAGGAAATAGGGGAACACCATCTCGGATAGGATCACGCTGCGCACAAGCATGAAACCGATAAACATATCGATTATGCCTCCGGCAATCCACCAACCCCAGCCACGGGCGTGGTCGGGACCGGCTGCCACACACAGCTGTACTACACCGGCAAGCACAAGAAGCCAACCGAAGATCTGCGAAGCCACAGCATAGCCGGCTTCTGGCCAGAACCAATAAGCGAAACCGCCGATTATCAGCAGGATACCGACAGCGAGGACAACCCACCAAAGACGGGACTGACCTAAATAATTGACATTGAGAGATTTCATAACAGGATAAGTCAAAACGTTGTTAAATGTTATTTTTTCTTTTATGAAATAATAACAAACGGCAACGCCTATAAGTTGTATCCCGTCGATGATTTATTTGCCGGCTCCTATGACTTTGATGAGATTATCAGCCCAAAATTCGCCGAGTTTCTTTGCCCCATCTTCATTCGGATGGAGATAGAACAGGCCTGCGTTACCTTCTTCCACAGTAAAAAGCTCCGCCTTATCTTTGAAGAAATCGTAAGCCGCGATCGAGCCTGTCACTACATTCTTGCCGCTGTAAGCCTCGCCAAGTTTGTCGAGCACGGGCATATACGAACACAGACGGTCAAGCCCTGCTTTGAGATACATCGCTCCATTATATGTCGTCGGGCTATACCATATCGGATATTGCACTACAACCGATGCTTCAGGAAAAGTTTCCAGCAGCGAGTCAATAATCACCTTGAGATTGGTATAGTACTGCTGAGGCAGGACAGGCGACCCGAGAGGTCCCGTACAAGCACTGTCGTTTGTGCCGAGGCTGATCTGGAACACAAGCTGGCCACCGTGTGTCTTCTCAAGATTTTCAGCCGCCTCCACAGCCTTCGGGAAAAGTGTCGAAGTAGCCGGCAGGAAGTCCACTGTAGTGGCTCCGCACACTCCGCAGTTTGAAAACATGATATCTCCCACACCCCGGGACTCAAGACTCTCCACTGCCCTTGTCGCAGCCGATTTAGCCTGGTTCTCCAAAGTAGCGCCGAACGTTATGCTGTTACCGATAAACACAATATTGACAGGACGGGCAGCCATAGCCGACGATACAAAGCCGACAAGCGCCATGATAATGATTAAAAACTTTCGCATAGGTATCAGGATTATGGTCTGAAGTCTTCATGACTTATTTTACAATCCAAATTTAAGGACTATTGAGAAAACGGCCAAATATTTGTTGGATTTAGATAGAATTTATGTACTTTTGCAGCAAAATAATTAAGCATCGTCAGACATGAAAAACATCATATCCCGTAGCATCAGCGGTATCATATACGTTGCCCTTATCATCGGCGCCCTTGTCGGCGGACAGGTCTGGTCCACCGCCCTTTTCTCGGTTTTCGGCCTTATCGCCATGCTCGAATTCCAGCGCATAATGATGGGCCCGGCATCCGGTGGCGCCGGCATGGCGGCAAGAGCGCTCGACATCATCGTCGCCTTAGCCATGTGCAACATCGTCTATATCCTCGACATACCGTTTCCTGCCACACTGTCGGGCCTGTGCATCATATTCTGCTACGGCATACTACGCTTTACCATAGCCCTCTACGACAAAAGCGGCAACACTCTTGCCGACACTTCAAAATCGATATTGTCGATACTCTACATCGCCGTACCGCTGATGATGCTCGGTTTGCTGTGCAGCGAGCAGGGAGGATGGAAGATAATCCTTGCCATGTTCGCCATGATATGGCTCAACGACACCGGCGCATATTGCATCGGATCGATGTTTGGCCGTCACCCCCTCTTTCCTCGCCTGTCTCCCAAAAAGTCGTGGGAAGGCTTCTTCGGCGGACTCGCCTTCTGCCTCGCCGCCGGAGTCGGCGCATTCTATCTCGTTGGCAAACCGTTCCCTCTCGCCGGATGGCTCGGATTCAGTGTCATGGTGTGCATCCTCTCCACATGGGGCGACCTTTTCGAGTCGCTCATCAAACGCACCAACGGCATCAAGGACAGCGGTCATATAATCCCGGGCCACGGAGGCATCCTCGACCGCATCGACTCGCTCCTGTTCGCTTCTGTCGGCGTATTCGCTGTCACTTTCTTCATCAGCCTGGTATAGACGCAATCCTCTAAACTTCCGGATATAAAAATCCCCGGCGAGACATCGTCATCGTCGGGGTTGTGGGGTGTGTGATGCTATTCCTCAGCTTGGGGTGCTTGCTCTGCGTCGTCACCTTTAGGTTTCGGTTTGCGGCGACGGCGGCGGCGAGGTTTGGCTTTAGCTATCTCCTCTCCGTTTTCTGCCATCTTGTCTTCCGATTTGGCATCTTCTGCCAACGTTTCTTCGGCCGGAGCCGGCAACAGAGCGACTGCTTTCGACGGAGTTTCAATCTTTTCTGACTCTTTTACCACCGCATCAGCTTGCAGAGTTTCTACAACTTCTTCAACCTGCTGTTTTTCGTTATCCTGCGTCTCGGCAGTTTCATTTTTAGATTGGTCAGGGGCAGATACCGCAGGCTTCTTCTTTGCCTGGGGCGCCTTTGCTTTAGGCGGTTTCGGCGCAGCCGGCGCTTTAGGTGCGACCTGCTTTGGTTTGGCCTTGGGCTGTTCAGCTTCAGCAACCTCTTCATTCTCGCCTCCGCGTTTACGGGCCTTGGTATCTTTCTTGCTCTTCGAGCTTTCGCCTGTATCTTTTTCCTCAAGAAGGTCAAGCTCGTTCCGGTCCTTGTCTACCACACGGTACTGCAGATATGCAAGAGACTCATCAGGCAAAATCTTGAAACTGCGGCCGAGGCTACGACGCCACTTGCCATAGAGACTGCCAAATATACCTTTCTTGATATAAGCATCGACATATGGATGCACATACATCACGAAATCGCGTTTGCCGAGAGTCTCGACAATATATTGCAGTTTTTCGTAGAGTGTGTCGGTAAACAATATCGAGGGCTGCACCTCGCCTTTGCCCATACATGAAGGGCACTGCTCCGACACATGGATGTCGAGCACAGGCCGTACACGCTGGCGCGTGATCTGCATGAGTCCGAATTTACTGAGCGGCAATATGTTGTGCCTCGCCCGGTCATTGGCCATGATCTCGCGCATGTGGTCGTAGAGCTGTTGGCGGTGTTCGGCCTTGCCCATATCGATAAAGTCGACCACGATGATACCGCCCATGTCGCGCAGACGGAGCTGGCGTGCGATCTCGTCGGCGGCGCGCAGGTTGACCTCGAGGGCATTGCTCTCCTGGTCATTGGTAGCCTTGGCACGGTTGCCCGAGTTGACATCTATGACATGGAGCGCCTCTGTGTGCTCGATGATGATGTAGGCACCCGATTTGAACGACACAGTTTTGCCGAACGACGATTTGATCTGCCGCGTGATGTTGAACTGGTCGAAGATAGGAACCTCCTTCGAGTAGAGCTTCACGATATCCTTGCGGTCGGGAGCGATGAGGCTCACGTATTTCAATATCTGCTCATAGATATCAGGGTCGTTGACATATATGCTCTCGAACGACGGGCTGAAGATATCGCGCAGCATACCTACCACGCGGTTTTCTTCTTCAAACACCAAAGACGGAGCATCCGAGCGCTGAGCCTTGCGGCAGGCATCGTCAAACGACTGAAGCAACGTGCGCAGTTCGCCGTGAAGCTCTGCACTCTTCTTGCCTTCAGCCGACGTGCGCACTATCACGCCGAAATTCTTGGGCTTGATAAATTCGATGAGCTGGCGCAGACGGATCTTCTCTTCCGACGATTTGATTTTCTGCGATATCGATATCTTGTCGCAGAAAGGCGTCAGCACCAGATAGCGGCCGGTAAACGATATCTCCGTGGTAAGTCGTGGACCTTTCGACGAGATCGGTTCCTTGACAATCTGCACCAGCAGCTCCTGTCCGGGCGTGAGTGTACCGGCAACTGAGCCGTGTTTGTCGATATCGGGCAATATTTTCATCTTGGGCAACTGCGGCACTCGCTTGCGGTCGCCGAATAGCTGAGTCAGAAATTCGCTGTATGTTGCGAAGTGGGGCCCTAAATCGAGATAATGGAGGAATGCGTCTTTTTCATACCCCACATTGACGAAGGCGGCGTTGAGACCCGGCATCAGCTTCTTCACCTTTGCCAGGTAGATGTCGCCTACGGCATACGCGATATTCCGGGCTTCTTTCTGGAGCGACACAAGACGGCCGTCCTCAAGAAGTGCTATCGAAAACTCGCTTGCCTGTACGTCGACAATTAATTCACTTTTCATCAAAGTCGGGTTGTTGGGTTAATAAAAACGACAAAGAACAAATCTTCGGCTGCGGCCGACCGGCAAGTCTCCGCAGCGGTGAAGTTTGCTCTTGTTCGGATGTAAGTCACGGGGTGGAGGGGTGAACCGTAGAAAAAAGAAAACCGTCTCTTTTGCCCAATCCGATGCATCGCTGCTGGACGGACGGGCGCCGACGGCTACCTTTTTCCGCTTCCGGGCAACTATCCGCTGCCCGGAAGCCGGAAACTGGCATATATTATTTCTTCTTGTGACGATTCTTTCTCAGACGTTTTTTACGCTTGTGCGTAGCCATCTTGTGGCCTTTTCTTTTC
>DKVO01000021.1:117103-136578 GCA_002491245.1 Porphyromonadaceae bacterium UBA7176
CCATCTTGTGGCCTTTTCTTTTCTTTCCGCTGGGCATTGTTGTAACGCTTTATGTGGTTAATAAATATTGGAGTTCTATATCAAGGGCAAACTGCAGGAGTCTGCTATATCGACATTAAAGTCTGCGCAATCTTTAGTTGGCGTTCTTCACATCATCCATGAACACACGGGCCGGCTTGAATGCAGGAATTTTGTGCTCGGGTATGATGATAGTGGTTTTTTTGCTGATATTGCGGGCGGTCTTCTCGCTACGGGTCTTTACGATAAAGCTGCCGAAACCGCGAAGATATACGTTCTCGCCGTGTGCAAGTGAATCCTTAACTACTTCCATGAAGCGTTCTACAGTAGTCAACACGAGAGCTTTGTCAAGACCTGTGCTTTTGGCGATCTCGTTGACGATGTCAGCTTTTGTCATTGTTAATTATATTAGTCGATTGGTTATTAATAAAATTTAGCGCACCGGAAAAAAGAGCCGTATCGGGCCCTTTTCCGTTTTTGCGGTGCAAATATCGTGATTTTTCTCGAAACTAACACAATTTTCGGGCCCAAAAACGCATTTTTTTGTCATATTCTTGTGAATATGTGGCTTTTTCGCGTTTTCAGGCCCGATATCACGGGTTATTTCTCATATCTTTCAAGCTTCCGAAGGCTTGTCCGGGCCGGTTTCAACCTCGGCTCCTGCGCTTTCTGTCGCCTTATCAAGCGCCGGTTGACCGTCGTTACGCAGGCGTGCTCGATTTGACCTGCCTATCAGAGCGCCTTCGACCATAGTGCAGATGCCGAACACTGCGAAAGATATGCCGATAAACGTCATGTCGGCAACTTCCCCTGCACTGTCTGGCTTGCGGAGAAATATGTACACGGCTGCGGCAATAAGTGCCGTCGGGACAAGGAAGAACCAGTTCGACAACACAACAGGTCTCGACCCAAATATAAGAAGAAACAGCTGGAACAATGCCGCAAAAAGAAGCAACACTGCAAAAATGAAACCAATCAAGGCAACAAACGCCTTACTGAATATCAGCAATGCAAGACCCAGCACCACAGCGGCAGCGCTGGCAATCCATCCGAATGCCGTCCCGAAAGCACCCATGCGCGAACGGCCGCGGCTATCGCGCGAACCTAAAAATACAGACATATTGAGCACCCCGGCACAGACAAAAAGAGCACCTGCAGCGAAAACGATACCGCCATCGGCCAGACGCACCCTGAATATATACATCAATACACCTACAATCAGCGCTATAGCGCCTGTAATAATAAGATTTCGTCCTTTCATATATCTAACAAGTTTACTTTTATAACAATTAAAAAGTGTAAATTGACGCACCTTAGCGAAAAAATTTCTAATTTTGCAAGATAAAAAACAAAGCGTCATGCCCATAAGCCAAAACACAGCACAAACAGACAACATCACCACAAGGGCCGCCCGTAACGGCATAGTCCTGAGTGTCTGCATATGCATACTGATTGCCTTGTTCGGCCTGTCTGCCTCCTTCGCCCCGGCCGGCATCCTGCTTTGGGCCGGGAGCCTTGCCATGCCGGTCGTGACATACAAGCTACTCAAACGCAGCTATGTAACACATAACTGCACACCGGGGTTCGCCGAACTATGGGCCGAAGGCATCGCATCATTTTTTCTGGGTAGCCTGCTGCCGGCGCTCATGGCATATCTCCTGCTCAAATATGCCTTTCCTGAGTTTATCGCCGATCAGTTCGACAACACCATCGCCACCCTCCGGTCACTCAACAGCCCCGAGGGCGATAACCTTGCTCAACAACTCTCCAGCATACAGTCGGCGGCAGCCCTTCCGACTGCGGCCGACATTCTGGCCAACATAATATCGTTCAACATCGTGGCAGGCACAGCCCTGTCGTTTCTTGCCACCCCGTTTGTCAAGATACGCAACCGCTGCGCCGGATACACTGCCGGTAACAAATAGAACACATGGACATTTCTGTCGTCATTCCTCTATACAACGAAGAAGAGTCGCTCCCCGAGCTCTACAACTGGATTGCCAGGGTTATGGATGAGCACAATTTCAGCTACGAAGTGATATTCGTCGACGACGGATCAACCGATGCCTCATGGAAGGTTATCGAGAACCTTGCTGCAACACATCCCGACCACGTGCGAGGGGCATCTTTCCGTCGCAACTATGGCAAATCGCCGGCTCTCAACACCGGTTTCCGCATGTCGCGCGGAGAAGTGGTCATCACTATGGATGCCGACTTGCAGGACAGCCCCGACGAGATACCGGAGCTCTACCGCATGATAACGCACGATGGCTACGACCTCGTGTCGGGCTACAAGAAAAAACGCTACGACCCACTGTCGAAAACCATACCAACCAAACTCTTCAACGCTACAGCCCGGAAAGTAAGCGGCATCAGCAACCTGCACGACTTCAACTGCGGCCTCAAGGCATACCGCAGCAAGGTGGTGAAACACATCGAAGTCTATGGCGACATGCACCGCTACATACCCTATCTGGCCAAACTTGCCGGCTTCGACAAAATTGGAGAGAAAGTGGTACACCATCAGGCAAGGAAGTACGGCAAGACAAAATTTGGCCTCGACCGATTTGTCAACGGCTATCTCGACCTCGCCACCCTGTGGTTCACAGGCAAATTCGGCAAAAAACCCATGCACCTATTCGGCCTCCTCGGAAGCCTGATGTTCGTCCTTGGATTTGTCGCTGCGGCTATTGTGGGAGCTGTCAAACTCTACAACATGCACACCGGCGCCCACTACATCCTCGTCACCGACTCGCCATACTTCTACATAGCGCTGACCCTTATGATATTAGGGTCTCAGTTGTTCCTCGCAGGCTTCGTAGGCGAACTCGTCGTCCGCAACTCACCGCGCCGCAACGACTATGAGATAGAAGCCGAAATCGACACCGTAACACGATAAACCATACCACTATTATGCAACTTCTGACCCACGATAGATACTCTTGTCGCGCCTACAGCGACCGCATACCGGCCGCAGGACAAATACGGCAAATACTCGAAGATGCCCACATGGCCCCTTCGGCATGCAACCGTCAGCCCTGGAGGATCATGGTAATCGGCCCCGACGACGCAGAAGGTCGTCAGGCTATAGCAGCAGCCTACGACAGGGCATGGATCTCGCAGGCGCCATACTACATCATCGTATGCGGAGTGGCCGACGAAGCATGGGTGCGTCCATTCGACAATAAGAACCATCTCGACGTAGATATAGCCATCCTCACCGAGCACATTTGTCTATGCGCCACCGATGCCGGTCTGGCCTCTTGCTGGGTATGCAACTTCGACCCGGCTGTGCTCACTGCAAAAATAGAATTTCCGCAAGGTGTCACTCCCGTAGCCATACTGCCGCTCGGTTATGCCGCCTCGCCCGAAATACCGGCAAAAAAACGAAAAGAACTCGACGATATCCTGATCTGATAAGGTGTACCGAAATATTTTAAAATACACATTCGCTTTTGTGGCAGCCGTATTAGCCGCCGCAGCCTGCAACACCACCGGTTGCCTCGACAACCAAAGCGCGTTGCCGCTGGCCGGATTGTTCTCGTCTGCTACCGGAAAGCCGATAACACTCAACAATATAGAAATCCGTGGAGTCGGCGCTCCCGGCGACTCGCTCCTCGTTGCCAAAGGCACATCAGTAAGCGAAATATACCTGCCCATGCGCTCTACCATGCAACAGACGGCATGGCGAATTATATACGCTCAGGAAGGACTCGAAGGAATAGAAGATGTCGTGACTTTCGACTATGACTCAGAGCCTTATTTCGCTTCGGAAGAATGCGGAGCCATGTACAACTATCGCATAACGCGCTGCTCCACGACCTACAACCTCATCGACTCCGTAGTCGTGGCCGACTCTCTCATAACAAACGTCGACAGGTTGCGTATAAAAATATACTTCCATACCTCCGAAGAGCCTGAAGATCCTGAAGAGCCAGAAAACCCGGACACTCCGGATACTCCTGATACACCAGCAAATCCCGACACCCCCGATGAATAAGGCCAAAATACTCATAATATGTCTGTTGGCATCTATCGTGCTTGTCACAGCATCGGGGCGCGAGAAAAGGCGTGTAAGCCCTGTCGAGACACAAGCCGCTCAAACCCAATCGATCAACGAGACCGCTAACGACACGTCGCGTATCAACGCGAAGCGCCGTGCAGCAGCCGGCATGACATATGTCAACGACAATGGTTTCACTGTCTATGTCGACACTATATCCGGCGACGAATGGATTGACTCCACCTCATTTATCTCGCGCATACCTAAAATGGAGTTTCCGCTCCTTCACGCGCTCAGCGTCGGAGTCAATATATGGGACCCCATGATGCGTGCTTTCGGACAGGACTACGGAATAGCCGACGCATGGGTTGAGCTTTCGCTCCACAACCGCTACAAGCCAATCTTCGAAGTCGGTCTCGGCACAGCCAAACACACTCCGGCCGGAATGGACTTCACATACCGCTCGCCGATGAGCGTATTCTTCAAGATAGGAGCCAACTACAACTTCTTCTATAACTCCAACCCCGACTACTCCCTCTTTGCCGGAGTCCGTTATGGATTCTCCCCATTCTCTTTTGCTGTCGACAACGTCACGGTCAAATCTCCCTACTGGGATGAGGTAGCCGTCTTCGATATACCGTCGCAAAATGTCACTGCCGGATGGTTTGAACTAAACTTTGGCTTGCGCGTAAAGATATGGGGCCCGATATCGGCCGGATGGACATTCCGCTACAAAAGCATCCTGCACGAAAGCAAGGCAGCGTACGGCAAACCCTGGTACATCCCCGGCTACGGAACACGAAACTCAATCAGCGGCTCTTTCTCGATAGTCTATACCCTGCCGCTCGACCATCTGAACAAGAAAAAGGACAAGGATGTTGTAGATATAGACGCCGGTATCGACCACCCGGCGGCCGACAACTAAAACTCCTTCCAAATGAAAAAAATCATCGTCATAGGCGCTTCTTCAGGCATGGGGATGCGCATAGCCACCGACTTTGCCGCCCTGGGTTGGCGCGTGGGTATTGCAGCCCGGCGCGAAGACCGACTCAAGGCTATCAAAGCCATGTATCCCGACCGTATCGAATACATGACTATCGATGTCTCCGCTCCCGATGCGACAGAACGCTTCTACAAACTCATCGAGCTTATCGACGGCATGGACTATCTTCTCTATGCCGCCGGATGTGGCTGGCAAAACCCCGGACTCGATGACTCGCGCGACAGGCAGACCCTCGACGTCAATGTAGTAGGCTTCACCCGTATCATCAACGCAGCCTACAAGTACTACAAAGACACCGCCAACCTCCACCGTGGCCACATCGCCGCCATAACCTCAGTCGCCGGCGTGAAAGGCATCGGAGCCTCGGCAACCTACAGCGCCTCCAAGCGCTACCAATGGACTTACCTCCAGGCCATCGACCAGCTCGCGCACACACAGCATGTCAATGTTGCTGTGACCGACATCCGCCCTGGATTTGTCGACACCCCACTCCTTTCCGGAGACAAAAATTACCCGATGCTGATGAGCGTCGATTATGTAGCTCCTCGCATCGAACGGGCCATCGTGCGCGGCAAACGCATAGCGGTGATTGATTCACGCTGGGCCGTCGTCACAGCCTTATGGCGGCTTGTCCCCGACCAGTTGTGGCGGCGCATCGATATCGGCATTTAGCACATAGTATGCTGCAATTTAGTTTTTTTAATGCCGATGCGCTGTGTATTTGGATGAAAATGGTTAATTTTGCAGTCAATATATAACTCAACCACAAAAGAACATCCACACATGGCACAGCAAGAAGACGTATTCAAGAAAATCGTATCCCACGCCAAGGAGTACGGTTTCGTCTTTCCTTCCAGCGAAATATACGACGGCCTCTCGGCTGTCTACGACTACGGCCAGAACGGCGTAGAGCTCAAAAACAATATCAAACGCTATTGGTGGGACGCCATGACGCTCCTGCATGAGAACATCGTAGGCATCGACTCCGCTATTTTCATGCACCCCACCATCTGGAAAGCCTCGGGACACGTCGACGCTTTCAACGATCCCCTGATCGACAACCGCGACAGCAAGAAACGCTACCGCGCCGACGTCCTGATCGAGGATCAGATGGCCAAATACGACGAGAAGATCGCCAAAGAAGTGGCCAAGGCCGCTAAACGCTTCGGCGAGGCTTTCGACGAAGCTCAGTTCCGTGCCACCAACGGCCGTGTGCTCGATCTCCAGGCCCGTCGCGACGCTCTCCATGAGCGCTTCTCAAAAGCGATGAACGACAACGACCTCGGCGAGTTGCGCCAGATCATAGTCGACGAAGAAATCGTATGCCCCATATCGGGCACCAAGAACTGGACAGAAGTGCGCCAGTTCAACCTCATGTTCAAGACCGAAATGGGCTCTACCGCCGACGGTGCCATGACCGTATACCTCCGTCCCGAGACCGCTCAAGGAATCTTCGTGAACTATCTCAACGTGCAGAAGACCGGCCGTATGCGCATACCGTTTGGCATCGCGCAGATAGGCAAAGCCTTCCGAAACGAAATCGTAGCTCGCCAGTTTATCTTCCGTATGCGTGAGTTCGAGCAGATGGAGATGCAGTTCTTCGTACGTCCCGGCGAGGAGCTCAAATGGTTTGCTCAATGGAAAGAATGGCGCCTCAAGTGGCACAAAGCCCTCGGCATGGGCGACGAAAAATACCGCTACCACGACCACGACAAACTGGCCCACTACGCCAACGCCGCAACCGACATCGAGTTCCAGATGCCTTTCGGATTCAAGGAAGTGGAGGGTATCCACTCGCGCACAAACTTCGACTTGTCGCAGCACCAGAAATTCTCGGGCAAGAAGATCGAATACTTCGATCCCGAGCTCAACCAGAGCTACACTCCTTACGTTATCGAAACATCGATCGGTGTTGACCGCATGTTCCTCAGCGTACTTTGCTCGGCCTACGACGAAGAACAACTTCCCAACGGCGAGACACGTACAGTGCTCCACCTCCCGGCTCCTCTCGCACCGGTAAAATGCGCCGTACTGCCCCTTGTCCGCAAAGACGGTCTTCCCGAAAAAGCCCGTGAAATCGTTGATGAACTCAAATTCGATTTCGCCACACATTACGAAGAAAAAGACGCCATCGGCAAACGTTACCGCCGTCAGGATGCAATCGGCACACCGTTCTGCATCACTGTCGACCACCAGACGCTCGAAGACAACACCGTGACCCTGCGCGAACGCGACAGCATGGAGCAGACACGTGTTTCGGTCGACGATCTCCACAAACTTATACACGACCGCGTGAGTCTCGCTTCCCTCCTGCGCAAACTCCGCTAAGACAAACTCTCCCCACCTATTATGAAAAAATCTTTAATCGCAATCATCGTCCTTGTAGTGTTGGCATTAGGCCTCTTTTTCAGCGGAAAGTCGGCCTACAACAATATGGTGACACTCGAACAGGATGTAGACCAGACCTGGGCCAAGGTCGAGGTGCAATATCAGCGCCGAATGGACCTCATCCCCAACCTTGTCAGCACCGTCAAGGGCTATGCCGAACACGAAAGCTCGACCTACGAGAGCGTGACCCGTGCGCGTGCCGGCCTGAGCGAAGCTTACGACCAGGCTCGCGGCACAGAAAGCGCCACACCCGGCGATGCCAAAAGTTTCGAGGCATTGAACCAGGCTCAGAACAAACTTCGGAGTGCCCTCGACATATACGTGAACGCAGTGCGCGAGGCATACCCCGACCTGAAAGCTAACGAGCAGTTTATGGGTCTACAGGCCCAGCTTGAAGGTACCGAAAACCGTATCGCCACCGAGCGCGGCCGCTACACCGACATCGTGAAGGAGTACAATGTGGCCGTGAAGCGCTTCCCGGCAAACATATGGGCCGGCATTTTCGGTTTCTCGGCCAAACCTCAGTTCAGCGCCGATGCAGAAGCCGCCAAAGCTCCCCAAGTAGAATTTTAAACTGACATGAAGAAACTTCTTGCCATAATAGCAGTATGCCTGGCCGTAACGGCCGCCTGCACCAGCGACGAAAAGACGACCTGGGACAAATACGCCGACTGGCGCGAACTCAATGAAGCTTGGATCAAAGAATTACAAGCCAAAAAGAACGCCGACGGCACACCGTACTACGAACTCGTAGTGCCAGATTGGAACCCCGGCGGCTATGTGCTGATGCACTACTTCAACGACCGCAAGCTTACCGAGGGCAAACTGTCGCCGATGTACAACAGCACCATCGATGTGAGGTATAAGCTCCACCTTTGCGACGGCACTGCTGTCGACTCGTCGGACAACGTGACAACAACCGGAGTGAAAGGCATTTACCGCACACCTCTCAACGACCTTGTGCAAGGTTGGTGTGTTGCCCTGCCCGAAATGCGCTGCGGCGACACGGCCGAAGTTATCGTGCCCTACGGCATGGGATACGGAGCAAGCAGTAGCGGCAATGTGAAGCCCTACTCCACCCTGCGCTTCAATATCCGTCTGGTTGACATCCCATTCTACGAGCAGCCCAACAACTGATCGTACAAAACCATAAAAACACGCCCACGGCTGAACTTTTCAGTCGTGGGCGTGTTGGTTTTATAAACACTTTTTAAGAAGATATTTTAATAAATACAAACTATCAAGAAAGAAACAACAAACTAACGGATAAACCCATGTTAAATTTTTCGCTTCAATATTTTTTGATTTGTTAATTAATGACTAAATTTGCAGTGTTACATCAGTATCCATCCGTTATGCAAATATCCAACCGAGTAGAATCTCTCGCCGTGTCGCAGACACTGGCTATGTCGCAAAAAAGCGCCGAGCTCAAAGCTCAGGGCGTTGATGTAATCAACCTCAGCGTAGGCGAACCCGATTTCCCCACTCCGGCACACATCAAAGCTGCCGCAGTGAAGGCAATCGAAGATAATTTCAGTTTCTACACGCCTGTGCCGGGCTACATGAGCCTGCGCAAAGCTATCGCCGACAAACTGTCGGGCGAAAACGGACTTCACTACGAACCTTCACAAATAGTTGTCGGCAATGGCGCCAAACATGCCCTTGCCAACGTGATCATGGCTACCATCAACCCGGGTGATGAGGTTATCATACCCACTCCGGCATGGGTCAGCTATGTTGAGCTGGTCAAACTTGCTGAGGGAACTCCCGTGCTTGTACCGACCGGTCTTGATCAAGACTTCAAGATAAGCCCGGCCCAGCTCGAGGCAGCCATCACTCCCCGGACACGCGCCATCATCATGTGCTCGCCATCGAACCCCACCGGCAGCGTATACAGCCGCAGCGAGCTCGAGGCCCTTGCTGATGTTTTTGCACGTCATCCGCAAGTGCTTGTGATAGCCGACGAAATTTATGAACATATACTTTATACCGGCGGAGAATTTGTGTCGCTGGCATCGTTCGATGCTATCGCTGACCGCACAGTCGTGATCAACGGAGTTTCGAAAGCGTATGCCATGACAGGCTGGCGTATCGGTTACTGCGCCGCTCCCCCGGCCATTGCCAAAGCCATCACCAAACTTCAGGGACAGATGACCTCCGGAGCTTCGTCGATAGCTCAGAAAGCTGCCGAAGCCGCCTATACCGGTCCTCAGGAGTGTGTAGAGGAGATGCGCTCAGCTTTCGAGCGCCGCCGTGATCTTGTGGTGCGTCTTGCCCGTGAGATACCGGGTCTTGGCGTCAACGAACCCAAGGGAGCCTTCTACCTTTTCCCTGAAGTCAGCGCCTACCTCGGCACAGTTGCCCCCGACGGCCGGAATATCGACACCGACAGCGACCTGGCCATGTACCTCCTCGAGGCCGGTCATGTGGCCACAGTAGCCGGATCGGCTTTCTGCGCCCTGGGATATATCCGCCTGAGCTATGCGACTTCTGACGAAAATATCGTCGAAGCGATGCAGCGTATCAAAAGCGCATTGAGCAAGCTTAGCAAACGTTGACCGCAAGATATTTTAAGTTAAAAACAATTAAAATCGGCTTTGAATATCAAAATAATTTATTTTACACGGATATTCTAACAAAATTTTAACTTTCTTTGTGCCCATAAAAGGGACCCATAAAAGGGACTATTAATAGCTGATGGCCGTGTATCCGGCCCAACATACTCATACTTACGAATTTATCGACTTATCGTAACCAACAAAAGACAGTCCAAGAGTGGTCTGCCGGTGAGATAAGAACCCTCAACCAAATTAACATAGAGATTATATTAATTAACTAAAAATCCCCTTGCATGAAGAACATCTGTTCCCAAATGACCGGGAAAGCATGGCTTGCACTCATCATGGTGTTGTGCCTGTCGTTTCCGGCATTAGCGCAAAAGATCACAGTCAAAGGTACTGTGATAGAGCCAGAAGGCGAGCCTGCCATAGGCGCCAGTGTTACGGTGAAAGGCCAGCCCGGCATAGGCGTTGCCACTGATTACGATGGCAACTATTCAATTCAGGTTGCCCCCGATGCCGTACTGGAGTTTTCGTATGTAGGCTGCGACAAACAGGAAATCGCGGTTGATAACCGTACTGTGATCGACGTGAAACTCACAGCAAGTTCGACGATGCTGAAAGAAGTTGTCGCAATCGGTTACGGCACAGTGAAGAAAGAAGATGCCACCGGTTCGGTAGCGATTGTGAAGCCCGATGAAATCGAGGCCGGTCTTGCGACCTCGGTGCAGGACATGCTGGTAGGCCAGACTCCCGGTGTGGTAGTAACCACCGAAGGCGGTCCTTCCGGCAAAGCTAACATCCGTATCCGTGGCGGCGCATCGCTCTCGGCGACCAACGACCCCCTCATCGTTCTTGACGGTGTGCCCCTGCAGTCGGACTCACCGCTGGGTATGGGTTCACCCTTGTCGATGATCAATCCGGAATCGATCGAGTCGATGACTATCCTCAAGGATGCATCGGCAACCGCAATCTACGGTACGCGAGCCTCGAACGGCGTTATCCTCATCACGACCAAGAAAGGCGTCAGCGGCAAACCGCAGGTGACATTCACAGCCAACATGTATATCGACCACGCCCGTAAGCTTACCGAGGTGTTGGGAGCAGACGAGTTCCGCAATCTGATCGTGAGCAAATTCGGTGAAGGGTCGGCAGCGGCAGCC
This sequence comes from Porphyromonadaceae bacterium UBA7176, assembly GCA_002491245.1. Lineage (GTDB taxonomy): Bacteria > Bacteroidota > Bacteroidia > Bacteroidales > Muribaculaceae > CAG-873. The sequence continues at coordinate 128,237 of DKVO01000021.1, forward strand.
AAACTCGGCACCGTCAACACCGACTGGCAAGACCAGGTGTTCCGCACAGTCATCAGCCAAGACTACTCGCTGGCAGTAGCCGGCACAGCAGGCAAGGTATTGCCCTACCGCGTGGACGCTTCGTATACTCGCAACAACGGTATCATCAAGAAATCGGACATGGACCGAGCAACCGTGGGTATCTCGCTCAACCCGACATTCGGCAACCTCAAGGTTAATGCCAAAGTCAAGGGCTACTATGTGCACAACAACTGGGCACAGACCGATGCTATCGGCCAAGCTGTGGCTTTCAACCCAACAGTTCCCGTCCATACTTACGACGCCATCACCGGCGGCACCGCATCAAGCCGATACGGATATCTGTGGAACGGCTATACCGAACCTTACACAATCTCGGGCGGCAAGGTCAACCTCGAGAACAACGCCACCTACAACCCAGTGGCCACGATTGACCAGACGACGAATTACTCGAACGTGTACCGCTCGAACGGCAACCTCCAGCTCGACTATGCTTTCCCCTTCCTTCCCGAACTACACGCCAACCTCAATCTCGGTTATGACGTGACCAAGTCGGACAACTACTATGAGGTTGAAGGTAACTCGCACATGGCTTGGAAGAGCCACAGCAACTACGGTGGTGCATACCGCAACCATGAGTATGCATTGCGCCAGAACATGCTGCTTGAGTTCTATCTTAACTTCAAGAAAGAATTCGAGGCAATCCAATCGAACCTCGACGCCACAGCCGGCTACACCTGGAGCCGCGACCGCAACAAGGGTTGGAACGACGGCGCCAAATCGGACGCCGGCCGAGCACTGACAGCCGGACTGAGCGCACCGTCGGCAACCGGCGACGGCTATATCCTTGACTGGTCGGACACAGAGAGCCAGATCGGTCAGCCATTCAAGAAAGACCCCAACAGCAAGGACGGCAACTACCACTGGAAGAACCACCTGCAACTTCTATCGTTCTTCGGCCGTGTGAACTACACATTCAAGAACCGCTACCTCCTGACCGGTACGCTCCGTGCCGACGCCACCTCGCGCTTCAGCAAGGACAACCGCTGGGGTATCTTCCCGGCAGTGGCAGTGGGCTGGCGAATCAGCGAAGAGGCTTTCATGGAGAGCTCGCGCAGCTGGTTCAACGACCTTAAACTTCGCGCAGGCTGGGGTGAGACCGGTCAACAGGCTGTAGGCGACCTTTGGAACAGCTATATCCCGACCTACTCACCCTCGCAGCCCGGCTCGCTCTATCCTGACGGCAACGGCGGCTGGCTCATCCCGGCTTTCCCCAACGGCCTCAACCCCGACCTGAAATGGGAAACGACGGAGACATGGAACGTCGGCGTAGACTTCGGCTTCCTCAACAACCGCATCAATGGTTCGATCGAATACTATCTGCGCAAGACCCGTGACCTGCTGTCGAAAGTTCCGGTGAAGGCAGGATCGTCGACAGTCAGCTCGCAATACCAGAACATCGGCGACATGGAGAACTACGGTATCGAGTTCGCCATCAACGCCAAACCTATCGTTACGGACGACTTTACATGGAACCTGAGCTATAATGTAGGCTGGAACCACAACGAAATCACCAACCTCAATGGTCTGACTTTCGAAGTGGGCGGCGGCTTCGGCGGTACCGACGGTAACTGCCAGATACAGAAAGAGGGCTACCCTGCCAACTCGTTCTACCTTTACCAACAGGTATATGATGCCAACGGCAAACCTATCGAGGGAGCTTATGTGGACCAGAACGGCGACGGCGTTATCGACAGCCACGACCGCGTTGTGAACCACAGCAAAGACCCCAAAGTGACCATGACTTTCGGCTCCAATTTCCGCTACAAGAACTGGGACTTCGGTTTCAGCCTTCGCAGCAGCCTTGGCCAATATGTTTATGCGGCAGCCTTGCGCGGAGGCTCAGCTATTGACGGCCTCTTCCGCAACAACGCCCTTGGTAATGTGTTCAAGACCGATGTCTACTTCAACACGAACCACAACGAATCGGACTACTGGCTCCGCAACGCCAACTTTGTCCGCTGCGACAACATCACCCTTGGCTATACCTTCGACAATCTGCTGAAGGAGAAACTTCGCCTCCGCCTTTTCGCAGCCGTACAAAATCCCTTTGTCATCACCAAGTACAAGGGTCTGGATCCCGAGGTGTTTGACGGTGTGGACAATAACAACTACCCCCGTGCAACGACATGGTCGGTCGGTCTTGTCGCCAACTTCTAATCAAGTCAAGGTTTAATCCCTAATCAGAAAAACAATGAACTTCAAGAAATATATACTGTTTGGCACTGCAGCCTTGGGTATGGGCCTGACCTCATGTGTGGGCGACCTTGACCTGCAGCCGAACGACCCCAATCTGGTCAACCCCAAAGACCCCAATTTCGCAGCCAACTCGCTTGCGATGTGCTACTCGGGCATCGCCGTGTCGGGTATCGATGGTGCCGGTTCCTCTTATGTGGAGAACATGGACCCGGGTACGTCGGCTTACCTCCGACTGATGTTTACCCTCGGTGAGTTCTGTACGGACGAGCTTGTGTGGATATGGCCGGATGCCGGTGTGTCGGACATCGTAACCAACACATGGTCGCAGTCGAACTCACTTCTCCAGGGCGCTTACTACCGCCTGATGGGTCATATAGCGATCTGCAACCAGTACCTTGCCAACACCGCCGGCGCCACCGACGAAGAAGCAGTGAAGATGCGCTCGGAAGCACGTGTACTCCGCGCATATTCTTACTACAATATGCTCGACCTTTTCGGACAATCGTCGTTCCTGACAGAGGACAATATCGGCGGAGAACCGACACAGATCTCACGCAAGGACCTCTTCAACTGGCTCGAGAGTGAACTTACCGAGATTGTAGACCAAAAGCTTATTGCCGAAACACCCGTCTACGGCCGTGTAGGTCTCGACGGCGCTGAGGCATTGCTTGCACGTCTTTATCTAAACGCCGAGGTATTCTCAGGCGAAGGTCGCTGGGCAGATTGCCAGCAGCGCTGCGAGAATATCATCGCACGCCACCAAGGCGGTGGTTACATGGGCTCGGGCCTTGCAGAGAACTATCTCTACCTCTTCTCTGCCGACAACGAAAAATACATGCCGGGCGGAGGCAACAAGAGCGAAAATGAAATACTTTTCGGTATCGCCTACGATGCCGACATGACCCAGAGCTACGGCGGCTCGTCGTTTGTCCTCGCCTCGACGATCTCCAACACCCACTACATCGTCCGCCAGAACTATGGCTGCTCAGCCGAGTGGTCGTGTATCCGCGGCATCAAGCAGATGGCCGAGCGCTTCGAAGGTCTGGCCAATGACGTCCGCGACGACATGTGGCTTCGCGGTATCATGCCAGCTGGCGTGCTGACCGATGCCAGCGGCAAGCCTATCCTTGATGCTGACGGCAATGAGCAGAAGTACGAAGAAGAGAACTACAGCGACGAGTTCATCGATTTCACCGGTGACTGGAAGACAACCGGCGGCAACGCCATCATCAAGGTGACCAACCGCAAGCCTAACCCGTCAACGCTCAACGACATGAACGTACCTGCCGAATACCGCGGCTGGGACTTCACGAAGCAAGCAGACGGCAGCTGGACACCGAACTTCCCGTCGACTACATTCTCGTCGACCGACTGGCCTATCATCCGCCTTGCCGACGTATACCTTATGTACACCGAGTGCTATGTCAACGGCAAGACCGGTAACAGCCAAAAGGCACTTGACTACATCAACCTGGTGCGCGGCCGCGCCAATGCTCCGGCATTAGGTTTCATCGACCTTACGAAGAAGGGTGTGATGGACGAACGTTCGCGCGAGCTCTACCTCGAAGGCACACGCCGCACCGACCTTGTGCGCAACGGTATGTTTGCCGGCCCGACACAGACGGTATGGCAGTACAAAGGCTCGTCGACCTCACCAGAAGGCACTCGCATCGATGAGAAATTCAACCTCTATCCTATCCCTAACGCCGTGCTCAATTCCCAGCCGGGCTTCAAACAGAACCCCGGATACTAAACGGCCCAGGATGTCAAACCAAACAATGACCAAACGATGAAAAAGATATCTATTATATTTGCCTTGGCAGCGGCCGCTTTAGGCTTCAGTTCCTGCCATGAGACATGGGATGACAACCCTGTGCTCAAAACCCACGAAGGCGTGAAAGAGGCAGCGTTCCTCAACAATCCTGTGATGCAGGATATGCCTATCATGATAAGCGAGAGCAACCGCGACGGAAGTTTCCTGCTGACATGCTCGCAGCCCGATTTTGGCTATGCCGCCAGTGCTACATATAAAGTGCAGGTGTCGATGAGCGAAGATTTCGCAAAATTCAAGGAGATCAGCCAGGCTTTCTTTGACTGCTCGCAGATCACACCCCTCAACTCAGACATAGCCTCGATCGTGGAGGAGTTTTCGGGCGTGAAGAGCGAGGCAGACCTGCCGATGCCCTATCAGAAGGTGTACATGCGCCTGCGCGCCTACATCGCCGAGAGCGAGGATAACACCCAATATCTGTCGAATGCCGTTTGCTTCAACTCAGTGTCGGCCGATTATCTGGCAATATGGGTAGCCGACGTTGCAACCAACATGTACCTGCGCGGCGGTTTCCCCGAAACGGGAGGCTGGGAAGCTATAGAGAAGTACCAGTTCAAGACCGGAGAAACCGAAAACACCTGGGTAACAGGCGAAATCACTATACCTAAGGATACAGAATTCAAGGTAGCCGACAGCTCGTGGGGCAGCTGCAACTGGGGTGCTTCCGACGGTAATACCGACATTGTGCCCAATACCCCGTTCGAGCTTAATCTTGACCCTGCCAACGGCGGACCCAAGAACATAAAACTCACCGAGGACTTCAAGGGTGTAGCCCAACTCAGCATGAACAACGGTATCTACACGCTGGTACTGTCGTCGTCAACCAACTAACCCGTAAAACGGTGTGTGTCAAGAATGGTAGCTAAAAAGGATTTTTCGATACTCGAGGTGGCACGACGCGGAGCGTCGCACTCCTATCAGACGTCAACTGAGGCACGACGCGGAGCGTCGCGCTCCTAAGGATAGCTCTGTTTTTGATACACACCACACACGGACAATTACCAAAATTTTCAGCAATTGAACTATGATGAAAAAGATTAGCATATTGATGATGGGCCTGCTGGGTATGTTCGCATCCTCGTGCGACGAAGCACCTGAAGCACCCAAGCCCCAGGAAAACCCACAGGAGCCTATATTTGCTTCGGGCGACATCACATCGGCAACAGACGGTGTGCTGGCTTCCGATGCTACGGTCAACCTGGAAACATACCGTGACGAAACGGGTATCCCGGTGATGAAACTCACCGAGGTTAAGTCGCTTCCCGAGGGAGCCGCTATCGAATACCGTCTGCAACTGAGCGCGACTGAAGATTTCACCGACAAAGTGATGACCCTAAAGACCAAGGCCGGCGAAGACGGAGTGTATACGGTTGATCCGTTTTCATGGAACGATGCCCATGTGGCTCTTTTCGGCAAGAGCCCGAAGGCAAAGACGGTCTATTACCGCGTGCCTGTCTATATCGAAATAGAAGGCAGCGACTACCGCTATGAGTCGGATAACTACTATGCCGCTACGGGCAGCATCGAAGTAGCATGCATGGACCTTGGTTTCACTATCGACAGCGCATACTACCTTATCGGCAACCTGACAGACTGGAAGGTTTCGGCAGAATATCCTTTCGTACACTCGGACAAGGATGTGTATGATGACCCGGTATTTACGCTCAACTTCAAGGTTGACCAGGCTGTGCTTGATGCCAACGGCGGCGGTTGCTACTGGAAGATCGCACCCCAACGCGCAGTAGACGCAGACAGCTGGGATGGTGTGGCCGGACCTGAAACGGATGGCAACGATGCCCTCTCGGGTAAGCTGACCGACGAAGAGCCTGGTGCCGGCAAAATAACTGTGGCCGGTATCTACAAGATGACCATCAACATGGAGGCCATGACCTACGAACTCGAGAAACTCGAGCGCCCCGAATATATCTACACTCCCGGCGGTGCCAATGGCTGGAACCAGACCAACTCAGCCTGGATGCAGTATGACAAGAAGAATGAAGTGTCGAAAGGTTACTACGGACTCTTCCCCGTTGATGGCGCAGGCTTCAAGGTTTCTCTCGAAAAGGATTGGAACAACGCCACCGATTATGGTGCAGTGAGCGAAGACCCGGCAAATTCGGGCAAGTTCGTGTTGGGTCTGGAGGGTAAGAATATACACCCTGCCGCTCCCGGTTTCTACTGGATGTCGGCCCAATATGACGATGAGGCAGCGACACTGACCACTTATGAGTTTACGGAAATAACAAGGGTGGGCATCATCGGTTCGTTCGCAGCATCGAACTGGGGCTCTGACGTAGCGATGAGTGCCAATGCCGACAATACTGTATGGACCGCAGAGGTAGCACTCGAGGCCGGCAACAGCTGGAAGATACGCTTCAACAATGCCTGGGCTCTGAGCCTTGGTGGCGAGAAAGACAATATGGACCATGCTATACTTGACGGCGAGAACTACGAAGTGGAGGAAAGCAGCACATATATCGTGACGCTGACAGTACAACCGGGTATCCCGACAGTAAAAGTGGAGAAGAAGAAATAAGATAATCCACCAAGAATATAGCGAGGGGGCGTTGCTTAACCACAGCAACGCCCCTTTTTAGTATTTTACATTTTTATAATTATTACGTCTAAACGACTTTAATCTATACAAAATCGGGGTTGTTTTATTTTTTATATGTATCTTTGCCGTCAATTTATTAAAAAATTTAATTTTCACCACTTACTTATGGTAAAAAGACTACCAATCATCATCCTCGCTATAGCCGGAGCTGTTGCAAACGTTACAGCAGCAGAGACTGTCAAAGGGGAATTGAAAACAATCTTCAGCGAAGATTTTTCAGGACTTGCAAACGGCACTGCCGAAAGCCCAGCCACTGATGAGATTTCGGCCTCGGGCAAAGTAGACATATCGCTAACCCACGGAGAAGAATGGAAAGGCAGAGGCCTTCACGAAGCCGGTGGCGCCCTCGCCGTGCTACATTTCGAGAAAAGCGACTGGTTCGGCACAGAGTCGGTACAAGGTTATGTGCAGACACCCTATGTAGATGTACGGCTTGACGGAGGTTCGTTTATAGTACGTTTCAAGGCTCGCACAACTGATGCAGCCCAGGCAAAACTGCATATAGAGACTTACGATCCGTACACGACCAACTCGGTATCGGAGGGAACGATGACAATCACCTCAGAATGGGCAAGCTACGAAATCGCACTCCAACACCCCGGCTACGGCAACCATCTGGCATATATGCAGATTGCATCGGAGGAAGAGGACTGGCTCCTTGATGATTTCGAAATCGTGCAGGACTATCATGAACTTGTAGCTCCGATAGTGCACTTTCCACGGAATGTGACTTTCGAGCAGTTTACAGGACGATGGAACGCGGCCCCGTTGGCGACAAGTTACCTTGTGTCGGCATTCAGCCTTGATGATGATGAAAACCGTGTGTATCTCGTCAAGGATGCGCCTACCACAGAGTGCTCCATGACGGTGAAAGGGACGGCAAAAGGGACTGACTACTATTACACCGTGAAGAGTGTCAACGACCGCTATACGTCGGAAGAATCGGAACCACGGCGCGTGCATGTGCCCTTGCAGTCGCTTGATACACCCGAAGTAGTTGAGGGAACAGGAATAAGCCGCGACGGATTTACGGCAAACTGGAAAGAATCGTACCGCGCGATGGGCTATATCGTCAATCTCGAGCGCCGACATGAGGCCAAGGAGGACGGAGTGTTTACTGTAGTACATGAGGATTTCGAAAAAATCACTGACGGTGATCTGGACTGGCCTTATCCCTTCTACGGCAACATCGACGATATCACTTCCATGCCGGGCTGGGGTATCAATTCGTTCGCGACACGTACGGTGAAAGGTATGCTCGGCCTTGACAATACTTACAAGAAATATGGCGACGCCGGATATCTTGTGTCGCCGGCAATAGACCTCTCGGGCGATGGGGGCAAGTTCGTTGTCCGCTTCGATGTGTACGGCACAGCCGGCGATGTGGTGAGTGTAGAGTGCGGCGATGAAGTCGAGACCTTCACCCTGGCATCGGACAGGATGAACGAAGGTAGCGTAAGTTTCGACAACGGAACGGAGAAGACACAATTCACAGTAACTTTCGATGGTGGAGAGCTGCTATTTATCGACGACCTGTATGTGGAGCAGGCAGTCCACGCCGGCGATGTGGTGAAGGAGCAACTGGGTGCGTTCAACACAGAAGGAGCAGAAACTAAC
>DKVO01000041.1:0-11845 GCA_002491245.1 Porphyromonadaceae bacterium UBA7176
TTTTCGCTATGTGTTTATTTTAAAGTTTGGCCCAAAGCACAAAAAACAAAGCACCAAACACCCGTAATATTCTACAATTTTTCAGCAATTTCACCGTTAATTATTTATGAACCGATTGTTATTGCTCTCCTTCATCATATTCGCCTCGGCCGTGAGCTTTGCCAAAGGGCCGGTCAAGATTTCAGGACTCGTCACCGACCAGGATAACGAGCCGCTGGAGTTTGTCACCGTCAAAATTCAGGGCAAGGCACTCGGCACAACCACTGGCCTCGACGGCCGCTATACCCTCACCTGCCCCGAGACCGACACCCTGCGTATCGTTTTCTCCTGCATCGGCTACGAAGAATCCCGCCGCAGGTTGATAGACCCTTCTGGAGAAGTGACCGTCAACGTCAAGATGTCGACGGCGACATATGCCCTTGGTGGTATCGAAGTAACTGATTTCCAGAAACAGACCTCAAGTATGCAGAAAATCGACCGCGATGCTTACCGCCTTGCTCCCGATGTATCGGGCGGCAGCGTGGAGTCGATGCTGTCGACTATGGCCGGTGTCAGCAGCAACAACGAACTATCGAGCCGCTACAGCGTCCGCGGTGGCTCATACGACGAAAACAGCGTGTATATCAACGGTATCGAAGTCTATCGTCCTCAATTGGTCACTTCGGGTCAACAGGAAGGACTCTCGGTCGTCAACCCCGATATGGTAGGGGCCATCGGATTTTCCACCGGTGGTTTTTCGGCCAAATACGGCGACAAGATGAGTTCGGTACTCGACATAAGCTACCGGGAGCCCGAGGCTTTCGAAGGCTCGGCATCGGTATCGCTCATGGGAGCGTCGGCAGCCGTGGGGTCAAGTTCGAAACGCTTCAGCCAACTCCACGGTGTGCGCTACAAACAGAATAGCTCACTGCTGTCGTCGCTCGACGACAAAGGAGAATACGACCCTCGCTTCTTCGACTACCAGACAAGCCTCGCCCTCACCATATCGCCGAAATGGAAGGCCTCATTCCTCGGCAACATAGCAATCAACAACTACCGGTTCATACCCCATAACCGCAGCACCAAATTTGGCACATCGACCGATGCCAAAGAATTTACAGTCTATTTCGACGGTCAGGAGAAAGACAAGTTCGAGACATATTTCGGAGCTCTGTCGCTCGACTATAAACCAAACAAGGCCAACACTTTCACCCTTCAAGGCTCAGGATATCTGACCAACGAACTCGTATCGTACGATATCTCAGGCGAATATTGGCTCGACCAAGCCGGAACCGGAGGCTCTGGAGGAGACAATATCGGCGGAGAACTTGGAGTGGGCCGCTACCACGAACATGCCCGCAACCGTTTCAAAGCCGGTGTGGTGTCGCTCGCCCTCAAAGGCGAGACCGGCCTGAACCACCACAATCTTTCGTATGGCCTGTCGTACCGCCACGAAACGATCTACGACCGCCAACGCGAATGGGAGCTGCGCGACTCCGCCGGTTTCTCTCTTCCATTCGATCCCGACGCACTCAAGGTTGTCTACAACCTCAGCTCAAACCACGACCTGAAAAGCAACCGTCTTGAGTTCTATGCTATGGACACCTACAAGCTCGACACCTCGGCCGGATACCTCAATCTCAACGGAGGACTGCGGTTTTCGTACTGGGACTATAACAACGAGCTTCTCGTCAGTCCGCGAGTGACAGCAGGCTTTGTGCCGCAACGCAATCCACGGCTGTCGCTGCGGTTCTCCACCGGTCTGTACTATCAGGCACCGTTCTACAAAGAGTTCCGCGAACAGATTGCCGACAGCGAGGGAAATGTCACAGTCCGGCTCAATCCCGACATCAAGAGCCAGCGTTCACTCCAGTTCATCGCCGGTGCCGACTACACATTCCGTGCTTTCGGCCGTCCATTCAAGCTATCAGGCGAGGCTTACTATAAACTCCTTGGCAATCTCGTGCCATATGAGATCAACAACCTCAAGATAGTATACGCCGGCCGCAACCTTACCAAAGGCTACACAGCCGGTATCGATATGAAGCTCTTCGGCCAGTTCGTACCCGGCACCGACTCCTGGATCAGTTTCTCGCTGATGAAGACGCAGGAAGACCTCAACGGTGTCAAAGTGCCGCGCCCTACCGACCAGCGCTACTCCGTGGCCCTCTTTTTCACCGACTATTTCCCCAAAGTTCCTAAACTGAAATTCAATCTACGCGGCATCCTCTCCGACGGCCTCCCCATGACAGCACCACGCGGCAGCCGCGACAAAGGCTATTTCCGCGCCCCGGCTTACAAACGCGTCGATATCGGGCTTTCGTACGCCTTGCTCGCACCATCGGCCGACGGTACAAAACGCTCAGGCTTCCTGAGTAATTTCAAAAGCATATGGCTCGGGGCAGACATATTCAACCTCCTCGACATCAGCAATGTCAACAGCTACTACTGGGTCACCGACGTAAACCGTCTCCAGTATGCCGTACCCAACTACCTCACCCGACGCCAGTTCAATATCCGTCTATCCGTAGAATTCTGACTTTATGGAAACTATGTCGCACACCATCCCTGCCTGCATCGTATTCGCCGCGATAACCATCGCCGGCATATTCACAACCGTCAAGCAATGGCGCGCGCTCTATATATCGGGCAAGGCCGAAGCCTCTCGCCGTGCGGCACTGCTCAAATTCATAGGTTCGCTGATGCTCCTGCTCTTCGGCTCGGGGTGTTTCCTGTTCCTGCAGGCCTTCATATACGAAAATGATAAGGATGGGTTTGTATTCAACTGGGTCGAATATCTCCTCAGACCCATGATGTCGTCGTTCGACATGTTCATGCTCGATATCGATAGCGACATACTCCACGAAATCGGCACTCACGACACTCTCAAAGGATTGCTGATGATCAATGCGGCTTTGTCGTTCGCCTGCACGCTGTCACTTATCGCCGGTCTACTGGCAACACGTGTGAAAGCTTACTTCAAGCTACGCCTGAAAGTCGGCCGCAACACAGAAGAATATTGCATATTCTTCGGAGTCAACACCGACACAGAGCTTCTGGCTGCCGATATCCGCAAAAACCGCCCCGGCGCAGCCATCATACTGGTAGAGACCATAGAGACCGTCGAAGACGACAGCGGTATCGACAGTATCGTGAAATCTGTGACCCAACGAAGCTCTATATTCCGTTTCGCCAAATCGATAGGAGCCGATGTCGCCCTTGCCGATGCCCCGGCCCATACTGTCGAAGGGAACAAAATACTCAAGGGCATGAACCTCATATGCCTCGACAAAATATTGAAGAAAGCATCCCCGTCGGCGACTGTCAATATTTTCCTGCTGTCGCACGACGACAACAATAATGCCGCCGCCTTGGCCGCTTTGGCCGGCGACGCAACACTACGCTCCTTGCCCGGCATCCACTTCTTCTGCCGCGGAGCCGCCGGCACCATGACCTTGGGCGAGGAGCTATCGCGCTTCAACGGGCTCGATATCCGTATGGTCGACATGCCTCGTCTGGCCGTCGAAAGCCTCAAAGCCAATGGAGAGATGCATCCTGTGCGATTTATCGAAACGGAACCCGGCCGTATCGGCACCGACAAAACTTTCACAGCCCTCGTCGTAGGCTTCGGCTCCACAGGTCAGCGTGCTCTCGAATTCCTTTACCAGTTCTCCGCTCTTCCCGACAGTCGTACTTTATCCGGAGATGTGCGCCGCTCACCTGTCAACATCACCATCGCCGACTCCGCCATGTCCATAATAAAAGGACGCTATCTGTCGGCTCGTCCCGTGATTGCCGACATCGCATCTGGTAAAGATCCCGGCCGACCAGAACACTTATCGTTTATCAAAGCCGACTGCCGCAGCCGCAGTTTCTTCGAACGTGTGCTTACACCGGCATTCTGCCTCAACGCAAATTACATCGTGGTAAGTATCGCCGACGACGATACAGCCATGTCGGTCGCAGTCGATATCCTTGACCGCATCCGCACATTCCGCCAAGACTTGTCGAAACTCGTGATTGCCGTCCATTGCACCGACGGCGGCCGATACCACTCCATGCATACGGTAGCCCACAACTACAACTGTGCCTGCGGCTACAACACCATCCGCATTTTCGGTAATCCCGAGAGTTTACTGACATATGAAGCTGTGGTAAAAGCACGCACCGAACGCGACGCGTCGGTATTCTGCCGTCGTTACAGTCTTCTCACTCCCTACCCTACCGACTGGATGGCACGCCGCAAGGAGTGCTACAACAACATAGCGGAAAACAAAGGCACAGCTATCGACATAATCCGAAATCTGATGAGAATGGAAAGGCAAGACCGCATAAACGTCCGCCACATAAGCACCAAACTCGACTTATTGCATCGGGCCCTCCCGAATATAGATCCGGCAGATCTCGCAAGGCGTGTTTTCCCCGACAAGAAAATTGCAAGAACAGGATCGTACGACAATATAAGCTATCCAAATCTGTCGGAAAAAGAGAACGCGGTAATGCGCGGCCTCGCAATAACCGAACATCTACGCTGGAATGCATCGCACGAAATGCTCGGTTATCGCCGGGGAGACATCAACAATCACCGCGAGCGCACCCACAAATGCCTCACACACTGGCAAAACCTCAGTTCCGGACCGCTAAAAAATTCTGACGATTATAAACTATTTGATTACAACGTGGTAGAGACGTCCCTTTACCTTTCATACATAGACCATGAATAAGGAATATACTCCTAATCCGGCCGATACCGGCCACATCGCCCTCAGCCCGGAGCTCGAGGCCCTCGCCGAAGATATGGCACGTAACGTCCACGAAGTATGGGCCGCCGGCCGCATAGCCGAGGGATGGAGATACGGACCTTGCCGCGACGATGAAAAACGCCTCACCCCATGCCTCGTGCCATACGATCAACTGCCCGAAAGCGAAAAGGAATACGACCGTGCCACCTCGCGCGAAACCATCAGGTATATCCTCGCTGCAGGATTTAAAATTATAAAATGAACATTATCAGGCTGCTATCGGGCTTTATGGCCGATCTTACCGGAGTGAGGACATGCCCGGTATGCGGCCGGGAATTGCTCGACGGAGAAGAAGCCATATGTATAGGCTGCCTGTCGACTCTTCCGCGGACAGCGACGCAACATATGCCCGGCCGCTACGCCGACATTTTCGCCAACGCGGTAGCTCCGCAAGGCTTGACAGAAGCGTGGTTCGACTACGATCCCGAGTCCCCCTACGCGCAGATTATCCGACGGGCAAAATACTACGACAGTCCACGTTTGGCCCGTACCCTCGGACGAGCTTTCGGCCGCGAACTCACGCATCGCTACGGCACCTTGCCAGTCGATGTCCTTCTACCGGTACCCATGCATTGGATCAAACGTATGCGCCGGAGCTATAACCAAAGCGAGGAGATAGCCGGTGGAATTTCCGAGACAACCGGTATACCTGTAGGCGACAATCTCACAGCCCTGCACCGCCACTCCACCCAGACGCGCAAGAACAACGAAGCCCGGCGCGCCAATATCAAGGGGACTGTAGGCGTCGATGCTCCTGAAGAATTGCAGGGTCTGCGCATAGCCATAGTCGACGATATCGTCACCACCGGAGCTACGATAGCCGAGTGCGTCGCAGCATTGTCGCTGTCGGGCGCAAGACCTCAGACCATCGGTTTCATAACATTAGGAGCTACTTATCAGCGTAGATAAAGACACCGGCCGGGTCGAAATGAAGCTCTATGCCCGTGGCAAGTTCCACTTCATAGCCACGCGCGTCGCGACTGATTTCATGTACGGCCGTACCGGCATAATTGCCATCGAGATACGTCCTTATATTTTCAGGAATAATACCGGAAGGTACAGACACTCCATAGGGTACCGACACATCTTCCCAATTTCCCATCTCATCAAATTCCATCTCGGCGCCCGATTTCATGCGGACCTCATACGACAAGCCGTCCTTGTCCACATCCTTCACAACTCGGACTATTTCGTCGCCGGGAAAGTATGACGACACAAAGTCTCTGACAGTCTTAGGCAACTGCGAGGCAGCTATTACTTCATCCTTATATTTATCGTCGTTGTCGGAACATCCCCATGCGGCAGAAGATACACAGAGAGCGAAAGCTCCCATTATTGCATACTTTAGAAACTTTTTCATATTCAAAAGGTATTTGTTATTATAAAAACCAAACGCCTCTGACATATAAAAAGTTCACAAACAGGCTATTGACGATGGAAGATTATGCTGTTGCGCCCCTCGGGATTTACTTTGAGCGTCACCTTGGCCGATTCAATCAAAGGTATATTATGATCTACATGTCCTACCGGGGCATTGAAAGCCACCGGATAGGCATACGGAGCAGTCATATCGCGTATCATGCTCTCCATATCGTCGTAGTTACCGTCGGGTTTATAATCGGTAAACTGCCCCACTATCAGACCTCGGATACCGCTGAGAACACCACTGAGTTTCAGTTGGTACATGATGCGTTCGATCTTATATATCGGTTCGGCTATATCTTCGATAAACAATATCGTATCGGGCTTCAGAATGTCGTAAGGAGTATTGATCAACTCGGCCAATACTGCCAGATTACCACCCAACAAGGTACCTTCGGCCAATCCGGGGCGGTCGTAAGGGTGTCCGTCGAAGATATGCGCCGGCCGTCCACCGGCAAGAATATCGAGGAAGGATGCTATGTCGGGATCATCGGCGCCACGTTTGATACCGGCGCACATCAATGAGTGTATGCTTGCTATGCCCTTATGAAACAAGAGGGCATGTAGAGCCGAGATATCACTGAAACCGGCCACCCATTTCGGATCGTCGGCAAGAGGCAGGCTGTTGAGTCGCTCGAGCAGATGCACCATACCGTAACCACCACGGCTACATAGAACCAGACGCACCTCGGGGTCGGTCAAAGCAGCGCGCAGATCAGCATAGCGCTCGTCGGCAGTACCACTGTAATGGCCATACTCACCGAATGTGTGTGGCATTATCTCCACTCTGAACCCCTGGGCACGCAGCACCGATGCTGCAGGATGGACTATTTCAGGCTTGATTTTGCCGGCAGGCGAGCATATGGCTATCTTATCGCCTTTCTTGAGAGGTGCTGGATATATCATTGTTTCGTCATACTTTACCTATTACAAGGCTTTGAGAATAGCAATGCCACAGGGCTACGGCGGCACTTACGGTAACGTTGAGTGAATGTTTCGTTCCGCTTTGGGGTATCTCGAGCCATATGTCGGCGCTGTCGACGATGTCCGGATCGACACCATCGACCTCGTTGCCCACCACCAGTGCATACTGCGTGTCGGGGTCGGTGCGGAAGTCCTGCAGAGGCACACTACCTTTTACCTGCTCAAGACACACAATCTTAAAACCCCGGCTCCGCAAGTCGGCCACAGCTTCGGCCGTGGTGGCATAGTAGCGCCAGTCGACTGAGTCTTCGGCACCGAGGGCTGTCTTGTGTATCTCGACCGACGGAGGAGTTGCAGAGATACCACAAAGGGCTATTCCTGAGGCTGCAAAGCAATCGGCAGTGCGGAACAGCGAGCCTATATTGTTGAGACTACGCACATTGTCGAGCACGACAACCACGGGCATTTTGGCGGCCCGGCGGTACTCTTCGACCGTCGGACGCGCCATATCCCATATTGTTTTTTTCTTCATATCTTTCAACGTATCAACACAGTGCGCGAGAAATCGCCGCTGTACACGATTACAAAGCGTCCGGCCGAAAGGCTGTCGAAAGTATGGCTACCCTGGGCAAGATGACCATCGAATACGGTGATGCCATCGACAGTATATACTGCCGCATCGATACCTTCGGGATTGTCTACTTTGACAGTAAGTACACCTCCGCGGCTATAGGCATCCCACATGTGACGCTCAGCCGACGGGTCGGACACACCAGACGAGTAATCGGATATCGACACGTCGTCGAAATGCATACGAGCACCCGAAGTGCGGCGGAAACGCACGCGGACATTACCTGCTATATTGGCTGTGAAAGTATACTCTTTCCAATTGGCATCAGTGATATCGGCCGTGCCGGCACTTGTCCAGGTAGCGCCATCATCGGTACTTGTTTCCACAGCAATCTTCGATGCGTTTTCCTTGCTGTTCCATTTCTTGGCCCAGAACGAAATCACACCAGCGCCACCCTTTTTGGACGATGACATACCGACGCATGTAATATTGTTGCTTGCCTTGCCATAGCGTATAGCAACGGCAGAATCGTCGTGTCCCTTGTCATCTTTATTATCCCAATATCCGGCATTGTTGAGTGTCCACTCGGCTGCCGAGCCTTTGTAGGAACTTGTGCCGTAAGTAGATGCCGGTGCCGGTTTCGCCTCGAAATCTTCGAAGAATGTAGCTTTGTCGGAAGCTATACCCTCGACGACAGTATTGTCGTTGTAGTAGTTTCCGGTCTTTGCAGTAAGTGAACTTTCGAATGTGCCTGCCACAGCGCTGTTGAGGCGGAGATAAAGGCGGCTCTCGTCGGGATTCATGACTACCGACTGCGCCCACTCCGAGCGGTCGAGCGACAGCTCGAACGGAGCATTGACACTCACAGTGACATCGGTGGTGATATTTTCGATAGATACCAAAATCTCTGCCTCGGGGCTTGGTTCGCCAGGCTTGGTGGAGAAGAACAGATCACCATCGAAGAGGAAATCGACATAAGGAAGGACCTCGGCAGTTGTCACATCAACGCCCTCACTTGTAAACTGATTGCTGCGGACGTAGTATGTATACTTTGTCTCAGGCTGGAGATTTTTCACCTCATAATATCCGGTCTTGGCATCGACCTGGACTGGATATCCGTCGAGCACACCGTCGGCATCGGTGACGGTGAAATCGTACTTACCGTTGTTGTCGTCGCCTATATATGTCCAATGGGCGATAAACGACTCCGATGTTATATTGGTAGCCTTACCGACAGGCATACCGTCGACGGCTTTGCCGATGAGGGTAGCCGTAGATCTGCTCTCACCACAAACGATAGAAAGTGTACCCGAATGATCGCCGATTGCCACGGGGCAGTATTCGATTTTAACCTTGACTCCGGCATTTGTCTGGGCGGCAGTTAAAGATTTTCCTGAAAGGGTGAATGGTCCTGTAACCGAAAGAGTCACATTATCTTTAGCTCCTGTAGTCTTGACCGTCACCTCCCTGATTACAGAAACATTTTCGGCCGTGACGCCGAAATCGACAGTAGAACCATCGACAGGTTGATTGATCTGTAAGCCGGCTTCACCGTTGGCGTTCCATTTCTGACCCTTCTTGTTACCCCATATATACTCGGCCAGCTCAGGGTGATCGATAAACGGATTACGGTTTTTCTGCTTGTTATATACTGCTTCGTTGCGATTTTTCTCCTTGTTGCTCACGGGGTCCTGACGGTGCCACTTGAGGAGCAGATTTATAGCCCATGTCTTGAAGAAGGGAAATTTGTTGCCGGCGAGCATGTCGCTTTTCCAAGAGGAGTTGCGGTCGCTGTAGCAGGCGGCCATGTAGAAGTACGAACGGGCGAAATCGCCTTTGTATTCGTCGTCGGGCTCGAATACCGTACCCGAATAGCCGGCAAAGGTGCTGTTTCCTAATTTTCCTAAGGCCTTGACAGATCCGGAAGACGGTAAAGTAGTGCCGTTGGCACACTCGCCGAATGGGTGGTTGCCTCTCTGATTGTTTACCTTTCCATCGGTAGGATAGAGATGGAAAAGGTCGGTATACATCGGTTTGGCATCGTTGAACCAACTCTTGGGAAATGAGTGCTCGCGATTATAGCAAGAGCCTACAGAGGAATAGTTTCCACATTGGTCATCTTTATATTTCCAACGCTTTGTAGAGTACATATCCCATATCTTGCCGTTCTCATCGAGGTCGGTCGTGGCATATGCTGTCCACACACCGTCGTATGACAAAGGTTCATGATTGTTGATGATTTCGAAAAGTGATAAGTAGAGAGCCTGTTCGCTTTTCCCTTCTGCTTTATCATAGTATCCTGCCGGAGCGGCAGCATAAGAAATTGCACCGGCAGTCAAGGCCATAAGGCCCCAGATAAGTGACCGTAGATTCATCTTTTTATTAAGTTACTAAACTTAAGGTTTTTTGGTTTATGAGCGGAGAATAACTTCTAAATTCTCCTCAACTGAAATTTCTTTATCATATCGTCGATAGCCGGGTGCTTGCTGATTAGGTCGTCGAGCACCCGGTCGTCGGTCCAAAGAGCTTTCGGCATGTCGACATCACTGATTTCAGTGTCGAAAGCAATGCTGTCGTTGGCCAATGTGTCGCGGACTTTAGCAGTTATTGCCGCCATATTCCGTCCGAGCATATCGGCCACCACCTGCGACGCGCACCGCAGCAAATAACGGCCGTCGCCGACCGGATGCGGCACTATGGTAGCTATCACCGATGCCAGCAAACGGTCGTCGCCCAGAGCCTTGGGCAACAAAGCCCATGCACGCTCCACGTCGGCATCGGTATATGTCTTGTCGCGGATGCTCTTGGCTTCTTCGGTCTTCTTTGTGGCATTTTCGGGCCGTGCTACGCGCGGACGCAAAGCCGCTGCTTCGGCCAACGACATACTGCCGGGGGTGTATGCAGCCCTCGGCTGAGGTTTTGGCGCCACGGTGGTGGCAGGGGCCGTCGCCGGACCGGAAGCCACCGCAGCAATGGGCGCCGCTTGTTGCGGAGCTACGCCCGTAGCATATGCTTCGAGCGGTTGTAATTGCCCCTCGCCGGCTCCGACATCATCGGACGAGGGGCTTAGTAGTTGGCATAGTTTAATGAGCGTGAGCTCGACCAGAAATTGTTTGTTGCTGGCTGCGCGGAAATTGAAATCGGCTTCATTGCACAGATCCATAGCCTTGTAGAGAAAGGTCGGATGGAGCTTTGAAGCCCTTTCGGCCATCTGCGCTCTCACATCATCGGTTGCTTCGAGCAAGGGCAGAGTGGCAGGATTTTGAGCCACGGCGAGGTCGCGGAGATAGGAGGCCAGACCGTTGACAAAGAATTGCGAGTCGAATCCTTTGTTGCGTATCTCTTTGTAGATCAGCAGCGCCTGCGCTATATCCTGAGCCACGAAAGCATCGAGGAGACGGTTGTAGTAGCTTTGGTCGAGTACATTGAGGTTCTCGACAGTGGCCGCGTAGGTGATGTTTCCATTTGTGCTCGCCGCCACCTGGTCGAAAATCGACAAGGCATCGCGCATGGCACCGTCGGCTTTACGCGCTATCACATTGAGGGCTTCGGGTTCGACCGTAATTCCTTCGTTGGCAGCCACACGCTGCATATGGGCAACCATATCGTTGATCGAAATACGGTTGAAGTCGTAGATCTGACAACGCGATAGGATCGTGGGGATAATTTTGTGTTTTTCGGTGGTGGCAAGGATGAAAATCACATAGCCCGGCGGCTCCTCGAGAGTCTTAAGGAAGGAGTTGAAGGCCGCATTGGACAGCATGTGCACCTCATCGATGATGAACACACGGTAGCGTCCCTGGGTTGGGGGTACTGCCACCTGCTCTATGAGAGCGCGGATGTCGTCGACGCCGTTGTTACTGGCAGCGTCGAGCTCGATGATGTTGAGGCTACGGTTTTCGTTGAATTGCCGACACGAATCACACTCGTTGCACGCTTCGCCTGCGGCGGTGCGGTTGGTGCAGTTGATAGTTTTGGCAAAAATACGCGCACACGACGTCTTGCCCACCCCTCGCGAACCGCAGAATAGGTAGGCATGAGCCAGTCGGCCGCTTGCGATTGCATTCTTGAGCGTGCCGGCCAGCGCCTGCTGGCCAACAACGCTATCGAATGTCGTCGGGCGGTATTTTCGTGCCGATACGATATA
>DKVO01000041.1:12157-55457 GCA_002491245.1 Porphyromonadaceae bacterium UBA7176
AGATACGAATAAGTCGAGGGTAAAAATGCAGATTATTTATATCAATAATCACCCATGTCGGAGAGTATTTCGGAGTAATCCAAGCCGAGGCGCAGATAGTGGAGCTCGCGCAAGGTTTCGGCAACTTCGCGCCGGTGTCTTGTCTCACATTCGCCAAGCCTGTGCCATACAGCATCAAGCCCTCTGCCGGCACGCAGAATTGTGTAGCGCTCGAGAGGTTTGAGATTTGTTCTCAACATATCGTCCTGAGGCGATAGGATCAGTGCTATCACATCTCTGAACAGACCGATGGCAGTGGCGAGATAGCCGTTGTCGAATGCCATATAGCCCAGATCGACCATTCGGTATGCGCGGATATCGGGGCGCAGATTATCGGACGTAAGAGTTTCGATGAGGTTCTGGAGAGTTTCGGCCGAAAGATAGTTGATATGGCCACGACGATTACAACTCAACACCTTAATTGCATAATTTTTCATTTTAATGCATTTAAAAGATTTACAATAAGTCAATTATCTCGTGTCGGAAGATAAAACAATCCGACATAATCCATGCCTTACCGCCTTGTCGGCGGTCGGTGGATTATGTCGGATAAAACTTATTGGCCGTGTTGTCAGCCTATGTCGTTATAGAAGCTCATGTCTATTATACGGCATTTTAGATTTTTTTTCGGTGAAAAGAGTCAGATATCTCCGCATTCTTTCAAAAGATTGAGAGCAGTCGGCAGGTCTTCGGACCTGACCATCAACCGTACAGGAGCCCATGTGGCACCGGCCATATACATTCTTGCCATGTTCGAACCTTCGACTATGGCCGGTATGCCATTGCTCTCGAGCATTCCACGGGCTATGTTGGCGGTCACTTCGTCGGTATATTCCGCTGCGAGGACTATATCTGCCATATATTACTTCACTGGTTTCAGGACACCAGTCCAGCCACCGTTACGGGCAACTTTCATTTCCACTTTATCGCCTTGCTTCACAAGGCTGTTCTTCATCCGGTAGTCCATAGCCTGACGGGGTGCGTTGATGCCGTCTTCAAACCATGTCATCTGATAAGTCTGACCGGGCTGGAGGAAATCGAGGATAAATTCGTCGTTGCGCCAGCGCTGGCCGTCGGCTGCTATTGCGGCTACATACCATTCATCGCCTTTGCGCTTGGCAACGCAGTAGTATTTGCCCGGCTCGGCCTTGAGTACCTTTGTCTCATCCCAGGTTGTGGGCACTTCGGCTATGAATTGAGTACATTCGGGGTTACGGTAGTACATCGTAGGGCTGTCGGCAGTCATCTGCAGGCCGCTTTCGAAGACGGTGAAGAGTGCCATCTGATAAGCACGTGTGCCTATAGAGGACGAGTTGGGACGGTCGGTACCGTAGGCTTCGGGCTGCATACTGATCATGGCTCCGGGAGTATAGTCCATCGGGCCGACAGCATTGCGCATGAAAGGCAACCAGAGAGAATTGCCGGGGTTTGTATGACCCATATTCTCCATGCCTCTCACACCTTCGTAAGATATCACATTTGGATAACGGATATCGAGACCGGCAGGTTTATGGACACCGTGGAAGTCGACAAGGAGATGATGCTTGGCTGCCTCACGGGCCACTCGCTCGAGGTAATCGTTCATCCATTGGTCGCCACGGTCCATAAAGTCGATTTTTAGACCTTTTATACCCCAATCGCTAAGGGTACCGAAGAGTTCAAAGTTGTTTTCTACAGTAAGCCATGTGAGCCACAGTATCAGGCCTACTCCTTTTTCGTTGCCATAGCGTATGAGTTCTTTCACATCCACGGTGGGGTTGGGAGTATATGGGTCGAGCGTTGTCTTGGCCCATCCTTCGTCGAGAATAATGTACTCTATACCATGCTTGGCAGCGAAGTCGATAAAGTATTTGTAAGTATCGAGGTTGAAGCCCGAAACGAAATCAACATCAGGACCGTAGACCGACGCACCGTTCCACCATTCCCAAGATGCTTTTCCGGGAACGATCCACGACGGATCTTCAATCTCCGGACCCGAGCTGAGCTGGGCCGTAAGAGTCTGAGTAGCTATATCGGCAGGCGAACCGAAGGCTATGTAGCGCCAGGGCATCGAGCGTTTGCCGGATGTACGGGTCATATACTCTGCCTCCTCGAGTATCTTTACACTGCGGTCGCCGTCATCACCGAATTTGAGAGGTACACGGGGGAAGGCTGCGTTGAAACCTGTACCGGTACCTTTGAGGAACATGCCGGCATAGTCCTTCAAGTCACTTTCCGACACAAGAAGCCACTCTCCGCCCGGGAGCTGGAAGAGTGCAGGCAGAGTCGACATGCGGTCGCCGCTATTCCACTCAGCAAGGGGTTTGTGGGTATACATCTCTTCCGACGAGGTCTTGAACCCGTAAGGTTGCTGAAGATGGGCTGTCGTAGCGGCAGGCATGACTACTTTGAAGTCTTCGTCGAGTATATTCAATGAATCGGGTATACGGGTCACGAAACGGTATGCCATAGCGTTGTCGAACATACGGAATTCGATATCGTATTTGCCGCAATTGAGGGTCAGCTGGTTGTAATGGTCGCGTATACTCGATTTCTTGACAGGCACCACGGGTTCGAAAACACGGTCAACTGTATTCTTTTTAGCCTTCTTTACTTTAGCATTGTTGCCAAAAGTCTGGCCGGGAGTTATGAGCGCAGCCACACCATCGAGTGTCTCGCCACCGGGAGTGGTGAGTTCGAAACGCATGGAGTCTGAAGGTGTTACTATCAGTTTTGCTTTATTGTCGGGCGAAGATACTGTATATGTCTTCGGTGCAGCATATGACGAAAATGCTACAATAGCTGACATTAATAATGCAGTAAATGTCTGTTTCATGTTTTTTAAGGTCGTTGTAATTTAAAAAAAGGAGTGTAGATATTGTTGATCTACACTCCTTGCTATATTCGGCTATTATTTTACAATAAGCAGGAAGTAATTTTTCTTGCCTTTCTGGACGAGGATATAGCGGTTGGCCAACAGCATGTCGGCCGAAGCTGTAGCCTGGGGATCGGTAAGTTTTTCTTTGTTGACCGACACGCCTCCGCCCTGCACAAGCTTGCGCATCTCGCCTTTCGAAGGGAATACCGCAGCTTTTTCGGTGAGCAGGTCGGCCAGACGTATACCGGCATCGATGTCGGCACGGTCGACCTCAAACTGGGGCACGCCATCGAAAACATCGAGCAACGTGGCTTCGTCGAGACGGTGGAGAGCATCGGCGGTGTTGTTGCTGAAGAGTATCTGCGAGGCTTCCTGAGCGGCACGGAGGTCTTCGGCACTATGGACCATAGTGGTGATTTCTTCGGCAAGGCGGCGCTGGAGCACGCGACGTCCGGGATCCTGGCGATGCTCTTCTATAAGCGCGTCTATTTCCTCCTTTGTAAGTGTAGTGAAGATCTTGATATATTTCTCGGCGTCGCCGTCGGCTACATTGAGCCAGAACTGATAGAATTTGTAGGGCGATGTGCGGTTGCGGTCAAGCCACACGTTGCCACCCTCGGTCTTGCCAAACTTTGTGCCGTCGGCCTTGGTGATAAGGTTGCAGGTTATGGCATAAGCCTCACCGTCGAGAGTACGGCGTATAAGCTCGGTACCGGTTGTCATATTGCCCCACTGGTCGCTGCCGCCGATCTGTATCTTGCAGTCGCGGTCGCGGTAGAGCGTAAGGAAGTCGTAGCCTTGCACGAGCTGGTAGCTGAACTCGGTGAACGACATACCCTGCTGGTTCTCGCCCGACAGACGCTTCTTCACCGAGTCTTTTGCCATCATGTAGTTTACGGTGATGAGTTTACCTACATCGCGGATGAAGTCGAGGAAAGTAAAGTTTTTCATCCAGTCGTAATTGTTGACCAATACCGCTGCGTTGGGTGCATCGGAATCGAAATCAAGAAAGTGGGCGAGCTGACGCTTGATACCTTCCTGATTGTGGCGGAGAGTTGTCTCGTCGAGGAGCTTGCGTTCCTGGCTCTTCATCGATGGGTCGCCTATCATGCCGGTGGCACCACCGACGAGAGCGATAGGTTTGTGGCCGCAACGCTGGAAATGCTTGAGCATCATCACACCTACAAGGTGGCCTATATGGAGGCTGTCGGCTGTCGGGTCGATACCGAGGTAGCCAACAGTCATGCCTTTTTTAAGTTCGTCTTCAGTTCCCGGCATCACGGTGTGTATCATGCCGCGCCAGGTGAGTTCTTCTATAAAATCCATTTTTATCTATTCAATTTCCACTGAGTGCGGAAATCGATGTTTAAAGGGTTATTGTTCTGTATTTATCTCAAATTTTGAACTGTCAAAAACTTGTGAAAGCCAGAGGCAGGAGCGATTTTACCGACGGTAGACGGTATATCTGGTCCGCACCGACCAACAGGACCGGAACATTGCGTCCTGCCAAGGTTTCGTATTCGAGCAGAGCCTGCCGGCATGCGCCGCAAGGAGCTGTCGGCAACGACGGCTCTTTCATATCTTTGTCGAGGGCCGTGACGGCAATCATCTTGAACTTCACGCCGGGATAGTTGGCACCGGCATAATAACAGGCCGAACGTTCGGCACAAGTACCCGACGGATACGCCGCATTTTCCTGATTGGCACCGGTCACCACAGTGCCGTCATCGAGCAATATCGCCGCTCCCACATGGAAGTGGCTGTAAGGCGCATATGCACCTGCGGCCGCTTTTCGGGCAGCATCGACAAGACACTTTTCTTCACTGCCAAGTTCTTCGTAATTTAACGATATGACAGTGGTCACTATTTCTATCTCTTTCATTGAATACAAGGGATTTGTGTATGCAAAATTAATGATTTATAAGTTAAAACAAAAAATATGCCCCGAAAATTTTTATAATTGTCAAATATACACTACTTTTGCAGTTCGAAAGCATATGCCGCGCAGGCTATGGCGGCATATCATGAATACAGATAACGAAAACCCAAACATAACAATGGAAAATAACCGCCCTACCTCACAGGAGGTCGAACAGACAGAAGACATCGTAACTAAAGCACGCGCCAACAAAAAATCGATTATCGCCGTTTGCGTAGTAGTGGCGGTTTGCGTAGTCGCAGCTCTCGTCTACGTCATGATAAGCCAGAGCGGCAGCAAAAAAGCCGATGAACTCATTGCCAAAGCCGACGCCGCACAGAACGACAGCATCGCACTCGCACTCTATGCCGACGCTGCAAAAGCCGGATACAAGAGCGGCAACCGCGCCAAAGCCGAAATGGGTATACGTCTCTATCAGGACGGCAAATATGAGGAAGCTCTCAAATACCTCAACGACTGCAGCCTCGACGATGAAGTAGCCGAAGCCGGTGTCGAAACACTCAAAGGCGACTGCTACGTAAACCTCGACCAGCTCGAAAAAGCCCTCTCAGCATATAAGGACGCTATCGACGACGCTGACGAAAACCCCGAAATCGTACCGTTCATCCTCATCAAGATGGCAAACATCTACCGTTCGCAGGGCAACTTCGACGCTGAAGCTAAAGCTTACAAAGAGATAATTGACGAATACCCCACATATGTCAACAACACCCGTGTGGATATACGCAAATACTACGAGCGAGCAATCGCAAGCAAGTAATAAAACAAAAGACTCACACAAAAGGGCTTGCTTCGGCAGGCCCTTTTGCGTTTAGACACAGCCTCTACTGATAAACCAATGGATAATAAGAACACAGAGCGCTTAAACCGGCTGTCCGACCGACCCGTCGGGCGATTATTATGGGAATACAGTCTGCCGGCCGTCGTCGGTATGCTCGTCATGGCCCTTTACAATGTAGTCGACCGCATATTCATAGGCCAATGGGTCGGACCCGATGCTATAGCAGGCCTTGCAATCACATTCCCAGTGATGAACCTCACCACAGCCATAGGTGTACTCATCGGTGTAGGCTCGTCTGCAAAAGTATCGATAGTACTTGGTGCCGGAAACAGATCCGAAGCCAATCTTATCCTTGGCAACGCCCTTGTGCTGACCTTCATCAACGCTGCCATATATATAATACTGTTCGCCATATACCTCGACCCTCTCCTTCATCTTTTCGGAGCAAGCGATGCCACCCTGCCTTATGCCAGGGGCTATATGCTCACTCTGCTACCCGGATGTCTGTTGACAAACCTCGCCTATGGCCTCAACAACATCATGCGTGCATCCGGTTATCCCCAACGAGCAATGGCCACAATGCTCATAGGAGCAGCCGTCAACGTTATCCTCGATCCTCTTTTCATCTACGTGCTCGACTGGGGCATCGAAGGTGCAGCCCTTGCCACCGACATAGCGATGGCCGTGTCGGCTATATTCGTATGTGCCCATTTCATGCGTCGCGACGTCACAGTGCGTTTCTGCAGTGGTTGCTACCGCCTCGACTGGAAACTTATAGGCGGAATAATAGCTATCGGTGCTGCTCCGGCTATTGTCAACGCTGCGTCGTGTATTGTCAACGCCCTTGTCAACAATTCGCTCGCCGGACACGGAAGCGACCGCGACATAGCCGCCGCCGGCATCATGGTCACATACACATCTCTCCTTGTCACAATAGTACTGGGCATATGTCAGGGTATGCAACCCATCGTTGGATATAATTTCGGAGCCGGTCTCCACCACCGTCTGCGCCGTACCTACGGACTCGCTGTCGCTGCCGCCTCTGCCATTACAGCCGGAGGAGCAATCATAGGCATATTCTTCGCTCGCGAGATAGGCATGGCTTTCAGCAACGATGCACCTCTGCTCGATGCCACCGAGCGCGCTCTGCACCTCTGTCTCTGGGCATTTCCTTTTGTCGGTTTCCAGATCATATCAACTTCGCTCTTCCAAAGTATAGGACAAGCGACAAAATCTATCATCGTAGGTTTGTTGCGCCAGGTGGTATTCCTCATTCCCCTGCTCATATTTCTGCCTCGCTACTTCGATGTCGATGGTGTATGGTTATCATTTCCTATATCCGACCTCGTCGCCACTGTAGTCACCGCAATACTGATCATAATCCAGTTTCGCCAGAGTAATCAACAACGTTGATAACATTGTTGATAACCGAAGATAACTTCCAAACATCTTTTTTTTGACAAACCGTAAAATTGTATAAGCCGTATCCATCACGGCAAATGCAAATTTACGGTCTGCTTTTTTTTATCTCTTTTTCGAAGCCTTACCTACACAAAACAGATACCTTATCAACCGAAAAACAAGCCTTAAACTTATCAAATTATCAAACAATACAGTTATCAACACAATGTTCATAACTACACAATAGTACTAAAAACCAACATTTTAATATGTTCACAAAGTGTCAATTCACCATTATTCATAATCAATAAGCCATAAAAGCAAATATATGCCATAAATCTTATCAAAGCTATCGACACCCGTTATTATTACTCCTCATTTTTTTGTTTTAAAAAATTTTTTTCAAATAAAGAGATAATTAAAAATAAAGGATGTCGATAAGTCGGAGATGATTGCGACAAGCCGTCTGATTGCTTACTTTCCATACCTTCGGGGGCAGAACATCTGTCGTTACATAAAAAAAACATAAAGGGGTATATAATGTAAATAAATCAAAAAAAATGTGTAATTTTGCAACGTGAAAAAGTAACTCTCTCTCCCATGTCCGATATCTTAGGCAACGACCAATCAATATCACCAATATTATAAGCAATGAGACGACTTTTTTCAGTATTTTTAGTGCTGTTGCTTGCAGGAGCTGTGGCTTATGCGGCCGACGGCTTTATCAACTGCAAAGGTACGGTAATCGATGAGGAAGGCGAACCTATCATAGGCGCCGGTATCGTCGTTAACAAGGGCCGCGCTCTTGGTGTTACCGACTTCAACGGCGAGTTCAACGTCAAAGTTCCCTCCGACGTGCGTAAGATTACCTTCAGCTATGTAGGTTACACCAGCCGCACTGTCGATGTGAAAGCCGACATGGGTACTATCAAGCTCGAGCCTTCGAAAGAAATGCTCAACGACGTGGTTGTAACCCAGTCGCTCGCACGAACCCGTCAGACTCCTGTGGCTGTTTCCCAGGTAAACAAAGTCGAGATAGACACAAAACTCGGCACTCAGGAACTCCCCGAAGTTCTCAACACCACTCCCGGTGTATGGGCTACAAAAGATGGCGGCGGTTTCGGCGATGCCAAAATCAACATGCGTGGTTTCAAAAGCGAAAACCTCGCAGTTATGGTCAACGGTATTCCTGTCAATGATATGGAAGGCGGATGGGTATACTGGTCGAACTGGGCCGGCCTGAGCGATGTAGCTTCCAACATCCAGACACAGCGCGGTCTCGGTGCAGCTGTTCTTTCGGCTCCATCGGTTGGCGGCACTATCAATATCACCACACAGAGTCTCGATGCCGAGAAAGGCGGACGCGTATGGTATGGCTTCGGCAACGACGGCCTCAACGACATGGGCGTGAAACTCTCCACCGGTCTGATGAAAGGCGGTTGGGCTGTCACTGTACTCGGAAGCCACAAATGGGGCGACGGATATATTCAGGGCACTCCTTTTACTTCTTATAACTACTTTGTCAACATCTCGAAGCGCATCAACGACAACCATCAGTTATCGCTGACCGCTTTCGGCGCTCCTCAGACCCACGACAAACGTGGCAACAAAGATGGTCTTTCAATTAAAGAATATCAGACCTACGGCAAGCGCGTGATGGGCAACGAGAGCCCCTATCGCTACAACGCTACTTTCGGTTACGACCTTCACGGTCAGGTGCGCAGCTCCAACAAAAACACATACCACAAACCCCAGATTTCGCTTGCACACATATGGCAGATCAATAAGAAATCGAGTTTGTCTACTACCTTATATGTATCTCTCGCCAAAGGCGGTGGTTACTCCGGTCAGGGACGTGGCAGCTACTCAAATCAAAGTTGGTTCGGCGCTACAAATGGTGTGGCAAACACTCTCTTCCGTTGCGAGGACGGTACTTTCGACTATGCGGCTATACAAGAGATGAACATGGCTTCAAATACCGGTTCTAACATGGTGATGAGCCAGAGCAACAACTCTCACAACTGGTACGGACTCGTGTCGACATATCAGAATAGCTTCTTAGACAAAAAACTCAATTTCCTCGCCGGTATCGACCTTCGTTACTACGTCGGCTACCATGATAACAAGATTATCGATCTCTACGACGGCGAATATTATATCGACGACAGCTCGCGCGATGATGTGAAACCCGAGAACAACGCCGCTGCCGCAAACCCCGGATGGATATATGAGAAACTCGGCGTAGGCGACTATGTATACCGCCACTATATCGGCTACACTCAGCAGGAAGGCGGATATGTGCAAGGTGAGCTCAACCTTCTCGATAAGAAACTCAATCTCGTCCTCTCCGGATCTCTCAACCATGTAGGATATAAGCGTGAGGATCTGTTCTACTACGACAAAGAGCACGGCACAACTCCTTGGTACAGCTTCATGGGTGGTACTGCCAAATTTGGTGTGAACTACAATATCGACCGCCACAACAATGTATTCGCAAACGTAGGTTACATCAGCCGCGCCCCTTACTTCGCCAATGGTGTGTTCCTGTCGCAGGCTACATCGAACGCTACCAACCCCGATCCTCTCAATGAAAAAGTGTTCTCGGCCGAGCTTGGTTACAATTTCCGTTCCAAGATGTTCTCTGCTACAGTCAACGCTTACTACACCAAGTGGATGGACAAGACTTCGGTCAAATCGGGTACTTTCAACAGTGGTGCGCATCAGGGCGAGCGCTATGTGATGAACCTCGCCGGTGTAGATGCCCGTCACATGGGTATTGAGGTAAATGCCACATTCGTGCCGGCAAACTGGGTTGAATTTACCGGTATGTTGTCTTTGGGTAACTATGAGTGGGCTTCGAACTCCAAAGGTTATTTCTATAATCTCCAGGGCCAGCCTATCAAGACAAATGGAGATGTTGCCTCCGGCATCATGAGCGACGACCACGCAAGCGGTATACTCAATCAGAAAGGTATCAAGGTGGGTGGTTCGGCTCAAACTACAGCTGCCATCGGAGCCACGTTCCGTCCCTGGAAAGGTTTCCGTATAGGTGCCGATTGGAAAGTCAACGCACGCAACTACTCTGATTATACTCTCTCAACTCCTGACCTTGGCAAAGAGATAAGCCTTGCAAAACCCTGGCGTATACCCTGGGGAAATCAGCTCGACCTCCACGCTTCGTGGAACTTCAACATCGGTGGGGTCAACGCCACTCTCTTCGGCAATATCCACAACCTCTTCGACTACAACTACGTTGTGGATGCATGGAGCAACTCGTCGGTCGACGGTGCATGGGACAACATCTATGGCACATTCTATTCCTTTGGCCGCACTTACTCGATGAAACTGCGTGTTAACTTTTAATATCAGACAACAATGAAAGCAAATTCATATATACGCTTCTTTGCCCTGGCAGGTCTGGCTGTCGCAGCAACTGCGTGCGACGAAAATTCGTGGAACGACCATCTCGACGGTTTCGATGAATTCGAAAACAAGCCGACCACACAGGTAGAGACTGTAGAATATACTCTTACCGATGCTGACTACGGTACTATCGCCGGCCTCAGTGAAAACATAGCGCTCGCAGGTACCGAAGGTGCCAAGGCTCTTAAAGCTGTAGGTGATCAGAAACGCTTCTCCGAAGCTGCCGGTGCCGACATGTATGTTCCGGCATATCTGGCAAGCACAAGCTTCCCTTATTTTACGCTCAACGACGGCTCGGCTGTGAAACTGACCTACAACATGGCTGTGGGCGAACCCGAAGATTTCGTCGATGCAGGCAAGCCGCAGAAATATACTGTCACCGAAGAGCAGTACAAAAACAAAGTATGGACTCCCGAGCATTATTGCTACGCTATAGCTCCGTCGATGGATCCTGTTGAAATCATCCCCGGCCTTCTCGGTGATGTCGACGGTGAAGAAAATCCTTTCTGCGTGGTTTCTTATAATCTCGCTGTTGAAGAGCCTGTATTCGACGATGACGCCGATGTGCTCGACGTGCTTCTCGATGCTCCTTTCAATGCCGACTTGTGTAACTTCTCTATCGATAATGTGGAGAAGCCTGCCGAGATAGAGAATGTATGGGCATGGGGCGGTGCCAACTACGGTGCTAAAGCGACAGCTTTTTCAAGCAGCGTTAATTACAAGAGCGAGTCATGGCTTATTTCTCCGGTTATCGACCTCGGTGGTCACGAAGGGGCCATGATGTCGTTCGAACAAGCTACCAACTTCTTTGCCAGTGTGGAGGCCGCTAAAGACGAGGCTACTGTGTGGATTAGAGAGGAAGATGGTGAATGGTCGCAGATAACAGGCTATGATTTCCCGGCTTCGATGTCGTGGAGCTTCGTTTCTTCTGGCGATATTGACATATCTGATTTCGATGGAAAGAAAATTCAGATTGCTTTCAAATACACATCCGACACCAAAGCCGGTACATGGGAAGTGAAGAATGTCAAGGTTATGTCGGTACCTCTCGATAAAGGTCGCATCGATGTTGAGTCTGAGCTTGTTCGTGCTATGTTCTACTGGAATGGCAGCGAATGGACAGGCAGCAAGACCGACTATATCTTCATCACCAACGAAGACTATAAGGTCATGGGCCAGAAATACTCCAACTTACCTTCGGCCGAACCTTATCTTTCCACATGGCTCGGTATAAACTATGCTTACGCTTTGGCCGATGATATGAAATATGTCATCTGGACCAAATATGCCGACGGCAAGAGCTCCGACCAATGCTCGGCTTACAAATACGACGGCTCTGTATGGAAACCTTACAGCTTCGTTGAAGAGAAGACAAGCCAGTTTGTCCGCACAGGAGGCAAATGGATGTTCGATCCCAATGTGACTATCACTCTGCCTGCAGGTAAAAATCAGGAGATGAGTACCAAATATTTCCAGGCTTGCGTTGACTGGGTATTCGAAAACATCTGCAAACCCCTTGGCGACACTGATATCAAGAGCAACAAGTTCTATATCTCGAAGTATGGCAACAACGAGTACTATTCAGGTACTTCTGCCTTCCAGGGTAATGTCGACCTCCGCGCCGATGCCGCTCGCACACAGTATGCCGCCGGATACGAAGGTATGACAGATCAGGAGATCATCGATCTCGAGAAGAAACGTTTCATGGAAGAAACCATGCCCGGTGCTCTCGGTATGATTCATCCCGAAGCCGAGCCTCTCGCAGGTTTCGATGTGCTCTACACCATCAACTTCTCTGCCTATGAATACGATGAGGTGGAAAAGAAAAACCTCACTAACGAATACACCGCTGTGTTCAAGGTGACAGGCAAGGGTAAATTCGAGCCTGTGAGCTGCACTTGGGGATATCCTGCGGAATAAATTTAGCAGTATAAGCCAATAAATTAGAAAGAGGCGCCTCAACAGGGGTGCCTCTTCTATTTTTTGTTTGCCAATTAAAAATATATTGTTTAAATTTGGTGGCATATTAAATTCTAATTTTAAAACTCTGCAATTATGATAAGTCCGTTAGCCTATGTGGATGCAAAAGCGCAACTTGGTAAAGACGTTACCATACATCCTTTTGCTTATATCGATGCCGACACCGTTATTGGCGACGGCTGTGAGATCATGCCATATGCAAGTATCGTTCATGGTACTACGCTGGGAAAGAACGTCAAGGTATATCAGGGTGCTATCGTTGGTGCCGATCCTCAGGACTTCCGTTGGAAAGGCAATCCGTCGTTCTGCACGGTTGGCGATAACACCGTGATACGCGAGCATGTGATCATCAACAGAGGTATATACTCGCAGGGTGGTACCGAAATCGGTGCCGACAGTTTCGTGATGGGCGACAGCCATATTGGTCACGACTCTCATGTGGCTTCGAAATGTGTGATAGGCAACAGCGTCACCATAGCTGGTGATGTCGATATCGATACAGGCACTATCATTTCATCGAGCGCCGTCATCCATGAGCGGAGCCGCATCGGCAAATTCGTGCTCGTAAAAGGCGGTACGCGTATCAGCGGCAACGTGCCTCCGTTTGTCATCATGGCACATAATCCTGTCACCTATTACGGTGTCAATTCAATAGTGATGAGCAAACATGCCGGTTTCACCGAAGAGCAGATCGATGATATAGCCAAAGCATATCGTCAGATCTACCAAAGCCAGACTTCAGTCTTCAATGCTCTCAAGCGCATCGAGGCAGATATAGCCGATTCTCCCGTAAGAGATGAGATTTTGTCGTTCATCCGCGACGTCAATCTCAAGCTTGCTGGCGACCGCTTCGATGCAGAATAATATCAGCTCATACACAAGGTTAAATAGGTAGAATAGCGGTACTCCATCATCCCAAAGGCAGCATAATTGGCTGCCATAAACTAAGGTAAATGTATAAATTTTTTAGGTTACGTATAGTCATATTGTTCCTGTCGCTATCTATAGCGGCAGGTTCATATGCTTTTATGCCCGACTCTACATATAGGTATATGGTGCAGGGTATGTCGGTCGTATCGACAAAACAGACTCCGTTCTGGATGGTCAACAACCGTCTCGGGCTATCTTCGCTAAACCGCAGCAATGGATATCTGCGTGCTGCCGCTTTCCGCGATATCGACTCTACACGCCGATTTTCATGGGGTGCCGGTGTAGATTTGGTAGCGCCCTATAATTTCACCTCTAAGTTTGTCATACAGCAGCTTTATGGCGAAGTGAAATATCGCTCGCTGCAACTTACTGTTGGGTCGAAAGAACGCTATATGGGACTGGTAAATCAGGAATTGAGTTCAGGCGACATGGTATTTTCGCTCAACGCCAGACCTATTCCTCAGGTACACCTTGCCATGCCCGATTATCAATGGGTACCCTTGACTCGCAATTGGTTGGCTATCAAAGGCTTCTTTTCTTTCGGTATGTTTACCGACGGACGTTGGGAGCAGCATCGCTACGATGGTCATGCGTCATGGGATAAAAATGTGCTCTACCACACCAAAGGGGTGTTCCTGCGCGGTGGAAATACCGACCGCTTTCCTCTCACCGTAGAAGGTGGTTTTGAAATGGGTACCCAGTTCGGTGGCAAATGCTTTATTTATAAAGGAAACGGTAAATACGATATAGTGAATATGCGCCACGGCTTCAAACAATTCCTTGAAGCTATATTCGGTTTAAGCGGTGGCGACGCCGACGATCCGTGGCAGGACGGTGAGATATCCAACTGCTACGGAAATCATGTTGGCGAATGGTCGTTGGCTGCCACATGGGCGCCTAAAAATGCAGGGTGGAGTGTCAAAGCCTATTATCAGCATTACTTCGAAGATCATTCGCAGCTTTTTTTCGATTATGCGTGGAAAGACATGTTGCTCGGCACCGAAATCACACTGCCTCAAAACCCGTTCGTCGATAAATTCGTATACGAATACCTCTACACCAAAGATCAGTCAGGACCGGTCTACTGGGACCACACACCCGATATACCCGTGCAGATAAGCGGTCGCGACAATTATTACAACCACTCAATCTACACCGGTTGGCAACACTGGGGCATGGGCCTCGGCAATCCTTTATTGCTGTCGCCAATCTATAGCGATGCAAATAAATTTGACCATACACGTCTTATAGGACATCATTTCGGTCTGTCCGGACGTCCTTCCGACGAGTTCTACTACCGCATATTGCTATCCGCTACAAGGTCGTGGGGTACATATTTCAACCGTCCGCCAAAGGTGATGAAAAACTTCAACGGACTCCTCGAAGTAACTTATTCGCCACGTCGTATACCCGGATGGAGTTTTCGGATTGGCGTTGCCGGCGACCACGGCGACATCGTGCGTAATACTTTTGGTGGCATGTTGACCATTACTAAAACCGGACTGCTATGAAACGTTTGTTATCTATAATCTTTGCAGTTTCTCTCATAAGCATCTGCGCTTGCCGTAAACTGCCGCAGATAGGCGATCTCGCCGGCCAATGGAGGATAGAGTCTATCGATTATCCCGACGGATCCAAGACCGGACGCAACGGGTATTATTATTGTTTCTACCGCGATCTGGCTCAATTGTCGGGTAAGATAGTGGCTATGATGGATTATGAGAGACCCGAGATAACTCTCGAATTCAAAAAAACTAATCCTGAAAAATTGAAATCATGGGGTATAACAGTGTCGGCCGAGGACGTTGATACCATGCACTGGTACCAGCACTACCACATCGACCGCCTCAAAGGTTCGTCACTTATAATGACAACACCGCAAGGATCTACAATAACCCTCTCTAAATTTTAATTTCAAAAAATACTGAAGCCCGGGCCGAAACCCGGGCTTCACACAATATACTTTTTACCTTAGAAGAATTATTTCAGTAACTCTACCGAGCGTGCTATAAACGCGCTCAGGGCTTCGCCACGGAGCAATCCGTTGCCAAGTAAGGCAAGGTCTACCAACTGCGCTACAGCCGGCTCCGAAGGAGCGTAGGCATCGATAGCAGCGTCCATAGCTGCACGGCTGTCGGTCACAGTCTTCTCAGCAGCATCCACTGTAGCCTTGGCTTCTGCGCTCAACTCTTCCTTGCCCGCCGATTTGCGTGTTTCCTCTGCTTTGGAATTAGCCTCATCGATAGTCTTCAGTAGTGGTTCTACCTTTGCGTCGAGTGCTGTCTCTGCCTTGCTGATGATATTCTTTACAAGAGGATGCTCGGTGTTTACAACCACAGTGTAACTGTCGGGCAGTTCTCCATAGAAGTTCATGCCAGGCTGCAGTGCCGCCATCTCTTTCATGCGGCGCATGTATTCGTTCTGTGTAAGCACGACGGGTTGCGAGCCGGCTGCGAGAGCCTCGAACTGAACCATGAAACTCGTCTTCTCAACCTTACGTGTAGGCTGCTCGAAAAGGCGTGTCATGATAGCGCGTGCTGTTGGGCTCAGTTCGGCAACCTTGCGGTCGTTCTTGCGGATAAGGTTGTCGGTAACGTCAGAGTCAACACGTACAAGCGAAGTATTCTCAAGTTTGCGCTCGAGCAGGCCTACAAAATGGTTGTCGAGCTGTCCGTCGAGCAACAGCACGTTGTATCCGCGGTCGTTGGCAGCCTTGATGTAGTCGTACTGTGCTGTTGCATCTGTAGCGTAGAGATACACGATCTTACCCTCGGCATCTGTCTGGTTTGCTTCGACAAGAGTCTTGTACTCGTCGAGGGTGTAATAGTGGCCTTCGGTGTCCTTGAGCAACATGAACTTCATGGCGGCCTCGCAGAATTTTTCGTCGGTCAACATACCGTAGACGATAAAAATGCGGATATCATCCCATTTCTTTTCGAACTCGGCACGGTCGGCACGGAAAAGCTCATCAAGACGTCCGGCTACTTTCTTGGTAATGTAGCTCGATATTTTCTTAACGGCGCTGTCGGCCTGGAGGTACGAGCGCGACACGTTGAGAGGGATATCCGGCGAGTCGATCACGCCTTGCAGCAGCTGCATGAACTCAGGCACGACACCCTCTACCGAGTCGGTCACATACACCTGGTTGCAGTAGAGCTGTATACGGTTGCGGTTGATGTCGAAGTTGTTCTTGATCTTCGGGAAATAGAGTATACCAGTCAGATTGAACGGATAGTCCACATTGAGGTGTATCCAGAAGAGAGGTTCCTCCTGTCCAGGGTAAAGCTCTTGGTAGAAAGCGAGATAGTCTGCATCGGTGAGCTCGCTCGGCTTCTTCATCCACTGCGGCTCGGTGCTGTTGATCACCAGGTCCTTGTCGGTGTCGGTCCATGCGCCGTCCTTCCATTCGCGCTCCTTGCCGCTGATGACCGGCACGGGCAGGAAACGGCAATATTTACGCAGCAGAGTATCGACACGCTGTTGGTCAAGGAACTCCTTGCTCTCGTCGTCGATGTAGAGGATAATATCAGTTCCGCGTTCTTTCCGTTCTCCGGCACCCATCGAGTATTCGGGCGATCCGTCGCATTCCCAGCGCACGGCTTCTGCGCCATCCTTGTAGCTCAACGACTCGATCACAACCTTTTTCGATACCATGAAGGCCGAATAAAAGCCCAGACCGAAGTGGCCGATTATGCTTGCCGCAGTATCCTTGTATTTGTTGAGAAACTCCTCGGCACCCGAGAAAGCTATCTGGTTGATATACTTGTCGACATCTTCTGCCGTCATACCAATACCCGAGTCGCTCACGGTAAGAGTGCCGGCCTCCTTGTCCACTGTCACGCGTACGGTCGGATTACCAACCTCACCTTTGAACTCGCCGAACGAAGACAGGGCACGCAATTTCTGGGTTGCGTCGACGGCATTCGACACAAGCTCGCGCAAGAAGATTTCGTGGTCGCTGTAGAGAAATTTTTTGATGACGGGGAAAATGTTTTCTGTCGTTACCCCGATAGTTCCTTTTTGCATATGTAGTATGTTTTTATTGTCTGTCAGATATAACATCTGAAAGCAAAAAAAGTGCCAAGCTATGAATATGACATTATGTCATACCGGTAAAAAATATGTTAAGTCTCCCCTGACACCGACGCAGTTCCCGTTGAATACTACGACCTTCAGGGACGTCGCATGGAGCGTCCTGCAAAAGGCATCAACATCGTCCGCATAGCGACGGCTCAGCACGCAAGATTCTGACACCTCTCTATAAAAAATGCCCGGACCATCATCAGCCCGGGCGTTTTCTATAGGGTAAACCACACCAACACCTCTATTATTATAATTAGGTAAAGGATAATCAGCAAATTGGTTTCACTATTTCCACACGCATACCAAGAGCCTCGATAATGCGGTAAAATACTGTGACGCTTGGAGTGATTAGGCCGTTTTCAATCCGGGAAATATATGATTTGGTAACGTGGAGTTTTTCGGCAAGTTCGCTCTGTGTCATGCGAACCTCTTTACGAGATTCGCGAATCATCTGACCAGCGTAGAACGCTTCGGCTTCAGCCCTGGCCGCCTCGCGTTCAGGAGTGCCGACTTTTCCAAATTCCGCGTCCAGCACGGCATCAAAATCTCTTACAGTGTTATCTCCTGTTATCATAATATTCTTTTTTTATTTTCAACGCTTTATCTATTTCACTTACCGGAGTTTTCTGCGTTTTTTTCTGAAATCCATTGAAAAGCACTACTATTTTATCTCCGTCAAAGATAAAGAACACTCGGTAAATATTGCCTTCCCACTCGGTTCTCAATTCGAATAATCCGTCTTTTATGTACTTGACGAACTACCTTGAAATGATGTCCTGAAATTTGAGCAAATCAAGTCCGTAATATATTTTACGGCGAACTTTTTCGTCGAGGGTCGCTAAAAACGCCTCGAAATATCCGCCGTATGTCTTTATCCTCCTTTCCATATCACAAAGTTATGAAAAGTTTCAATATAATACAAATTTACAACCCGAAAAGTTTCAATATAATACAAAAATCCTCGCAACCGAATTGGCTCGAGGATTTTGGCAGAAAAGAAATGGTATCAAGCTGCTAATGGCGACATTAAGTGAGATGGAAGTCGGCGGCAAAGTACTGGCCTGACGAACAGAAACTTGAAACCAATGCGTTTGCCCGAGGGTAAGACTGCAGTAGAAGTCAAGGTCCTATAGCTATTTCGGTAAAGCACGGAACCGCTTGTACGGTGGTGTGGGAGGACAAGTGAACACGAAAGGAGGCGAACACTTTTCATTAGTGTTCACCTCCTCTCGATTCTATCGGGAAAGATTATCTTACGACAACCTTGGCGGCTGTTTTACTGCATTTCACGATGTAGATGCCGGCGTTCATGCCAACTGTAGTCACATCGTTTTCAACTGTTCCGGTTGCCACGGTAGCGCCGGAAATGTTGCATACTGCGAACTTCTCGCCTGCTGCGAAACCTTCGAGAACGATAGCTCCCTCGGTGCCACGGATAGTCTTGTCGCCATTGAGAGTGATGTCTTCAACGCCTGTGCTCTCTACCCATACAACATTCGAGCGGTTGCCTTCCACTTTCTCTCCATTGACCGTACCCACAGTCATAACGTAGTAGCGGACAGGCTCCGAAAGGTCTACATCCTTGTCGGTGTAGCCGGTTTCTCCGATTTCGTTTGCAACAGCGTCGCTCTCGCGGTACACATTGTAGCCGTCGAGGGTGGCCGTCGGTTTGGCTGCCTCATATGCGATGTCGTCGATCATGAAGCCGAATGCAGCCTCGGGATCCTCTGCCACGTGGTGGAGTGCGAAGTACTTGGCGTCGGCAGGGAGTGTGAAGCTGTATTCGTTCCAACCTGTCTCGTCGGGGCATACATAACCGTCGGCAAGCATTTTTGTGAAGTCGGCCGGTTTGTTACCTGTGGTCGAGTACATTACAAGTACAGTCTCGGGATAGTCTGACGACATATTGTTCATCCAGAACGACATTTCCGAACCGCCGACAACCTCAGGCGATATCAGCCAGTCGTCAGAAGCCACCTTACTTGCCGAAATGCATATCAGGTAATGTTCGCCGCTGTGGGCTTTGAAAAGAGGATTGTCAGTGATCGTATTGCTGAACACCTGGAAGCCTTTGGCTGCGCCCTTGCCGGGGAATGTCACTTCACCTATACCCCACTCCTTGCCTCCGTCGAGGTCGAGATTGGTGAAACCGGCGATTTCTTCCGACATATCCCACGGTTCGCAGGCTTCGAAGTTCTCTACAAATACAGGCTTGCTCCATGTCAGCGACACATCGTTGCCCTCTACTGTATAGGCAAGATCGGTCACAACAGGTATAGGAGCATTGAGGATGGTGAGGTTCTTTTCAACCTTCGAGGTAGCCTCGTTGGGTTGACCGTTGAGGTTGAAACTGATGTTGGCATTACCCTTGTCAGCAGCTTTCGGGGTGATGGTGAAGCTGAGAGTGGCTTTCTTGCCGGCGGCGAGAGTAGCCGGGACTTCGTTAGCGAGGCTGTGGGCTATCACACCGTTGGCGCCGATAGCCGAGAAGGTATACGACGGGAGGGCTGCTTCCGCGCTTCCGGCATTCTCTATTTCTACGTTGTAGGTGAGAGTCTTGCCTACTGCAGAACGGCCGGGGCCATCGAACGACGAGATTGTCATCATATCGGCCGGATATTCTTTAACAGAGTAGGTATCCATCATGAAGATCTGGCTGTAGCCTACTATCTTCACACGGACGATGAGCTGAACCCAACTTTGGTTCTGGCAGAGAGCCGGGAGTGAGATCAGTTTGTGCTCCCATCCGTTACCCGATTCGGGGGTGATGGTAGTCACCGGTTCCATCTCGATTGAAGGTGTGGTGGCGTAGACAGTTACAAGTTCGGGCGAGTTATTGCCGAAGAAGAGGCTCATGTCGAGCTTCACATTGCTGAGACCCTTGGTGGTGAAGCGCGGCAGAACGAGTTGAGATTCTCCGTCGTATACCGCACACAGTGCCGAGCCGCTTGTGTTGGATGCTGTCTCATCAAGCTCGCGGGGATCGGTGACACCCCATGTCGACTGGAGGTACGAGATATGCTCGATTGTAAGAGGATCGTAATTATATTTCACATTGTTTCCATCAAGTGTGAAAGCCTCGTTCATGGGCAGGTTGTAGAGTTTGCCAAGGTGAGCCGAGAGAGTGTGCATCTCCTCGCAGTATCCCACAGAGTTTTGTGATGCCACACCGAACGAGAACATATCCTGCTTGCTGGTATCAGGACAGGTGAATGTCCATGTGCGGCTTTTGCCGATATTGGCAGCTACGCGCCATTCTCCGTTTACCTGACGGTAGATGATGATATCAGTCTTGTCCGGACCGGTAAACTCTCCGTTTTCATTATAATCGTCAAGTTCGAACTCAAACGATATCGTATTGTTGTCGTCCGACACCGAAGTGCTCACGATCGGAGTTGCAGGCCTGTAGATGCCGCAGTATACATTCACCTCGGCTATCATACCCTCGCCTTTGTCCGACGATGTGGTCACTCCGATGGTGTTGTCGCCCTGGATTGCAGGCACGTCAAGAGTCATTTTCTCACCTGGTTTGCCTGTCACCGAAGCCGTGCCGGCTTTCGATGTTGCGGTAGCGGTTATGATGTTGGTGGCATCGAGGGCGGTACCCGATATCGACACTGTAGGCATGGTGAAGCTCAGTTTGGCTGTGAGTTCGCCACGGGCGGCGGCAGTAGCGGTCAGGCCGGTTACAGCGGCAGGGCTGTCGGCCGACGACTGAGCTACCTCAACCTTGAAGTTGCGTGCATAGAGACGGTACGAGCCTATAGGCGAGATATAGTGTATGCCTATATACCATTCACCTTCTGCCGGCACTTGGAAGAGGGTTTCTGAGGTCTCGAAGTAGGGGTTTTTGTAAATCGTTGTAGCTTCGCGGATGATTGTCGGGCGCGTGGGCGACGGACGTTGGCAAAGGGCGATTTCAAAAGTTTCGTCAGAGGTGAAGAAGTGGTTGCCCGACCATACCTCCATCGTCAGTTTGTAGTGAGCATCCTTGTCAGCGAAATTTATTGCCGGGAGGAAGAGCCATTCGTTCGATGTTCCGGTCGAGCTTGCATTGGGGGCAAGGCAGTAGAAACCGCCAGTCTGCTCGTTCTGGTCGTCATAGCGCCAGCCGCGGAGCGACTCGGTGTTCTGTATGTCTTTCACAGGAGTGAACATCGCGATCACATCGTCGTCCATATCCTTGTTGCCGTTTTCAGGACCTAAGAAAACGGGGAGAGACAATGCACCGTCTTCATATAGCTTGTTCGAGATACCGGGCGACGAGGTCTTGCCGTCGCAGAGGGCATATACCTCGGCCGTGTGCGACACCTTGCCCGTGGGCAAAGTGATGGCGAGCGACGTGCCGGTCACAGGGCTATCGTTCATCAGCACCTTGTCTACATACACGTTGTATGTCACCGCAGCTGCGTTGAGCGAGCCGCCATTGGCTCCCTCGGTCACGGCGTTCCATGTCACTGAGGTCTTGGTGAGTTTCACGTTGGTCGGTTCCTTAGGCACATCGGGGCCGAGGGCACGGTCGAATACCAGCGGAGTACCATTGATTTTGCCGTCGTCGCCGAGCGTGTAGGGAGTCACGATAAAGCGGTGCAGACCGTCGGTAAGGCTTACAGGTATGGTCACATCGCTGCCGGCTGCGCCGTTGTACGAGCCGGAGAGGTCGGTGTTGTCGATATTGACGCGCACATACACCTTACCCGATATCGCACTTCCGTTCTCATACTGCGACGGAAGTGTCACGGTAAAGCTGCCTTCAGTGCTGCTGCCGGTCACGTTCCAGCTCTTGAGCACAGGAGCCTTCGGTCCATCAGCGTTGATATATTCATCTGTCGTATAGAGTATTCCGTATTGCGGCGCGTTAGGCAGATCGCCAAGATAAGTGTAAGAACCGGCCACGGGAAGCAGGAACATCCCGGTATACTCTTTGTCTTCGGTTTCATCGTAGAGGTCGACAGGGAGGATAAACGCATTATCTTTCGGGCTGTAGACCATCGATTGGGTGTAGCCTTCGATTTCCATACCCATAGTATTGACTTGGGTAAAGCGTTTGCCCTTGGAATCGTATTTGTTCAGCGCTGCTGACTCATCGAAGAGATAGAGCGATTTGTCGGCCGGGTTCCATCCGAGTTCAAGCCAGGTCGACGGTGCTGTCACGCCAAGTTTGGTAAATTTACGCGACTTGGGCTCAAACTGCTGGAGTATGAACGACGAACCGTTCGTATTGTATGTAATCACATAAGCCATGTCGCCTTCCTTGTCGTAGGTGGCAGCCACGACAACCTCCTCGAGAGTATCGAAGATCGCTGCTGACACATTTTCCTTCACCTTTCCGGTGGCAAGATCGAGGACGTAGTATCCGGCATCGGTCAATCCGCTGCCAGTAGTTGTCATGGTGTAGAATGCGAATATCTCATCGTTGCGCACGAAGCCTGTCCGGGGTGTTATCTTTAGATCGGAGCTTCTTTCCCATATCACCGACGGGGTGAGCGACGACGGGATGCTGTACCAGCCTACTGAATAAGCGGTGGTGCCGGTAAATGTGCATAGGCCCTGGAGGTCTGTGATTTTTGCGCTGCCTTTGGCTGTCAGTTTGGCGCTCGAGAGCGCGGTGGCGCGGCGTGGCGTTTTTTTGTTTGCCGATAAGCCGGCGAGTGTTCCTTGCTTTTGGTCGGCTTTGTTTTG
This sequence comes from Porphyromonadaceae bacterium UBA7176, assembly GCA_002491245.1. Classification (GTDB taxonomy): domain Bacteria; phylum Bacteroidota; class Bacteroidia; order Bacteroidales; family Muribaculaceae; genus CAG-873. Next base: position 35,273 of record DKVO01000041.1, read on the forward strand.
CTTGACCTTGGGCATCATTTCCGGAGAGAGCATCACGCCTCTCGGTGCATTTGCTGCAGACGCGGTGCGTTCCGCATCGGCCACACGGGTGACCTGACCGTCGGCATTAACGCAACACAGCAACAGCAATGCGCTGATACATAACGTCTTGAATTTTTTAAGCATTTGAATTAGTTTATGGATTATTTATTGAAATGGCATTTTGATACAAAATTAGTCATTTTTTTTTTTTTGTCAATACTTTGGCTTGTTAAATAACTTTTTTGCTGAATTTTTTGGATATTTGCTAACCTTGTTATAATTTTGCCGCATAAACCTTAGAAAGAAAATGTCAACGATACGGGCCGAAGTTAATTACAGGTGTCCGGTTGTTGTTTTAAATGTTAACTTTTTGATGAAAAAACGGATACTTGTTTATGCCGCTCTCATGGCAACGGTAGTTGGTATGAGGGCGCAGGTCGCTTTTAAAGATGCGGATTTGTTCAAGATCAACGAGATTGCCAATGCCGGTAAGAATGCTGATAGCGGACGTCTGTTTGCTAAAAGCGTGAAGAGCTACGATGGTGGCAAGATCGATATTATTGTAAGATATTCCGGCTCCGCTGCTCTCGATGAGGTCGAAGCCCGTGGGGGCGAGATCATAAGTCTTGTCGGCACCCGTACGGCAATAGTGCGTGTCGCTGCTTCCGATGCTGTCGCTGTAGCGGCTTCGAAAGGTGTTACAGGCGCGGCTCTGTCGGCCAAGCTTAAGAGAGTCAACGACAACGCCCTCCCGATGTCGAATGTCGATGCCGTCCATTCCGGTACCGGTATACCCCGAGCTTTCGACGGAAGTGATGTCGTGGTAGGTCTTTTCGACATAGGTGTTGACCCTAACCATATCAATTTCAAGGACGCCGACGGTAACAACCGTATCAAGACCGTCTTCTATTACCCCGGCATGGTCGCTGTCCCCGAAATCATGGATACCCCGGGTGAGATATCGACCTTCACAGCCGATACTCGCAGCGATTCCCACGGCACTCATGTGCTCGGCATCATGGCCGGTAGCTTTGTCGACAAAAGCGATCCGTCGGCGCCCGACTATCGTGGTGTGGCGCCCGGTTCGGAAATCGTCGTGGCTTGTGGTGAAGGATATAACGTCCAGATCCTCGACGCACTCGAGCGTATAGGCAAATATGCCGCCGATCAGGGCAAACCATGCGTAATGAACCTATCGTTCGGCGACAACATGGGTCCGCACGACGGTTCCGACGAATTTACCGAAGCTATCAACGATATCGCCGAGAAGTACAACGCGGCTATATTCCTTGCCGTCGGAAACGAGAGGACCGACAAGAGCTATCTTGTGAAGACCCTTTCCGACGACGACCCGACCCTCAGGACCCTTGTCCTGAAAGGTAGCGAAATACAGAGCACGACCGTACAGGCTTCGAGCAATGTGGAGATATGGACCGAAGACGGCACTCCTTTCTCGGTATCGCTCGACATTATCTCGCGCACCAAACCCGACGAGGTGCTCTACTCTCTCCAGATTCCCGAAAAACGCTCTTGCTATGTGAGCCAGGGCGATCTGATCGACGATGTTATCGATACACGCCGGGCCGACCTCATCAAATCCGGCACAAAGTTCCACGAACTCTACAGCAGCAGTTTCATGGGTGGCGTCGCAGGCGTTGATATCTACAACAAGCGCTATAATGCACAGTTGACCATGCACCTCGAGTCGCGCACATCGGCAAACGCAAATCGTTATTTCGTCCGTATCAACGTCACCGGCCAACCCGGCAAGACCATATTCATGTATGCCAACAACGACTACATGAATTTCGGCGCGCGCTACATACCCGGCCTCGACGAACCCGATGGCAATGGCAGTAACAGCAACATGGCCAGTGGTCCCAACACTATCGCTGTAGGCAGCTATGTGTCAAATAACTACAATACGACCTTATATGAAAAAGGCACTGTCGGCGACCTCAGCTACTTCTCCTCGTTCGGTCCCACTCTCTATGGTCGTGAACTTCCCGATATCTGTGCACCGGGTCAGGTAATCATCAGCTCGCGCAACAGCGACCTCAGCTCATCGTATTATGCTTATTATCCGGCTGTGTACAGCTACCGCGACCCGTCCACTCGCAAGGTCTACGACTGGACCATATGCGCCGGCACTTCGCAGGCCACACCCCACGCCGCCGGTATAGCCGCCCTATGGCTTCAGGCCAACCCCGACCTCTCTTTCGCCGATATCCGCAACATGGCGCAGGAGACCGCAGCTCCCGGCGGTACGGCCACTCCCGGATGGGGTGGCGGCAAAATCGACGCTTTGGCAGGTATCAAGAAAGCTATGGGCTTGTCGGGTATATCCGGAGTTACTGCCGGTGATGCCGGTGAGATCCGTATCGGTGCGGACGGCAAAGGCTCTTTCGATATTTTCTCCGCTGCTGGCGATGCGCTCACCGTGTCGGTCTACAGCCTGCAGGGTGCTGAAGTGATGCGTGTCGAAGGTGATGGTGCAGGGATGAACGTATCCACAGCCTCCTTACCGGCCGGTATCTATGTCATGCAGGTCAAAGGTGCCAATGCCTCCAAGTCTTTGAAAATTTCCAATTATTAATTTCTATAAACCAACTTCCGCATGAAAAAACTCAGTATTGCAGCGATTATAGCTGTCGCCCTTTCTGCTATGGCGCCGGCTTCTGCCGCAAAGGAATATAAAATTCCATCGACGCAGGAAGATTTCGACGCCCAATGGTCTGTGGTCCAGGGCGAAGTCGACGGCACTTGGACTTGGGTCGACGATGCAACTCCCTATGCCAAGACCCCCTCGGTAGGCGACGGCGAGATAGGCTCCACGCTCATCATAGGAGAGCCTTTTACTATGACAGCCGGCGATATATACTATATTCAGGCTAAAGTGTCGAGTGATCATTACGATAACGAAGTGTTTTTCTATCTCGTCTACGGCACCAATAAGAATGACCTGAAACCCATGCCGGCAGATAACAACTTTAAATGCTGGGGTAATCGGGGCGGTGGTGTGAATTGGACGGTGAAACCTTCCGATTCAAGCAACAAGCGTATACTCAACATCACCGAATCGGGAGAATATTATGTCGGTGTCCGTAGTTGGAAAACTCAGAAAGCAAAAGTCGGCGACCTTTGCGTAGCTTCTGTTTTGGTCGAGAAATCGGTTGATTACCCCCAGCGTGTCACTGGCGGCAAAGCTGTGACTCTCCAAGGTAAATTGGGTGCCAAACTTACATGGACATGGCCCTCGAAGACAAAAGACGGCAATGCTATCGATGGTGAACTGACGGCTAATATCTACCGTTCGACCTCGAACGCCAAAGCCGACCTGTATGTCGAGGAAAACATCGTCGGCAGTGTGACCGGAGGTGTTGCCGGTGCTGCCGGTGAGTTCACCGACGACCCCGACACGAGCCTCAAACCTATCACCGAGCCGGGTAAATATTACTACTATGTCGCTCCGGCAAATGAGGCTGGCGAAAACAGTGAATGTTCTTCGTCGACAGCTATCGAGTGTAAGTGGGTCGGTGAGGAGACTGCATTCCAGCCTATTATCAACAATTCCTACAACAGCCCGATAAAGGCTTCGATGATCGACGAGCACAGTGTCGAAATTTCATTCACACCCCGTAAAGATCCCGTCAACGGCGGTTGGTTCGATGAGTCGCAGGTTCTGCTCAAAGTCACCCGTCAGCTCGGGTCGGAAGAGCCTGTAGTTGTCACCGACAATGCCCCGATGGTATCACCCTTTGTTGATAATACTCTCACAGCTCCCGGTATTTACACTTACAAGCTCTATGTGGTGTACAAAGGCAACGAATCTACGGGCACGAAAGTCAATCCCCTCTTTGCCGGCGGTACTATGCCCCTGCCGATTTCTGAAGATTTCAGCAGCTCCAATGCTCTCGATAATTTCACTATCCTGTCGTCAAGCTCTTCATACAAATGGACCAGATCGTATAGCGGATATATGCAGCTGTATTCGTACAGTTCGGGCAATAACTCCACACTTGTGACCGCCCCGATAAAGGTTGAGGCCGGTAAGACCTATCGTATCGCCTGCGATTCGTGGGTCAATAGGGTTGATGAGGACGAACCGAAAGAACTATCCATCGTTGTCGGCAAGAAGTCATCTGATGCAAACGATTTCACAGCCGTGGAGACATTTGTAGTTGATGCGACATCAGCGAAGACTTTTGAGGCATATTACGCTCCCGACGAAAGCGGTATTCGCTATTTCGGTTTCAAGGCCGATGCCACAAGTAATTATATCTATCTCGACGATGTGATGATTGAGGAGACTACTCCTGCGCCGGCCGCAGTTGCCGATTTCTCCGCCGTTCCCGATGCCAACGGTGCCCTGTCTGCTCACGTGAGCTTCACAATTCCGGCCACTACAAATGCCGGACAGCCTCTCACCGGTCTTTCTTCTGTGACGGTGACACGCGTATCGGGCGAGACTGCCGTGGTTGTTAAACAGATCACCGGCGACGAGTGTGTGGCCGGAGCTGCGGTTGAATTCGACGATATTGTTCCCGAGGCCGGAATGTATGCCTATGAGGTTGTGGCGGCTATGGGCGAGAATATGTCGGAAAAGGCTGCGACAGAAGCCGCTTGGGTTGGATACGATATTCCTAAGAGCGTGACGAGTTTCACAATCCGTGCCGATCTCAACGATAAAGGTGCTGCCGATGTGAAATGGTCAGCTCTGTCGGGTACTGTCCTCGGTAAACACGGAGGATATGTCGATGTCGCTAACCTCAGATACCGCATCTACCGTATGCCCCAGTTCTTCGACCAGGAAGCCGTTGTGGCAGGTGAGACCGACGGTGTTTCTTTCGCCGACACCGAACTCATCAACGCTCCTTGGAACAAGTACAAATACGCTATCGTTGCTGTAAACGGACCGCAGGAAAGCGCTCCATCCGAGAGTAATGCTGTGAGCGGTGGTGTTGTAGACCCCGAGGGATATAACCCCGACTTTACCGACGAGAAACTGGTTGAGGCTTTCGATGGCCGCTCATTCGTGGCTCTTGGCGGTGCTCTCGCATTCTCTAAGCGCGGCGATACATCCGGCCTGGATTGCACGGCATACCTTCCTATTTTCGCTACAAACAGCGCTACCGGAAATAAATTCAATGTCGACCTCATCCTCTCGCGCGGTGACGCCGACTATGAGGAGATACTCGAGGTATACCTTTGCACGGTAGAGACCGCCATGCCCGACCCCGAGGGTGGCGAAGGTCCTGATACTGAGGCTGCCGTGATTGCCGGTGCCGACAACAAGGTTTTGGTCAAGACAATTCCTGTACAGGCTATTGCTGACGAGCCGGCTCTTGAGACCGTGAATTTTGAGACCCCGTCTGCCGGCCGCTATCGTCTGGCTCTGCGTTGCGCTTCGGTAGACAACAAACTCCTCAATGTCCATGCTCTTTCGCTTACCGCAGATAAAACACAGACCGGTATCGGTTCGATAGACGGCACTTCCGGTGGCGTGGCAATAGGTGCCGGTGGCGAGCTAATCCTTCCGGCCGATGCCAGGGAATTTGCAGTTTATCGTCCCGACGGCGCTCTTGTAGCTGCCGGTAAGGGTGGTGACACTGTCGCTCTCGGCAACGGCGTGTATATCGTCCGTGTGGTAAACGCCGATAATACAGTCACTACTGCCAAAGTTGCAAGGTAATACTACCCTGCCCTGATACATAATTAGCCCCGGGTCGTTGTCTGATCCGGGGCTATTTTTTAGTAACTTATTTCGATCTTATTTTGCTGTGTAGCGGTACTTTTTCAGTACTTCGCCGGCGCGGTTTTTGACTGTGAGGTTCATTTCCTTGCTGTCGGCATTGGCTTCTACCACAGTATCGTGTGAGTTGATGAGCACCGGGAAATCTGTGCCTTCCTTGCCGGCCTCGGCGTAGCGGAGCACATGTTGATGACCGCAGAGCATAAGGTCGATGCCTGCGGCGTTGAGGATGGGCACTATCACTTCCTTGGCATGAAGGGAGCCATGCCAGGTGTCGAGGACTGGAGGTACATGGACTACAGCAACCTTGAACGGTGCAGCCTTGAACTCAGGTGAGTTTACCACATCTTTGAGCCATGCGGCCTGTTCGAGGCGGTAATCATCGGCAAAGCTGGTGCGCGAGTACTCTATGTCGTCGTCGGGTTTGTCCTCGCCACCGTCGAGCACTACAAAGAATATCGGGCCGTCGGTGAAGGTGAAGTACGGTTTGCCGGTGTTGGAAGGGAAATATTTCATGTAATCTTTAGCCAGAGCTCCGCGCGATTCGTGGTTGCCCCGGACCATGACAAACTGTTTCTCCGAAGCAAAGGCTTTGGAGGCCTGGTTGATGAAGCCGCCGAAAAGCTGGTCTTCATTGTTCATGAAGCTCACCATGTCGCCGTTGAGGAGCACGAAGTCGTTGGCCACCTTGTCGTAGCTCTTGAGCAGGTCGGCAAACTTGAGGCTGTCGGCATGGATGTCGTTGATCATGATGAAGTTTGCCGTTGTTTTGTCGGAGGCTGCTGTGGTGAACATCAGCGGTTCTTTGAGGTAGACATCGGTAGCGGCGATACCGCCGTAGTCGACGTGATAGTGATTCTGGTTCAACACTTCTTCCGAGAAAATACGGTAGCGGTAGTTTGTCGCCGGTTTGAGGCCACGGAGAGTGACCTTGTGGAGAGTGCCTATCACGGCACGTCCCATGTCGGTTTCAAATGTCTTGGGCCGGCTGGTGGCGTAGAAACTTGTTTTGTCGTCGGGGGCGATCTCAACCCACGCGGTAGATGGTTTGTCGGTGCGCCACACCACTGTGGCTTCGTCGGTGCCTACGTTCTGAAGGTATGGGCCTGATATTATTCTTATTGCGGAAGCGCTGAATGCGATGGCTGCCGCGCTAAGTAGTACAAGATATTTTTTCATCAGTAAAAGATTGGAATACAAAAGGGCGCGATGTCTTCACGCCCTTTCGTATCATATCACATATTGTCAATTATTTCTGCGAGAAGTCTTCGATAACTTTGCGGTTGGCTTCGGCAACCTTTTTCTCGTCGACCTTCATCACCTTGCGGTCGTAGGTCATGAAACCGTTGGTCTCGACCTCAACGTCGGTGGTCTGGGTGTAGACAGCGCCGGTGTAGGCAATCTTGGCAAGGTCGCGGAGGATATCGATGTATTTGAGATACTCGGCGGTAACAGCCTCGGCTGTGGGGAACTGGATGTAGCCCCAGTTGTCGGTATCCTGCCATACGTGTCCTTCGACGGGACGGCCGATACCGCCATATTCGCCGATTACGTTAGCCTGGTCGTCGCTGAGGAGGTAGATGCGCGGAGCAGGGTAGTTGTGCACGTCCATGATGTCGCCGGCATCGTAATGGAAGTTGCCGCCGCTGGCTGCGTTGACAAGGCGCGAAGGATCGTAGTCCTTGGTCCATTTCACGATTTCCTTGGTGTTGTACTGGCCCCAGCCTTCGTTGAAGGGTACCCATACCACGATCGAGGGATAGTTGTGGAACTTATCCATGATTTCTTTCCACTCCGAGCGGAACTGGCGGTCGCTCTCTTCGCTGCGTCCTTTTTCCGGGCCGCGGAAGTAGTTGTGGTTCTGCCAGATGAAACCGCCGTGGATGTCGGCCGAAGGCATATCCTGCCATACAAGTACACCGTTGCGGTCGCAGTATTCGTACCACAGGGCCGGTTCGATCTTGATGTGCTTGCGGATCATGTTGAAGCCGAGGTCTTTGGTCTTGTCGATATCGTATACCATAGCTTCGTAGGAGGGGGCGGTGTAGAGACCGTCGGGCCACCAGCCCTGATCGAGCGGACCGAAGTGGAAGATATCTTTGTCGTTGAGGGTGAAGCGGATCACACCTTCCTTGTCGCGGCGCATGCCTACCTTGCGCATGGCGGCGTAGCTGTCGACTTTGTCGACGGTCTTGCCGTTCTGGGCCAGGGTGACCTTGAGGTCGTAGATGTTGGGGTTCTGGGTGTCCCAGAGCTTCATGTCGGCAGGCATCTGCACTTCGATGTTCTGGCCGGCCGGAGCGGAGCCTTTGGCTACTACCTTGCCGCCGTCGAGAACTTCTACGGTAGCGATGCCGGCAGGAGCGTCTACTTTGACATTGAGTTCCTTGGCATCGACGTCAGGGGTGATTTTAAGACCGGCGATGTGGGTCTTGGCTACCGGTTCGAGCCATACGGTCTGCCATATGCCGGTAACGGGAGTGTACCATATGCCGTTGGGGCGGCTGATCTGTTTGCCGATAGGCTGTGTGCCTTTTTCGGTGGGGTCCCACACGCGTACGGTGAGTTCGTTCTCGCCTTTGCGCAGGGCGTCGGTGATGTTGAAGCTGAACGGGGTGTAGCCGCCTTCGTGGCTACCTACCTGCACTCCGTTGACCCACACAGTGGTGCGCCAGTCAACAGCGCCGAAGTTGAGGAGGACGTCTTTTCCGTTCCAGGCCGAGGGTACTTTGAATGTGCGGTTATACCAAAGCTCGTTGTTCTCGCCCACACGCTTCTCAACACCAGAGAGCTGCGACTCTACAGGGAACGGCACAAGTATCTTTCCGTCGTAAGCTGCCGGTTTTGCAGAGTTTACGGGAGTGATGGCGTAGTTCCACTCGCCGTTGAGGTTCTGCCAGTCGGCACGGGCCATGTTGGGACGCGGATACTGCTGCCATACGTTTTCGGGGGTCACTTTATCCGCCCATTCGCTTTTGATAAGGGCCGACGCTGCTGTTGTGGAGAGCAGAGCCAGTGCCAATGCGATGTGTTTAAGTTTCATTATCAGAATATTGGGTTAAGGTTTATTTCTTGGTGATTTTAGCAGCGAAACCACCGCCGGGAGCCATGTGGATGGTCTTGTTGCCTTTGACGGGTTCGGTTATGTGTTTGTAGTCGTTGCCGTTGCGGTGGGCGTTGCGGCCGTCGATATACCAGTCGGCTACATAATTGCCGGCCGGGAGGAAAGAGAGGTCGACGGTGATGTCGCGCGGCGTCCAGTTAGTGATGCCGCCGATGTACCAGTCGTTGCCCTTGCGGCGAGCTGTGACGATGTATTCGCCCATGTCGCCATCGAGGATTATAGTCTCGTCCCACACGGTGGGTATTTCGGCGATGTAGTCTGTGCAGTCCTGCTCGCGTATGTAGTTCGAGGGAGTGTCGCAGAGCATGTTGAGAGGCGAGTCGAAGATGGGGTAGAGGCCGAGCTGGTGGCAGCGTGTGCCCTGGCTCATGGGTTGCTCGTTGATAGCGGCATATTTGCCACGGGCGGCATTTACCATCGCGCCCTGGGTGTAGTCCATCGGGCCGGCGGCCTGACGGATGAAGGGCAGGAGAGCGTCGTAGCGCATGTGGTCTTCTTTCTCGGTGCCCCATTTGAGAGTCTCGAGGCCGTAGACACCTTCGGTATTGAGGACATTGGGCCATGTGCGGTTGATGCCTGCCGGGATGTGGTATCCGTGGAGGTCGAGCACCATGTTGTATTTGGCTGCGGTTTCGGCAGCGCGGTCGACGAACTGGTGTACCTTCTGATCGTTGCGGTCGAAGAAGTCGACTTTGAAGCCTTTGACGCCCATTTCGGAGTAGTGGCGGCAAACTTCCTCGAGGTCGCGCTCGAAAGGTACGTATCCGGCCCAGAGTATGATGCCAACGCCACGTTCCTTACCGTAGGCTACAAGCTCGGGGATATTGATTTCAGGAATGACGCTGAAGAGCTCGCCGCAACCTGGTACGCTCCATCCGTCGTCCATGATGACGTATTCGATACCGTTCTTGCCGGCGAAGTCGATGTAGTATTTGTAGGTTTCCTGGTTGATGCCGGCCTCGAAGTCGACATTGTAGAGGTTCCATGCGTTCCACCAGTCCCAGGCAACCTTGCCGGGTTTGATCCAAGAAGTGTCTTCAATCCGGCTTTCGGGTGCGAGCTGGTAGGTGAGTTGGTTCTGTGCCAGACCTTTGTCGTCGGGGCTTATAGCAGCGATACGCCAGGGGAGGCTCGAGGGACCGTCGAGGGCGGCGATGTAGTCTTCGCGCTCCTCCACAATCTTCTGTATGTTGATGTATCCGCCTATCTTCTCAGTCTTAGGCACTTGCGGCAGTACGCCTTTGAGGGTGGTGCCTTCGGCGTGGTTGAGATAGAGGCCGGGGTAGTTGGAGAGGTCGCTTTCGGAGAAGAGTACCTTGATGTCGGCTGCCGGCTCAACGACGAGGGGCAGGAAAGCGAGGCGTTTGGGGTCGAGCTGCGAGATGGGGCACTCGGTGTAAAGGTTTTCGAATGAGTTGAAGAACTGGCGGTCGAAATCACCCTCGGCGCGTACATATGGCACGGTTGCAGGGTAGTCGCCTGCGAAGGTGTATTCGATTTTCTCGTCGACCACATTGACGGGTTTCTTGCCCGAGTATACCCAGTGGTATGCGATACCGTCGTTGTAGGCACGGAATACTATTGACCAATCTTTGTCGGCCTTGAGGGTGAGCTGATTGTATTGGTCGGCAATAGTTGTGTTGCGGTAGAATGGTGACTGGATTGTACGGTCGACGCTTGTTGTTTTTGGCGATTTTACAGAGGTGAGGGTCTTGTTGCCGACAGTGATGCCGGCGGCGCCTGTGAAGGCTGTTTTGCCGTTGTAGGTAACTGTGTATTCGAGGTTGTCGGCCACGGAGGCTTTCAAGTTCCCGTCGGGCGAAGCTAAATTGTAGTCTCGTGCCATTACGGGCATACTCAGGCTTGCGACAGCGAGAGCAAGGATTACTTTTTTCATTATTAAATTTGAGGTTAGGTTAAGTGCAATGCAAATTTAGTGATAAGTAGGGAGCAATACAAATTTGTCATAGCTCTAAAAAACTGCAGATCTTCACTTTTTTGTGATCTTGGCAGCAAAACCACCGCCGGGAGCCATGTGGATGGTCTTGTTTCCTTTGACGGGTTCGGTTATGTGCTTGTAGTCGTTGCCGTTGCGGTGAGCGTTGCGGCCGTCGATATACCAGTCGGCTACATAATTGCCGGTCGGGAGGAAAGAGAGGTCGACGGTGATGTCGCGCGGCGTCCAGTTAGTGATGCCACCGATGTACCAGTCATCGCCTTTACGACGGGCTGTGATGATGTATTCACCCATGTCGCCGTCGAGAATGATGGTCTCATCCCAGACCGTCGGTATGGCAGCGATGAAGTCGGTGCAGTCCTGCTCGCGTATGTAGTTCGAGGGAGTGTCGCAGAGCATGTTGAGAGGCGAGTCGAAGATGGGGTAGAGGCCGAGCTGGTGGCAGCGTGTGCCCTGGCTCATGGGTTGTCCTTCGCAGGCGTAGAATTTACCTTTGGCTGCATTTACCATCGCACCTTGGGTATAGTCCATCGGTCCTCCGGCCTGGCGCACGAAGGCAGCTGTGGCATCGTAGCGTACCTGATCTCTATCGTTGACCCACTTCAAGTTTTCGAGACCATATACACCTTCGGTATTGAGCACGTTGGGCCATTTGCGGTTGATGCCTGCCGGGATGTGGTATCCGTGGAGGTCGAGCACCATGTTGTATTTTGCAGCAAGAGCGGATATGTGGTCGATGAAAGCCGCCATCTGTTGGTCGTTGCGGTCGAAGAAATCGACTTTGAAACCTTTGATACCCATTTGGGAGTAGTGACGGTATATCTCCTCGAGGTCGCGTTCGAACGGAACATATCCGGCCCATAGAATGATATCGACACCGCGGTCTTTACCGTATTTGACGAGCGCCGGAAGGTCGAGTGTAGGTCTTACATCGAAAAGATTATCTTCGTACCAGCCGCCATCGAGTATGATGTATTCGATGCCGTTTTTGGAAGCGAAATCGATGAAGTACTTATAAGTATCCTGATTGATGCCGGCTTCAAAATCCACCCCGATAATGTTGCTTTCATTCCACCATTCCCAGGCCACTTTTCCGGGTTTGATCCAGGAAATGTCGTCAATCCGGCTTTCCGGGGCGAGGAGGTAGGTCAGTTGAGTGCTCGCGAGCCCTTTGTCGTCGGGTGTCACAGCAGCGATGCGCCAGGGAAGAGAGGCCGGGCCGGAGAGGGCGGCGATGTAGTCTTCACGCTCATCGACAACTCTCTGGATGTTGCCGCTTCCACCTACACTCGTCTTTTTAGGCACCCTTGGCAGGACTCCGGTGAAAGTAAGACCTTTTGCGCGGTTGAGAAACAGACCAGGGTAGTTGGAGAGGTCGCTTTCGGAGAAGAGTACCTTGATGTCGGCTGCCGGCTCAACGACGAGGGGCAGGAAAGCGAGGCGTTTTGGGTCGAGCTGCGAGATGGGGCATTCGGTGTAGGTGTTTTCGAACGAATTGAAGAATTGATTCTCAAAATCACCTTCTTTAGTTACATATGGCACGGTTGCAGGGTAGTCGCCTGCGAAGGTATATTCGATTTTTTCGTCGACCACGTTGACGGGTTTCTTGCCCGAGTATACCCAGTGGTATGCGATACCGTCGTTGTAGGCACGGAATACTATCGACCAATCTTTGTCGGCCTTGAGGGTGAGCTGATTGTATTTGTCGTCAATAGTGGTGCTGCGGTAGAAGGGCGACTGGATAGTCTGGTCGACACTGGTGGTTTTGGGTGATTTTACAGAGGAAAGGGTCTTGTTGCCGACGGTGATGCCGGCTGCGCCTGTGAAGGCTGTTTTGCCGTTGTAGGTAACTGTGTATTCGAGGTTGTCGGCCACGGTGGCTTTCAGGTTCCCGTCGGGCGAAGCTAAATTGTAGTCTCGCGCCATTACAGGCATACTCAGGCTTGCGACAGCGAGAGCAAGGATTACTTTTTTCATTATTAAATTTGAGGTTAGGTTTCTGCAGAAAGATATTGCAAAAATACGTAAATAAATTTATTTGTAGCATATATTAAGACGATTCACAGGAAGAATGACGAAAAAGTATCTCTGTTTTTAAATAATTTTAACCACAAGGCCGGTGAAAACATGTGATATTTTTGTTTGAATGGTGTTAATGTGCTAAATTTGCCGCGTACCCACGGGATGTGGTGTCGCTAAAACTTTCGTGCGAAAGTGTTTTTTATTGTAACTTAATGTATTATGCTTGAAAGATTTTTAAAGCAGACCAGATTTGTTTCTTACGACGATTTTATGGCCAATTTCGACCTCTCGGTGCCCGAAAATTTTAATTTCGGCTATGATGTCGTTGACAAGTGGGCAGAGGAAGCCCCTGATAAAGTGTGCCTTACCTGGACTGACGAGCACGGTGGCCGCGAGTCGTACACTTATGCCGACATGAAGGATGCGACCGACCGGACGGCATCGTTTTTCGCCTCGCTCGGCATAGGCCGCGGCGACCGTGTGATGCTTGTGCTCAAGCGTCGCCGTCAGTTCTGGTTCTCGATAATCGCGCTCCATAAACTCGGTGCTGTGGCTATTCCGGCGACACATCTGCTCATGCCCCACGATATAGTGTACCGCTGCCAGAAGGCTCATATCAAAGCGATAGTGGCGGCCGGAGAGGCCGATCTGACGGCGCGTATCGCAGAAGCCCTGCCCGAATGCCCGACGGTGGAAGCTCTTGTGTCGACGGGTCCGAGTGTGCCCGACGGATGGCATGATTTCGACACCGGCATGGCGTCGGCGGCTCCTTTTGTGAAGCCCGGATCTGTGAATGCTAACACCGACATCATGCTGCTCTATTTCACGTCAGGAACAACGGGTGAGCCTAAGATGGTTGCCCATGACTTCACCTATCCGCTGGGTCACATCATCACGGCATCGTGCTGGCATAATCTCGACGCCTCGAGCCGGCATCTTACTTTGGCCGACACGGGCTGGGGTAAGGCTGTGTGGGGCAAGCTTTACGGGCAATGGATTGCCGGGGCGGAGGTGTTTGTGTATGATTACGACAAGTTTGTGCCGGCCGACATACTCCGCCTGTTGGCCGAGAACCGGATAACGTCGTTCTGCGCACCCCCGACGGTGTTCCGTTTCCTGATCCGCGAGAATGTAGGCGATTACGACCTCTCGGCGTTGCGCTACTGCACGATAGCCGGGGAGGCACTCAATCCGTCGGTTTTCGAGGATTGGAAACGCCTCACGGGTATCAAGCTCATGGAAGGTTTCGGCCAGACCGAGACTACGCTCACGGTGGGGACTTACCCTTGGGTAGAGCCTCGGCCCGGCTCGATGGGCAAGAAGGGTCCGCAGTACGATATCGATCTTGTAGACTCAGAGGGCCACACTGTTGCTGATGGAGAGGAGGGTGAGATTGTGATACATGTGGGCGAGAAACGGCCTGTGGGCCTTTTCCGGGAGTATCTTGATGACCCGGCCCTGACGTCTGCTGCGATGCACGACGGCCTCTACCATACCGGTGATGTGGCTGTACGTGATAAGGATGGATACTACTGGTTTGTGGGTCGCACGGACGATGTGATAAAGTCGTCGGGCTACCGTATCGGGCCGTTCGAGGTTGAGAGTGCGCTGATGAAACATCCGGCAGTGGTGGAGTGTGCGATAACGGGAGTTCCCGACGATATCCGCGGCCAGGTGGTGAAAGCGACTGTTGTTCTTGCTTCCGATTATCTCGAGGCTGATAAAGAAGCGCTTGCGAAGGAGCTGCAGGATTTTGTGAAACATGCGACGGCGCCTTACAAATATCCGCGCATCGTGGAGTTTGTTGACGAACTGCCCAAGACAATCAGTGGTAAAATCAGGCGAGTGGCCTTGAGGCAACCTTACCAGAGCCGCAATAACCCGGACAAGTTAGGATGAAAAAGAGCGCGAATTTCGCGCTCTTTTTAGTTCTTTAGCAGCCTTTTGGCACGACTCGGAGAGTCGCGCTCCTATTTTGCTACTATCTTATTTTTCGCGGAGGACGCTGAGCCAGGTGGATAGTTCGTGCTGCCACTCGGGTTTGTATTTGAAGTTGTCGCCGAAGCCCCAGCCGTGTCCGCCGGTGGGATAGATGACGAGAGATGCCGGGACGCGGTTCTTGACCAGGGCGGTGTAGTAGTCGACACCGTTTGCGACCGGCACGACATCGTCGTCGCTCGAGAAGAAGATTATTGCCGGGGGAGTGTCGGAAGTGACCATGAGGTTGTTGCTGTAGACGTGCTCGTCGCCTGGTGTGGGGTTCGGGCCGAGGAGGTTGTCGTGAGTGCCCATGTGGGTGTACGACCTGTCCATCGTGATGACGGGGTAGAAAAGTATCTGGAAGTCGGGACGAGAAGTAGCGTCGTAATGTGTTGCGACGGTGCTTGCGAGGTGTCCGCCGGCCGAGAAGCCCATGATGCCTATTTTGTCGATGCCGTATTTGGCAGCGTTCTGACGGAGCACGCGTACGGCCTGACGAGCGTCGTTTCCGGGGACGAGAGTGCGACCTTTTGGCAGACGGTATTGGAGGACTGCGAGTGTTATGCCCTGATCGTTGAACCATTTAGCGAAGTTATGACCTTCATGGTCGACGGCGCGCATGCCATATCCACCGCCGGGGCAGCAAACGATGGCTTGTCCGTTTGGTTTGGCGGCCGGGTAGATGTAGATTTCGGGAGTTTCGTCGCCTTCGAAAGTAGAGTCGGGGTATAACTGGACAGTAATCGGTTTTGCTGCAGCGGCCGAAAAGAAGCCTAAAACAGCGATTAGAATGGCTAAAATAGATTTTTTCATGGTTTTTTGTTAAGATATCGGGCACAAATTTACAATTTTATTGAAAATCGGGCAATCTTTGGTGGCAGAAATGTCGTAACTTTGCAAAACGAATAAAACAAGATAAATAAACCTATAACCTGTTATCCTTACGATAATATCATGAAACAAACTATTTTAGCCGCGGCACTCGCGCTTTGCGCCCTCGGAGTGTCGGCGAAGGTCGAACTACCTAAATTCTTTACCGACAACATGGTTGTGCAGCAGAACGCCGAACTGACCATACCCGGCATGGCTACCCCCGGGAGCAAGGTGACTGTTAGCACTGACTGGCTTGCCAAACCAGTGAACGTGACAGCAGGCAAGGATGGCCGTTTTGCCGTCAAGGTGAAGACTCCGGCAGCCGGAGGCCCGTACACGATTGTCGTGAGCGACGGGAAGGATAAAAAAATACTCCAGAATGTGCTTTCGGGAGAGGTGTGGCTTTGCTCGGGTCAGTCGAACATGGAGTTTCCGGTCAAGGGAGACTGGGCTCGACTGATGGATGCTGATGAGGTTGTGGCACAGATGCAGCGCCCTGCTCTCCGATTGTTGCAGGTCAAAAATACGACGTCGCTGAGACCGCTCGAAGATGCCGAAATAGAGATGGGCTGGGTTGAGTCGTCGCCTTCGGCTGCCGGATTTTCGGCTATCGGCTATCTTTGCGGCAAGATGTTGCAGGATTCGCTCAATGTCCCCGTGGGAGTGATTGACGCCACCTGGGGCGGCACACCAGTGGAAGCGTGGACACCGCTTGAAGGAGTGAAGGGTATTGCAGGCTTTGAATATGCCGTTGAGAATTTTGTGAACGGTGTACAAACGACAGCAACCGAGGTTATAGACCAGATGGTGAAGAAGGCTTATGACAAGTATCAGTCGCCCGACAAGATTCGTCTTGATTTCGACAAGGGAGTGATGCAGAAGGGTAAGGCGTGGGGTAAGATGCCTGTGCCCGGATATTGGGAGCAGAGCGTGTTGCCCGACTTCAATGGAATTGTATTCATGCAGTATGAGCTTGAGTTGCCAGCCGAAGCGGCCGGAAAAGCACTTGACCTTCATCTGGGGTCTATCGATGATATCGACGATACTTACTTCAATGGAGTGCATGTGGGTGGTAAGTTCGCCCATAATGATGTTCGCGACTACAAGGTTGACGGCAATCTTGTGAAGGCCGGAAAGAATGTGATAACAGTGCGTGTTTTAGATACGGGCGGAGAAGGCGGTATCTACAAGTCGTGCCATGCGAGCGTAGGCGGCAAGACCTACAGCCTTGATGGTGACTGGAATTATGCAGTTGCTGCTAAGGATGTGGAGGCGGTGACTTTCCCCGGTAGCGCCCTCTACCCGACGGTACTCTACAATGCGATGATCAATCCGTTGACTGTTATGCCAGTGGCCGGAGTATTCTGGTACCAGGGCTGCAATAATGTGGGTCGCGACAAGCAGTATGAGGCTTGTTTCAAATCGATGATAGAGAACTGGCGCAAGGAGTTCAACGAACCTGAGATGCCGTTTTATTTCGTGCAGTTGGCCGGTTTCTTGCAGCCTGTGACAGTACAGCCCGAGTCGCAGTGGGCACTTCTGCGCCAGGCCCAGGCTAAAGCTCTCGAGCTGCCCAACACGGGAATGGCTACTGCTATCGACCTTGGCAATCCGATTGATATCCACCCGACCAACAAGGCAGAGGTGGCCCGTCGTCTCGGTCTGCTTGCGCTTGACAAGACTTATAATCGCAAGGTTGTGAGCGAGGCTCCGGTGTGTGTCGCTTCAAATCAGAAAGATAATAAGGTGACGGTTGTGTTTAGCGGAGAGGTGAGCGCCGTAGGTGGCGTGCCGACCGGTTTTATCATCGGTGACAAGGAAGGCAACTGGGCATATGCGAATGCGAAATTTGTGAACGGCACGACGATAGAGCTTTCATCGCCCCTTGTCAAGAATCCAGTGGCCGTTCGCTACAACTGGGCCGACTACCCCGGCGGCAATCTCTACGGGGCCAATAAAATTGCGGTATCACCTTTTGCAACAGATTTGCGATGAAAAGAAAAATTTTAGCGGCTTTCGCAGCCGCCGGTGCCCTGTGTGTTTCGGCGGCCAATCCGATAGACAAGTCGTTTCCGCCCGAACGGGTGATGTCGCTTGGGTCGTACTACTATCCGGAGCAGTGGCCTATGGAGCAGTGGGACCGCGACCTGAGTCTGATGGCTGATATGGGAATCGATTTTACTCATTTCGGCGAATTTGCCTGGGGTGTGCTGGAGCCGGAGGATGGCAAGTTTGATTTCGAGTGGCTCGACAAGGCTGTGGATATAGCTGCTAAAAAGGGCCTTAAGGTGGTGTTGTGCACACCATCGGCTACACCACCGGTGTGGTTGACGAAGAATAATCCTGATGTGCTTACCCGTCGAGACAACGGGGTGAGGATAGAGCATGGGCGCCGCCAGCATGCGTCGTGGAGCAGCGAGAAGTACCGCCGCTATGTGGCGCGAATAGTGGAGGAGCTTGCCAAGCGCTATGGCAATAATCCGGCCGTGATAGGTTGGCAGATAGATAATGAGCCGGGGCATTATGGGCTTGTGGACTACAGCGATAACGCTCAGGAGTCTTTCCGCCGTTGGCTTAAGGAGAAGTATGGGACGATCGAAAACCTCAACAAGACTTGGGGCACGAATTTCTGGAGCGAGAAGTACCAGAATTTTGACCAGATACTGCTTCCGTCGGCAGTGCAGACGATAGAGAAGCCTAACCCCCATGCGATGCTTGACATGAATAATTTCCATGCCGACGAGGTGTCGGGATTTGTGAACATGCAGGCAGACATACTCCACAAGAATGTGTCGAAGGACCAGTGGGTTACAACCAACCTGATACCGATGTTCAATCCTATCGATGTGCCACGGTTCGATCATCTTGATTTCACGACCTATACCCGTTATCCGGTGGTTGGTACGTCGGGTATCGGAGGGCAAGGTTTCCGTATCGGTATCCCCGAGGATATAGGGTGGCCTAACGCGACGTTCCGCAATGGTCCGGGCAAGGCATTCGGTGTGATGGAACTTCAACCCGGTCAGGTGAACTGGGGAGAATTCAATCCTCAGCCACTCCCGGGAGCTCTGAGGATGTGGATCTACCATATCATGGGCGATGGAGGCCGTTTTGTGTGCAACTACCGTTTCCGCCAGCCTCTTACGGGCAGTGAGCAGCATCACTATGGTATGGTCGGTCCTGACGGAGTGACTCTCGAACCGGGAGGACATGAGTTCGTGCGTCTGTCGAAGGAGTTTGATGAACTTGCCCGTCACTACGACAAGAAGGCGCGTATGCCACGCGAACTTGCAGACCGCCGGTCGGCTATCCTGATGGATATGAACAGTGTTTGGGAAACGGAATTCCAGCCTCAGACCAATCAGTGGAACAGCCACGGGCATCTCAAGAAGTATTACAATACACTCACTGCGATGGGTGCGCCGGTGGATGTTATCTCGGAGCGCGAGGATTTCGGGCAGTATCCTTTCCTTATCGTGCCGGCTCATCAGTTGGTAGACAGTGCTCTTGTGGCTCGCTGGGATAAGTATGCACGCGATGGCGGCAATCTTGTGATAACTGTCCGTACGGGTCTGAAAGACCGTAACGGCAAGCTGTGGGAGGCTCCGTTTGCCGCTCCTATCCATGATCTTGCCGGTATCGATTCGGTGTACTTCGACCATATGCCGGGGCATATCTACGGTAAGGTGTCTTTTGACGGTAAGGATTATGACTGGAACAATTGGGCAGATGTGATTTCGCCTCGCAAGGGTACGGAGAGCTGGGGAGTGTATGCTGACCAGTTCTATGCCGGCAAGACTGCTGTGACTCACCGTCGTCACGGAAAGGGTACGGTGACTTATATCGGTGTGGATACTGATAATGGTGCTCTTGAGGCTGATGCTCTGCGTAAGCTTTTTGCTGAGGCCGGTGTTACGGCTGACCGTCTGCCTTATGGTATTGTGCGGACATGGCGCGATGGCGGTTTCAATGTGGTGCTCAATTATACGTCTGACCCTTATGATTATGCTCTTCCTGCCGGGGCGAAAGTGCTTGTAGGAGAGGCTACGCTGCCTCCGGCCGGGGTGTTGGTGTATAAGTTGTAAGGGGAACTTCTGCTCTGCGAAGCGCGTGCCTATACTCATCGAGAGGCACGCGCTTCGCGGTGCTTTTTTCTTGGTGATGCGTGGCCGCCCATGTCGCTGCGCTCCATAGGCGGTTAACCGTGGAGTCTCCGCTTTGCGGAGGCTGATGCTGGTCTTTTGGCACGACTCGGAGAGTCGCGCTCCTATAGATGCTTGGGGAGGCACGCGCTTCGCGGTGCTTTTCTTCTGAATGGTGCGTGGCCGCCCATGTCGCTGCGCTCCATAGGCGGTTAACCGAGGAGTCTCCGCTTTGCGGAGGCGGTGCTGGCCTTTTGGCACGACTCGGAGAGTCGCGCTCCTGTCGATGCTTGGGGAGGCACGCGCTTCGCGGT
>DKVO01000041.1:55800-66268 GCA_002491245.1 Porphyromonadaceae bacterium UBA7176
ATAGGCGGTTAACCGAGGAGTCTCCGCTTTGCGGAGGCTGATGCTGACCTTCGGGCACGACTTGGAGAGTCGCGCTCCTATAGATGCTTAACTCGTTGATATGGGGTGAAAATGCGGAGCATTTTCTTCCTATGATGGCTTTTATTCTTCGAGGAGGGGGTCGTCGCCTTCGCTGCCGGGGAGGAGGGGTGCCGGGGTTGGTTTAGTCGGCTGTGTGGGTGTTTCCGGGGTTGGCTGTGGGGCCGGAGTGGGTTGTTGTGGTTGGTCGGATACGGATGTTGCGTCGGCTTCGGTTTCTGCCTCGGTCTCTGCCTCTGCCTCGGTCTCGGGGAGGGTTTCTATTTCTTCGGGTGCGAGGAGGTTGGCCTGGGCGTCGATGTAGTTCTGCTCTTCGAGGTAGCGGAAGTATTCTTCGAAGGAACGTCCTTGGTCGAAGAGGAGTTGCAGGTTGGCTTCGCTGATGGCTATTGGGCGTACGCCGGCCGGGATGGAGAAGTCGTCGGCAGCGGCCATTACTTGCCTATAGTGGTCGAGCTCGGCCTGGTTTTCGAAACCACGGACGATGATCATGCCAAGCCGCCCGAAGTTCATCTGCTCGATGTCGAAGTCTTTTACGACGAATGATTTGAAGTTGTGACGGGCGATTTCGTAGAGGAGCGCGTTGCTTGATACTTTGTCGGTTGGGAAGGTGAAGACGAGTGTCTGCCTTGAGTCGGGGTTGAGCTCGAATGTGGCTTCGCTGTCGTCGGCTGTCGCGGTGGTGTCGTTGGATAGCTTGAGGTCCCATATCATGCCTCTTATGTTTCCGGTAGCGCCTGCCTGCAGCTGGCGTCCCTGGGCCATGCCTTTTACCCACTCGCTCACGATGGGAGCGAGGTCGGTGTCGGGGTATCGTTCGAGCATGTCGCGTAGAGTGGCGTCGAAAGCGTCTTTGTTTTTCTCGGTGACATATGTGAGGGCATCGAGGAACATGAATTTTGGCATGATCTTGCTCAGAGGATACTCTTGGTTCATGCGACGGTTGGCTTCGTGGACTTCGTTGTTGCGGTTGGAGAGATATGCGTCGTATGTGGCGGCGTAGAGTTCTTCTTGTATACGGTCCATGTCGCGGATTTTGTCGAAGTATGCCGGGTCTTTCATGGCTATGCCATACTTAGAGTCGGGGAAGTCGGAGAGGATGAGTTGCCTCCAGTGCTCGGCGGCAGTGTCGTTGCCACGCCGGAGTTCCATGAGGTAGAGGTTGTAGTATGTGTCGAGGCGGTAGATATTGTCGGGGAAGTCGGTGAGCAGCCTGTCGAACTCGCGGTGAGAGGCAGAGTAGTCGTCGAGTTTATCCTTGAGGATTACGCCCATGTTGTAGAGCCCTTCTTGTATCACTTCGCGCGAAGTAGTCTTTTCGGCGTCGGTGGAAGGTATCTGGGCGATGTAGTACTCGCGGAAGTGCGGATCAGCCGCCCTTGCAGCGGCGGCGGTGTCGACGGGAGCTTCTGCAATTTCGTTGTTGCCGGAGTTTTCGGAGTCGATGGAGTCGCTTTCGCTGTCGGCGGCAGCGAAGTCGTCGGTGTTGAAGCTTGATTTATTTCGGCGTCTCCAGTTGTCTTCGAGTTTTCGAGATCCCCACCGTTTCTGGAAATCGGTCTTGCCGGCGTTGCGAGTGGCGGAGTTGTAGAAGTACCACGAATTGTCGCTGTTGATGACAAAGGACTGGGTTGAGTTGTCGTTCAGTTTATTGTCGCGTGCGGCTTCGTCGGCGAGGTATTCCTGTCGCGCGGCCTCTTCGGCTTCTTTCTCTTCTTTTTCCTTGAGGTCGGCTATTATCTTGTCGATAACTTTGTTGCGTTGGTCCTCTGGCATGGCCGCGAGCCGCAGGAGGCTGTCCTGCAGGACTACGTTGCCGGAGTATACGGCGAGTTCGTCGAGGACATCGCTGCGCCGCTTTATGTCGCGATAGCCCGGGAAGGTTTCGGGGAGGAGGGGAACGGCCTCGGAGTAGTTTGGCTGTGCTTTGGTGTAGTCTCCGCGTAAGAAATACAGTTCGCCGAGCTTAACCTGATTGACGGCTTTGTCGATGCTGTTGCGAGTGGATTTTTCGTTAGCAAGCTCGTAGTTTTCGATGGCCCTTGCGGTGTCGCCGCGCGAGAGGTAGAGGTTGCCGATGGCGTAGTATATCTGGTCGAGATAGTCTTTGTTGCGGTCGTACCGCGTCATGCGCCTTAGGGCCTTGACTTCGGGTTCGATGTCGGCACCGCTGTATACTTCGCTTTGCTTGATGCGAGCGTTGAATTTGGTGCGGTATGGGGCAGAGGCAGATCCACCGGCGGCACCGAATGCCCGGTATGCGTCGGCCGGCCTGTCGAGCCGGCTGTATACCTGACCGAGGAGGAAGTTGAGCCGTGTCTTCTGAGCGCCTTTGGCGCCTTTGACGGCCATTTCGAGGAACGGGAGAGCGTCGGCATATTGGCCGGCGTGGATGTAGAAGTCGGCGTAGACGAAGTTGTAGAGGTTGCGGAGGCGGTTGCTTGTGAGTTCGTCGTGTTTGATACGGGTTATTATGAGTTCGGCCTCATATTGCCAACCCATAGCGATGTACGACAGGGCTTGCATCAGTTTAGCCTCGACGACTGTTGCCGGGAGCCAGCGGAAGTGTTTGGAGATGTAGAAAAAGGTGGATGCCGCGCCCATGAAGTCGCCGTTGTAGTATTGGCCTCTTCCGAGCATGAGCCATGCGTTGTGGAGGAAGGGGTTGTACTCTTCGCGCCGCAGCCATTCTTTGTTTTTGGGGCTATTGCGGCTGCCTTTTACTTTTGGTTTCTTTTTGATAGAGCGCAGCTGTATGGCTTTCTGGGCTTTTTCGATTGACCGGGTGAAGTCGCCGGCAGGCTGGGGGGCCGTAGGGTCGTCCTTGGCTTCGACGGGGTGCATGTATACGAAGCGCGAATAGTCGTCTTCGTATTTGCTCTCCATGTCGGCGAGAGTCTCCTTGTAGTGTTTGTCGCCGTTGTAGTATATGTTGTATCGGGTGATGAATGCCTGATAGTTGCGCGATGCGGCGGTGTTCTTTTTTAGGGAACACGATTGCATCGCGGCGGCCGCTATGGCAACCGCGATAAGGATTGTGAGTTTGATAAACCGGACAGACATCAGTCGATTAACGCACCCGGGAGTCAATTATTGTTGTTTTCGGGAGTCTTGGCAGCCGAAGGGTAGGCTATTCTGGAATGGTAGATTGTCATGAGTCGTTTGACGAATGCTTCCTTTATTTTGTTTACGTCGCGGAACTCGAGGGTTGATTCGCTGTGTAGCCCGTCGGCAATCTGTCCGTCGACGATGCGGTTGACAAGGTCGGTGATCGCTTCGCGTGTGTGTTCCTTGAGCGATCGGGAGGCCGCTTCAACCGAGTCGGCCATCATGAGGACGGATGTCTCGCGGCTCTGAGGGTTGGGGCCGGGGTATGTGAATGGCGCTTTGTCGATTTCTTCACCTTCGTGTTGGCGGCAGTAGGTGATGTAGAAGTATTTAGCCATGCCACGCCCGTGGTGCTCACGGATGAAGTTGCGTATCACTTCGGGTATGCCGGCTTTGTCGGCGAGCTGGAGGCCGTCGGCGACGTGGTTGACCACTATCGCGGCGCTCCTTTCGGGAGGCAGAGCGTCGTGAGGGTTGACTCCGTGCTGGTTTTCGGTGAAGAAGGCCGGGTTGTTTATCTTGCCTATGTCGTGGTAGAGCGCACCGGCGCGCACGAGCTGCACGTTGGCTCCTATCCTTGCGGCGGCGTCGCTGGCGAGGTTGCTCACTGCGATGGAGTGCTGGAAGGTGCCGGGGCATTCGTTGGATAGCCTCATGAGTATGGGGGTGTTGATGTCGGCGAGCTCGACGAGTGTGACAACCGAAATGAAGCCGAAAATGCGCTCGACGGCAAACATGAGGATGTAGGCCATCGAAGTGAGGGCTGCATTTACGGCGAGGAATGCCATCATGCGCCAAGTGAAACCTTCGAACGAGCCGTTCATGAGCAGGTCGAGGGCGACGTATGCCGCGAAATAAGCGAGCATGACTGTAGCGGAAGTGCGCAGGAGCTGAGAGCGGCGGCTTAGTTCGCCGAGGGAGAAGACTGCGGCAGTGGCTGCGCAGAACTGGAGGAATATGAACTCGAGGGCGAAAGCGGTGACGCCGGCACATATGAGGGTGAGGACACCGGTGACGAAGAGGGCTGTGCGACCGTCGAAGAAGACGAGGACGAGTATGGGCACTATCATCATGGGTGCGATGTAGACGCCTTGCGCGACGAAATAGTTGAGGCCGACCCCGACGAGGAAAAAGAGTGTGACGAGGCTGTACATGAACGCGAGTTTGCGCAGGCTGGCGTATACGTCGGGAACGAAGAAATAGAAGTATACCATCATTGCCGCCAGGAGTAGCCCCACATAAAGAGCCTGTCCCAGAAGCATGAGCCATTTGCTCTGGTTTCGGTTGGTGTCGAGCTGGCGGAGCATGTGTTCGTATGTCTGCAGGTTGGTGAAGTCCTGCGAAGTGATTATGGCTCCTTTGTCGATGATTGTCTGCCCTTGTAGGATGATGCCCCTGTCGGCGGTGAGTGTGAGGTAGTCGTACTCGTAGAGTCGGCGGCTTTCCTCTTCGTTGCGAGTGTAGTTGGGGAGCAGGATGTTCTGCAGGCCGGCCCGGACGAAGTATTGGTGCAGGGCGCTGTCGGTAATGACAGAGTCGAGGTATAGATATGCGTCGCGCGGCGATGTGAAGCCGGAAGTTGACATCTCGCTGAGGACATTCTTCTCGAGCAATCTAACTTTGGGAAGCCTCCGGGCGGCTATCTCGTCTTTTGTGCGCATGTCCACGACGCCAGAGGCGTAGACTTTGCGAAGTTCGGCACCGAGCTTTTGGGGCAGGTACCTGTCGGCAGCTTCGGGGAGACGATCGATTATGGTGTCGATGAGGAGCTGGTTGAGTTCGTAGATGGGGACGAAACGGGCGTCGAGAGTGTCGCGCGCGGCCATGAGTGTGGCCGAGTCGGCATGGATGGGGATGTCGAAAGGGGCGATGAGTTTGGTGTAGTTCCAGGGTCGGCCTTCCTCGTAGTTGAAGCGGTTTGCCTCGGGGTGAGGGTAGAAGTATACTATTACCAAGAGAGCCCCAAGAGCTATGAGTATTTTGTTGAATATACTTTTAGACATGTCCGGTGAAATTTCTAATGTATTTTATATATCAGTTTGGCTAAGCATCTTATCCAACTGAGCTTGTAATTCCTCTTTTTTGGGTAGATATAGCTGATATCTGGCAACGAACAGTTTGTTCGTTATTCCTTCTAAAGCATATTCCATCAGCACTTCGTCTCGTTTTGCTCCAAGGACAATTCCTACAGGTAAGTTATCGTCGGGCATACAGATTTCGTTTTTAAAATAATTCAGGTATAGATTCATCTGTCCCACATCACCATGCGTTATTTCACTCCGTTTGAGATCAATTAAGACATAACATTTGAGAATACAATGATAAAATACCAAATCTACCTTAAATTGACGACCTCCAATAGGCATTACATATTGACGTCCAATAAAAGCAAATCCTCGACCAAGCTCTAAGAGAAAATTTTCCATATTCTCTTTAAGCGCTTTTTCCAGTTCTCCCTCCTTATAACATTTTCTTTGAGGAAGACCTGTAAATTCCAACACATATGGATCATGAAGGATATCGTCCGGAGTGAGGATAGCATGACCATGATGCGCGAGTGCAAGTACTCCATCTTTATCCGTGCTGAGAGCAAGCCGATGAAAGAGAGAGGATTTAATTTGTCGTTTCAATTCCCTAACTGTCCACTTCTGGTTTATGGATTCATGGAAATAGAACTGTAATTCCATTTCATCTCCACATTTCAGAAGTTCAAAATAGTGGCTCCAAGTTAATTTGTGAGACAATGTCTCACATTTTGGAAATGTAAGATACAATTTCCGCATATACGTCAAATTGGATCGGCTGAACCCCTTGCCTCTTAGGGTGGTTAAATCTCGCGACAAACGTATAAGTAGTTGTTTACCATATTCTGCGCGGAATTTGCCATGCTGTTCAAACTCCACGATGTATTGTCCTGTTCTCCAGTTTGCATTTAATAATTCTGTATTGACAGCTTCTGCTGCACGCCTTTTTGCCAAGCTCCATAAGTTGTCGATACGTCCAATCAAATTTTCGTAATCAGAATGAGGCACAACCGCAAATATATCATTTACCCAATCTCTCATAGTTGTTGCAAGTAAAAACCAGATTATAACTATATCCCAATCTTTTTCTAATGTATTCTCGTTGCGAGGGTGACGCCTTGTATCGATTTGGTGCGGGCGCAGAGGTCGTTGACGACGTCGGCGTCGCTGACGCGTACCCATAGGTCGGCGTGGAATACCTTGTCGCTTGCCTCGATCTCGAGTTTGCGCATGTCGATGCCGAGGTGGGTTGATATGAGGTGTGTTATTTCCTGTAGTATGCCGTGGCGGTCGAGTCCTTCGATGTGTATGTGGGCGAGGAAACGCTGCTCGCCGTCGGTGTCCCACTCTGTGGCCACGATGCGCGATCCGTAGGTGGCTTTGAGTATCTGTGCTTCGGGGCAGTCGAGACGGTGTATCTCGACAGAACCGTCGTCGGAAATAAATCCCATCACGTCGTCGCCCGGAATGGGGTTGCAGCAGTCGGAGATGCGGAAGTTGGTGCCTTCGGCGTCGGACCTGAGTTTGTAGATCTTTTTGGGGTTGACGGGGTCGGGGGCAGCCGGCGCGCTTTTGGCTGTGCCTGGGACTACTTTCTTGCCTATTGTGATGAGTTTTGAGAGGATGCCTTTTTCTTCGATGCCGGCCGCTTTGCGGAGCGGCTTGAGGAGGAAGTCTCCGAGCACTATCTCGTCGGCACCGAGGGCGTAGCAGAGGTCGTCGCGGTTTGCGACGTGGAATATGCCTTGCAGTTTGGTGATGACTTTGTTGTTGTCGGGCAGGTCGTTGTCGATAAGCCATGTGGAGAGCATCTCACCGCCTTTGACAACCACCGGCTGGCGCATGGCACGGAGGCCTTTGCGGAGACGTGTCCGGGCTTTGGCTGTGACCATGAAGTTTTCCCATTCGGGTAGTGCGACCTGAGTCTTTGATGTGAGCACTTCGACCTGGTCGCCGCTCTTGAGCTCGGTCTGGAGCGGCACGAGTTTGTGGTTTACTTTGCCAGCGATGCTGTGCATGCCGATTTCGGAGTGGAGCTCGAACGCGAGGTCGAGGACAGTTGCTCCGGAGGGTAGGGTGACGAGCTCGCCCGATGGAGTGAAAACGACAATCTCGGTGGCGAACAGGTTGAGCTTTAGGGTGCTGAGGAAGTCCATCGCGTTTGGCTCGGGGTTATCGAGGATGTCTTTTATGGTCTTGAGCCAAGCGTTGAGTTCGGACTCTTCGTCGCCATCGCCGATTTTATATTTCCAGTGTGCAGCAAAACCTTTTTCGGCGATCTCGTCCATTCTCTCGGATCGGATCTGGACTTCGATCCAGTTTCCGTCGGGCCCCATCACGGTGAGGTGGAGGGCCTGGTATCCGTTGGCTTTGGGGGTTACGATCCAGTCGCGCGTCCTGCCGGGGTGTAGCTGGTAGAGGTCGGTGATTGCTGAGTAGATGCTCCAGCATATGGCTTTTTCTTTTGCCTGGTCGTCGCATTTGAAAATGATGCGCATGGCGTAGAGGTCGTAGACTTCTTCGAAAGGCAGATGTTTGGTCTCCATCTTGCGCCATATGGAGTATATTGACTTTAGGCGAGCTTTTGCGTCGTATTCGATGCCGAGTTGGTCGAGCTTTGTCTTTATAGGCTCGGAGAAGTCGGAGTAGACAGCCGACCGGCGAGCCTCGCTCTCCTGTATCTTGGCCTGGATGTCGCGGTAGATATCGGGGTGCTCATGCTTGAAGCTGAGGTCTTCGAGCTCGGTCTTTATGGCGAACAGGCCGAGGCGGTGGGCGAGGGGAGCGTAGATGTAGAGGGTCTCTCCGGCGATTTTGTAGCGTTTGTTGGGAGCCATGCTGCCGAGGGTGCGCATGTTGTGGAGGCGGTCGGCCATTTTGATGAGGACTACGCGGATGTCCTCGCTCATGGTGAGGAGGAGTTTACGGAAGTTCTCGGCCTGGACCGATGCTTTGTCGCCGAAGATGCCGCCCGAGATTTTGGTGAGACCGTCGACAATCTGCGCTATCTTTGGGCCGAAGTGCTGCTCGATGTCTTCGACGGTGTAGTCGGTGTCTTCGACGACGTCGTGGAGCAGGGCGGCGCATATGCTTGTAGAGCCGAGGCCGATCTCGCGCGAGGCTATTCGGGCCACGGCTATGGGGTGCATAATGTATGGCTCGCCTGAGCGACGGCGAACTCCTTTGTGGGCGTCTTTGGCGAAAAGGAACGCACGCTCGATGATTTCGACTTTCTTGCGGTGGTTGCTTCGCAGATATCCGTCGAGAAGCTCGTCGAAAGCGTCCTGAATCATTTTTTCTTCCTGTTCGGGGGTGAGGCGCGGAGGTGTGTCCATAGCAATAGCTCTAAATTTTGCCAATTAAGAATGTTTTATAAATGATTTAAACCTCGTTCGCAATCATGATTGTGCGTATAGTTAGTGTGATTGGTCGGTGTTCCATTATTTTTAATTCTTTCCAATTTTGCAAGGATTGGAAAGAATTGGAATGTTTCAGTTCTTTACAATTTCGTCAAATTTGTCAGATTTTACATACCCACGTTTTACCCGGTTAAGATGTATTTCAGATACTAACTCGAGCGCTAAAAGTCCGGTTAGATCTGCTTTAGCGGTGGTGGGTGAAATATTAAACCGAGATTGCAAATCTTTTACCGTGAGCATAGACTTAGGATTATCAGCAAATATTTTAATAATCTCAGCTTGCCGAGAATTAAGCCCACCCAACTTTAGATATTGTTGCGCGGCATCTCGTTCACGATTTTTACGAATTATGTATGCTTGAAGCTCTTTAAATGCTATGTTTAGCACCCTTAAGTTGTAAGCAATAAAGTATCCAATATCGTTCCCTTCTGCTTCCGAATAGATAAAAGATTTTTCGTAGGTGGTTTTTGCTCTATAAATTATGCGCGATATAGACAGATATTCAGTAAGCCAATAGCCGCGTTTAAGCATGTACCAATAAAATAAAGCGCGTGCTGTCCGACCGTTCCCATCCACAAATGGGTGAGCATAAGCGAGCATGAAGTGAACGATTATGGCTCTAATAATTGGGTGGATAAACACAGATTCGTCCTTACTATTGAAGAATGCACAGAGTTTTTCAATAAATGAAGGTAGTTCAGTATTGGAGGGAGGAGTGTGTACGATGTCTCCGGTAATCTCATTCATCACAACCACTTTATCATCCTGGCGAATACGACCGCTATCAGCAATATCTTCAAGAGTCCCATCGGTCATCAACTGATGCACTTGCATCAAAAGTTCAGGTGTGAGGTCGCGATGCTTATTATCAACTATGAATCGAATTGTTTGGTAGTTATTATGAATCATTTGTTGACTACGGTCGCGCGGAGTCAACTTCTTTCGAAGCATCTCCTTAGCTACTTTGCGAGTGGTGGCAGCTCCCTCCATTTGGCTTGAAGAAATTGCTTCTTCCATTAAGGAACTTACCAAGTAACGTTCCTTGTGAGAATCTTGAATCAGATTATCATTGCCCCACGAGCCTCCGAAATTCATATCGAATTCATGGCAAAGTCGCTGCATATTGTTTGACAACGAAAAGTGTACGTTATATTCGGACCAAACATCTTGTCGGTGTATAAGCCTGTCGGCAAGAACCGCAATCCAAAGTTCACGAGGATTAGTACCGGCAGATTGAGCGATATACTTCACTTTGTTCCACGGTTCATATTCTGCATTGCATCTGTCAACCAATTCACGCAACTCGGGCTTAACCGGTTTTGATAACCGTTTAAGCAATTCCTCGAATTCTATTTTGGGTGCTTGTTCAAAATCCATAGTTAGTCTTTTGCTTTTAGTTCGTCGCCCAAACTATATTTGATGTCGTAATTGATGATAAAGTCAAGTTCTTTCTCGGTTAAGCCGTAATGACGAGCTAAGACTTTATCAATATCATCCATATGTTTTTAGAAGCAGCCTTGTTGTTAAGTAACTGTACGACTGGCACCTTTGGCCTTACTCTTTGGTGATACCAAGAGAGACGTTTCACATAAATTATATAAATCTGCCGGAATTGATACTTGCCTGAGTGGTGAATCCGTGGTAAACACAGTTACGGTCTATTATGCCGAAGATATTGAGTTGTTCGTATTTCATTTTCCAAGGATGCTCTTTGCACCTCTGTTATATCTATCATTGTTGCTTGCCTTGACATTTTTGGAGAGATAAGTGTATGTAAGACAATAACGGTTGAAAATGGATTTCATTGTATTAAATCAATTATAAAATATACTTAATTAC
>DKVO01000003.1:0-6127 GCA_002491245.1 Porphyromonadaceae bacterium UBA7176
TAGTAATTTTGCAATCCTGTTAGATGCATAAGTGTCTATCCGGCGACTGAAGAAGAGTCGGTATCGAGAATAAAGACCAAAGGCAAGTACGCAGCGTAAACTTTTTTCGACATAAATCTTGGGGCCATAAACGGAGACGAGACTATGCTTGCGCGCTTAACTATAGAAGACCATTATTATTCAAACCATATCATTTTCCCAGCAACGAACGGCATGAAAGTGAAACTAATGATACTGTTGCTTGCACTGGCAGGCGTGTTTACGGCGGCAAATGCCCAGAAAGCAGCAGTCAAAACCAATCTCCTCTACGACGCCACCGCAACTCTTAACGGCGGCGTGGAAGTAAAGTTTGCCCCCAAGTGGACGGGCGACCTCAGTGCCAACCTTAATGCCTGGACAATCAAGGATCATCGATGGAAACACTGGCTTGTGCAGCCCGAGGCCCGTTATTGGTTCTGCGAGGCTTTCTCGGGTCATTTTGTGGGCGGACATCTTCTTGGCGGCCAATATAACTACGGCAACCTGGATATGCCGTTCAAGTTCCTTGGTACTGACTTCCGCAAACTCAAGGACTACCGTTTCCAGGGCTGGATGGTCGGCGCCGGCATCGCCTACGGTTATTCGTGGATCCTCGACCGTCATTGGAACATCGAGGCAGAGATCGGTTTTGGATGGGTCTATACCCGTTACGACAAATACGAATGCGCCGACTGCGGCCAGAAGGTCGACTCGAATCATCCCCACAATTATGTAGGCCCGACCAAAGCGGCCATTAACCTTGTATACACATTCTGAAGATGAAAACGAACGCCAATACCAAGCCTGTGCGCAGTCTTCTGCCGGCTTTTATCATTTCGATGGCAGCCCTGGCTCCGGCTACTGTTTTCGCCGGTCAGGATGCGCTTCTGAAGGTCAACGACATCAAAGTGAACCGCAACGGCGGCGAGCTTACCGTAGCCTTGGACATCAATCCCCGTTCGGTCAATCCGGGCCGAGACAAAGAGGTGACATTCACTCCTGTGGTTCGCTCGGCTGACGGCCGCGACAGTCTCGAGCTTCCCTCGGTGAAGATTGCCGGCCGCAACCGCTACTACACCCATCTCCGCAACAAG
Source organism: Porphyromonadaceae bacterium UBA7176 (assembly GCA_002491245.1). Lineage (GTDB taxonomy): Bacteria > Bacteroidota > Bacteroidia > Bacteroidales > Muribaculaceae > CAG-873. The sequence continues at coordinate 1,113 of DKVO01000003.1, forward strand.
GACCTCATGCCGGGCAATAAGGTATACTTCGCCGGTGACAAGGAGGACATCGCCTACCGTGCCGAGGTGCCTTTCGAGCCGTGGATGAATAAGTGCCAGATCGATATGCGCCAGGATCTCGCCAACTGCTGCGAGAGTCCGGAGGTAGGCCCGGAGACACCGTTGGCGCGCCTGGACTATACCCGACCTGATTATGTGCCGGAGTTCAATTTCGTGGAGCTGACTGGCGACAGTGCCATCGAGCTCAGCGCCGAGGGTCGCGCTTATGTCGACTTTATTGTCAACCGCACCGAGATACGTCCTACCTACCGCCGCAACAAGGTGGAGATAGCCAAAATTATCGAGTCGATAGATAAGGTGAAGAACGACCCTGACGCCACGATAACGCGCATCACCATCAAGGGTTATGCGTCGCCCGAGGGTCCGTACGACAACAATATCCGCCTTGCTATGGGCCGTACGGCATCGCTGAAGGAGTATGTGCGCGAGCACTACAACTTCAATCCCGAGATAATGAGTACCGACTATGAGCCGGAAGATTGGGAGGGACTTCGCGAATGGGTAGAGAAATGCACCTTGCCGCACCGCGAGGGCATCCTCAAAATCATCGACTCTTCCATGCAGCCCGACCCGAAGAACTCGGCTATACAGCAGACTTACCCAGAGGAGTACAAGTTGATGCTCGACAGTGTGTATCCCGGCTTGCGTCACTCAGACTATACGGTGAAATACCGCATCAAGGCTTACGCTACTGTGGAAGAGCTTCTTGAGGTGTTCAAATCGACGCCGGAGCGTATGCGTCCTGTCGATTTCCAGCGTATCGCGGCACTCTATCAGCCGGGCAGCGAGAAATATAACGAGATAATGATGAAGGCTGTAGAGATTCATCCTTACGACTCGAAGAGCAATCTCAACGCTGCGACGATAGCTCTCCGCGGCGGCGACCTCGCCAAAGCCGGGGAATATCTCGACCGTGCCGGCGACTCGCCCGAGGCAATGTACACCCGAGGTGTGCTTGCCGGAATGAGCGGCGACCTTGACCGCGCCACCCAATATTTCGAGAAGGCGGCATCGGCCGGTCTGGCTGTAGCTGCTGATGAGGCTGCCAAGATTGATGCTATCGTCAATCGCGAGACGATTGAGTATCTGGTCAAGCGTTGAGTCGGTACGATGGGTGGCACGACTCGGAGAGTCGCGCTCCTAACGATGCTTGACCTGGCACGACTCGGAGAGTCGCGCTCCTGACGATACTTGACCTGGCACGACACGGAGTGTCGCGCTCCTGACGATACTTGACTTGGCACGACTCGGAGAGTCGCGCTCCTAACGATACTTGACCTGGCACGACTCGGAGAGTCGCGTAACTATAGAATAGAACAACTTAATAATAACCAATAATAAACCAACAAGATGAACAAAATGAACAAATTGTTCGCAGGTTTCGCTGCAGTGGCTATGTTGGCATCGTGCTCCAACGATGAGCCGACAGTAGGTCCCGGTAATGACGGCCCGATCGCCGACGGTGAAGTGGCCTACATGACCATCACTATCGCAGCCCCCGAAACCGGCGCACCGTCGTCGAAATCGAGCGACTTCGGCGACTATGTAGAGAGCGACGCAACAGAAAAAGAACACGCTGTTAGCTCAGTGGACTTCCTTTTCTTCCAGGCCGACGGAGCTTTCGCCTTCGAAATCAAGGCCGACAACACTACTTTCGTTCCTGCTGACGGCAACGGCACAAACTCCGGCAACGGTAATGTAGAGTACATCGGTGAGAAGAATGTGCTTATCCTCAACGGTGTTCGCAAGAACAACTATCCTGAGTATGTGATGACTATCCTCAACCGTCCTGCCGACTTCGAGGCCGGTCAGACCATCACAGAGACTGCCGAGAAGCTTACTGCCTTTGCAAGCAACTTCCCCGAGAACGATGCTGCTCCTTTCGTGATGACGACTTCGTCGTTCGTAGGAGAGAAGAAAGGTGAGAACGGTGGTGACCGTCACGATGCCCAGTACATGGTGACCAAACTCAATACTACCGACTTCAAGACAACTCAGGCTGACGCTCAGAAGAATACCGAGCCCGTTGAAATCTACGTGGAGCGTCTCGCAGCTAAGGTTGAGGTAGGTCTCGGTGGCGCAAACGAGACAATTGACGGTAAAGTTTACTACAAGCTTGCCCAGACTCTCGCCGGTGGTAACGACAATACCGAGAACGGTGACAATATTTCGGACGTTGACCTGTATGTGAATGTAGAGGGCTGGCGCCTCAATGCTACCGCTACCAAGAGCTACATGAGCAAGGTGCTCAACACCGCATGGACCGATGACAACCTTTTCGAAGGTTGGAACAATGAAAACGATTGGCGTTCGTTCTGGGGTAAGGCGTGGACTTACGGTTCTATTCCCACCGGCAAGCTTGCCTACACCACTCCCAAGGAGATTGCAACCAATGGCAATGGCTTCACATTCGAGAATGAGAAGGTACAGTACTGCTACGAGAATACCAACGAGCCGGAGTATATCTTCTCTGAGGTAGATGGTGGCAGCTTTACACAGGGCACCATGAAGGTGGGTGTAGAGAGCTCGCGTGTAACACATGTAGTGCTCCACACTAAGATTTATCAGAAAGATGATGCCGGCAATATGGTAGCTCCGTCGTTGGTACAGTACCGCGGTGTACTTTTCACCGAGGCATCGTACAAGGCTCTTCTTCTCAACAGCCTCAAGGCTGACGGCAAACTCAACTTCTGGCGTTATGTAGGATCGACCACCGACCCGAGCACCGACGTGACCACCACAAGCTGGAAGTCTATCACAGATGCAGACTTCGAGATGGCTGCAGACAAGAGCGAAGGCCACAAGCTCGGCCAGATCAAAATCGTTGCCAAGGCACTTGCTGAAGGTGACAAGATCTACGAGCGTGTAGAGGTTCCTGCAAGCGGTACAGTAGGTGAAGATGACTATGTAGCCGCTCATGTAGAGTACCGCGACATTACCGATACTTTCGTAGAGACTATCAACGCTCTTCTCGCAGCTGTTGAAGCTGAGAACCCTGCCGTTGGTTCGGATACAGCCGATGCTTTCTACTATATTCCTGTAGAGCACTTCGCACCTAAGGGTACGACTGTTGCAGCCGAGGGTTACTACGGTGTTGTCCGCAACCACTGGTACAAGATGACTATCAACAGCTTCAAGAAGGTAGGTCACCTTGTGTTCGAGCCTGAAGAAGATGAGACTCCTGTTATCCCCGAAGGTCCGGAAGATCCTCTGTACTATGTAGGTGCTAAGATCAACATCCTTTCGTGGAAGGTTGTAAACCAAACAGTAGAAGATTTATAATCTGAATTGATCTTTAAGGCCCTTCGGGGGGCCGAAGGGCCTTAAAGATACTTTTTATATTTGGTACGACCGGAGAGTCGCGCTCCTATCCCCGAGGATGTGGGGTGAAAATGCGGAGCATTTTCTTCCTATAATGGTTTTGGCTATCTCATAAGGCGTATCTCCGAAACCACCGGGCTGAAGCCCGGTGTTATCCATAAGACGTTGCCTCCGGCAACTTCGCGATGCTGTGGAAAGGCACGCGCTTCGCGGTGCAGCCTCATTTCCCCGGACAGGCCGCCCATGTCGCTGCGCTCCATAGGCGGTTAACCGAGAAGTCTCCGCTTCGCGGAGGTTTGCGGCAACTTTGATACTGTTCTTGGCACGACTCGGAGAGTCGCGCTCCTAACGATGCTTGATTTGGCACGACCGGAGGGTCGGGCTCCTATTGCTTCTATTGAAGCTCTTCTCTACTTATTTATAATCTCCTCAACCAATCATTTACTATAAATTATAATGAAATACATCTCAGATATATTCAAGGCATTATCGCGGCTGCTTCCGGTGTTGGCTGCTGTGAGTCTTGCGTCATGCGACGGCATGATCTATGACGGCGAGGGTGATTGCGACCCTTACTATAAGGTTCGTTTCGTGTATGACCGCAATCTGAAGTACACCGACGCTTTCGCTGCTGAAGTTGATGAGGTGACACTTTATATCGTCGACACCGACGGCAATATCGTGTGGCAGAAGCACGAGGCCGGCGACGAACTTAAAACAGGCAGTTATCTGATGGATGTGGAAGGAATCGAGCCGGGCACTTACTCGCTGATAGCGTGGTGCGGCAGCGGCCATAAGACAGATTTCTCGATCCGCGACGACGCCACACACCATACGCATCTACAGGCGACCCTGGGTGGCCGCACTCCGCACGACACTGGCTGGAACTTCGCCGGCTCGGCAGTGCGCGACGATTTCCGCGACCTTTACCACGGCAAGCTGATGGATGTCGAATTTACAGACCGCCAGGGCACACATATCTTCGAGGTGCGCCTGACAAAAGATACCAACGATGTCCATGTGGTGTTGCAACACCTCTCGGGCGACCCTGTTGACGAGAACAAGTTCCTCTTCACCATAGAGGAGGAGAACGGCTATCTTGACTGGGACAACACTATACTTTCAGACGAGCCAATCCGCTACTATGCCCACACCGTGACCAACGGCTATGCCGGAATGGATGTGCCGGACTACAAGGGCGACGGAGAGGGCAATGAAGGCAGCCGCGCAGGCATAGTTTCGGCAATAAGCTGCGCTGTGGCCGATTTCCAGATCAGCCGCATCACTCCTCAGAAGCGTTGCATCGTGCGTATCCACCGCCGTTCGGACCACGGTCTTGTTGCGGAGATACCAATCGCAGACTATGCAATCATGACCAAGGGCAAGCACAAGAAACTCAGCGATGCAGACTATCTCGACTACCGTGACGAATACTCGCTGGTGCTTTTCCTCGATGACAACGGCCGCTGGATAGATTCTCAGATCTATATCAATTCCTGGCAGGTTATACTCCAGAATGTTGAGGATCCGTCGTGAAATTAAGTTTGTGGTTTGAGGTTTGAGGTTTGTGGTTTGTGGTTTGAATAATAGTTTAACCTAAACATTCTGTCAAACTTCCAAACTTCCAAACTTCC
>DKVO01000003.1:6482-33778 GCA_002491245.1 Porphyromonadaceae bacterium UBA7176
AAACTTCCAAACTTCCAAACTTCCCAATACATCCTCTTACCTCATAATTTAAAAAGAATGAAACGATTACAGGACATATTGATTTGTCTCGCGCTGATACTGAGTGTGTCGGGGCTGTGGTCGTGCAGCGAAGATGGCGACCAGGACACCGGCTCGACGTCGGAGGCGGAGATAGTGATGCGTCTTACGGTGAGCAACACGTCGGCAGGGTCGCGAGCACCTTCAGTTCCCGACGGCGGCTATGACCGCGGCGAGGGTTATGAGAACTATATCGATGTTGAAGGTCGCGATTTCCGCTTGTATTTCTTTGATGGCAACAACCGCTATATATGTCCGGTGGAGGTTGCGCGGGTCTATCCGCTCGAATCGACGGCCACGTCGAAGACCTATATGGTGCATAGCTTCGGCAAGTATCCTGCCGTGAAGGGTCAGGTGAAGGTGGTTGCTCTTGCGAACTGGCCTGAGTATCCGTCGGAAGCCGATCTTGTGAAGGACGTGACAACGATAGCTGATATCGCCGGCGGCCGCTATGCATTCGACGCTTCGAAGATGGAGCTGTCGGAGGAAAACAGGATACCTCTCTACGGAGTGACCGACAAGATGATGCTGACATACGACAGCAACAATACGGCCAACATAGGCACAATACATATGCTCCGCGCCTACGCCAAGGTGGAGGTTGACCTGAGCCCCAACTGTGTGTATCCGATCGATTGGGTGAGGCTGAGCCGCTACAATACAGGAGGCTACTGCGCACCGCAGGGTGTTTTCTCCAGGTCGGAATATGTGTACGACAGCTACGACAAGGACTATACGACGACACCGTCGATACCGGACAATCTGGAGATTGATGAGTATCTACCTTTCATCAAGGTGAGTGACAGCCGATGGATCGCCTATGTGCCTGAATACAGGAATACAGACCGCCCCGATACCGAGAAATCGGTGATAGAGATAAGTTTCAGGGGATCGGACAGCGAGGTTGACCGTCTATATTTCGCGACATACGACCTGACCGCGTCGCCCAACCGTCCGGTGCAACACTTCGATGTGTTGAGGAATGTGTGGTATAAGTTCACGGTGGGTAAGAAATCGCCGCCAGTGGTGCAGGTTGTGCCTTACAACGAGGTTGACCTCGGTCCTTTGTTCGGCTTGCTTACCGACAGGGAGTTGTTGCCAATCTATAATGATGACGGCACGGTGCGCTACTGGTACGACCATGAGACGGGCGAGTACTTCGGCCCGGACAAGAAGACGCCTATCGACGACCCGTATGTGACGGTGCTTCAGCCTGAGGGCTGGGTGATCATACGCGACCTGAATGACCGCATAATCGGCTATTATAACCCGAAGGATGGTCAGTACTACAATACGGAAAAGAAACCGGTGCCATATCTTGATATCGACGCAGCAACGGGGTGGACCATACTGCGCGACAAGGACGGCAAGGTGACGGGTTACTACGATGCCAAAAACGACAAATATTACGATACCGACAAAATAACCGAAAAACCCTCACTGAGGGATAGTCAATGACAATGAAATTGCGACATATCATGTACCTTTTTGCCGCCTTGATAAGCATGGCGGCACTTTGGGCCTGTGAAGACGATTTCAATCCAGGCGACGGCGGCATAGTTGACGGATCAGTGGTCACAGTGCCGGTAAGCATCAGTTTTGACGCGGAGACAGGCGTCGATGTAACAAGCCGTGCCCTCGGGCCTCAAGCCGGAGAGGCAATCCAGAATATCAATTCGTTCTGGATGGTGATCTACCGTGAAGACGGTTCTTTATACAAGAAATATCATATCCGAGAGAACGGCAGCAATGTGTACGAGCATCCGGGCGAGATCAGCAATATCAAATATGATGGCGACAGCGACAACCGCCTGCCCGAGGAGGGAAATCTTGGCGACAAGGCTGCCGGACGGCTCCAGTTTGACTTGCAGCTTGAGTCGAAACCCTACTATATCTACGGCGTGGCTAATGTGAAGGACTTCGGCTCGAAGGTTGTGGACACGCGCGATCAGCTCAAGGGCATAGAGTGCCAATGGGACAGCATAAAGATAGAGAACAACAGCGAGATGTTCGGTGTTTTCTCGATCGGGCCCAAGCGCGATGCGGACGATGTAAACCCTATAACCGTGAAGGTGAAGGACGGAAAGGTTCAGCAGCTTCACTGCTGGCTGCGGAGGCTTGCGTCGAAGGTGACGATAGCTTTCGACGGGTCGGAGCTTTATGACAACGTGGAGGTGTATATCGACACGATCATGATCTGCGACGTGGCCAAGAAGTGCTATCTCGGCTTACCTAACCACCCAGGGCAAAAGTCGGCAGAGGACCCGGAGACGCGTCTGCCGTCGGATCAGCGCTACGAGGTGGAAAATGGGGTGTACCGTTTCGGCGGTATCGAGGTGATACAGAAACCGACGCAGGCCGATACCAAGACTATGACGCCTCAGACGTGGTACCACATCTGCAACTCGACGCATATCTACGGCGGCTCGGGTGGCACGGCGGCTGACAAGCCTGAAATCAACGAGGAAAAGCACCTGCACACGTCGCAGGCTCTCTATTTCTACGAAAACCTCCAGGGCGAGGGCAAGGACAAGAAGCAGAGCCTGGACGGAGTGAATATATGGAAGCCTAACCCAAAGGAGGACGACCTTGAGTCGGGCTGGAAGGACGGCAAGGCTTACGGCACATACATAGAGGTGCGCGGCTACTACCGCAACACAGCACCTGACGGCAGCGTGAGCTCGGGCTGGATCAAATACCGCTTCATGCTGGGGCAGGATGCTGAGAAAGACTATAATGCGCTGCGCAACCACCACTACAAGGTGACACTGAAGCTTCGCGGCTATGGCAACGACTACGACTGGCATATCGACTACAAGGAGGAGACGGGTATATTTATCACCACGCCACAGTTCATATCGTACCTGTATAACAAGTCGATGTATGCGACGGTGAAAATCGTGGGCGAGATGGAACCCGGAACAACGTTGCGCGCCGATATACTGCCGAGCCAGGACAACAATTTCGTGGAGTGGGGACCGTGGGGCGATGACAAGGCCAATGCTGACGGCGAGATAGAGTTTCCCAACCCTAACGGGAAGACTGTAGACGGGCACAGTGTCTATTACAAGAACAATCTGGCTGATCTTGCGACGGGTCCGTGGACTTCGTTCCTGTCGCTGCGCAAGACCAATGTACTGCGTATAGAGCCGGAGGACAACAGTGGCGTACAATCGTGGCAGATAAACGCCGGCGAGGCTCTCAAGATACTGAAAAAGAACTATGAAGACAATAACAAGGGCTGGCGCGTATATGCAGTGAATGCATCGGAAGTACCTGCTACCGACGATACTGACGGAGCTTACTCGATGCAGGAGACCCGTAAGCGCAAGAATGACGACGGAAGCGAGGTGACTGTAGAGCGCCTCTACCGCATACCACTCTATACCCGAGCCAAGGAGCTTGTGACAAAGACGGGCTTTACGGGCAACAACCCATATGTGGCTTATCCGCGCAAGATGACGGTGCGCTTCACCGCGAGCGTCCGCGATGAGGTGACGGGTGCTTTCACTCCTCGTCATTTCGACCTCGATATAATACAGGTGCGCCGCGTTGTCAACCCCAAGGGTATATGGCGCGAGGCCGGTAGTTCTGATGAATTTGAAGTGACTCTGATGCGTCTGCCCAAGGATGACGCGGAGAAGTTTGTCGATTTCGTGTCGGTGGGCAAGTGGAGCGCCGAGGTAGTGAGTCAGTCGGACCCGGTGATATCGCTGTCGTCGACCGAGGCTGGCAGCGGCACTACGGCGCAGGCCAATACGCGGCGAATAGAGGGCGAGGACGAGTGCCCGATCAACTTTAAAGTGAATTTCCACGGAGCGCAGTCGGGCTTCGCGATCATACGTATCCGCTACCACAACTATACGTGCGAGCACGATATCTTCTGCATGGTGGGTGACAAACCCGTACAGATGGACCCGACCAAGAATGTGTGGTGGCGTCCGACTAATGTGTACAGGTTTGAGAAGGATGGCACGGCAGTGTTTGCCAAATCGCCGCTACAGGAGGGATCGCTCTTCCGCCGCGGCAGCTTGACGGCAATCACGCCCGACAACAATCCGGTGAATGCTGTACATATCAGTTCGGGTCAGGACCAGTCGCTTCAGGTACTCGAGCCCGGCTCCACGGCCAAGACTGCGGCAACATGGAAGAGCCTCAAGGGCAAGAAGGATGATGCGCTATTCAAGAAGTGGACAATCAAGAATGCCAATGAACGCGTTGCCGACTGCGATATGGACTTCTACTCAATCGCAGATCTGAACGGTAATCTTAACTTCCCGATAAAGAAGGCCTATGGCGTGCTTTATGGAGAGGGAGCGAGCAAACCGGCCGAGAATGTGGAAGATGCCTACGGCTACGACAGTGAGACGGGCGAGGAGTCGGCAAAGGGCATGAGAGGAGTGTTTGTGTACAACGAGACGAACGCGCGCACGATCTTCCTGCCGATAGGTAAGTCGGGCCACGGCCGCCGCAAGGGTATAGTGAACTGGAACCCGACCCCGAAGGACGTGCCCGGAACGATGAGGTATGCCAACCGGTCGGCCTACTGGACTTTTGCCAATATGACCCAACCCATATTCGCGGACCTCTATCGCCGTCCGGGTGCGATATATTGGTGCGAGACTCTATATACTGACCCTAATATCATCCATAAAAAGGGTGCAGACAATAAATTTCTCAAAGATAGCGATGGTAATCCGGTGTTTATTGTGAACAAGTCGTCGTCGTTCGACATCAACTACTTCAGTATGGGCTTCGAGGGCTTCTCGAATGGTTCTATCGAAGCCAGAGGTTCGGCGGATAACAGCGAGTCGGATGCTTGCTTTATCCGTACGGTGACAACTACCCCCCCAATAACTCGTTGCATACCAGTAATTTACAACGTTCTGTCAAGGCTCCGCCACCTGGTGGCGGCCCTGACGGGACGTGTTGCGTCGTGCATATGGGCTAAGGCCAGTCATACTATAGAATTTGAAGATTATCTATGAAACGACTACTTAATAGTATTGCATATTTATCGATAGTTTTGGCGACCATGTTGTGTTCGTGTGTCGCCGAAGAACCGCAGTCGCCGACAGATACCGAACGAGAAGGCACTTATCTGAGCCTTCGTATCGGTGGTCGAGGCTTCGGCGGTAGCCGTGCCGGAGTGGCGGAGGGCTATGACCGCGAGGATGCCCTGAGGAATGAGAACACGATATACAATCTGACTCTATTTTTTCTTCGCGGCGCTACCGACATCAATGATGATGATGCGAATATCTACGGTGCGCACTATATAGGGCGCAGCCCCGACCTCCATGAGGGCGGCGAGGCGAGATATACAGTCGATATCCCTGACCTTAAGCCGATGCCGGGCGACCGGGTGATTGTGGTGGTGAACATGGGCGACCTGAGTGGTATCGGCAGTGCGCCTGCCCTGCGCGAGGCTACATCGAGAGGATGGCGCGAGAGTGGCTCGCTGGCAGAATATGATATGTTCGCGATGTCGTCGTGCCGCACGGACGACGGTTATATAGTCAATCCTTTGGCAGGCAGCACATCGGCAGCCGGTTCGCGCGAGAACCCGTTGAGCGTGAGTGTGTCGGTAGAGCGTCTGGCGGCGCGAATAGATCTGTGGTTCGACCGAAAGAATATTGAAGGGGACAAGCTTGCCTACAATACGTCGGGAGGCACGGGGCGTGTGTATGTGACCGATGTCGCGCCGACCAATGTGATGAAGCAACCGACATATGTGCTCAAGCATGTGAGCGCCGGGACGGGAAGTCTCGGGCCAGTGACAGTGTGCGGCGAGGAGTATCTCGGCGACGACGGCCTGCCGAGCAACTATGTGGTGGAGCCGACGAGCACCAGAAAGGGTGATGCGACGCTGTTGGAGGGGTGGTATGGCGATAGCCGTGCCGGCCTTTTCGAGTCGCCGGCGCCGATGGTGAGGTGGTATCCGCTTGGTGGTTTCCTTGGCGACAGCCGTCTGCTCCAGAACACGAAGGGCGAACATGAGGTGGCGATGACGATAGCGTATGCAAACGAGAACACGTATGAGGCATCGGCAGCGACTGCGGACCATGTGACGGGGCTTGCGGTGAAGGCAGTCTTCACACCCGACGGGATGGCTTATGGCCAGGATTTCTGGCGAGTGGCAGCTGCGGACCTCGACGAGAGCAAGAGCCGCTATTTCGGGAGTGAGGCGGAGGCGCGTGATTTTGCGGCGTCGAATGCCGGTTATCTGTCTCCGGTGCACTATCCCGGCGGAGTGTGCTACTACAGCATATGGCTCAGGCACAGGCTTGAAAACACGTCGGAAGAATTGGTGTACCCGATGGAGTTCGGGACGGTGCGCAACCATATCTACCGGGTTGGCTTCGGTTTCCGCGGCCCGGGAACGACCCATATCGATATAAAAAAGCCGGAACAGCATGTGGCAGAGCTTTATGTGCGTGAATGGAACTTCCGCCGGCTGGGGAGTATAATAATGTGAGATACATACCATGATGATAAAGAGAGCGATATATATAGTTGCGGCGATGGCGCTGCTATGGTCGTGCAGCAGCACGGATGAACCGTCGGCTGCAGTCAAGGCCGGATTTTCGATAAAAAGCCGCGCGATGGGCCCGGTGTCGGATAATGAACTAATCAACAGCTGGTGGGTGATGCTTGTTGGCGCAGACGGTGTGATCGCCGATGTTGCCGAGGGCACTGCCGCCGGAGTGGAGAGGCAGAGCTTCGAAACTGAGGTGAACAAGGGCGTCTACCGGGTGTATGCGTTCGCCAATATCGGCCGTGGTGCGCTCGCGCGCGCACTTGGGCTGGAGCCGACGGCGTTTGATAAGGGCGCTGTGCTTGCTGCGGATTTCGATGGCAGGACGATGGACCACGGCGCTATAATGGACGCTGACGAGGAGGTGCCGATGAGCGGCCGGCTCGGCGGAGTGCGTATCAGCGACCGTGTGGAGGAGTCGTTCGCCATAGAGGTAGTGAGGATGTGGGGCAAGGTGGAGTTTGAATTCTCGAACTCGTCGGGCCGCGATATCGAGGTGACGGGGGTGACGTTCGGCCCGTTGTACAGCGGCCCTGCCGCGCTTTTCGCCTACGGTGTGCCGGGCAAACCGGAACTTGCCGAAGGGGTGAAGGAGCACGCACAGGTGGAGTATGCGTTCGGTGAGGCTGCGTCTGTGCCGGCTGGCAGTGATGGAGTGGCGACACGTCATTTCTATGTCCATGAGACAACGAGCGAGGCGCATCCGACGGGTAAATACCGCTTGTCGGTGAAGCTGAGGCGCGATGGGGCAGAGTCGGAGGAGCTGTTTGCGCTGACTGAAGACCTGACATGGATCAACCGCAACGACCATATATTGATACCGATAGATTTTCTTGACTGGTCGTTGCGCTTCGACTGCAAGTTCGCACCACCGATCGGTGGCTATCCGGCAGTGCTTATCGAGGAGGTGAATGAGGAGTATTATATCAGATTCGGCTCGTCGGGCCGCTTTACGCTCAGCGCCTTGGTGCGCGAGGGCCCTGATGGCGATTACCTTAGCCCTGACCGGATGGAGTTTGATATCGTGTCGGTGGAAGACCCTGCCGGAATACTGGATGGAAAGCCTGTGGCCGAGGACGGAGGAGTGACGGGCTATCTGTCGGACCAGCCCGGCCCTGATGGCGGCGAACGCCTCGGACGGGCGACAATAGAGTTGGCTGTGAGGGTGAAAGACGGCCCGGCCGACCATGTGTTCAACCGCAAGTTTTACATCATACGCGATAAAAAATGAAAAAGACTCTCCCGATGATATCTCTCCGCCTTTTAGCGGCGGTATCGATAGCCGTGTGTGCGGCAGTGCCGTCGTTTGCCCGAGAGTGGCTTATAAAGAGCGGTAGTCAGCTGAGCTCGAACGCGACGTCGAAACTCGAGACGTTCCCGTTTGATTATCTAATCGACGGCGATACCTATACATTCTGGCACTCAGACTACAACAACAGCGAATATAGTTCGCCAGTGACCGAGCAACACTATATAGAGGTGGATTTCGGCAGCCCCCTGACTTTGGGCAGCGACGAGGATATTGTAGTGTACACGCGGCGCCGCGATATCTCGACCGCGCAGCCGACGACGATGAGGATAGAGGGCCGCAACGATGCTTCGGAGGCGTGGAGCGCTGTGGCGCACGCGTATTTCGTGTACCGCGGCCCGAAGACCGACGAGTATTCGTCGCGTATCCATCCGTCGAGGCCTTACAGGTACCTCAGGTTCACGGTAACGGCCAACAACAGCCGCTCGACCTACCGGAGCCTTGACGGTCGCGACATACGATTCATGAATATGGCGGAGTTCAATATCCTGCGCCTCGGCCGGACGGAGGATTACCGTGACGGCCTTGTGGACCGTTTCAGGCTTACGACAGACTATATTGACCTCGGTAATATCGAGTTTGAACGGACGCATGGTATAGCAGACGCTCGTAACCGCCGTGGCGACGGTCAGAAATGGCTTAATCTCGACGGCCTATTCGACGGCGATGGCAACTGGACGGTGGATGGCGACTTCTGGAATCTTGCGGCGAAGGAAAACTATCAGCTCGAGAAGCCCGACATGACTTTCCTGACATCGGACACGGACAAAGATATCAAGCCGGGAAGCGGCGGACGTCAGCCCTCGAACGTGATGGAGCATGTGCTATATGCCGTTCCCGGCGATGCGATAGCGCTGTATCCTTACTATGACTTCAGGGGAACGACCAATTACCGCGACCGTTATGTGCACTGGTATGACTACTATACGGGCGGAGGGAACGAGTATCTCGATTTCCTTGTGAACTCGGAGAATGTGGTGAGGACGGATAACAACGGGTATTTCGGCGGCGCGTCGTTCACGGAATTTCTCGCACCGGGAGATACGCGACTCAATTCTCTGATAGCGACGTTTATGGTGCCTCGCGATGTGTATGCTCCCGAAGGCAAGCAGCTGTCGCTGGAGTTTCCGGACGGTCGCGACGAGTATGTGATAGCCTGCGATATGGCGCAGGAGTTTACGGCAGCGGAGAGCTACGATATAGCTACGAAGAAGATGGTTGAGCCGACGGTGTCGGTGCGTCATCTATTCCGAATCCGCGACGGGCGTAAGTTTGCGGAAGACAATATGTCGACTGTGGAGAAAAACCGGGAGTATATCAACCGTAATGTGCGGTATATCAATGCCCCGGCCGGCAAGGACTTCCAGTTCCGCTTCGATTCGCCTGTGCCCTGCGAGGGTACGACCCGTTCGAAGTGGTACTACAAGGCTCAGGCGGACGGATCGGACTACCGTCGTATCTGCTCGATGGATATCGAGGTGTATGATGAAGAAGGACGCCTGCTGAGCAAGGACGGGGATATATTCTACGGCGACGCGACGTTCAAGGGCTATGGCTCGCGCACTATCAACGGGGTGGAGTACCAGGCCTGCGGTGGCGGCGGCAGCTATAACAGGATGCTTGCGTGCAATGCGTCGAATGCTGTAGCCGGCAAGTCGTATGTGGTGCGCCTTGTGGGTAAGGATATCAACGGAAACCGCATCATTATCCCCGACGGGTCGGGAGCCGAGCTGTGGGTGCAGGAGTTCCGCGTGACTTTCCTTGGCGATGAGAATGCGTCGGTGGTGTCGGACAGCGAGCTGATGAGCAATCCGGCGTACGAGAGCCGACGTCCCGACCGGTTGCATTATCTCGGGGAACTCCGCGATGTGATCAATTATGACGATTATGCGATGTTGCTTTCGAAGGAGAATGTGTCGAACCCGGATAATTATTTCTCGCAGATAGACCGTGGCAAACGCTATAAATTCTCGATGGCTCCCGATGAGGTCAACTATACGTTCGGCTACAATTATGTGGATAGCTATGACTATTCGAACTACTTTGTAGTGAACCACAGCGATGCAGTGTACTATCACGGAGCGTGCGGTCCTGAGGGCCTTTTTGACCGACGTTATGTCGATACCGGCGGCCGCGAGCAGGGATTTTTCTTCTATATCAATGCGGCGTCGGACCCCGGTGTGATGGGTAAGCTGCGTCTTGACGGTTTCTGCGTCGGGTCGACGGTGCATGTGTCGGGCTGGTATGCCGAATGCTCCAGCGCGACAGAGGTCGCCAACCTGGCATTCAATTTCGTGGCAGTGCTCGATGATGGACGCAGGGTGCCGATACATACATTTGTGTCGGGTTATGTGCCGGCAGTCGGCATTTGGCACAATATCTACTATTCGTTTATCCCTGATATGAACCACCTCGACAAGGAGGTGTATGACCGTATCGACCACTACGAACTTGAGCTCGACAATAACTGCCGGAACTCGTCGGGCGCGGATTATGGTATAGATGATATCAGGGTGTATATCTCGACGCCCGACGTGGAGGTGTCGCAGACCCGGATGGTGTGCGACAATTCGGGCGAAAGTGCGGCACTGAAGGTTTCGTCGCCTTTCGGGATGCTGTTGCAGTCGCTCGGTATCGCCGAGGCAAAGAACGCCTCGGAAGCCCAGACGCTCGATATACTTTATTCGTTTATCGACAAGGAGGTGTACGACGAGATTTTCGCACGGACGCACAGCAAGTCGGAGGCATTTGAGGCGGCGGTGCTGAAGTTCCCTTACCGCGACTCGGCGGAAGACAGGAGTTTCGGACATCTGTATTTCTACAATTATTACGACAATCACCGGGAGTATGACCCGGAGGTGGATATGGATGTGCTTGGCGACAAGGCTTTCCGCGAGCTTGTCGGGACGGAGAAGTGGATAACGTTCAATACCCGTCCGAAGGGCGAAAATATCCGTCCGGGCAAGGAGTTCTATGTGGTTCTCTATACGCCGATGGGCCGTGAGGATATGCCGACGGAAGAGTCGGCGTCGACATTCTTTGATCCGATGCGCGACTGTGCGAAGGTGTGCAGTTTCCGTGTCAAGGCTGCAGACCAGATCAAAATCGATGGGAATGTGATACCTCCCGGTGCTCCGGTTGAGGTCTGCGAGGGCCAGCGCCCGGTTGTGCAGCTCGATGTGATGGCCGACAAGGGTGCCGGCGGAGATGACTCGCAGATGCTGATCCGCAACGCATATTTCGACTGGTATGCCGGCGACTGGGATGAGTTCATGGCTGAGAAATATACCGACAAGGGTGGCAATAGTGTAAATCTGCGGCAGATGCTGGCTTATCTGCGCACAGAATATCCGGACTCTACGCGTCTTGACCTGTGCAAGCCCAAGGGCGAGCTTACTGAGGAGGCTCTCGAGTATATGAAGAGGCTTACGGAGGTGAGCGGCGACAATGGTCAGATACCGGCGAAACTTCATCTGCGGTCGTCGTCGTATGTGTTTGCTCCGGTATATATTCCTGAGGGCCAGGATATGGCATATGCCCATGTGGTTGCAGTTCCGTTTGATTATCTGGAGGATTACTGGCTTGTGTGCACGGCCCCGACAGAGGTGTCGATAGCTGTGCGGCACCGTTCGCCGGGGATGACCCACGGTTTTGCCGAGGGCATAGAGTATCCTGAGGGTCTTGCTGATGTGCCTCTCCGGATAGGTCTGCGCCAGCTCAAGGGTGTGAGCGCTCCTGAGGGATGGTCGTCGGCGCCGGCAGCGCGACTCACGATGCCTGTCCGTGACATAGAACCGGCAAGTGCCGGCGTGAGCAAGATGACGAGCGGAGCTGATCCGTCGGTGTATCTTGCTGCAACGGACGACCCGTCGTACCAGGACCTCGGCAGCGACGGCACCGGACTGATGGCAGTTGGTGAGGTTGTGGGTATGCTTGCCGATACGAACGGTACGGCGACCGACAATGCTGTGGAGATAGTGTTCTACGACAGTTTCGTATTCAAAGAGGGCTACCGGTATACGATGCGTTATAATTTCGAGGAGTTGTCGCAGTCGGCCGAGGATGATGGCGAAGCTGTGTGCCACGGGCAGGATAGTTTCACGTTGCTCGTCGTGCCTGAATATATGAAGTGGATGGGTACAGAGGGGTCTACCGACTGGGCCAACGATCTCAACTGGCACCGTGCGTCGTCGGCCGACCTTCATTATACGGCCGGTGAATATGCCGGGCATGACCTGTCGGAGCATATCGGCGACGGCACGAACGGCCGCATTCCCGGTTTCGCACCGCTTGATTTTACAAATGTGCTTGTGAGCGGCGACCGTGTGGCCCCCGAGCTTTATGTGGCCGGTGACCGTTCGGTGACTATCGGCAAGGAGACTTTTGTGTGGTCGGCCTCGCCTGAAGCCGGTGCGACGGACAGGATACAGTACCATATGGCGGCGCGTAGCCACGAGGGCGATGCGTCGGTGGACTGCCGTCCGTGGCTGGCCAACGAGTGCGACGAAATACATTTCGGTGACCGGTCGGAAATGTCGGGGCAGGATAAACTGCGCTACAACCGTGCCCATGTCGAGGTAGAGCTTGCTCCGTCGCGTTGGTATGTGATGTCGTCTCCTCTGGAGGGTATCGTGGCCGGTGATATGTATATGCCGACTGCCGGAGCGCGCCAGGAGACTGAGCTGTATATGCCGATACGGTTTGACCGCGCCAAGCACGACCGTTTCGCTCCGGCCGTCTTCCAGCGGTCGTGGAACCGCGGCGAGGCGTGGGTGCATGAAATCCCCGATGGCTCTGCCGACGACCCGAGGACGGATGTGTTTGTAGAGACGACATGGAGCGGTGTGTACAACGAGGTGAACGAGCGCTATCTTCCCGGAACGGGTTTCTCGATCAAGGTCGACGGTTCGACTGTGGGTATGGCGCCGGACGGCAAGGCGTTGTTACGTCTGCCGAAGGATGATATGGCTTATGACTACTACAGCGATGATGATAAGCACGTCGGTACGACCACAACGGTGCGTGACATTCCTGCCGGGCGTCTGAATGCGACCGAGGGTGAAATCGTGCTTGAAGGATACCGTGCCGGCAACCGCTATTTCATGGTCGGCAATCCGTTCATGAGCCATATGGATATGGTGGAGTTTCTGACCGAAAACAGTGGCGTGATATATCCTAAATATTGGATTCTCACGTCGGATGCCCAGGAGGCTGCGGTGATGTCGGATGCCGGCGGAGCGTTGGTGAGCAATGCTGCCGACGCGCGTTATGTGGGGCCGATGCAGGGTTTCTTTGTGGAGGCCCGAGAGCCGGTTGCTGAGGGCGGTGCGCTCAAACTGAGGTACAACCGGGGCATGAGCGCTGTCCGCTACAGCGAACGTGGGCCGCTCAAGATGCCTGAGGGCCGCGGTGGCGGCATGGGCGATGCTTTTACGGTGAGCGTGGTCGACGGTGATGATGTGGTGTCGTCGGCTGTAGTCGCAGTCGTCGCCGGGGCATCGCCGGCTTATGACGGGGCCGAGGATGCGGCGGCTATATTCGACCCGTCGCTGCGCCGCCCGGCGACGGTGTATACTTTTGCCGGGGATGTGGCATCGAGCATAAACCTCACTCCAGACGCTGCCGGTACAGAGATAGGCCTGCGCAGCGCCACCGGAGAGGGTCGGTATACTTTGCGCTTCACCGGAGTGGACAATATGTACGGGCTGAGCCTCTACGACAAGGCTGACGGTAGCCTGACTCCGCTTAGCGAGGGGCTGGAGATAGAGGTGGAGGGTGATGTGTGCCGCCGTCTTTACCTTATGTCGGATATGCCTGTCGGTGATGCCGGAGCCCTGAGCATGCGCCTCGAGGGCAGTACTGTGACTGTGGCGTCGGGTAATGCCGGCGCGATGGTGAGTGCGACGGTCTACGATACGATGGGCCGTACTCTGGGCAGCTACAGCACCGATGACGCTGTCCTGACATTTGATGTCGATCCGGGTATATATATCATAGAGGGGCGCGACGGCAACTCGTCGGTGACACGTAAGTTTGCCGTGCGGTGAGGGTTGTCGCCATACTTCTGATATTGTTTGCCGCTGCGGCTTTGCCGGTGGATGCTGTAGCCTGCAATCAGGACAGTGTCGCCGCAGCCGCAGTGGCTGTTTTTCCCGACGGTACGACTCTTGACCTTGGCAAGGTGCGCCCGTCGAAGAATTACAAGGGCGAAATCCGTATAGCCAATGGCGGTGACAGTCCGCTGGTGATACGCCGCGTGTTTTCAGATTGCGGCTGTACTGTCGCTGATTTTCCGCGCGGCCCGATAGCTCCCGGCGATACGGCGGCAATAAAGATCACATATAACAGCGGCCCACGCAGCATAGGGCCTTTTGTGCGCACTCTAAGGGTGGAGACCAATACGGAGCGACGCCGCAATGTGGTGTTCGTGAAGGGAGAGGTCAAGCGCTGATAGAGCAGCAGATAGGAGCTTGAACTGCAGATGGCATTAAGATATGCCGATGTTTCGGTATGGTAAAAATATTTTAGGAGCCGAAATTTGGTTAAAATGCGTTGAAATAGGCAAATAGGTCATAAAGCGAAACATGTTGTCGTAAACAATATGTTAAAATTGGGCATTTTTTCTTGCCAAATGTTTACAAAATTGAAAAAAATATATTAACTTTGCCCAATCAACTATGTAAAAAGTGTGCCCGGAGGGGCTGCTTCAGTTGCAAATTCGCTTAAAATCAATTAATCAACCATTTTATGTCTTATTTTTTCTAAGTATGAAAAAGCTGTTTCTATTACTCTTGGCAGTGCTTTCGGTTAGCTTGTGTGCGTCTGCGCAGATGCGCACGGTTACAGGTACTGTCCTCGACGCCGAGAACGACGAGCCAATCATCGGCGCGTCTGTTACAGTCGGCGGTGGTTACGGTGCGGCGACGGATGTCGACGGCAACTTCACCCTCAAGGTGCCTGCCGCTACCACCCACCTCAAGGTTTCTTATGTAGGTTACAAGGCACAGGACGTCAAAATCGGCAATGGTCCTGTCGTAGTACGTCTGTACTCAGACTCAGAGCTTCTCGACGAAGTGATTGCCGTTGCTTACGGTAAATCGACCCGTGCGGCATTTACCGGTTCGGCCGCAGTGGTGAGCTCTGCCGAAATTGAGGAGGCCCAGGTTTCCAACCCCCTCAATGCTATCAAGGGTAAGGTGGCCGGCGTGCAGATGAGTAATGCTTCGGGTGCTCCGGGTGCTGACGACCCTACGGTGCTTATCCGCGGTATTTCTTCAATCAATGCAGGCTCGTCTCCGCTTATCATTCTTGACGGAACTCCTTTCAGCGGTGCGCTGCAGACCATCAATACTAACGATATCGAATCAATGACCGTCCTCAAGGACGCTGCTGCCAATGCCCTCTATGGTGCACGTGGTGCTAATGGTGTGATCATCATCACTACCAAGCGTGCCAAGCATGGCGAGGCTACAGTGACTCTTGATGTGAAGCTCGGCTCGAACTCACGCGCAGCTCGCGACTATGACTATATCAAGAACCCGGCGATGTACTATGAGGCATATTATATGTCGCTCTACAACCTGTCGCGCAGTGGTGGTGCAACCCATGCCAATGCAAGCGCATGGGCCAATAAAGCGATGTTTGCAAACAAAGCTTCCATAGACCCAGAGGAGGTTGCCTTGTCTGCCTATTCACTTGGTTATAACGTATACACTCTCCCCGGTGGTCAGGCTCTTATCGGCCTCAATGGCAAGCTTAACCCCAATGCAAAGCTCGGTCGTGTCGTGAACTATGATGGTCAGCAATATTATCTGACTCCCGACAACTGGGTTGACGCCACATATAAGAATAGCCTCCGTCAGGACTACAACCTGTCGATCTCGAAGGGAACTGACAGCGGTGACTTCTATTTCTCGGTAGGTTATCTCGACAATGAGGGTATTACCCCTTGTTCCGGCTTTGAGCGTTTCTCCGCCCGTCTTGCAGCGAGCACACAGGCCAAATCGTGGCTTAAGGCTTCGGTAAACATGAACTACAGCCACTACGATATGGATTCTTATGGCTCGGATGAAGGCACGGCTTCATCTTCGGGTAACCCCTTCGGCTCTGCATCGATGATCGCTCCTATCTATCCTCTCTATATGCGCGACGGGCAGGGTAATATCCGCGTCGATGAAAACGGTTTCCTCCGCTATGACTACGGCGGCGGTGCGAACGGTGGTTTCGAACGTCCTGCGATGACTAACAGCAACCCTATCGGAACATCGCTTCTTGACAAAAATAGAACTACCGGAGATTCATTCAATGGTACCGGCTCTCTCGAAGTTCGCTTCCTCAAGGACTTCACCATCACTTCGAACAACTCGGTAGACTTGCTTACCTCTAATGGTACGGATTTCTCGAACCCATACTATGGTCCCGGTGTGACTAAGAATGGTGCGCTTACCAAGACTTCGAGAAAGGTGCTCGCATTCACTCTCCAGCAGTTGTTCAACTGGAGCCATCTCTATGGTGATCACAAAGTTGAATTTCTTGCCGGTCATGAGTTCTACAAGATGCGTAAGAACAATCTGATGGGTGCCATGAACTCTATGTTCGACCCCTCCAATATGGAACTTTCCGGTATGATCAACCTCGTCGGTACCACTTCTACCGAAACCAACTACAATAATGAGGGTTGGATCTTCCGTGGTCAGTACGACTACGATAACCGAGTGTTCGCTTCGGCTTCGTTCCGTCGTGATGCCTCGAGCCGCTTCCATCCCAAACATCGTTGGGGTAACTTCTGGAGTGCCGGCGCAGCTTGGCTTATCAGCTCAGAAGATTTCATGAGCGATCTGCAGTGGCTCGATATGTTGAAGATCAAGGCTTCGTATGGTTCGCAGGGTAACGATAATATCGGTGACTTCTACTATACAAACCAGTATGAGCTTGTAAGCTCCAACGGAACTCCTGCTATCGTTCCTTATCTTAAAGGTAACGAGACCATTACCTGGGAAACTCAGGGCAACTTCAACGCAGGCTTCGAGTTTGCAGTTCTTGACAACCGCTTGAGTGGTTCGTTCGAAGGCTTCTACCGCAAGACCTCGGATATGCTTTACTACTTCCCTCTTCCGCCGAGTTTCGGTTGGCCCGGTTTCTACGATAATATCGGTGATATGGCCAACAAGGGTATTGAAATCGAACTCCACGGCACGCCCATCAAGACCAAGGACTGGCGTTGGGATATCGACTTCAACATCACCTGGTACAAGAACCGTATCACCCGTCTTCCCGAAGAACGTCGTTCGACCACGACTGCAACCGGTGAGAGAGGCTATTCTAACCAAACTTATTTCTTCTATGAAGGTGGTTCGCTGTATACTTATTACATTCCTAAATATGCAGGTGTCGATGACAAAGGTCAGTCGATGTGGTATATGGAGAAACCTATACTTGATGCAGAAGGCAAGGATACCGGCCGGACCGAAACCACTACTACCACCCAGTATTCGTCGGCTACGCAGTATCTCTGCGGCACGGCTCTCGCTCCCGTCTACGGCGGTTTCGGCACAAGCCTTGCTTACAAAGACTTTGATTTGAGCGTGAACTTCGCATTCCAGATCGGTGGTCAGACCTACGACGGTACCTATGCTTCGATGATGGCTCCGCCTACATCGAGTGGCGTCGGCAGTGCCATCCACGCAGATGTGTTCAATTCGTGGAGCCCCGAGAACCCCAACTCGAATATCCCCCGGTTCCAGTTCAACGACAACTTTGCGTCATCGTCGAGCGACCGCTTCCTCACTAACGCGTCGTACCTGAGCCTTCAGAACATCAACCTTGGCTACACTCTTCCGTCGAAGATCGCCAACAAGCTCTACCTCAAGAGCGTCCGCGTATCGTGCAGCGCCGAGAATATCTTCTACTGGAGCAAGCGTCAGGGTATGGACCCCCGTCTGTCGATGACCGGTGGTGGCAACAATGCATATTACTCGCCCATCCGTACCATTTCAGGTGGTCTTAACGTAACATTCTAACAAATATGCCTCTTACAACAATGAACAAGATATATAAATCTCTACTTGCGGCGACTCTCCCCGTGTTCGCCGTTGGCCTGACGGGATGTGTGGAAGAGACATTTCCCACATCAACGGTGAGTCAGGAACAGGTGTTGGCCAATACTAAAGCGGCAGAGGCATATGCCTCGGGTATGCCTGCCTATCTTAACACGGTGTTCGTGGTTCCCAACGACCGTCACTACGACTTCGGTTATCCCTCGATGATGCACCTTCGCGATGTCATGACCGGCGATATGGCTGTTGTCGCGTCGGGTTATGACCAGTTCGCCAACTGGGAGAAGAACACATATCAGGGCGAGGAGTACATCTTCTCGCAGATGATCTGGTGGTTCTACAGCAAACTTATCCAGACCACCAACCTTACACTCGGCGCGATAGATAAGAGCACTGAGAACAAGCATCTGCAGGCTCTTATGGGTCAGGCCTACGCTTTCCGTGCGTTTGCCTATCTTGATGCTGCCCGTATGTATGAGTATCTTCCGACCGACGGTACATCGCCTATTACACCTGAAGGTAACGACGTGACCAACTACACATTGTCGATAACGACTGAGGAGACTTCGGAGGAGGATGCTAAAAGTAATCCTCGAGTGAAACGCGATGTGATGTTTGAGTTTATCATGAGCGACCTCGACAATGCCGAAAAGTTCATAGTAGCCGAAGCCCGTTCGAGCAAGACGATGCCTGACTTGTCGGTTGTATACGGTCTCAAGGCCCGTGCCTACATGTGGGTTGAGGATTATGCCAACGCCAAAACCTATGCCCGTAAGGCTATCGATACGGCCAAGGGTGCTACCGTGCTGACCGAACAACAGTGGCTCTCCACCACCACCGGTTTCAACGATCTGTCGACTCCGTCATGGCTTTGGGGACAGCAATATGTATTGGAAGATAATGCGGTGCAGACCGGCATTATCAACTGGACCTCGTGGTCGTCGAATGAGTATATCCCCGGTTATTCGGCCGGTGGCCCGTATATCATGATCGATGCGTCGCTCTATAATAAGATCAACAATACTGACTTCCGCAAACGTTCGTTCGTTGCTCCTCAGGGTCATCCCCTTTCGGGTAAGGAGGTTTTTATTGATAAGGATGCTCTCCTTACTGCTGATCCCGACAACCCCGTAAAGATTGCGTCAACTCCGTACAGTTCTCTTAAAATCCGCCCGGGTAAAGGCAATATGCTTGATTATACCAAAGCATGTGTTGTCGGTGTACCTCTGATGCGTGTTGAGGAGATGTACTTTATCGAGGCAGAGGCTGCAGCCCAGATCACTCCTGCCGAAGGTAAGACCCTCATCGAGTCATTCATGACCCAGTACCGCGATCCCCAGTTTACAGTTGTTGGCTCGACCAAGGAGCAGGTTGTCGATGCGATCTTTACCCAGAAGCGTATGGAGTTCTTCTGCGAGGGCTTGATAATGTTTGATTACAAGCGACTCAACAAGCCTGTGATCCGTAACTATGAAGGCTCTAACTACCAAAAGGACCGTGACTTCAACACAACGACTCGTCCGGCATGGATGAACTATGTGTTCGTTCGTCAGGAGGCCGACAGCAATCCTGCGTTCAAGGGCTGGAACAACCCCGACCCGACCGGTTGCTACAAGGCTACAGAGGCTGAGTAATAGTAACTACGAGAGAGAAATAATTTCACAATCTCCCTAAAGCAAAATATAGAATATGAAATTCACAAAAATCATACCTGCTCTCTTCGCTTGCGCGGCCATGCTCGTTGGCAGCTCGTGCAACGAGAAGACTGAGTACGTGCCTGCAGAGTCGGCACCTCTCGAGCCTTACTACTTCACGACGATGAACGATACTTATCGTGAACTGGTTGATGGTCAGAAGGCTTTTCAGGTGTTTATGGGTCGTGCAGACCGCGTCAAATCTAAAGAAGTATCGTTTGAAGTATCGACCGATGCACCTGCAGATGCATTCACATTTCCCTCTTCGGTTTCGTTTGAAGAAGGGAAAGACACAGTGTCTTTCTTCGTTAAGTTTGACCTTTCCAAACTGGAGACAAAGAAAGAGTACAAACTCGACTTCAAACTTGCCGGCATCCAGAACACCCCCTATTGCTATGGCAATATGGAAGTGACCGCTATCTATATTCCTTGGCGCAAGTTTGAGAAGAAAGGTATCTACCGCGATGGTGTGGTTACCGGTATATATACAGCTCTGGGCAAACAGTATCCTGACGGGATCCAGTATGAAGTAGAAATCGAAGAACATCCGACAACCGATGGATTGTATCGTATCGTCAATCCTTATGGACCTGAGACTCCGTTCTCTCAATTCTTTGAACTTGATGGAGAAACCCATTATATGGTTATAGATGCCACGAATCCAAGTCGGGTTTTTGTAGAATACTTTGCTACAGGTATCATCGATCCGAGTGACGGAATGTTGTCTTTCGGTAGCTCTTCTGTCTCATTGGAAGAGGATTATACTCCGGAAGTTATCGAACAAAATGGATATTATGCAACAAATATTGATGGTATTATCAAGTATCGGGATTTTTCATCTGATAACGAAAATCAGTTGTTCCAGTTCGGATGGGCAGGTGATCCGGGTCCTTATGTTGGTGCTGTTTGTACTAATTTCAAGGTTGTTCTCCCTGGCTATGAGGATGAGCCTGATATACCTGAATGGGAAGACCTTGGCATGTTTAACTACACTGATGGATTCCGGACTCCGTTTGCAGGTGTAGCTGAGCCGAACACTTATCCTGTGCTTGTACAGCAGAATGTGCCCGATCCTAACATCTTCCGTATTGTCAACCCCTACGGCGTAGCTTCCGGCTTCGTGACTGAGGAACCCGAAGAGAATACCTACATGGTGTTCGATACCACCAACCCCGACTGCGTGCTGATGGAAAATTACGAATCCGGTCTCAAGAAGGGTCTTGGCTTTGTTTACTTCACCACCTGGGCCGACTACTACATGCAGGAGGAAGGCGCCACTATCGACGAAATGGAAATGGAAGGTTTCGGCGGTACTTACAAGGACAAGAAGATCGTTATCCCGGCGGACAATTGCGCATATAAGGTGATAACAGCTTCCGGCAAATTCCTGAAAGCTTATGATTGCGGTGGCACAACAGATGCTTGCCTCGATATGAGCACTCCCGTTGGCGAGCCTGAAGCTGAGGTTGCTATGGCTAAAATCCGCGCAAACGAACTCAATATGAGCCGTGTTGCAAAGAAGTACCTCAAGCCTGTAAAGTTCTAAAGAAATAGACAGACATAATACTTGGGGCGTCCCCGGTTCGCAAAGAGCCGGGGACGCTTGTTTCTTGGAGGACGGTGCTTGCTCTTTTGGCACGGCACGGAGTGCCGCGCTCCTATCTCCGTGGAGCGGAGACTCTGTGAATAACCGCCTATGGAGCTGTAGCGACATGGGCGGACTACAGGTGTATGGAGATGGCACCGCGAAGCGCGTGCCTTGGCCCGGGCTGTGTAGGCACACACTTCGCGGTGCGTGTGGATGGGTGGTTTGTGACCACGCATGTCGCTGTGCTCCATACGTGGTTAACAGAGGAGTCTCCGCTTCGCGGAGGTTGGTGCTTGCCTTTTGGCACGGCACGGAGTGCCGCGCTCCTAAGAGGCGCAAAAAGTGTTAAAAAACGAGGAGAATGTGCAATATGGTGTGTTGTATTCCGTTTTTTGCTTATCTTTGCTTATCTTTGCAATGGAAAAGCATAACAAAAGGTTATCAAAATGAAGAAATACGGTATATTATGCCTCGTTGGGCTCCTTTCGGCCGGAGCGGCGTCGGCACAGAGCAAAATCAATACTCGCGGCCAAATGCTTCTTGACTTGCACAAGCAAGGGAAGCTTGAATTGGTTGAAAATCTCGGAGGTGTAGAGGCATCGTCGCGTGGCGGTGAGTATATGGCAGGTGTGTTAGTTGAGACTAATTCGCAGGCATTACTCGACTCTCTCTCGGCCGAGGGCTATGAGGTGACTTATATCTCGGATAATTTCTCGATAGTAGATATGCCACTCGACGGTATCGAAACTTTGGCGGAGTCGAAGGCTGTAAAATCTTTGAGCTTCGGTGAGTATTGCGAGCCGACGATGGACGTTGCCCGAGTGCTTTCGGGTGTTAAAAGTGTGCATGAAGGTCGCAGATTAGGCGAGGATGGTAGCACTCGGCCTTATAAGGGTGAGGGTGTAATAGTAGGCATGTTTGATACCGGCTTTGATCCGAGCCATGTGAACTTCTACAACGATGACCAGTCGGTATCGCGTCTACGCTATTTTGCCCGTTTCACCGGTGCCGGAGCCTATACGGCGTACACTGGAAATAGCTGCGTATCGGCCCCTACCGACAATTCTAATGAGGACCACGGCACGCATGTGGCCGGTATTATGGGCGGTGCATATAACGGCCCCGGCGTGTATAAGTCGGAAAAGGGAAATTTAGGAAAGGATAAGGGGAGTGTGCCTCTCTATGGAGTGGCTCCTAAAGCCGATATGGCGATTGCCGCCGGTACGCTCTATAACGCAAGCATCCTCAAAGGTTTACGTCTGCTTATCGATTATGCCAAGGCTCAGGGCAAGCCTATAGCTCTCAATCTGTCGCTTGGCTCGAACTTCGGCCCTCACGACGGAACTGAGGCTGATGTGCGAGCTCTCTCAGATCTTGGTAAGGAGGCAATAATCTGTATCGCTGCCGGTAACGATGGTGATGCATTACTCCATGCAGGTAAGACTTTCAGCAATAGCGATAAACGACTATCTGTGTTTGTAGATGGCAATAAAGGCAAGGGTAAGGCATGTATATGGGCCTCGAACAGCACGGAGTTTACGGCAGGTTTTGCGGTGGTGAACAGCACTAACGGCGAGATCATGGCTCTTGTGAAAGCTACTCCCGGTAAATCTATCACCATAGGATCGACGGATGACACATCGGCCGAGAATAGGACATTCCGTGATTATTTCTCGGGAACGATAACTATGAAGTCGTCGCTGGATAATTATAACAAACGCTATAATTATGATATAGAGGTCAATGGTGTAAGTCTTAAGTCTGGAAAGAATGCTTTGTTGGCTCTTGTGGTTGAAGGTTCGGCCGGACAGCGCATTGATGTATATGGTAATGAGAATTTCGTTTTCACTGAGATAGGACATCCTGGGTATGATAAACCTGATTATAACGGTACAATCAGTTCGATGGCCTGCGGCAGCAATGTGATAGTCGTGGGAGCATATAATGCTCACCCGAGTTGGTTCTCAATAGCTGAAAATAAGCAGTATAATTACATATCCGGCTACGGAGAGGGCGCTATCGCACCTTATTCGTCGTGGGGCGAACTCCTCGACGGCCGCAAGCTTCCGCATATCTGCGCTCCGGGTTCTGGTATCTTTTCGTCGGATAACGGTTCTTTTGTTGCTGCAAATCCAAGTAAAGCCGCTGCCACTCAGATTGCGACGGCGGAGTTCAATGGAAAAACCCACTATTGGTGCATGATGCAGGGCACATCGATGGCCTGTCCATATACTACGGGTACTATGGCGCTTTGGCTTGAGGCTGACCCGAACTTGACTGTGGATAAGGCGCGTGAAATTATGGAGAATACTGCAATTCAGAAAGGTTTTACCCTGGACACAAAATGGGGTGCAGGTAAGCTCGATGCTATTAATGGCATCAAGGAGGTGATTGCGAAGAAGAACTCAGGCATAGAGGATATAGTTGTTGGCGATGCGTTTTTCGATGTGACTGTCGAGGGCGGTTCGATCCGCGTGGACGTCGCCTCGGCAAATTCGCTCATGGCTGAGCTTTACAGCCTGTCGGGAGTGAAGGTGACATCGGCAACGGCATCCGGCGAGAGCTTGAGCCTTAGCACCGATGGTGCAGCGAAGGGCATCTATCTGTTGCGCATGACGGCCGACGGCCGCACAGAGACACGCAAAGTGGTGCTTTAAGGATAAGATTGAATAAAAAATAGCTCCGCATTTTCAACCCGTGCAGCGGTTATCCGTTAGCGGTGGGGTGGAAATGCGGAGCATTTTTTACTATATCAGTTTAAGCAAACGCTTTTATGGCCATGTCGGTGATCCAGATCCAGAGTGGGCATGTGGCCATGAAGAGGAGGGTGGATACGGCGAGTGAAGAGGTGCCGGTGGCTACATAGGTGTTGTAGCGGCTGGCGATGATGATGCCGGAGAAGGCCGGTGGCAGGGCGGCGCAGACAACGAGCATCTTGAGGTTGACGGGATTCATGTGGAATATGAGTCCGACAGCGAGTATGGCGAGGGGCATGACGATGAGCTTGAGGAATGTGCCCATCCATACCTGGCCATTGAGGGAGATTTTGACGGACGACAGTGTGATGCCAGCTGCGAAGACGGCTACTGAAGCGTTGGCGCCTGCGAGGAGCGTGAAGGAGGGGTCGAGGCTTGCCGGCCATTTGACGCCGCAGAGGACGAGGATGACGGCGAGGATCGGGGCCCATGCCACGGGCTGTTTGAGGGCGTTGACGACGGGTGCCCAGGGATTGGGTTTCTTGCCGCCGTTGAGTGCCTGAGCCTGGGCGTTGCCGGAGTTGAGGAGACAAAGACCGATAGGGATGCCGAGGGCGTTGACTTCGATCGATACGATGGCGATGACGAGTCCTACGGCAGCAGATGTACCGAAGATAGGCTCGAGGACGGCGAAGCCGAGGAAGCCGATGGTCGGGGAGCCGCTGATGAGGGCCGAGATGGCGGCGTCGCCTTTTGTGTTGCCTTTATACATCCTGAATACGAAGTAGACGAGGAAAAAGCAGGCCAGAAGGACGACGAAGGATATGGCCGTGAGTTTGACATCGGCCGAGAGCATGGCGCGGTTGGCCTTGATGATGGATACGAACAGAGCGGCCGGCAAGGCGTAGTTGAGCACGACTTTGTTCAGGATTTTGGCGTCGGCTCCTGAAAATGCGCCTTTCTTTCCCGAAAAATAACCTAATGCCATTACCACGAATATGGGGACGATGGCGTAGAGAATGATGTGTAGCATATCGGTGTTGGGGGTTGAGTGTTAGATATCATAGCCAAGAGGTGAGGCTATACTGTGAATTTCTCGAGAGCGGCAGGGTTGAGGAAGCCTATGTGGCCAGATTCTTTGCCTGAGTCGGCACCGAGCTGAACATCGATGAGGCTTGGCTTACGCGAGGCGATGGCCTCGGTAAGTGCATTGGAGAGATCGGCCGGAGTGGTGACGTAGTATGTGGTGGCACCGAATGCTTCGCCGAGTTTGTCGTAGCGAGCGTGGATGTCGAGTGTGGTTGGAGCCGGGTCGGATGTTCCGGCAGGGTTGACGCCTATGCCGTTGTATATGCCGCCGTTGTTGAATATTACGACTGTGACAGGTAGGCCGTAGCGGCATATGGTGGAGAAGTCCATGCCGGAGAAGCCGAATGCTGAGTCGCCTTCGATGGCCACTACGCTTTTGCCGGTGGCTACGGCTGCACCGATTGCGGAGCCCATGCCCATGCCCATGATTGCCCATGTGGCGCAGTCGACACGATGGCGAGGCAGGGTCATGTCGAGGGTGTCGCGAGTGTCGTCGAGGGTGTTTGCGCCTTCGTTTACGAGGATAACGTCGGGGTTGGCGGCCATTATCGGTTTTATCGCGCCGAGAGCTGTCCAGTGGTTCATCGGCTGTGCGGCGGCGTTGTCGGCCAGACGGGCAGCGAATTTGCTGTTTTTATCTTTTGTCTCGGCCTGAAGCGAGGGTACCCACGATTGGTCCATGCTCATCTTGCGCGAAGACATGGCGGCAATGAGGGCGTCGAGCGAGCTTGCGAGGTCGCCGATTACGGGAGCTGCGATGGGGCGGTTGCAGTCGATTTCGGTAGGTTCGATGTCGAGCTGAATGAATTTTGTGTCGGGACTCCATTTGCCGTGGCCACGCGATAGGAGCCAGTTGAGGCGTGCTCCGGCGAGGATCACAACGTCGGCCTGCTGCATGATGGTTGAGCGGCAAGAGAGGGCGCTGAGCGGACCATTGTCGGGTAGTACGCCTTTGCCCATTGACATAGGCAGGTAGGGGATGCCGGTGGTGTCGACGAGTTTCTTGAGCTGCTCTTCGACACGGGCGAATGCAGCGCCTTTGCCGATGATTATGGCAGGGCGTTTGGCGGCGGCGAGCATGTCGGCGGCTCTGGTCACGGCTTCGGTTGCCGGCGGCATTGCCGGGCACAGGTCTACGGCATCGAAGAAGAGTTTGTCGGCGTCGGCGCCGTCCATGATAGCGCCGAGACATGTCTCGGTCACGTCGAGGTATACACCGCCAGGTCGGCCCGAGATTGCGGCACGGTAGGCGCGTACGACTGCGGTGGGTATGTCCTGAGGCCGGTTGACGCGGTACGCGGCCTTGGCGAGTCCTTTTGCGACGTTGAACTGGTCGAGGGCTTCGTAGTTTCCTTGGTCAAGGTCGATGGGCTCGCGCACCGAAGATCCGCTTATCTGGATCATCGGGTAGCAGTTTACGGTAGCGTTGGCCGTGGCTGTGAGTCCGTTCATAAATCCGAGCGAGGATACGGTGAGGAGTACTCCCGGTTTGCCGGTGAGGTAGCCGTGTGTGGCGGCGGCCATGCCGGCCTGCTGTTCGTGGCGGAAGCCGACGAAGCGTATTCCGCGTTGCTGGGCGATATATGCGAGTTCGGTCACAGGGATGCCGACGAGGCCGTACATAGTGTCGATTCCTACGTTTTTAAGAGCACGGACAAGGATGTCCATGCCGGTGACCTGCTGGGGATATGTAGGGGTGGTTGCCGCAGTTTTTGCGCACTGGCATCCGCCTGTCTGAGTTGTAGCCATGTTTATCTTTTATAGTGTGGGGTGTACCGGGACGAGTGTATCCCGGCACACCCCGTGATGTTATACTTCTGTTATTTTTTTGTCTGTGGAGCCGCTGCCGGTTTGGGCATGGGAGCTGTGGTGCCGTTGGCCTTGAACGATGCGATCTGGTCGGCGGTATAGCCGAGCGATGCGAGTACTTCGTCGGTGTTTCCGCCAAGTTCGGGGCAGGGGCCGTAGGTCGGCTGGTAGTTCGACATCGTGAAAGGAACGCCGACTGTTACGAAAGTTCCGATCTTGCCACCCTGATCGATCTTGACAAGAGTGTTGCCATCGTAGAGGCTCTGGTCGTCCATAATTTCCTTGGTAGAGAGGACAGGAGCGCAGGGAACACCTGCAGGAGCGAGGATTTTTACGATATCGAATTTGTCTTTGTTGATTGCCCAGGCCTGGACGCGTGCGATAAGTTCCTGTTTGTGGCGGTCGCGCGCATCGGCGGTGTTGAAGTCGGGATTTGTGAG
>DKVO01000003.1:34047-57930 GCA_002491245.1 Porphyromonadaceae bacterium UBA7176
GCATCGGCGGTGTTGAAGTCGGGATTTGTGAGCCAGTCTTCGAAGCCGAAAGCCTTGCAGGCGAGCTCGAAATCTTTTTCGCCACGCTGGAAGATGATGTAAGCGTATGCGTTGGGGTCGGTCTCCCAACCTTTACATTTGTATGTCCATCCGAGTACGCCCGATCCTTCCTGGTTGCCCGAACGAGGCACGAAGTCGCCGAATTTTCCGTCGGGGTATTGAGGGAACTGGGTGAGGTAGCCGATACGGTCGAGTGTGAGTTGGTCGCGGGTCTTGATACGGCACAGGTTGAGGCAAGCATTGTGCATCGACTGGTACACGTAGCAACCCTCGCCTGTGCGCTCGCGCTGTGCCAGAGCGGCGAGGAGGCCGATGGTCATGTGCATACCGGTATTGGAGTCGCCCAGAGCCGCGCCTGATTGTGTCGGCACGTCGTTGTCGCCTTCCCACCATCCGGTTGTTGATGCTGCGCCGGCAGTAGCTTGGGCCACAGGTTCATAAGCCTTGAGGTCGGCGAAGCGCGAACTCAGAGGGAAACCTTTGATAGTTCCGTAGATACAACGGGGATTGATTGCGTGGAC
The DNA here is from genome assembly GCA_002491245.1 of Porphyromonadaceae bacterium UBA7176. Classification (GTDB taxonomy): domain Bacteria; phylum Bacteroidota; class Bacteroidia; order Bacteroidales; family Muribaculaceae; genus CAG-873. The sequence goes on from DKVO01000003.1 coordinate 34,629, forward strand.
GGCATCCCAGCTGAAGCCGAGCTTGTCCATCGCACCCGGATGGAGGTTTTCGATAAATATATCGGCCTCTTTGATGAGGCGTGTCAGGATGTCTTTGCCGTCGGGAGTGGCGGCGTCGAGGGCAATCGATTTTTTGTCGGAGTTGAGCTGCAGGAAGTAGTAACTGGGGCAGTCGGGGTCGAATTGCAATTCCTTACGGGTTGCATCGCCGGTTCCCGGACGTTCGATTTTTATTACGTCGGCGCCAAGCCATGCCAGAAGTTGTGTACAAGAAGGGCCCGACTGCACTGCCGTGAAGTCGACCACCTTAATACCTTGAAGAGGAGCTGTGTTCATACTTGTTTTTGGTTTATGTCTGTTTTTGATATTTTGATCTTGAATATTCCGTAAATCTGAATAATAAACGCGTCGGCAACCGATAATGTTCATATCCAGCATTGTGCCTGTTTATTTTTTATTTTGACGATTGGCGGAATATTAGTAATTTTGTGATATGAAAACCGGACGCGTCATATTGTTTCCGTCGCTGCTGTCGGCAGTGTCGCCGTCGGAAGTGCTTCCGGCGCCTAATATAGCGCTTATCAAGGAAGTCAAGTATTTTGTGGTGGAGGAGCTTCGCACAGCGCGTCGCTTCCTCAAAGCTTGCGACAGGAGCATAGATATCGACAGTCTGAGTTTCACGGTGCTCAATGAGCACACACCGCCCGAAAGTGTCGAGTCGATGCTTGCTCCGGCTTTCGAGGGGCACGATATAGGCGTCGTGAGCGAAGCCGGATGTCCGGCCGTTGCCGACCCCGGGGCCGACCTTGTTGCTGCCGCCCAGCGCCGTGGCCTTGAAGTGGTGCCTCTTGTGGGGCCGTCGAGCATATTGCTCTCCCTTATGGCTTCGGGCTTCAATGGTCAGAGTTTCACATTCGAGGGCTATCTCCCTATCGACGGAGGCAAGCGTACCGAGGCCATAAATAGGATAATAGCCGGAGCTCGCCACCACCATACGCACATTTTTATCGAAACGCCTTACCGCAACAATCGTCTGGTTGCCGAGCTTGCCTCGCGTCTGCCGGACAATATGCAGATGTGTGTGGCTGCCGACATCACCGGTCCCGGCCAAAGTATCGTGACCCGTGAAGCGCGCTGGTGGCGTACGGCAGAGTATAACTACGACAAGCGCCCGACCATATTCCTTGTCGGGTCGTCGTTTATAAACGTGAAGAAACGATGAGCCGCCGACAGAGATTGCGCCGTCAAGCTTACTGGGGCGACCAGCCGGGACTTTTCGATATGCCCGGCGACGATACCGAAGGAGAAACACTCGAATGCCTCGCCGAGGGTGCCGAGACGGTCGAGAGGCTGCGTTTCATATCCTTCGGCAGCGGTAGCAGCGGCAACTGCGCGTATATTGGTACGCCTTCGTGCGGCCTGCTAATAGATGCCGGAGTAGACAACAACTACGTCATAGCTCAGCTTGCGGCCAACTGCATAGACCTTGGCTCAATAAGGGGTATCCTCCTCACTCACGACCACAGCGACCACGTCCGCTATGCCTATGCGATACTGCGCCATAACCGTCACATGCGGTTGTACGCCACTCCGAAGGCTCTCAACGGCCTCCTCCGTCGCCACAGCATGAGCCGGAGGATAAGCGATTACCATCAGCCTATCTTCAAGGAATTTCCGTTTGAGGTAGGGCCGCTCACAGTAACGGCTTTCGAGACGAGCCACGACGGTAGCGATAATGCCGGATTTGCAATCGACTACGGTGATACGCATTTCGTTGTCACGACCGATACCGGTACCATAACCGCTCGCAGCGATTTTTATATGCGCAAGGCGCAATACCTGATGATAGAGAGCGACTACGATGCGGCCATGCTTGGCTCGGGCCCGTATCCGGTGCATCTCAAGGCGAGAATAGCCGGCACTTCAGGGCATCTCGACAATGCCGATACCGGTCGCTATCTCGCATCGCTCGCTCCGGCAGGCCTGCTCCGGCGCGTGTTTCTGTGCCATCTGAGCGATACCAATAATACTCCGGGCCTGGCTTTATCGACAGTACGCGGTATTCTCGAGGACGCCGGAGTGCCTGTTTGCCATGACCGACAGCCCGGCCCTACGGAGACCCGTCTGCATATTGCCGTGTTGCCACGCAACGAGTCCTCTCCGCTTGTGGTGCTGGGCTAAACTTAATAATTTTGATGAAACGATGAGAAAGATGTCGATATTCACTTTATTGCCTTTTATGGTGGCCGTCGTCCTCTCTTCGTGTTCGCGGCAGACGACCGACAGTGGTGTGCCGGTCTGTGAGATAACGGCTCCTCTCGACTCTCTGTTCTCCACTATCTTTCAAGACTCCAACGATCCTGGAGGTGTGGTTATAGTTCGTTTGGGCGACTCTATAATGTACAACCGCAGCTTCGGGCTGGCCGACCTTGAAAAGAAAACTGTAATGACCGACAGTACGGTGGTCAATGTCGCGTCGGCTTCGAAGACCTATGTCACGGCAGCCCTTGTCAAGCTTCGCGACGATGGTCATCTTAGTCTCGACGATAAGCTCAACAAGTTTTTCCCTAATTTCACATCGCCTGTTTTCGGTGAGATAAGCCTCCGTCATGTGCTGTCGCACACGTCTGGTTTGCCCGATTTGCGGCCTCTTACCGACGACCAATGGGAAGCATACATCAAAGACCATAGTTCGCCTTTCGGCTATGGGCCCGACTATCGCCTTTACGGTCGGGAGGAAGAACTCACACGTTTTTTCGAGACTCTCGATTCGGTGAAGTCTGCACCCGGCTCTGCCTATGAGTATCAGAATGCGCCATATCTGCTCCTTCCGGCGGTGATAGAAAATGTGACCGGTTGCAATTTTGAATCATGGATGCAGGAAAATATCTTTGAGCCGGCAGAGCTGAGTGAAACCGAATTTTACGACCCTGCAAATCCACATCCTCGTATGGCTCACGCCTATACTCCGGCCAAAGGTCAGGCTGCCAAAGGGCGTTACCGCAGCCGCGACGGGCGTTGGGACGAATATGATTACGGTGAGGCGGAATTTTTTCTCACCCGTGCCGACCACGGCATCTGTGCCACGCCTCGCGATTTCATAAAGTGGATACGAGCCCTCTACGGAGGTGGCTTGTTGTCAGACAAATCGCTGCGCGAAGTCAATACGCCGGTTGTGGCAACCGATAACGATAGCATACAATATGGTCTCGGTCTGTATGTGCAGGATATAGCATCCAAGCCGCTCAAGGTTTTTCATAGTCATAGCAACGGTGGCTTCTCGGTCTTTGAAGCCGTGTTCCCTCGTCAGGATATATATTATCTCATATTCACTAACCGCAACGACTGGAACCGTCTGGCGACATCCGAGAAAGTCGACAGTATCCTCAAATCGCATCATTGGTTGTTGCCTAAGCAGCCCGAGAGGGAGTGAGTATGTCCGTAGTGCGCTTGCAGATACTGATTGCGTCGTTCGGACGCCGGGTGGAAGGTATCGACCCGGCGAACCTCCCCCGAGTCGACGGGGTGGAGTATATTGTGTCGTGCCAGAACCCCGACGGACTCGATCTTGATATCTCGGCATTTGATGGTCGAGACGATGTGAGAATACACTTTTATAGTGACGAAGGCTTGTCCGCGAACAGAAATCATTTGCTCGACCTCGCCACAGCCAACTATATGCTGCTCTCCGACGATGACCTGAAATATCATGCTGATGGGATAATTGACCTTATCGATACGTTTGAAGCCGACCCGGGCATAGATATGGTTACGACGCGTGCTGTAGTCCCTGAACCTCATGTTTATCCTGTTGATTGGCACGATCTCAGCAAGCCTTGTCGCTTCTACGACCCTATATCGTTTGAGATAGCACTTCGCCGCAAAGCTGTTGTAAGTGGCGGTGTCCGGTTTTCTATTCTTACCGGAATTGGCGCTCCTTATCTCGCTGCCGGAGAAGAGAATTTTTTTTACCGGCATTGCATCAAATCAGGCATGAAAGGAGTATTCCGGGATATTGTAGTGTCGGAGCATCCGGGTCTGACGACATGCACCCATAGCGCTGCCTCGCCGGGAGTGATCAGGACTAAAGGAGCTTTCATGCCCTTTGCACGGGGTTATTTTGGAGCATTGATACGCTTGCCTCTTGAGGCATGGAGGGCCCGTAGGGCTTTGGTGCCGTTTCCGAAGGCTCTTCTGTATCTGTCGCAGGGCTATCTGTATTTTTTAAGGCATCGTAAGGACCTATGAAGATTTTGTTTCTCGGCGACGGTAGCGCCTATCATGCAAATCTTGCTGTAGCTCTCCGGAGACAGGGCCACGATGTGACCGTAGCCTCCGATGGTACTCGCTGGATGCAGACCGACCGCGATATTGACCTGCAGAGGGCTTTTGGAAAGACCGGTGGGGCGATGCTGTGGATGAAGATGTCGTCGATGATGGAGTCGCAGCTTACTGGCTTCGACATAGTCCATCTTAGCTCGCCCAGCTTCACCTCGCTTAAGCCGGTGCGTCTGGCGGTATTGTTGAAGAAGATTAAAGCCGGCAACGGACGCTTGTTCTACAGTGCGCTCGGCACCGACAGCGATTATGTGCGCAACTGTCTCTACGGCACACCTCCGGTTCTCAGATACTCTGAATGGCACGATGCCACAGGCCATACACCTTGGAGCCATACAGCTCAGGCCGAAGCTGAAGCCTGGTTGTCGGTTGGATTGACCGATTATACCGATGAGTTTTTCTGTACGGTGGAAGGTGCGGTTTCGGCGCTTTATGAGTATCATAAAGTTATCGAGGCGATGCACCCAGGATTGCCGCTTGCTTATGGCGGTATACCTATCGATATGTCGGACATACCGCGCCACAAATTGTCGGAGGGTCCCGTACGCATACTTTACGCAGCCCACAAGGGGCGCGAAGGCGAGAAAGGTGCCGATATACTGCTGGGCATGTTAAGACGCGTAGAGAGCGAATTAAAAGGCAAAGTCGTAGTAGATACGCCCGAAAATGTACCATATCATCAGTTCAGGCAACGCCTTGCCGACTACGACGTGGTGTCTGACCAGTTGTATTCGTTCACACCGGCGACTACTGCACTTATGGCGATGGCTATGGGTGTGGTGCCTATAAGCGGTGGCACTCCGGAATTCTATGATTTCATAGGCGAACGCGAGCTGAGGCCGATATTCAATCCCGACCCCTTGGATCTTGAAGGTACATACCAAAGCTTGAAAACTCTGCTCTCCGACCGCGATGCCTTGCGGTCGATGTCGGAGCAGGGACCGGAGTTCATCCGCAGACACAACGACGCCGGACTTGTGGCCCGGCGTTTCGTGGATTTCTGGAATAATTGATTGACTAATCGAAGAGCTTGGCGCTCAGTGCCCTCAGTGCTGCCACTTTGTCGCATGCGCGGACGAGCACCGAGATATTGTAGTTTGATCCGCCATACGATATCATGCGTACAGGTATGCCTGCAAGCGCGTCAAGCACCTGGGCCTGAAAGCCGCAGTTGTTCCACTCAAGGTCGCCTACAATACAGATTATCACCATATCGGTGTCGACAGTGACTGTGCCGAAGTGTTTGAGGTCGTCTACGATGGCGGCAAGGCGCGAGTCGTCGTCGACCGACAGTGTCACTCCGACCTCCGAAGTCGCTATCATGTCGATGCTTGTCCGGTGGTTTTCGAAAGTTTCGAAAACTTTATGAAGGAAGCCGTAGGCAAGCAGCATTCGCCCCGATTTTATTTTTATGGCAGTGATACCGTCCTTGGCCGCTATAGCCTTGATTGTACCGTCGGAGGGGGCGTTGTAGATCAGGGTGCCGGGCGCTTCCGGCTGCAAGGTGTTGAGCAGACGCACTGGTATGTTATGCAGTTTTGCCGGCAACACGCAGGCCGGGTGGAGTATCTTTGCACCGAAATATGCGAGTTCTGCCGCTTCCTCGAAGTGGAGACGCCTCACCGGGCGCGTTCCTTCGACATACCGGGGGTCGTTGTTGTGCATTCCGTCGATGTCGGTCCATATCTGTATTTCGTCCGCATCGAGCACAGCTCCGATAATAGAGGCAGTATAGTCGCTGCCGCCGCGTTTCAGGTTGTCGACACCTCCGTGGTCGTTACGGCAGATATAACCTTGGGTGATGAAGATCTGTGCCTCCGGTTCGAGTTCTATCAGCCTGCGCAGATGCGAGCCGATGTATTGCATGTCGGGTTCGCCGCTGTCGAGGGTTCGCATGTAGTCGAGGGCCGGAAGCAGTACCGATTTTATACCTCTGTGCGACAGAAGGCTCTGCATTATAGCTGTCGACATGAGTTCGCCCTGTGCGAGTATCTCTTTTTCGCCGGCCTGTGTCAGCGGTGCGGCGCAATAAGAGCGTAGGACGGCAAACGAGCGACCTACGGCACTCTGGGCCGTGGAGCGGACTTCGCTGTCGGGGAAAAGCTCTTCTAATGTCGCATTGTATTTGGCTTCGAGAGCGTTGATGGTTTCCTGTGCTCCGGGAACATTTCCTTTATATAAGTATTCGGAAATCTCTACCAATGAGTTGGTCGTACCCGACATAGCCGACAGCACGACGATATTGCGTTCGAGCGGCTTGCCGATAAGGTCGGCGACATGGCAGATTCTTGCTGCCGATCCGACGGAGGTCCCTCCGAATTTCAGTACCTTCATTTATGTTTTGAATAATTTTATAGTTCTACCGTGATGCGGACTGGGAAATGGTCCGACGGGTTGCGCGACACATATTCCTTTATCGTCAGCCCGGCAGGGAAGTCGGTCGCCTTGAGCTTCTTGTCGCCGTCTTTGGGGGTGCGGTAGGTATCGGTGAGCACTCCGTATTTTTTTACTTTCACAGAGGGGCTGACAAAGATGTGGTCGATACGCTCGTCGGTGTAGGCGTTGGTATGGTAGGCATTGAATGTGCCGTTATGCTGGTATACGAACTCCGAGACGTCGTGAGAGTCGAGCAGGCCGCATTGCAGCACTGTGCGGTATGAATCGCTGTTCTGGTCCACATTGAAGTCGCCCGAAAGGAAGGTAGGCAATTCGCTGCCGAGCTCGAGTATCTTCTTTTTGATGAGTTTGGCGCTCTCGCTACGGGCCTTGGTTCCCACATGATCCATGTGGAGGTTGAACATTAGGAACTCTTTCCCCGATGCCTTATGGCGGAAATGTCCCCATGTGCATATTCTCACACATGCTGCATCCCAGCCCAGACCGGGGCGGTCGGGCGTCTCCGACAGCCAGAAATCGCCGTGGTCTACGAGGTCGAACATATCGGTGCGGTAGAATATGGCCGAATGTTCGCCACCTTCCTTGCCGTCGTCGCGGCCCGAGCCTATGTATTTGTGTTGTGGCAGGGCTTTGGCAAGCGAGTCAAGCTGATTTTTAAACCCTTCCTGAGTACCGAATATATCGAAGTCATGGAAACGGATCACATCGGCAACCACAGGCCATCTGCGGTCCCAGCCGTTACCGGCATCTTCGTCGCCTTTGTTTTGCATCCGTATGTTGTAAGTGGCAACATTGAAAACAGTACCCTCAGCGGCGGCCGATATGGCTGCTGTTGCAAGGGTTAGCACTACGATTAATTTTTTCAGTATCATGATGTTCAAGGTTTTAAAGGTGCGCTCGTATTAGCGTGCAAACACATTGGTGCTTTGGTTCTGCCGTCTGCCACCCGAACCGAAACCACCGCGGTCATTGCGCCCGTCTGTCGGCCCGAAGGGGTTGCCGAAAGTATCCTCTTCGTTCTCCTCTGTGTCTACAAGCGGTTTTTCGCCTCGTTTCAGCTTAGGCTTGTTTTTCTTTATCGCATAAGGCTTCTGGCGGTCGAGGGGTAGCTCGGTTATATCCCAGCTTTGGTCGATATCCCAGTTTTCCTTAAGGTTGAGTTTCTTGGCAAAATAGTACACTTCTTCGGGTTGTTTTGGAGCGAGTGGATCGCCGGTATCCCATTTTGCATTGAGGTTGTCGTCGATAAACAGGCGCATGTAGTATGTTCCTGGGGCAAGGAGCTTGAATTGTGCGCGTGTCTGGCCTACCGGTTTTATAGTCCGGTAGACAGGGACGTCAGATTGGTTGAGCAACTCCACCACAGCCTGCACGGAGTCGAGCCCCGGAAGTGATACGTTGAGGTTGGCGTAGTCTTCATATTTTTTTGCTGTCAATTCTTTCTTGACAGGGCGGTTGAATGGCCCGAAAATGCTTCGCACTGCCATCGTGTCGATGTTTATGCGGTATTTTGCACCCGGAATCCAGTCTGCCTCGATGCGCGAACGAAGCACCGGGTCAAGTGTGTCGGGCCTCATGCTGAAAGCAACAGGCATCCATACGGTGTCGGTCATGCACTCGAGGTGTATGCCGGCGGTATCGAGGCTCTCAACCGGCAGGTTAGTCTCCACAATCATCGGTCTGCCAAGCTCCTGATTATTGTTGCCCTTGATGTCGACTTTGAGAAACTCGAAGTCGGGCGGCGGAAGGAAAGTGGTGTCGCCCGTTATGGAGTCGACGGTAAAGAGAGGTATCTCCTCTTCTTTTTTGTCTTTCTTCTTTTTCTTTTTGTTCTTTTCCGTGTCCTTGAAGAAGAAACGCAAGGTGTCAGTGGCCCATATTCTGTTTTCGAGGGTATCGAGTTTCTGATAGCGCACCGCCAGCATAAGGGAGTCGGAATTGGAAGCCATAAGGGTGTCGGCAATCCAATATGTAAGAGAGTCGGCGGTAAGGTTGCTCTGGCGTAATGCCCACTCTTTGTCCGTGCGTCCGATGCCGGGAGCACCGCTTACGACAGTAAGTGTCGGCAGGCTGTCGTTCGGCGATCCAAGGTTGATGGTGATACGCCGGCGGTCGGGACGGCCATAGTCGGCTAAATAAGGCTGCTTGTAGTTAGTATTGAACCAGGTGAGCAGCACATCGTTGGGCAGGTAGCGGATACCGGGACGGGTCACCAACGAGTCTTCACCCGTGGAGGCATAGAGAGTGTCGGTGATTTCCAGCGCTTCGGTCGTAGGGACTATCAAGGTGTCGAAGAAAGCTATGTCCTCGGTGCGATCCCAACGGTAGTCGCGGTTGATATCGTTGATGGCGAATACTTTGTATGCTCCTGCCGGTAGATTGCGGATAGTGAACTGCCCCGATTGGTTTGTTCGGGCGATACGGTCGAGAGGCACCTTTGTAAGCGATGTGTCAGTATATGCCGAGTACACACCCACAAGCATACCCTGGGCCGGTTCGAGGTTCTCGGCCTGAAGCACCATGCCTGAGATACGGAGGGTATCGATAGTATCACCAGTTGAGAAGTCGAGGGCGAAGCCGTCGAGCACATTTCCCTCGTTGAGGTCCTTGATGGCGTCGGCAAAGTCGACGGTATATGTCGTGTTCGACCGTAGGGTATCTTTAAAGTCGACTGTCAGCGTGCGGCCGTTGGCGCTTACTTGCGGAGGCGTCTTTTGGGCCGGTGACACAACCACTTTCTCGAAAGCGTTGTCGAGCTGCACATTTTCGTCGAAAGTCACGGTCATGCGCGAGTTGTTGAAGTTACGCGCTCCCGGTTTGGGGTTCGACCTCACGTATTTGGGTGGAATTTCGTCGCGTGCGCCTCCCTGAGGACGTCCCATATTGGCACATGCGGCGAGCATACACGCCGCCACTCCCCACAGCAGGAGCCTCATGGTGTCGCCTCTGCCTTTCATCAGTATTGCCTTTCGATAACGAAGTCAAACAAATCGCCCAGTTGGCGGCGTATCTCGCAGTCGGGCAGTGTCGACAGTTTATTAAGAGCTCGGCTGCGAAGGTCGGCCATCTCGGCATATGCCCCATCGATACCGCCATTGTCGCGTGCGAAAGCCATTATGTGTTCGATTTCGCTGTCAGTAAGGCTGTCGCCGGCCAGCATTTCTTCGATTTCGTCATGGTCGGGGCCTGTCGTCTTTTCCAAGGCAATCAGCAAGGGCAGCGACACCTTGCCTTCGCGGAGGTCGTTGCCTGTCGGTTTGCCCACAAGGGTCGAGGGATAGTAGTCGAAAATATCGTCGCGGAGCTGGAAACAACGGCCGAACAACAGTGCGAATTCAGCTAAGGCTTCCGTGGCCTCTTTCGGAGCTCCGGCAGCCAGACACCCCATCCGGGCGCTTGCTACAAAGAGCGAGGCTGTCTTGTAGTCAACTATGCGGAAGTAAGCCTCGCGCGAGAGCGTGTGGCCGCGTGCATTGTCTATCTGGTCTATCTCGCCGAGCGACAAGTCGCGTCCGAGGCCGCAGAGAGAGTCGATGATTGCGATGTCGCCTGTCGATATTGCCTCCTGCATGGCGACGGAGGTGAAGAAGTCGCCGACAAGGACGGAGATATGGTTGTCCCACACCGCGTTGACAGTCGGACGGTTGCGACGGGTCATGGAATTGTCCACCACGTCGTCGTGTATTAGCGAGGCGTTGTGGAGCAGTTCTACTGCCGCGGCGGCCGAAAGGACGCGCCCGGTTACGGGTCCGAATATCTTGGCGCACATTATCAGCATCAACGGGCGCAGTTGCTTGCCCTTGGTGCGCAGCAGCGACATCACTATGCGGCTCATCAAGGGGTTGGCGTTGGTCAAACGGCCTGATATACGCTCGTTGAGGCCGTCTATGTCGGCCCGGTGCGAGAGGGTGATCGTTTCAAGTATTGTCATCATTGCTCAATGATATGCAAAATTACAAAAATCTTTGCAATCATAGAAGAACTTACGTGGATTATGGCCGATTTTGCATCACATTCATTCGATTGGCATCAGTTCTCCGGTGGTGGAGTCCATGATATAACCGCTTACTCTCACATCGGCAGCCATCAGAGGATGACGGGCGATGAGGTCGACAGTTTCCTTGACAGCGGACGAAGTGTCGTCGAAGCCATGTAGCCAGCTGTCCAGGTCGATGCCGCAATGACGCATCAGCGAGATGTGTTCGTCGTTGATGCCGCGCTCCTGCATCAGGTGCAGCATTTCAGCGGCGTTCATGCCCTGCACACCGCAGCCGGTGTGCCCGATAACCATGATTTCATTCACACCAAGCTCATACACCGCGACAAGCAGCGAGCGCATCGTCGAGTCGAATGGGTTGGTGATTGTCCCTCCGGCGTTCTTGATTATCTTCACATCCCCGTTTTTTATTCCGAGGGCAGCCGGCAGAAGTTCTACCAGGCGTGTGTCCATACACGTCACGATAGCAATCCTTTTGTCGGGATATTTTGTGGTGATGAAACGCTCATATCCTTTCGAGGCGACAAATTCCCGGTTGTATTTTAAGATATCTTCAATCATGTCTGTTTGTCAGTCAGAGATTTTTGTGAATTGGTAAGTAAGTGCTTGATTATCTGCGGTGGCTCTTGTCGAGAGTCCGGTAGCCGACAGCCTCGCTGATATGTTGAGGCTCTATCGTTGTGCTCCCCTCGAGGTCGGCTATTGTGCGTGCCACTTTGAGGATGCGGTCGTAGGCGCGTGCACTCATGTCATAGCGTGTCATGATCCGCTTCAGGATCGCTGTCGATTCGTCGCCGAGAGAGCAATATTGCTGCATGAGCCGCGAGTTCATCTGGGCGTTGCAGTGTATTTCGGGCTCCGAGGCATAGCGTTCTGATTGGATTCGTCGTGCGTTTATGACACGCGCACGGATATCAGCGCTGCTTTCGCCAGTGGTACGGCTGTGCAGTTCGTCGAACTCTACCGGCATTATCTCGCATTGTATGTCGATACGGTCGAGCAGCGGACCCGATATGCGCCCAAGGTAGCGGCTTATTGCTCCGGGTGCACACGTGCAGGCCTTGGTCGGGTGTGTGTAATAGCCGCAAGGACATGGGTTCATCGACGCAACGAGCATGAAAGATGCTGGGTAATCAACTTGATAACGGGCGCGCGACACACTGATATGGCGGTCTTCAAGCGGTTGGCGCAGCACTTCGAGCACCGCTCGCGGAAACTCCGGAAATTCATCCAGAAAAAGTATCCCGTTGTGGGCCAGCGAAATCTCCCCGGGGAGTGGATTTGAACCACCTCCCACCATCGCCACTGGCGACACCGTGTGGTGAGGCGAGCGGAAAGGGCGTACCGTCATTAGGCGTGATCCCCTGCGCAGCTTGCCGGCCACGGAGTGTATTTTGGTCGTCTCAAGAGCCTCCCCAAGGGTGAGGGGTGGCATTATGGACGGGAGGCGTTTGGCCATCATCGATTTGCCCGATCCGGGAGGACCCACAAGGAGTATGTTGTGCCCCCCTGCGCAGGCCACCTCGAATGCCCGTTTCACGTTTTCCTGGCCCTTGACCTCGTCGAAATCATAGTCGAACTTGCCAAGGTCTTGTGCGAATGCCGTACGGGTGTCTACAATCGTCGGTTCAAGTGCACCGTTACCTTGCAGAAAGTCGGCGACCTGCCTGAGGTTGTCCACGCCATATACTTCCAGATTGTTGACCACCGCTGCTTCTGTGGCGTTGGCCGACGGGAGTATGATGCCCCTGAAACCTCTCGCCCGGGCTTCGATAGCTATCGGCAACGCTCCGCGGATAGGCTGCACGCTGCCATCGAGCGATAGCTCGCCCATTATCATGTAGCGGTCAAGCTCGTGAGCTTTTATTATTTCGGTGCCCACAAGCAGTGAGATAGCTATCGGGAGGTCGTAGGCCGCGCCCTCTTTGCGTATGTCGGCAGGAGCCATGTTGATGACAGCGGCCGTACGCGGCACCTTGTAGCCCGATTGCATCAAGGCGGCTTTAACTCGTTCGTGGCTCTCTTTAACTGCCGTGTCGGGCAGACCTACGATGCAATACTGCATACCTCGGGTGATGGCCGTCTCAATAGTGATTACACGGGCATCGACGCCCTGCACGGCGGCAGCGTAGGTTTTTACAAGCATGGCGGCGGTTATTTAAGTTTGTGTTTTACAAATGCGGCCATCACCCCGGGCGAGGCGGTGCGCAGCAGTTGGGCGCCGGTGCTGTCGGCGACGATAAAGTACGGCTCTCCCGGTATCCCGAGTCGTTCTATACCCCTGGCAGCAAGGCCTCCGGGTACGCGCCCCATTTTCCAATCCAATGTATCAGACCCACTCTTGAGGGCGTTGGCATATGGCTCCAGGTCGAGTTCGAGTACTCCGATGTTCTTTAACTTGCTTATTCTCTTGAGTGCCGGCACTATTGAGTCATCGCGGAATTTGCCACCCCTGTCAAGAGCCAGCACGCACAAGCGTCGTTTCGAAGGATCGAAAGAGCGGATGCTGTCATCTCTGTCGGCATAGCGGATCAGGGAGAGTGAATCGTGGGCCTCCTCGCTCATCAGTCGCTGCATCATGAAAGTGTTGCTCTCGGTCAGCGACGAAGGCCGCACCGCAGGGTCGATGAGTGCCATCACCGAATCAGCGGCCTCCATGTCAGTGCGGTTGTCGTAGGCCGTCACCATAAGTAGGGTAGATACTATATCGGTCGGGTTGGCCGATACATATTCTGCGATGGCGGTGTTGGCTTCGGCCGGCGACGATGTCAGTGCAGCCTCATGCTCGCGGAGGAATTTCGACCAACGGTCCGTTGTTTCGTTGCCCGATATTTTGGCGGCGAGAGGTCTGGCCCTGTCAAGCTCGATGTCGAATGTCTCCCCGTTCGAGGCATAAAGCCTCACCAGGGGTCGGTAGTCATAATCGGTGATTTCGACAACCGTCGGCTGTTTCGACGAACCGTAGAACTCGAATTTACCCTCGCGTGCTGCCGTCACTAAGGTATGGTATGCACCATCGGCATAGTACGACACGCGCAGGTTGATCGATGGCTTACCCTCGATCACTCCATTGACTCGGAACTGCTCATTGTCGGTGCAGCTCCACAGGAGCAACATGGATGTAAGCAAAATTATGATATGGCGCATCTGTATAATTTCTTATGGTTTCGGTTAGAAATCGCTGAATAACTTCGGACGTATAAGCAAGCCCACGCGGAGTTGCGAATGGTACTTGTTGTAGTCGAGCAATCCCTCTCCGTAGCCATTGTAAAACTGGAAGAAGAGATATTGGTTTTCTGTCTTGAACAACCTCACGGCGAAATCGACAACCACATTGCAACTCCCGAAATGGCGCCGCGGAACTATCGTTATTCCGCCGGTGAACCGTCGGTTGTCGCTCACCACCTGCGTGCCGAACTGGCACCAGCCGCAGTAGTCGACTATATCCTTGTTGTTCATACCGTCCACGATTGGTGCCCATAGTTTGGCATGGACCATGAGATTTTTGGTCACAAATACGTTAGCTGCAAGTGCCACCCTGTTCCACGAACGCGATTCTATGCTGTCGCGGCCGTTGCTTTCATGCTCGATGATGAAAGTCATCTTGCCTATATAGCGGTTCTTGACAAAAAATGGTTTGGTCAGACCGATACCCGGGTTGAAGTTCAGGTCGGTCATCGGCATCGAGTTTTGGAGGATATTCCAAAAACATTTCTGCGTGTAGAAGAGGTAGAGATACGTGCCCCAGGGGAGTTTCGCCTGGGTGAGGCGCTGGGCTACGGAAATCTGAAATTTGATGTTAGTGTTTTCGTTGGTCGGTTTGGGGCCTACCGGAGGGCCGAAGATAAAATAATTATCCTTGTATATGCCGAAATACGGCTGATTGGAGAAATCGCGTTTTACGCTGTCTTCAAGCATGGGCTTGCCGCCACCGGTGACGAGTATCTGAGCCTCTGTCACCAGAGTGGCCGCTAATCCGATAAGCAGTATGATAAACCGGTTCACGTTGTTTAGAGGGCGTTTAATATTAATTGAAATTAGGAACCGGCACAGTAAGGTGCCAGTTCCTAATTTTCGGTTTTGAGCTTGTTTGGAAATCAAATGACGTCCTTTTCATCCGATTTTATTGGGGTAGCCTCTTTTGTCGGTTCGGGACGGTCGCTGGTCACGCGCTCGAGCCACTTCACCATACCGAGCATGATGCTCATCGACAGCAGGCAGAAGCCGGCAAACACTGCCCAGCACATCCACTGCTGCGGAAATTGGTTAAGCATCGTCACGCCAAGGGCGATAAACAGATTACCGATGGCGGTAGAAGTCAGCCAAAGGCCCTGGCATATACCCTGAAGGTGCTTGGGCGCGATCTTCGATACAAACGACAGGCCAAGGGGTGAGATGAAGAGCTCGGCGACAGTCAGGAAGAAGTAGGTGAGTATAAGGACATAAGGTCCGGTCTTCATCGCGGTCTTCACTGCTTCATCAAGGCCCTTGAACTCCATGCCCGAGGGGTAGCTGTTGGCTACGGCGATTGCAGCCAGGAAGATATAGGCACATGCGGTGATGAGCATACCGTAGGCAATCTTGCGTGGTGTCGACACTTCTTTGCCGCGACGGGCGAAGAAAGCGAAAAGAAGCATGATTATCGGTGTGAGAACGATTACGAAGAAAGGATTGATGCACTGCCATATTTCCGGGGCCACATTATCGGTGTTCACAAAGTCTCGGGCGAAAACCGACAGCGACTGGCCGTTCTGATGGAAAGAGAACCAGAAGAATACAACCACGGCAAGAACTGCGTAGAGAGCATACATCCGCTGGCGTATCTCCTTGGCGTCTGCCTTGGCCTCGCTTGCCGACACCTTATCGGCCTTAGCTTTCTTGACAGGGGTCGGGAGGCGTTTCATCGCCATCGCAAACACTGCCAGCGATATCAGCATGGCCACTACTGAGGCGATGAACGAGAAGTGTACGCCCGTGTTGAAAATCTCGAGATACGATGAGCAGAAGCCGCTGTCAATAGCTCCGTTGTGCCCAACGTTGGCCGCCAGGGTCGCAAGGTTGGCGCTGTCGTTGGCTGCCATCGCTCCGGAACCCTCTATGAATTTATGGCACAGACGGGGAAGGTCGGCATTATATGCCAGATCGTGATGCTTGAGCCAGAACTCGCGAAGCAACGGGGCGATGAATGGTGCTATCACACCGCCGATATTGATGAATACGTAAAATATCTGGAAGCCCGAGTCGCGGCGGCTTTTTGCCTCCTCGAGAGCCTCGGGGCCTCGCTTGGCTGCCTCGGCCTCGAAGTTGTCGTACATTTGGCCTACGATAGCCTGGAGGTTACCTTTGAAGAGGCCGTTGCCGAATGCTATCACAAGAAGGGCGAAGCAGGTGAAGACAAGAACCCACGACACGCCGCCGCCGATGTTGTCGGAGAATACCGGTACCGAAAGCATCGCATAGCCTGCAGCCATCACGAGCAGACCGGCGATGATAGTGCCTTTATATTTTTGTGTACGGTCGGCGATAAGGCCACCGGGGAGGCTGAGGACATAGATGAGGAAATAGAACACGGCGTAGATCCAACCGGCGATATCATCGCTGATACCGAACTTGGAGCACAGGAATAGCAGCAGCACCGCGTTCATGATGTAGTAGCCGAAGCGCTCGCCCATGTTGGCTATGGCTGCCGATATGAGGCCCTTGGGATGGTCGCGACGGGCCTTGATGATATAGAATACTAAGAGGGGTATGACAATCACCAGGATACAGCAGAGTATCGCCAACGCCTGGTAGTTATGCCAAAAGCCTGAAATGGATTGGATCATGATATTGTTTGTTTAAAAGGTGTGCGTTATTTTTTGCAAATTTACGCTTTTCATCTTCTAAAACAAAGTAATGGCGGCAAATTTTTCCGGTTTGCCGCCATTATACTTTCATATTGAAGACCGACGGTTGTGATTTATCGTCCGCCGCCGAGGGCCTGGTAGAGGTTGATCACTGAGCGTGCGCGTGCAAGCTCGGTATTGATTTGGCCGATCTGTGCCGACAGAAGACCCTGCTGGGCGGTGAGCACCTCGAGGTAGTTCGTCGAGCCGGTGGAGTAGAGCATCAGCTCTTTGGTGTACTCTACCGATTTCTCCAGATTGGCTACCTGTTCCGACAGGAGTGCCGATTTCTCCTTGCTTTTCTCATACACCGTCAGTGCATCGCTCACTTCGGCCGATGCACTAAGAAGTGCGTACTCGAAGTTGTTGAGGGCCTGCTTCTGTTGTGCCTTCGTGGCCTCTAAGCGTGCTATGTTCTGGCCGCGTGAGAATATCGGGGCTACGAGCGAACCTGCAAGCTGATAGAACCATTCGCCCGGGTTCTTCACCATCGAGCCGAGCAGGTTGGTAAACCCTCCGTTGGCTGTGATGGAAAGCCCTGGGTAGAAAGCCGCACGGGCGCTGTTGGTTGCGTAGTAGGCTGTTGCGAGGTCTTGCTCCGCTGCCTGTACGTCAGGGCGTGCGGCGAGCTCGGCCATAGGCACTCCGGCACGAAGTATCTGTGGTATCTCGAGGTCTACACGGTCAGTCACGGCCCACTCTTGTGGCAAGGTGTTGAGCAGCAGACTCATGGTGTTGTTCAGGTTGTCGAGGCTCACCTCAAGGTCGGTGATCGATGCAAGGATGCTGTAGTAATTTGCATCCGATTGCACTACAGCGGCCTCGGTCACGCCTCGACCGGCTTCCTTGAGGTCGCGCATGGTCTGTACTGTCTCTTTCCACAGCTCTGCTGTGTTGCGCGACAGATTGAGCTGGCTGCGGACAGCGGCGATGGAGTAGTATGTCGTGGCGACAGCCGATATTATTTGGCTGCGCACCGCTTGGGCATAAGCCTCAGTCTTGGCATAAGCAGCCTGGGCGCCGCGCTTGCTGTTGAGGAGCTTGCCGAAGATATCTATTTCCCAGCTCAACTGTGCAGGGATAGTGTAGCTCCAGCTCAGGTCACTGCCGGCAAACGATGCGCCTGCTCCGTTGGGGGCGAGGGCAAGCGAGGGCAGATACGCCAGACGTGCACCCTTGAGGTTCGCATGTGCTACCTCTACATTGAGTTGCGCATTACGCAGATTGGTGTTGTTGATCAGAGCCTGGTTGATGAGCGTGGCAAGCTGGGGATCGGTGAAGATATCCTCCCACAGTAGATTGCCGAATGCTGCGCTGTCCACCGGCTGCTGACGGGCCTCCACATAGGCTTTGGTGAGGGCCGTGTCGGTAGGAGTCTCGTATTTTTTGTATATATGGCAACTCGACATCATGGCAACGGCGGCCACGGCGACGGTGATGCGTGCTATTTTGATTAATTTCATGATCTTTTAATTATTGTGCATACTGTTCGATCTCGCTTTCGATAGTGCCGCCTTTCTCTGTGTTCTGCCACTGGATGGGGCGGAATTTCTCCTGTAGGAGCTGGAACACGCAGAAGAGCGCCGGTACTATGAATATCTGGCATATCATACCGATAAGCATACCGCCTACCGAACCGGCACCGAGGGCACGGTTGCCATTGGCGCCTACACCGTGGGCGAACATCATCGGCAGAAGACCGATAACCATCGCAAGCGACGTCATCAGGATAGGACGCAGACGGGCGCCGGCGCCGGCGATCGCTGCATTGACTACGCTCATGCCGGTCATGCGGCGTTCGAGAGCGAACTCAACGATGAGGATCGCGTTCTTGGCCAACAGACCGATAAGCATGATGAGCGCGATCTGGAGGTAGATATTGTTGGAGATGCCGAACATCTGGGCGAAGATAAACGAGCCTGCAAGGCCGAACGGTATCGAAAGGATTACTGCGAACGGGAGCAGATAGCTCTCGTACTGTGCCGACAGAAGTAGATATACGAAGAGCAGACACAGACCGAAAATCATTGCCGTGGCGTTGCCCGACGAGCTGCCGGCCTCCTCGCGTGTCATACCGGCGTATTCATAGCCGTAGCCCTGGGGTAGGGTCTGCGATGCCACGCGCTCGATAGCGGCGATGGCGTCGCCCGACGAGTAGCCCGGGTTAGGTGTACCGGTCACAGATATCGAGGTGAACATGTTGAAGCGGTTCATGAGGTCCGGACCATACACGCGTGTGAGCTTCACGAAGTTCGATATCGGGGCCATCTCTGCTCCGTTGCGGATCTTCACGCTGTTGAGGGTCTCCGTGTTGACACGGGCTTCAGGTGCGGCCTGCATCATCACTCGGTAGATTTTACCGAAGCGGTTGAAGTTCGACACATACATACCGCCGTAGTAGCCCTGCAGAGTCGAAAGTATGGTCGATGGGCTGATGCCGGCTTTTTTAGCCTTGGCCGCGTCGATATCGATCATGTACTGGGGGAACGTCGGGTTGAACGTCGTGTACGCGGCCTGTATTTCGGGTTGTTGGTTGAGTTGGGCCAGGAAGCTTTGCACAACGCCGAAGAACTGGTTGATATCACCACCCGTGCGGTCCTGCATCTTCATCTCGAAACCGTTGGTCGTCGAGTAACCCGTGATCATTGGGGGTGCGAAAATCATCACGCGGCCATCGCGCACATGCTGACCCACGAGGGCGTAGAGCTGCTGTATGATTTTCTCTGCGCTTTCGTCGCTGCTGCGCTTGCTCCAGTTCTTGAGCTTGATGATGAAGGCACCGTAGGTCGGGCCCTGACCGGCAAGGAAGCTGTAGCCATTGATCATCTGGCGCATCTCGATTGCAGGTATGGTGGCGCAGATACTGTCTACCTGGTCAAGCACTTCGCCTGTGCGCTCCTGCGATGTGCCGGCAGGCATGTCGACCATAGCGAAGATCATACCGGTGTCCTCATTAGGCACAAGGGCTGTCGGAGTCGACGACATGAGCCATACAAGGACGACAACCGAAGCGGCAACTGCAACCGATGATGTGATCTTGTGGCTCGAGAACCAGGTCACAGTTTTCTTATACCAGCTCAGGAGCTTGTCGAAGTTTTTCTCGAAAGAACGGTGGAAACGTTTGCCGAAGAGGCCGAGGACAGCCACGATTGCCACAGCCCAGGCCACGCAGCTAAGTGCTATGTTGCTGAAGCTGTACCATCCCAGCACCATGAACGTAATCGTGGCCACAAGGAGGATAAACGTGATAAGAGGATGGATATCAAGGGCGAACGTGCGTTTGTAGCGGCCTGCTACTGCCTTTCCTGCCGCACGGTAAGCATCGCCCATGCGCTGGCCAAGGCTCGGGTCGGGCTGACCTTCCACATGCTTGGGTTTGAGGAAGAGGGCACACAAGGCCGGCGAAAGTGTCAAGGCGTTCACGGCCGAGAAACCGATGGCGATAGCCATCGTCAGACCGAACTGACGGTAGAACACACCGGCGGTACCGGGCATGAACGATACCGGAATGAACACAAGCATCATCACAAGAGTGATCGATATAAGTGCTCCGGCGATTTCGCTCATGGCGTCGATTGAGGCTCGGCGTGCCGAGGCATAGCCCTGGTCAAGTTTGGCATGGACCGCCTCCACCACCACGATGGCGTCATCGACCACAATCGCGATCGCAAGCACAAGGGCCGACAGAGTGATGAGGTTGATTGAGAAACCGATGAGGTTGAGAACGAAGAACGTACCAATAAGGGCCACAGGAATGGCGATGGCCGGGATTAGCGTAGACCGCATGTCCTGAAGGAAGACGTAAACCACGAAGAACACCAGGATAAAGGCCTCGATAAGTGTGTGGACCACTGTGTTGATCGACGCATAGAGGAAGTCGTTGTTGTTCATCGGGATTTCAAACGCGCAGCCTTGGGGCAGGTCGTTCTTCAGGCGGTCGACAAGTGCGATACAGTCGTTGATGATCTCCGTTGCGTTCGAGCCAGGAGTCTGGAATACGATTGCCATCGAGGCTGTCTTGCCATTGTATTTGTTGGCGAAGCCGTAGGTCACTCGGCCAAGTTCGATATCTGCTACATCTTTAAGATAGAGCACTTCGCCGTTAGCTCCGGTGCGGACCACGATGTTGCCGAACTCTTCCGGCTTTGACAAGCGGCCACGGTAGCGCATGATGTACTGGAACGACTGGTTGCCTTGCTCGCCGAATGCACCGGGAGCGGCCTCCACGTTCTGCTCGGCAAGTGCGGCCGACACATCGGACGGCATCAGGTGGTACTGCGCCATAACCTCGGGCTTGAGCCATATTCGCATCGAATAGTCGGCGCCGAACGACATCACGTCACCCACACCCTGTACACGCTGCAGTTCCGGCACCACATTGATCTTCATGTAGTTGTCGAGGAACTCGGCTGAGTATTCGGCTGTGGCGGTTGTGTCCACGATAGCCACACCCATAAGCATCGACGTCTGGCGCTTTTTGGTCTGTACACCAACCTGGTTGACCTCGGACGGAAGGAGGTTGGCGGCTGCCGACACACGGTTCTGAACGTCGACGGCGGCCATGTTGGGGTCAAAACCCTGTTCAAAATATACGTTGATTGTTGCCGAACCGGTGTTCGTTGCGGTCGACTCCATGTATGTCATGCCTTCAGCACCGTTGATCGACTCCTCAAGTGGCGCGATCACCGAGTTGAGCACCGCTGCCGCGTTGGCACCGTTGTAGGTCGTCGTCACCGATATGGTAGGTGGAGCGATGTCGGGATACTGGGTGATCGGCAGGCTTGTCAGGCCGATCAGACCCAGCAGGACGATAAAAATCGAAATTACCGTCGACAGCACCGGGCGGTTGATAAATCTATCGAGTTTCATATCTGATGTTTTCTATAAATAAGTGGAGAGCTTTTTTAAGTCTTTGTAAGCTCTATATTGCAGCCGGTAAAATTTATTTCTTGGGAGTGATTGGCATGTTGGCGCGTACGGCTGTACCCACGCCCTCGGTCACGATACGGTCGCCGGGCTTAAGTCCCGAGGTCACAACGTAAGTCTTTCCATCGTTGTAGGGCTGCACGGTAATCTGTGTCGGAACAGTGATGTTGCTGTCATTGAGCGTGTACACGTAGCGGAGGTCCTGAATTTCGTATGTGGCTTTCTGGGGGATCACAAGCACATTCTCGCTGTTGCGCGGAATGATAATCTGACCCGTGTTGCCGCTCCGGAGCATTCCGTTGGGGTTGTCGAACAGCGCACGCGACGATGCTGCACCGGTCGAGTTGTCGATAACACCCGATACGGTGGCGACAGTTCCCTCGAGCGGATAGATCGTGCCGTCGGCAAGCTCTAATTTAACCTTGGGCATGGACTTGACGCCGGCGTCTACACTCGACTTGCCACCTTCGGTAAGGCCGAGGAGGTCTTTCTCCGACAGCGAGAAGTAAGCATATACCTCAGAGTTGTCGCTGATCGTCGTAAGGGCGCTCGATGGCGAGGCAAGTGATCCCTCGCGGTTGGGGATAGTACCTACCACACCGTCACTCGGCGCTGTCACGATAGTGTAGGCCAGGTTCTTACGGGCATTGATGAGTGCTGCCTCTGCCTGGGCAAGGCTTGCCTTGGCCTGGGCGAGCTGGTTGGCTGCCATTTGCCATTCGGTTTCGCTTATGATGTTTTTCTCAAGAAGCTTGCGCTTGTTTTCTTCGGTGATTTGAGCTGTGCTCACAGCGCTCTTGGCTGAGTTGACATTGGCCTGGGCCTGGTCTACTGCTGCCTGATATTGCACCTGGTCGATAGTGAAGAGCGTTTGGCCGCGGTGTACGCGCTGTCCTTCGTCAACATGTACCTTGGTGATGAAGCCTGATATCTGTGGGCGGATATCGATATCGGTTTTACCTTTGATAGTGGCCGGGTAACTGTTCTGGTATGCTGCCGACGACGGTTCTACAGTGAGTACGGCGATTTCGGGGGCTGATGTCTGCTGGGGCGCCTGGCCTTTGTTACCGCATGAGCTCATAATTCCGCCGAGAGTCGCGGCGATTATGAGGGTTAACGCTTGTTTCTTCATATTCTTTTTTATTTCTCGTTGTCTGTTTATGGTTTTAAAATTATGTTTTTAAACATATTTTTACGCCTGCAAAGTTACAAAATTTTATAAATCTAAAAGTTGCTGTTTTGCACAACTTATTGGTCTTTTAGTCGTATTTGTCGTTAAATAGTGTAAATTTAGCACCCTCTAAGAGTCTGCATATGATTTATATAGGGCCTCGACTTTCTTTGGTTCGAGCTGCATAAACTTCTGTATTTCATGTATGTTTGAGTGTGTTTGATATATTGAATTAGTTTTTATTAATATATATTAAACTATTTTTAAGTGAATGTTTCGATAATATACTATAACTTTGCACCGCGAAGTTATATCTTCGAAATACGTTGATAACGTTTTGTTAGACTCACAATATACTTGAATTTTGGTTATGAGGGAGGTGCGTTGCTGTGAAGTAGCGCACTTTCGTTTTTTTGTTTGCAAAGATAGCACCCGTTTCACCCGTGTTTTCCGCGCTTTTTAAACAAAACTGAAAATTACCGCTATTTTTTGCCCGAAATATTTTGTGGTTATAAAAATTTGCATTAACTTTGCAACCGCAAAGCCCGGAGGGGCAGCATTATTCGCTTCAATAGCTCAGTCGGTTAG
>DKVO01000010.1:0-21358 GCA_002491245.1 Porphyromonadaceae bacterium UBA7176
CGTTGCATAATAATTTGTGGTTTGATGGTTGATACTTTGGATTCGTGTGCATCGGTCAACTCGGTTGACTTGGATGCGAGTGTTGACGGAGATTTCTTCGCAGTCATTGTTTTTCTGTTTATGAGGGTTTGTGAATAGTATCAGTATCCGGGTTGTACCGTTCAACTGACACAAGAGTGAGTTGCAGGTCATCAATGAGTTTCTGCAACATCGGATTACGGCGTATCATAGATTGCAGGACAGCTTGGTCCGGCTCGATTTGCAGGAGATAGTCTGCTATGTCAAGTCCTGCTGTTCGCTCGTTGTCAGTGGCAACTTCTTCAAGGTAGTTGAAGATACTTGCCT
This sequence comes from Porphyromonadaceae bacterium UBA7176, assembly GCA_002491245.1. Taxonomy (GTDB): domain Bacteria; phylum Bacteroidota; class Bacteroidia; order Bacteroidales; family Muribaculaceae; genus CAG-873. Next base: position 346 of record DKVO01000010.1, read on the forward strand.
CGATACCGAGATTGCGGAGCAAACTCAGTTTCTGCCGCCACTGGTCGGCCGCGCCGATGTCGGGATACAGGATAACCTGATGGCCTTTGAGAACACGGAGTGCATCAGTATTGAAGCATCCGTTTTTTCCGCCGGAAGCGAGCCACACATATTCGGGCAGATAGTAAGCTGCCACAAGCGCGGTCTTTTCGCTTTCGACAATGGCGACCGGTTTGCCCCTGTTCTTCGGCAAAAGGTGTTCTCCGAAAAAGCATTGACGCAAATTGAAATCCGGCAATCGCAACAACGAGTGAACCCATGTAACATGATTGAACGGCTCCTTTACGCGCTTACCCGTTTCTGCATCGTAGAGCATGACCTTACCTGTGCGGACACAGCATTTGATGTCAGTCTGCCAGAATACGCATGAGCCCGGCCAGTGCTTAGAGGTGCCGACGCGGTAATCTTTCATCAGCCTGAGAGCGTCCTCTGCTCCGAACTTAGAGCGGAGGAAAAGAAAGAGATTGTTCTTCTCATAACCGTGCAGAGTCTGTGAAACAGTCTCTGCCGCGATTAAGGATGTCGGCTTTCGCAGCTCGGTCGGCTTGGCTCGCCATGCTGACGGAGTGGCAAAATCGCAGTGCTTTGGCTTTGATTGCGGATTGCGCTCAAAGTATTCCTTTGGCGTAAGATGATAGCCGCAACTCTGCTCATGGTCGCATCTTCCTACATCATCAGGAAACAAGATTTGTTTCTCGGTGTCGATGTAGCGGCTAAAACAGCGTTTCTTGTGGCAGGCGGGGCAAGTGTGCCGTGTCGCCACGCCCTTATAAGGCTGGAGCATGAATCGGTGTGCGTTCATAGATTCTCCGAGATTAGGGTCGCATTTTACGCATTATCCGCATTTTGGCGGGGAGAAAATGCAGAAAGTGCAGAAAATGCGGGGTTAGGGTCAAAGTTTGGAATAAACGCCATGACGGACTTTCTGAAAGTGAATTCCGATAAATCTCCGAATAAAATCCTTGAATGTGCGCTCCGGCATGGAGTTGGCTGATGCAATCTCCACTCCCTGCTCTGTTGTGAACTCATCCGGCAGAGCCGTGATTACTGCCCTTTGCACTTCCGAAAGCGACAGATCGCGGATAATTCCCTGCACCCTTGTGGCTGTCGCCTTGAAGTAGTCCACGAGCGATATGGCGTTCTCTACCGATACAAGGTCTATTTCCTCTCTGTCGGCTTCGCCGCAGGCCCATCTCGCCATCTGCAATATCAGACAGAACCGTATGGCATGGAAATCGAATTTGTTATAAACTCCTTTAAGGGCATCACACTCCTCCCGGTTACATTCCTCGGTGTTCCGACGCTGCCATTCGTAAAGTCTCGCTTTCGCATCCGGCGCAAAGGGTAGGATGTTAGCTATGATATTTCCGTCTGTATCCGTTTCGTATGAGATAGCGACGAGCCTTTCTATAATCTGCGCCCATGCCTCTTCTATGTCGAAAGTCGGCTCTTTATCGCTCCACGGCTGTTTGTCCTGATTATGGGGTATGACAAACAGCAAGCGGTCGATAAAACCGTTGGATGTGCGGCTCCCTTGCGCAAGCTCGTTGAGAATACCGTTCTGGATTGTTCCCACCACCGAGATGAAAGGACGGCTGATATAGACCGAGTTCTTTACTCCCTTGCGATCAGAGAAGGAAGGATTTGCGTTAAACAGCTTTAGCCAGTATTCTTCATCCGAACCTTTGTTGTATCGGTTGAAGTTCTTGAACCAGCCTGCAAGTTCATCATTCCACATACAGATGCCACGCAGATTCTGCGAGTGGATAAGCAACATCGCTTCGGGTGTCGCATCTGAAATCAGGAACCGTTTGCAGACAGGGGCGACAGGGTGAGGCTCTGAGCGTTCTTTTATAGGCAACTCGCGCTGACGCTCATATTCCTCACACGCCTTAATATAGGCGCGTGTTGCCATTCCGTCCAGCTCGGCGAACGGTCTGATGGCGAAATTCAGCGGATGCGACTTGCAGGCTCCCGGTCTTCCGACAAGAGCCATAAAAAGTATGGCACTCTCATCCCATTTTCCTTTGAGCCGTGCGAAATGGGTGTTGCCGATGCCAAGTCCGACTGCCACGAGCATAGCTCCGGCAAGATAATCCACCGGATAGCCGTAACAGTCGTGTGCCTCCTTTACGATTATCTGAATCTTCAACGGCAACGCGCCCAGAGGAAAATCCCCGCCCCGGATACTTACACTCATATCGACGGCTTTGCCGAGTACGAGCATGGGGTCTATTCCATTATTTTCCGTTCTTGTCTCCATGCAGTTCCAGTGTTTTCAATACATCTTCCTGACGGTAGAAAACTTTACGCCCAACCTTTACCGCCTCAAGGTATCCGCTTTTGCGCCAGTTGTAGAGAGTGACCTCGCACACACCGAGTTTTTCCATGACCTCTTTGCGTGAGAGTAGAGTGGTCTGAGCAGCCGTCACCATTATGGGCAACATCTGCTCTTTCGTCAGTTCGATTACATTCTTGGCGAAATCGAACAGGTCTTGTGGAGTTACTGTCAGAGAGACATTGGCTCCGGTTTGTAAAATGCTAAGAATATCTGTCATTCAGAATCTCCTATATGTCGCCATTGTTATACCCGGTGACGAGAGGCAACTTTACCCGTAACCGTCGGCTGTTCCACTTGGAATAGCTGTGCAAAGAAAGCACAAAATTCGTGCTGTTGCAAATGTATAACACTGATTGACAGGCGATTAAATTCGTTTCAGTTCGTAAACGAAGAAAACGAAGAATAACGAATTTATATGAGGCTGCCTCACGACTGACAACCTGACAAAATAGGTACTGCCATAGGGCAAAAAATGCCAAAAGCCACCTGAGAGCATTTGTCAGATGGCTTTTGGCAGATGATGAAAAACGGGTGTCTTTATACTGCTGCGTATGCCGGAAGATCGAGGAAATCTCTTATGTCGGCCAACTCCGCTTTGTTCTCCGGGAAATCTATTACCAGTCTGTTTTGTACCCTTGACATAAAGGTTCTGTGGGCATCCTGCACTCCACGCACATGGATTTTCTTATAACCGGCCTTTTCGCCGAAGGCTTCATCAAGGGCGGAATGGAATTCAACAATGGTGCAGCTGTGCAATACGTGAGCCTTGTCAAGCGCGATATAAAGCATAGCTATATCTTTGGCTCTTTTCTTGACAGTGACACGTTCTTCAATTAGTTCCAGCAAATAATCTTCTGTCAGAAGTTCTTTAAGCGGTTTTCGCTCGGCAGACCTCGTTTTAGGCTTTTTCTTTTCGGCGGTCTCGGCATTTTCAGTTTCATCAGCCGTTGACGCGGATTTGAATTTGCTTACGATTTTAAGTGTCACAGTGGGGACTACGCCCAAATCATCTTGTTCTTCACAGAACTGTCGCCAATCATCTTCGGTACGGGCATCAATAGAGATACTGGTGTTGATGATACCTTTGATTAGAAGTTTGGCAGCCATACGGCGCAGAAAGCTCATCTTTCCACTTCTGATGAGTTCCTCGCCAAGTTCGACCATGCACTCGAAACTGCGCCCGCGAAAAAGCCACGCAAGCATCGGTGTAATCATGGAATCGGGCAGAGGGTTCTCAAAACCGGCAAGTAGTTTGTTGCCGATCTTAGCCTCATGCAGCATTTCTTCCAGATTCTTGAAGTCGGTTGCTCGGTCATCTTTCATACGCAATATTACGGCCTTCTTGAAGCCGGGGGCGAGTTTGCTCGCAAAATTAAATACTCGCTCAAATCCGATGCCATCGACCGAGTGCATCATCTCAGTGAAGTCACAGTATTCTTCATAGTTATTTGAAATCCACTCGTCGAGTAGCTCTTTGTGTCGTGGGGGTGGTGGGGTTGTGTCGGCGCTCATTGGCTATGTAAAAATTAACGGGAGTCAACATTAACTCACGATTCTTAAAACATCCAATAGCGTTCACTTGTTCGCGCGATTGAATGTCGCCGACATTCAGCACAGACAAACGACATTCAAAAACATAAAATTTTAATGTCGGTGAGGTGTAAGATTCAGTTTGGTGGACAATTTGTGGACAAAACACCTATAACGAAAAACTCAACTACTTATAAACCAAGTAGTTGAGTTTAAAATTGGTGACCCCGGAGAGGCTCGAACTCTCGACCCACTGATTAAGAGTCAGTTGCTCTACCAACTGAGCTACGGAGTCATTTGCATTGGTTTGTTTCTCAATTGCGGTGCAAAGTTAGGTACTTTTTACGAACCATGCAAATTTTTTTGTTGTTTTTTTACTCTTCCTTCAAAAAAATCTTACGATGAATTTGTATTATTCTCTTTTCCATTCCGTTACGATGCCATTTGTTCTGGTCGCATTGACGTCTACAAGACGTTGGTTCTCGCTGCCACGAAATAGTAGACCGTGACGGTGTTGGGCTGCGTCATAAGGGCCATCAACCAGGACATCGATGTAGTCGAGTAGCTCGCGCATAGTGTCCGACTTCTCAACTTGAGAATAAGTGAAGCCAGTGTAGCACCATATCGATCGGCCGGATGCTTTGAGTTGTTTGGCGAGAGGTAGCAGTGCTTCGGCTTGATACATAGGGTCGCCACCTGAAAAAGTGACGTCAAAATCGTTGTAGTTTACTATCTCAAGTATCTCGTCCGTCGTCATGTCATGGCCGGCATCAAAGGGCCATGTCGACGGATTATGGCATCCGGGGCAATGGTGTGCACACCCGGCAAAGTATATTGATGTGCGTAGCCCCGGGCCGTCGACACTGGTACCTTCCACAATGTCGACGACGCGTAGGGTATTATTTATGTACGACACGGTCGTTGAGTTCGGCAAGTTTGGCATTGTTCCATCGGTCTGTCGTGCCTACAAGGTATCCGGTGATGCGTTGCAGGCGGTCGATTGCTTTACTGCCACAGACTGGGCATGTCTCAAGGTCTGCTGATGCATCCTCATAGCCACACTCCATGCAGCGGTTGCGGTTATGGTTGACTGAGCAATATCCGATGTTGTGTTTGTCCATAAGGTCTACTATTGCCGATATGGCTTCGGGATTGTGAGTTGCATCTCCGTCTATTTCAACATAGAATATGTGTCCGCCTCCGGTAAGGGCATGATAGGGAGCTTCGATTTCTGCCTTGTGGCGTGGTGAACAATGATAATACACCGGCACGTGGTTGGAATTGGTGTAGTAGATTTTATCGGTTATTCCTGGAATGATACCGAATGATTTGCGGTCTTTGGCAGTGAATTTGCCCGACAGACCCTCGGCAGGAGTTGCGAGTACTGAATAGTTGTGCTTGTACTGTTCGCAGAAGTCGTTGATACGGCTGCGCATGTGACTCACGATTTTAAGGCCGAGAGCTTGGGCTTCTTCACTTTCTCCGTGGTGTTTGCCGGTTAACGCGATGAGGCATTCGGCAAGGCCTATGAAGCCGATTCCGAGTGTGCCTTGGTTTATCACCGGTTCTATGGTGTCGGTTGGATTGAGATTTTCGCCTCCAGTCCATAGTTTCGACATAAGCAAAGGGAATTGCTTTGCCAATGCTGTCTTCTGGAAGTTGAAGCGGTCGTTGAGTTGACGGGCTGTAAGTTCGAGTATGTCATCAAGCTTGTTGAAGAAAGTGTCGATGCGCTCCTGTCGGTCTTGAATTGCCATGCATTCTATTCCGAGTCGTGGCAAATTAATAGTAGAGAACGAAAGGTTTCCACGTCCTACCGAAGTTTTTTCTCCAAAGCGGTTTTCGAATACGCGTGTCCGACATCCCATCGTGGCCACTTCGTAGAGATAGCGCTTAGGGTCGTCGGCTCGCCATTTCTCATGCTGGTTATATGTCGCGTCGAGATTGACGAAGTTTGGGAAAAAGCGTCGGGCAGTCACTTTACAAGCGAGTTTATATAGATCGTAGTTACGGTCTTCTGGCAGATAGCTTACTCCTCGTTTCTTTTTCCATATTTGTATTGGAAAGATTGCCGTAGCCCCGTTGCCGACTCCCTCGTAGGTGGAATTGAGCAATTCTCGTATTATGCAGCGTCCCTCGGCCGATGTATCTGTGCCGTAGTTTATTGAGCTGAATACTACTTGATTACCACCCCTGCTGTGGATGGTGTTCATATTGTGGATGAATGCCTCCATTGCTTGGTGTACACGGCTTACAGTATTATTCATCGCATGTTGAGTCAGACGCTCGTCGCCTTCGAGCCCCTCGAGAGGGCGTTTGATATAATCGTCGAACGCTTGGCCTTTGAGGCGCTGTAAGTCTTGTCCTGTAAATTTTTCGAGATTTTCAATCTCTTCTATATATGAATAGCGTACAAAAGGCGCGAGATAGAAGTCAAATGCAGGAATTGCCTGTCCTCCATGCATCTCGTTTTGAGCTGTTTCAAGCGATATGCAGGCGATGATACTCGCTGTTTCGATACGTTTGGCTGGGCGCGACTCGCCGTGTCCTGCTACGAACCCACGTTCGAGTATGTGGTCGAGAGGATGTTGCACGCATGTGAGACTTTTTGTCGGGTAATAGTCCTTGTCGTGTATGTGCAGATAATTATGCCTCACAGCCTCGCGAGCTTCAGGGGTTAGCAGATAGTCATCGACAAAAGGCTTAGTGGTCTCGCTGGCAAACTTCATCATCATACCGGCTGGAGAGTCGGTATTCATATTTGCATTCTCGCGTGTTATATCATTACTTTTGGCTTCAATGATTTCGTGGAACATGTCACGCGTTTTGGCCTTGCGCGCGATGCTACGTTGGTCGCGGTAGGCGATGTAGCGTTTGGCAACCTCTTTTCTGGGGCTGTTCATGAGCTCAAGTTCCACCATGTCCTGTATCTCTTCTACGGTCATACGCTCAGAGCCGTGTGCGCCTATCCGGTCGGAGATTTTTTGTATCAGCGGTTCATCTTCGCCAAGTTCGGTAGTGAGCATGGCTTTACGGATTGCTGCTTTTATTTTTTCTTCGTTATAGCCTACGATGCGGCCATCGCGCTTGACTACTGTCTGTATCATTGAAGGTTGAAGTTTTATTGATTGTTCGACTCTGCAAAGCTACGGTAATTATACGAATTGGCAAAATTTAAATGCGAAATTTTTATTTAAAATTTCGCATTTGGAAAACTTTTTAGCCTTTCTTATTTGTTATATATTTGAAAATAAGGGCTGTATAAAAATTTTTGGAAAACTTTGCTTTGTTATGTCCTTGTTCTGGTGTACTAAATTGATAGTTCGAGCGATACGGGGCAGTGGTCGCTACCTGTAATATCCGCGTGTATTTCTGCTCTGCTTATTTTATCTCTTAGGGCACCTGAAACAAGGAAGTAATCAATACGCCAACCAACGTTTTTTTCGCGTGCCCGACCACGGTAGCTCCACCAACTGTAGGCTTCTGTCTTGTCTGGATAAAGTTCGCGGAAAGTATCTACGAAACCCGATTCAAGTAATTGCCCGAAGCACTGGCGTTCGCTGTCGCTAAAGCCTGGGTTCATGCGGTTGGCTTTAGGATTGGCGAGGTCTATTTCATTATGTGCCACATTCATGTCACCGCATACAATTACTGGTTTCTGGGCCGATAGATTTGTAAGGAAGTTGCGGAATGACTCTTCCCAATCCACACGGTAGTCAAGCCTTGCGAGTTCACTCTGCGAATTGGGGGTGTAGACAGTCACCATATAATAGTTGTCGTACTCCAATGTTATCACACGACCTTCATGGTCGTGTCGGTCGATTCCGATACCGGTTTGCACCGATTTCGGATGGATACGGGTGAAGATAGCGGTACCTGAGTATCCTTTGCGGTCGGCATAGTTGTAATATGATTCGTAACCTTCGAGGTTGAGGTCGAGCTGTCCTGCCTGAAGCTTTATTTCCTGAAGGCAAAAAAAGTCTGCGTCAAACGATTTGAAGATGTCTTCAAACCCTTTGCCGACGATAGCCCTGAGGCCATTTACATTCCATGATACTAATTTCATCTCTGTTTTCGTTTTTATGGCAAATTTAGCGATAATCTGCGAGAATTTTGTTATCTTTGTGTTCTTTAAAACATAGGGCAGAGCCTCTATCGCCCATAAAAGCTTTTTTAACAGAAACGCATAAGTTATGAGTAAGCACCGACAAGCAACCGGCCGTAGCCCGTGGGCTTGGATTCCAACCTTGTATTTTGCCCAGGGCCTGCCATATGTGGCCGTGATGACGATATCGGTCATAATGTATAAACGCCTTGGTATATCGAATACCGATATAGCCTTGTATACAGGTTGGCTATATCTTCCGTGGGTTATAAAGCCCTTCTGGAGTCCGTTTGTCGACATTATCAAGACCAAACGTTGGTGGACGCTTTCCATGCAGTGGATCATAGCGTTTGCGCTCGCCGGTATTGCATTTGCTATTCCGGCTCCGTTCTTTTTTCAGCTTACATTAGCTATATTTTGGTTGGTCGGATTTACTTCCGCGACCCACGATATTGCTGCCGACGGTTTCTATATGCTTGCCCTCACAGAACATGAGCAGTCGCTTTACGTCGGCATCCGGTCTACTTTCTATCGTGTCGCCACCGTTGCTGGCCAAGGCTTGCTTGTGATTGTTGCTGGTTTGATAGAAACCAATACCGGTCTTGCTCCATTACGGATAACTGTCGATGCAGATCCGTCGGCAGAGTGGCGTCCTTGTGATCTGCAATGGACCGACGATGTCGTGCCCGACCTTGATGGTGAACTTCAGTTCATATCTGTCGTTCCAGGTACTGTTGCCACAACCGCACCGGATAAGGTGGATAAAGATGGAGAAGTCATTTCTTTCGGGCAATATGCTGCGATGGTACGCGATTCAGTGAAGTCGATGAACGAACATAATGGTTTTGTTGCCACTGAAGTTCGTTCGCAGGGAGTCTTGCCCTCGACTGTAATTGATGCGCCAGGCGCTTTCACCGAATGGGTCAGAGCGACATTTGGGGAAGATCGCGAACCTTACACTTTGAAACATAATAATATTGCAATCGTTGGCGTTCGTCTCAACAAGCGACCTCCGGTAGGGGAGGATATAGTGCTCAATGTCACCCACAAGAGTGGAGACCAGAGTATAAAACTTGAGCAAGCTTCTCTCTCTACTCGTTTTGTCTTCAATGACACCAATTGGGATAAAACGGCATGGCTTTGTTTTGAAATAGACAATAAACTCACGGCTCCGGCTACAGCACGTTTTGAAGGAGCGTCTGGCAACATTCCTTTTGCTTGGATGATTGTCTTCGCCGTCTTGTCTGCTTTCTTTTTCCTTGTTGCATTCTATCACAGTTGGGCCTTGCCGCGACCTTCTGGCGATGGTGCAGAAGGATCCGGCTCAAGTCCATCTGCCATATTGCGCGATTTTTTCGAAACATTCCGTTCGTTCTTCCAGAAACCCCAGGTTTGGGTGGCGGTTGCTTTCATGCTCCTTTACCGCTTACCCGAAGCGCAGCTTGTCAAGCTGATAAATCCATTTCTTCTCGATCCGGTCGATAAGGGTGGCATGGGTTTGACTACAGGTCAAGTTGGTATTGTCTACGGTACAGTCGGTATCATCGGTTTGACTCTCGGTGGCATCATCGGTGGTATAGCGGCTGCTAAAGGCGGTTTGAAACGTTGGCTTTGGCCTATGGCGTGGTCAATGTCGCTTACTTGCCTCACATTTGTGTATCTCAGCTATGCAACCGATCCGTCGTTGCTGACTGTGAATATATGTGTGTTTATTGAGCAATTCGGGTATGGTTTTGGTTTCACGGCTTATATGTTATATCTGATTTACTTCTCCGAAGGTAAACACAAAACTGCCCATTACGCCATATGTACCGGTTTTATGGCCTTGGGCATGATGTTGCCTGGTATGGCTGCCGGTTGGTTGCAGGAGACAATCGGTTATCGCCATTTCTTTATCTGGACAATGATCTGTTGCGCGGCTACAATAGGTGTTTGCGCTTTTCTTAAAATCGACCCAAATTTTGGACGTAAAAAATGAAAAAAATAGTAAGTGTCATATTTGCTGTCTGTGCACTTGCCGCATCTTCGCAGGTTAAACCCGGGGTGGAAGTGTTGCGCGACAATGGTTTCGAACAATTGCAAGGCAAGCGTGTAGGTTTGATAACAAACCCTACAGGGGCCGATAATAATCTCGTGTCAACAATCGATATCCTCGCGGCAGCTCCGGGCGTTAAGCTCGTTGCGCTTTTCTCGCCCGAACACGGTGTGCGTGGCGACGTCCATGCTGGAGATAAAGTGGCCGCATCGGTCGATAAAGCTACTGGAGTTCCGGTTCACTCTATTTATGGTAAGACACGTAAACCGACTCCGGCAATGCTCAGGGACGTGGATGTGTTGATCTACGATATCCAGGACAACGGATGCCGCTCTTTCACATTCATCTCTACAATGGGTAAGGCAATGGAAGCCTGTGCTGAGCAAGGTAAAAAATTCATGGTACTTGATCGTCCTAACCCAATAAGTGGAAATAAAGTCGAAGGCAATCTGGTGGAAGATTCGTGTATTTCGTTCGTCAGTCAATTCCCGATTCCCTATCTCTACGGTCTTACTCCTGGAGAACTTGCAACTTACCTCGTTGGCGAAGGGCTTGTGGGTAAAGGAAAGACTTTGGACCTCGAGGTCATTCCTATGGAAGGTTATACGCGCGATATGGACTTCAGGGCTACAGGTATGCCTTGGGTGTTGCCGTCGCCACATATGCCCGTACCAGAGACATGCCTTTATTATCCGGCATCCGGTATCCTTGGCGAACTTTATCAGATATCAATAGGGGTGGGGTATACCGAGCCATTCAAACTTTTCTGTGCCTCATGGATTGATGCTGAAGACCTTTCTGCTAAATTAAATGCCAGGAATATCCCGGGCGTACGCTTCCGTCCGATTCACATCAAACCGTTCTATTCTACCGGTAAAGGTGAAAATCTTGCAGGAGTGGAGCTGTATGTGACCGATGTCGATAAGGCTCCGCTGTCGTTGATTCAGTTCTATATAATGGATCAGCTTGCTGCCGATTATCCTCGCGAAGGCCGTTTGTTCGACAAGGCTACGCCTGAGCGTAAGAATATGTTCGACAAAGTTGTTGGCAGTAAAAACATTCGTCGTCTGTTCTCAAAGCGGTATAAGGTTGCCGATATCGAGGATTATTGGAATAAAGATAACGATAGTTTCCGTCGTAAATCGGCCAAATATTATTTATACCGCTGATTTGGAACTTTCAGGCAATTTAATGTCGGTGATTATATGGAAACTACAGACAGGAAATATAAAGACTTTGTCCGTTCGATAAGCCGTAACATATCGGGCAACAGGATATATACCGACGATCTCCGTCGTCTTTGCTGGGGTACGGATGCCGGTTTTTACAGAATGTTGCCTAAGGTGGTAATACGGCCGGTCAACGAAGAGGAAGTCATCATGATTTTGTCGGTGGCCTCGGAGATGCATCTTCCTGTCACATTCCGTGCCGCAGGGACAAGCCTATCCGGTCAAGCCTTGTCTGATTCTATTCTTGTGGTCGTCGGTAAGGAATGGGAAGGTTTCCGTATACTCGATAACCAAGCGACAGCCATAGCTTTACAACCGGGTATTGTCGGCTCTCGTGTGGCTGAAATTCTTAAGCCTTACGGCCGGGTGTTCACTCCCGATCCGGCTTCTAAAAACTCTGCTATGGTCGGAGGTATAGTAGCCAATAACGCATCGGGCATGAAGTGCGGTACTCATGCAAACAGTGACAGCATACTTCTCTCTATACGTATTGTCCTTGCCGATGGAACAATACTCGATACTGCCGATAAAGAGTCTAAAAAATCTTTCGAGAAAAGCCATAAGGCGCTTCTCGACGAAATCGAGTTTATACGTCAGGCCATATGCGACGACCCCGAGTTGTCTGAACTTGTCCGTCGCAAATATGAGATTAAAAATGTTACCGGTCTCAATATACGTCCCTTTATACTATTCGACGATCCGTTCGATATCATAGCTCATTGTATGGTCGGTAGTGAGGGCACACTTGCTTTCATCAGTGAGGTAACAGTTAGCACAGCCCCGAAAATGCCTTGTACGGCATCTGCTATGGTCTACTTTTCAGATATGGCAGAGGCTTGCAGAGCCGTTGTTGCCATGCGCAAGGAGGCCCCTGTACAAGCTTGTGAGTTACTCGATCGCAAATCACTCGCATCTGTCGGAGACTTTACCGGAGAGGGGCTGACTGCATTATTGATTCAGACAGAAGCAGATGCACCAGACAAACTTAAGCAACAGATTGACCGGACTATGTCTGTGCTCGCTCGCTTTGACCTTTTCAAACCTGCTCGTTTTTCTACCGACGACGCTGAGGTTGCAGGCTGGTGGCGAATGCGCTCAGGCGTTTTTCCTGCCGTCGGAGGTACAAGACCGCTTGGCACCACAGCCCTGATTGAAGATGTCGCATTCCATATCGATAACTTGCCGGAAGCGACAGTTGCCTTGGCAAAACTTATTGAGGATTGTGGTTACGACGATGCCTGTATATATGGTCATGCGCTCGAAGGTAATTACCACTTTGTGATTGCACAAAAATTCGATACCGAAGAAGATATCGACAAGTACCGGAGCTTGATGACTGGTATGGAGAAGCTTGTTGTCGGTCGTTTCAACGGTTCACTCAAGGCCGAACACGGAACAGGGCGCAATATGGCCCCCTTTGTTGAAGCGGAGTGGGGACCGAAGGCGTGGGCGCTGATGCGCAGACTTAAAAAAGCATTTGATCCGGATGGACTGCTCAATCCCGGTGTTATTTTTAACGACGACCCCGAGTGTTTTGTCCGTAACCTGAAGCCATTGCCACTCACCGATCCATCAGTCGACCGATGCATAGAGTGTGGATTTTGTGAGGTAAACTGTGTAAGTTGCGGTCTGACCCTTTCAGCCCGTCAACGCATTGTAGCCCAACGCGAAATCTCGCGTCTCGAAGTGGAAGGTGGTGATTTAGGCCGTCTGCGTCTCCTAAAAAAGCAATTTAAATATTACGGGAAAGATACATGTGCTGGCGACGGATTGTGTAGTACATCATGCCCTATGCATATCAATACTGCCGATATGATACATCATATCCGTCAGCGTCAGCTCGGAGGGTTGGGCCGAATGGTCGGTAAATGGACCGCTGGTAACCTCCCTGTCATAGAAGGAGGATTGAGACTCGCTCTCGGTGTTGCCCATTCGGCAGGAACAGTAATCGGAGCAAAGGGAGTGATGGTCATAGGCAAAGCTCTTCACAAAGGTGGTCTTCCGCTTTGGACTCCGGCCTTGCCAAAACCGTTTTTCCCTTCGGAGCTGACATCCTCGCAGCATGACTCGCAGCAGCGCAAACTTGTTTACTTCCCCTCATGTATCAACCGTACTATGGGCGCGTCTGACGAACCGGGAGCAAAAGTCGAACCGTTAGCCGATGTTTTCGTCCGTTTATGCCGCAAAGCCGGTTATGAAGTAATATTTCCGGACAATATGTCAAACCTTTGTTGCGGCATGATATGGGAGAGCAAAGGAATGCCCGACGTTGCCGATACTAAAGTGGCAGAGCTCGAAGCAGCTCTCGCTCTCGCTTCTGAAGGTGGGCGGTGGCCTGTTGTGTGTGACCAAAGCCCTTGTCTGCATCGTATGCGCACGCATATCAAGAGCATGAAACTCTACGAACCGGCCGAATTTATCCACGATTTCATGGCGCTGTATCTGAAATTCGAACGTCACGATACGCCCGTGGCCATTCACATCACCTGTTCGAGCCGACGTATGGGTATTGGCGACAAGATTGTGGCACTTGCAAAAATGTGCTCGTCCAACGTCCTTGTTCCGGAAGAAGTCGGATGTTGTGGCTTTGCTGGTGACAAAGGCTTTACACATCCCGAACTCAACGCATGGGGGCTGCGGAAGTTGAAACCGCAGATAGAGGCAGCCGGTATCGTTGCCGGATATTCCAACTCCCGGACCTGCGAGATTGGTCTGACAACAAATTCAGGGGTTCCATACAAATCTATCGTTTACCTTGTAGACGAATGCACAACACCGGTATAGCATATGGAAAATAACACTCGACACAACAAACGCCTCCTGTCGCTCGACATTCTGCGTGGTATCACCATCGCCGGCATGATACTGGTCAACAACCCCGGTTCGTGGGGCGACATATACGCTCCTCTCCGTCATGCCGAGTGGAACGGTCTCACTCCTACCGACCTCGTCTTCCCCTTCTTTATGTTTATCATGGGGATATCGACCTACCTGTCGTTGCGTAAATATGATTTCGCTTTATCGTGGCGTTCTTTTGCCAAGATATTGCGTCGATCGCTCGTTATATTTGCTATTGGCCTCGGCATAGCCTGGTTTGGTCTGTTTCTGCGTGGTGTTTTAAGCGACAAGACATTTCTCGATGCTGTAGCCAACTTCGACCACATCCGTATACTTGGTGTCATGCCTCGCCTTGCTTTGAGCTATGGGATAGGAGCCGTAATGGCCATTCTGATACCTCATAAAGCCTTGCCGTGGACTGTCGCTGCCATGCTTGTCGTGTATTCTGTCATGCTTCTGCTCGGCAACGGCTTCGATTTCTCCGATGGCAATATCATATCAGTTGTCGACCGTAAGATATTGGGCGAAAGTCACATGTATTCCGATACCGTGGGAGGGATACGCTTACATTTCGACCCCGAAGGAATACTAAGCACCTTGCCCTCGGTTGCCCATATGCTCATCGGCTTCGTTTGCGGAGCTCTTATCGTTAGTGCCAACGACGACCGTGAGCGCATACTGAGGCTTTTTATCGTAGGCACAGTTCTTACATTTGCAGGCTTCCTGCTTGACTTCGGTCTGCCGGTCAATAAAAAGATATGGTCGCCCTCTTTCGTGCTCGTCACATGCGGCCTTGCATCGAGTTTCCTCGCCTTGCTGATGTGGATTATCGACGTCATGGGGTATCGCTCGTGGTGCCGTTTCTTCGAGGCCTTCGGCGTCAATCCTCTCGCCATGTACACTATCGGAGCTGTTCTGAGCATCATCATCGGTGCTGTGCAGATACCATATCACGGAGCGGTATATTCTATAAAGAATTTAGTTTACCAAGCCGTGATGATGCCTTTATGTGGCGATGCCACTTTGGCGTCCCTGTTATTCGCTATTTCTTTCGTGCTCCTCAACTGGAGTATCGCTTATATACTTTACAAAAAACACATTTATATTAAGATATGATACTTATAGCCGATTGTGGAAGCACCAAGACCGATTGGTGTGTACTCGACAAGACTAAAGTGGCAAAACAGATATTCACTTGCGGCATGAACGCCGTGATGCTCTCTGAGGAGGAAATACAAAGCCGAATAAGAGCCGAGTTGCTTCCTGATCTTGGAGTGCTTTCCGAGCGTTTGACCCATGTGTATTTCTACGGCGCCGGTTGCATATCGCCCGAAGTGTGCGGTAATGTTGCCGGGGCGATAAAGGCGGTGCTGCCTTCTGTCTCTACCGTTGAGGTCTACAGCGACCTTGTGGCGGCAGCCAGGGCCTTGTGCGGCAACGAGCCAGGGATTGCATGTATACTCGGAACCGGTTCAAATTCCTGTTTTTACGACGGCAAGGATGTCGTCGACAATGTATCGCCTCTCGGCTATATACTCGGCGACGAAGGCTCGGGGGCTGTGTTAGGTAAACTCTTCATCGGTGACGTGCTCAAGAAGCAGATGCCATCCGAGTTGTGTGCCCGTTTCCTGAGCGAATATCAGCTCGACATGTACTCAATTATACGCAAGGTATACCGAGAGCCACAGCCCAACCGCTTCCTCGCATCTGTCACCCCGTTTATGAGCCGTAATATTGATGTCCCCGAGGTCCATAGTCTAGTACTCGGAGCTTTCAGGTCTTTCTTCAGACGCAACATCGCTAATTATGCAGGCTATCGTGAATATCCGGTCAACTTCATCGGCTCGATAGCATACCACTTTCGCCGTGTCCTCGCCGAAGCTGCGGCTGCCGAGGGGTGCTCGCTTGGTAAAATCGTTAAAAGCCCGATGGATGGCCTTGTCAAATTCCATAGTTGCAATTAATATTTGTTTTTATGGCCTTTGTAAAAATCAGCGAGCAATCCTCGCTTTACAATGATCTCGAGAAAAAATCGGTCGGAGAGATACTCCGCGACATCAATAACGAAGACAAAAAAGTAGCGTTGGCAGTCGAAAAAGCCATTCCGGCAATAGAACGGCTGGTCGAAAAAATTGTGCCGCGGATGAAGGGTGGCGGTCGTATTTTTTACCTCGGGGCAGGCACCTCGGGTCGTCTCGGAGTGCTCGATGCGTCCGAGATACCGCCTACATTCGGCATGGACCCGTCGTGGGTGATAGGTATAATAGCCGGTGGCGACAATGCTCTTCGCAATCCGGTCGAAAATGCCGAAGACAACACTCTTCAGGGCTGGTACGACCTCGAAAAATTCGGTATAAACTCCAAAGACACCCTTATTGGCATCGCTGCATCGGGTACAACACCATATGTCATCGGTGCTATCGAAGAAGCTCGCCGTCACGGTATACTCACCGCCGCTATCACCTCTAATCCCGACGCGCCGGTATCTCAAGTCGCCGATATCGCTATTGAGATGATTGTTGGCCCCGAGTACGTCACCGGTTCGTCTCGAATGAAGAGCGGAACCGGCCAGAAGATGATATGCAACATGATCACCACATCTGTAATGATAAAGATGGGCCGCGTCAAAGGCAACAAAATGGTCAACATGCAGCTTACCAACGCAAAACTCGTTGATCGGGGCACTCGCATGATCGTTGAGGAACTGGGACTATCTTACGACGACGCCAAAAGACAGCTTCTCATGCACGGTTCGGTAAAAGACGCTGTCGATGCCTACCGCGAACATCAGACACATTTCTAAGTATAGATGCGTACACTTCTTATTTCGATAGTCTTCTCATTATTTAGCCTCCTGTCCTTGGAGGCTCAGAATGCCTTGAACGGACAGCGCTCAGGACTATTTGATATTCTACCAGTCGACTCAACCGATATTGTCTTCCTCGGCAACTCTCTTACCGACGGTTGCGAATGGCACGAGCTCTTCGCCGACAACCGCATCAAAAACCGTGGCATATCAGGCGATACAGCCTCCGATATACACCGTCGTTTAGGTTCTGTTGTCAAAGGGCATCCGGCCAAAATATTCCTTATGGCTGGCATCAACGATATAAGCCACGGCATTACCGCCGACTCTATTGCAGGAATTGTTGCGTCGATTGTCGACACAATAAAAGACCAGTCGCCATCAACAGACATATATCTTCAGTCGTGCTTGCCGTTCAATGAGTCGTTCAAGCGTTGGAAAAAACTCGAAGGGACACAACGCACCATCGTCATGCTCAACGATAAGCTCAAACGCATGGCCTCCGATAAGGGTATCGTATGGATCGACCTATACCCCCTTTTCAGTGACGGTAACGACAATCTAAGGACCGAGTTGACAAACGATGGCCTCCATCTCCTTGCCCCCGGATATATTATCTGGAGAGATGCTATCGTGAAGTACATCAAGGAATAAGACCTCTGCAAGATATGCACCGCGACGACGCTGAGCAGCAAAAAATAATAGAATTGGCCGACACCACTGCTCTGGTGCTTGCCGGTCCGGGCTGTGGCAAGACCCACATACTGGCCAGGCGAGTATCGTTTGCAGCAAACCGTTGCGACGGTGGAATGGACCGGATGCTATGCGTCACTTTTACAAACCGTGCCGCGCGTGAGATGACACAGCGCATCGAAAGATACCTCGGGAGGCTACCTCAGGGATTGTTTGTCGGGAACATGCACCGTTTCTGCCTTCGTTTCCTCTTCGAGAATAATATACTCGGAGCAGATACGACCGTGCTCGACGAAGAAGACCAGTTTGAATACCTGTCGGCTTTGCTTGCATCCACATCGCCGCGTCGCATCAAAGATTTCTTATCAAAAGCCTCCTATTTGTACCAGCGCAACAACGACCATCCCGACTGGATCGTAAGGCGTCCCGAAAGCCCTTTTACTGACGAAGATTACGAAGCTCTCGATCAGTATGCTGAATTTAAGCAAAACAATAGGCTGATTGATTTCGACGACATTCTCCTCATGGCCTATTCCGCATTGATGCAGCAACCTTTGGCCGATTATTCTATGGTAGGATACAATTGGGTGCAGGTCGACGAAGTGCAGGATATGACACCCTTGCAACTCGCGATAGTCGATGCCGTTACTGTCCGGCACAGACGAACCCTCGTCTATTTCGGCGACGAGCAGCAAGCTATCTTCAGATTTATAGGTGCTGGTGGGCGTGCTTTGGAGGTGCTCAAGCAGCAATGCCGGGGCAACATTTTACGATTGACGCGCAACTACCGCTCCCCAGGTTATCTTGTCGGAATGTGCAACACCCTTGCTCGCGACTGGCTGTCCATCGACCCTGCTTTTCTTCCCGAAGCCGTCGATACCTGCTCCGATGCAGGTAATTTGTCGCTATATTCTGCCGGTTTAGCCGACCTTCCGCTCGTCACTGCTGGTATATGTCGGCGGTGGATGTCTCTGTATCCTGAAGAGAATATTGCCGTACTGGCGCGTACAAACAAGGAGGCCGACATGATTTCCGATCTCTTCACATCTCTCAGCCTCGACCATTTCCATGTGTCGAAGCAAGATTTGTTCCATCAGATACCGTTCAAGACTGTATGGTGCCATCTTGCCGCTCTTGTCAGGCCGTCGTTGCGCAATCCCTGGGCCAGATTATTGTATCAGATGCGTTGCGTATCCACTCTTTCCGGTGCGCGTAATCTTGTACGCATTCTCCGCAACAGTGCTGTCGGATGCGACGAATTGCTTAGGTTCGACAAGCCGTTTGACGTCGAGCGCCTTGTCGATATTTTCGATTCCGGCCGTGAAATAGTAGTTTTCGACACCGAGACGACCGGTCTCGACGTGCATTCCGACGAGATTGTCCAGATTGCAGCGGTCAAGTTATGTAGAGGTGTGGTGCTCGACCGTTTCGAAGTCTTTATCCATACCGCCCGGCACTTGCCTCGTGAGTTGGCTGGTGGCATACCCAATCCGCTTGTGCTCGACTATGATGCGGCTGATAAGAAAAGTCCTGAAGAAGCTTTTGCTGCCTTTATCCGTTTCGTCGGTGATGCCGTGCCGGCCGGACATAATGTGGCTTTCGATATCGACATATTGCGGTCAGACATCAGTCGGCGCACTTCGCTCGATCCGCCTCCCTTCCTCGCTGTCGAAGCCGAAAATTTCGATACCCTTGCTCTTGCCCGGCGATTGTTTCCTAAGATAAACAATCATAGGCTATCCGATCTCATCACTGCCCTTGGCATCGAAGGAGTCAACAGCCACAATGCGGCCGACGACGCCGCAGCTACCGCTTCATTACTTACAGTGCTTGCCGATAAAGCTGCCGATATCCTGCCTCGAGCAATAAAAATACACCGGGATGATAAAATCAGACGTGCCGCCGCAAAACTAACCTCTGCTTACGGTGACTTTTACTCCAGATGCCGCTCCATGTTGTCCCGTCCTGTAGGCCAAGACAACTCTTTGACCGATGCTATACGCCTTGCCGATGATTTCATGTCTGTCAACGGCTACACCTGTGGTATCAGGCATCTCGATTACGTCTCCGCATTATTTGACCGTAATATTGTCAGTTACGATAGCCATGCCACTCTGTCAGATGTCCTCGGTAAATATCTTTTCGATATTTTGGCTTTTAACGAATCCGATCTTTTTGCTGCCGATATAATCGACGAGCGCTTGTCGGTTATGACAATCCACAAAGCAAAAGGACTCGAGATGGACAATGTCATCGTCTTCGACATATCAACCGGCTTCGGCGATGTTTCCGATTACGCCCGTGTACTCTACGTCGCTTTTTCCAGAGCCAAGAAAAGACTCGCAGTCGGTGTCGGTGGCAACATGCCACGGCCGATGCTCGGTTTGCTCCCTTTCTTCCGCCGGCTTACTCCGGCCGAAGTACGGAATGTCTCAGACTATGCTGCCACTGGAGTAAAATGATTAAATTTGTATATTAATATATTCTCTATAATATGATCGTAAATACAGCTCGCTTCATCATAAGTAACTCAGACTATAAGAAATGTCCGGCCGGAATGCGCCACGAATACGCTTTTATCGGACGCTCCAATGTCGGCAAATCTTCTCTCATTAATATGCTCACCGGCAAGAAAGGATTGGCGATGACATCTGCAACCCCGGGAAAAACCATGCTCATCAACCATTTCCTTATCAACGACAGTTGGTATATTGTCGACCTGCCAGGTTACGGTTATGCACGTCGAAGCAAATCCGACCGCGACCGTCTCGAGGGCATAATCAAAAATTACATTCTCGGTCGCGAACAGATGACAAATCTCTTCGTTCTCGTCGATAGCCGGCATGAGCCGCAGAAGATTGATCTCGAATTTATGGAATGGCTCGGAGAAAACGGAGTACCCTTCAGCATCGTTTTCACAAAGCTCGACAAGCAATCTCAGACAGCCGGCGAGCGAAAGGTTGCAGAATATTGTGCCAAGTTGCTCGAGACATGGGAAGAACTCCCTCCTATATTCCAGACCTCATCCGAAGACAAACGTGGACGCGAAGCCCTGCTCGGATATATCGAAGAGATGAACAAGCTTCCCATCCTCGGTAGCGAACAATAAGCCGTCCAAACATGTTTCATAATCGTATAAAATACTTCGATTATGAGCAAATGTAAAAAAACTAAAGACGCCGACTTCTTCCCCGGAGTCGCCATAGATGCAGCCGATGGGCAAAAAGTAGAGAAAAAAGCCGAGAAAGAACGAACAAAAACTCTCGACAACAACCCTCGAGACTCAAAACCATAGGCGACATAGGTTTACCACGTATGTAGCGCAGCTACATGCGTGGCCCATCACAGCCAAGACAAACGCACCGCGAAGCGTGTGCCTCAGCGCATCATCGCAAAA
>DKVO01000010.1:21670-22237 GCA_002491245.1 Porphyromonadaceae bacterium UBA7176
AACGCCGGACTTCAGTCCGGTGGACGCGACCAGAATTAAAAGCGTTTCGGAGATACGCTTCATGGCATAGTCAAAGTGAAAAGCACCTCCTCCCCCCACAACACCGCAAAAATAGGAGCGCGATCCTCCGGATCGTGCCAAAAATCCAGTATCGCCTCCGCAAAGCGGAGACTCCTTGGTTAACCATGTATGTAGCGCAGCTACATGCGTGGCCCATCACAGCCAAGAAAAACGCACCGCGAAGCGTGTGCCTCAGCATAGCATCACAAAAGTTGCCGGAGGCAACGTCTTATGTATAACGCCGGACTTCAGCCCGGTGGACGCAACCAGAATAAAAAGCTTTTCGGAGATACGCTTCATGGCATAGTCAAAGTGAAAAGCACCTCCTCCCCCCACATCACCGCAAAATAGGAGCGCGATCCTCCGGATCGTGCCAACGGGTAGTATCGGCCTCCGCAAAGCGGAGACTCCTTGGTTAACCACGTATGTAGCGCAGCTACATGCGTGGCCCATCACAGCCAAGAAAAACGCACCGCGAAGCGCGTGCCTCAGCGCATCATCGCAAAA
>DKVO01000010.1:22530-36134 GCA_002491245.1 Porphyromonadaceae bacterium UBA7176
AACGCCGGACTTCAGTCCGGTGGATACAACCAAAAGAAAAAGCGTTTCGGAGATACGCTTCATGGCATAGTCAAAGTGAAAAGCACCTCCTCCCCCCACATCATCTCGAAATAGGAGCGCGACCCTCCGGGTCGTGCCAACAGGTAGCACCAACCTCCGCAACGCGGAGATTTTTCGGTTAACCACCATCGAAAAGAAAATTACGACATGCTACATTTGCTCCACAATCACGACCGCTTCATCATCGCCAGGAACTTCGAAATTCTCGCAGAACAACATCAACCGCTCTTCAGGCACAATCTGGTCATTCGGGCCCTGACCTCGTCGGTTGGAAAGTCGACGGCAGAGTAGAGGATAATCAGCTTTTAGAAAGACAAATATCGGCTCTACACCTTCTTGGCGGCAAGCATCAGCTATCCCGAGTCGTTTATTACGCTTGCACATCGTTGAGTCTACCACAACCTTTCGTCCATCGCGCAGCAACGACACTGTCTCCGCGATTAACTTTTCGCCGGTCGAGGCAAACATAGCTTGCTGCTTCTCGATAGGCATCGAGGCAAAAGCATCACCATATTCCTCCCATATAATTTCGTCCGACGAGACGCGTACAAAACCATCGGCTTCCAATGTCCTCGAATACTCAGTCTTACCCGAGCCGCTGACACCGCACATCACCACGACTCGGGCAGCCCTTACATCTTGGCTAAACACCGTCTTGCTCTGCTGGAATTGTGACGAGTGTATATTGCTGTGTTCCCAATCCAAGCTCTTCAGCATAATCAAGAATGTGTGTGGCATTCCTTGATTCGATACGCTCGATTAGATGCACCTTTCCGGGATCCGGTGAATTATATACCATATCCACACATGCGCGGTCAAGTGCCACAGGGTCGAGCGATGCAAGAATACCGATATCCTCCATATGCACAGGTTCCGGTTCGGCCACGCAGTCACAGTCAACCGACAGATTGTTAGCCACGCTTATATATAGTATATTGTCACCTGCCGCATCAAACACCGATTCGCATGCCTCCGCCATCGATTCAAGAAAATCATTTTGAGGAGGCACATTTTCCCAATCCACAGGAACCGTCTTCGACCGTCCTGCCGTATGTATCCAAGCCTTACCCTCTGCCGAAGCCATGCCGATTGCTACATTCTTGAGTGCACCCCCGAAACCACCCATAGGATGGCCCTTGAAGTGCGACAGAACCACCGTAAAATCATAGTTACGCCAATTGCGTCCCACATAATTCTCCGCTATGTGCTTATGTTTTTTTACCGGCAACACCAAATCCGGACCGGTGGCATCCATGATATCAACCTCGGCTATGGCGGTAAAACCATGCTCGGCAGCTGTCTGTAGATGGTCGGCTGCATTGCACCGTCGGCCATCATAAGCC
Source organism: Porphyromonadaceae bacterium UBA7176 (assembly GCA_002491245.1). GTDB lineage: Bacteria > Bacteroidota > Bacteroidia > Bacteroidales > Muribaculaceae > CAG-873. The sequence continues at coordinate 23,934 of DKVO01000010.1, forward strand.
GTATTGCATTCCACTATTGTTCCATCGACAAGATGTACAAATTTCTTTATGACATCAGTCGAAAGATGATTAGGATTGCCTGCCTCGCCTGTCGACAATTTTATTGCCACGTGTCCTATTGCTTTACGTCCCAGTGCCTCATACACTCTCACAAGATTGTCAGCCGTAATACGGGGGCAGAAATAAACGATAGCTTTAGATTGGGTAGAATTCATATCCATTATAATTGACTATAGGCAAAATTAATTAAAATAGTCCAAAAGCCAAACCCACAACATGTTAAATCTTGTTATGTCACAGCCAAAGAAAAAAGGAAGAAAAAGCTACTCATTCTCACCCCTTAGCACATCAAAAAATAGGAGCGCGACCCTCCGGGTCGTGCCAACGGGTAGCATCGGTCTCCGCAACGCGGAGACTCTTTGATTAACCACGTATGTAGCGTAGCTACATGCGTGGCCCACCACCAGCGAAAAGAAACGCACCGCGAAGCGCGTGCTTCATCGCATCATTGCAAAAGTTGCCGGAGGCAACGTCTCATGGATAACGCCGGACTTTAGTCCGGTGGTAGTATGTAGTGCAGCTACATGCGTGGCCCATTATCTAATTTTCGACATAACCAACGCCATACATTATAATATACAACGAATAAGATACTTCCTAAAATTCCTAATGTAAACGGAGAGGTCATATCATGAAGCCGGAGATATCGATTTATCAATGCGATTGAAGCTCCAAATAAAGCAACAATGGCTAAAAATAGACAAAATATTTTTATTATTTGTGCTTTCATCAGAATAAAGAAGCTCAATTAGAACCGAATTTAATGCCATTCTTTATACGGCGGCGATAAATCATAAAGTTATCAAAGCACAAGTATGTAAGGAGTATCATACCTGCCAGTTCAAACCATGCCATTCCTGATTTGGGTTCAATTATGACGCCCCAAATTCTCGCAATTATGCAGATGATGCCGACAACTAAAAGAGTTGCGGAGATATTTCGCTTTATTTGATTGCTTACCATAATTCATATTACATTTGAAATGTGCTTATAGCCTTAAAGGCTTCATAAGCCTTGCGAGCTACTTCTTTTTCGGATTGGCTGACAGGAGTGGGATTTGCGGTTCTTTCGGCAAATCTTACCGCATCTTTCCCTTTTAGTACAGGGGTTTCTTTGATAGGGCTTGCCATAGTTGTATATCCTTTCAATTTATGCATTACAAATATACAACAAATTTTTGAATCATAAGGATTAACCGATGAAAAATATAATATATTTTCGGCAACGGGTATGCACCATAGTTAAAGCAATCACGTGAAGAAATAGCTCCGCATTTTCACCCCACAGTATCGCAAAAACAGGAGCGCGACCCTCCGGGTCGTGCCAACGGGTAGCACCGGCCTCTGCAACGTGGAGACTCCTTTGTTAACCACGTATGTAGCGCAGCTACATGCGTGGCCCATCACCAGCGAAAAGAAACGCACCGCGAAGCGCGTGCCTCAGCGCAGCATAGCAAAAGTTGCCGGAGGCAACGTCTCATGGATAACGGAGGTTCTGCAACACCCTCTGGTAGTATGTAGCGCAGCTACATGCGTGACCCATCACTAACAAAAAGAAAGGCGCAAGCCTCCATATGACGTATAGCAAACAAAAATCGGCTGCGCCATATGCGACGCAGCCGACTATTATCTTGAACAAGTATTTTCGATTAGTTGAGAGCCTTCGAGAGGTTGTAGTTTGCAAACTCGAGGTCATCAACGGCACGTTTAGCCAGTGAGCTGTCGAGACGTACAGCCTGACGGAGGTTGGTGTTGAGCATCGACTCATTGTTCGTACGGGCACCGAGGATAGCCATCAGGTAGTAAGTGGTAGCGTTGGGGCTGTCGATAGCGGCAAGAGTCGATTTAGCCTTGCTGTAGTCTTTGGTAAGGATTTGGGCGAGGGCAGCATTGTTGCTCTTGATGTCGCCGAAAGCCTTGACAGCTGCAGCAGCGTCACCATTCTTGAGGTAGTAGAGACCCATAGCATCGCCGAGTTCTTTGACACCGGCTGCCGAACCAAAGTATTTGTTAGCCTTGTTGTAGTCGCCGTTAAGCATCTCGATAAGGCCAAGGTTCATTTGAGGTTCGCCATTCTTGGTGAGTTTGGCGGCTTTGGTAAATGAAGCTTTGGCTGCATCGTAGTTACCTGCGATATACTGAGTCATACCGAGGTCATTCCATGTACGGTAGTCGTTCGGGTACTGGCGTGTTGCCTGCTCGTAGACTTTCATACGCTGGTTGTTGTCATCAGTCAAGGTAGCGCAGTAGAGGATTTCTTCTACATTGAGAGCTTTGGGGTTGCTGTTGAAGAGCTCTTTGATTTCGCTGTCGCTCTTGCCGATTACGTCAATCGAAGCTGTGATGCGGCTGTAGCGGAGCTGGGGGAGGATAGTCTCAGCAAGCTGCTCGAAAACATTCGACAGATTGCGGATCTCACGCTCGCGCTGTTCGGGATCTTTGTACATCGAGAGAACGCTCAGGATAAGGTCTTTGTCCTGGATGTTGCTCTGGGCAACGAGTTTCTGGAAACCTTCCCAGTCCTCTGCGGTGAATTGTGCGGTAAGTTCGCCGAATTCAGTGATCTTGTCTTTCTTAAGCTGTTTCTCTACATAGCCCTTGGTGTTCTTCTCGCGGTTGGCAGCAAGTTTGGTGTTGAACTCGAGGCCACCGTCGGGCGATGCATACGACTGGATGTTGATTTCTTGGAGGACGCGTTTGTCGTCGCCGTTGGCTTCCTTGATTTCCTTCTGAAGTTCAACCATAGCGTCGCTGTTGAGCTGACCGGCGCGGATGTTGGCCTGGTTGATGAGGAACATGATGTCTGCGGCATACTTCTCGTTGATAATGCGCTGGAATGCATCTGCGCCGATAGCCGGAGTCACGTCAGCGGCATTGGCTAAAGCTGCTGTGGCTACAACGCCGTTTGCAACCTTTACTGCCGGAAGTACATATTTTTTCTTGCCTTGGGTCACGGTAAAGTTGAGCATAAGTTCGCTCTTGGCCATGGCCGGCTGGTATTTGAAGTTGACAGGGATAGTCTGTGTGCCGCCCTGCTCATACGAAATCACAGGATTGTTGCCACGTACTTTTTCGCCCTGGAAGCTATACGCTTGCGAAGCTACTTCTTGTCCATTGAAGACAAGGGTCGGGGTTACGGTTACTTCGGCGTTTTTAACAAAAAATTTGGCGGGGATTTTAGCGCTGACGCTTGCAGGTACATTTTCGCCCACTACTTCGAGGGGATTGGGATTGACGCTGAAGTAATCAGAGCTGAACTGGCCGAGTTTCTTGCCACAGGAACTCAGTGTAAGGGCAACGCCCAAACCCAGTACATAGCACAATTTACGGTTCATAATTGATATGATTAGAATAGATAGATTTCTTTATTGCGCAAAGTTACAACTTTTATTTAAGATAAACAAACTTTATTTTGATTAAGTTATGTTATTTTTTTACATTTTTGCACGTTTTGCGACAATCTTTTTCTTGTGTGTTTATTTTGCTCCTTTACAGCCTTTTACACCTTTGACTCCACCTCCCATCGCAAAGATGTTGGAGTCGAAACTTGTCGTTTTTGTTTCCTGGTTGCGTTTGCGCTTGAGAGCCAGACGCACAAGACGGTCCATGAGTTCGTCAAACTTGACTCCGGCGGCTTCCCATAGGTAAAACGAAAGAGACCCCGGGATGGTGTTGATTTCGTTCACATAAATCTCTCGGGTATCCCCGTCAACCATCACATCCACGCGGCTTACTCCATGACAGCCGAGCACCCTGAATGTCTCGCCGGCAAGATATTGTATCCGTTTGGTCTCTGATTCCGGAAGCTCGGCCGGAATACGTTTCTTCGAAGCCTGCATTCCGCGATCGTTCTTGCCCCCACCCATATACTTCATGTTGTAATCGAGGAAGTCGCCGCTCTTGATTGGCTCTTCGAGCACTGAGGTCTCGTAATCATCCTGGTCGCCGAGCACTGAGCAGTTGATCTCCTGTAGATTCTTGATCATGTGTTCAACTATGATACGCGCCGAATAACGGGCCGCATCATCGATGCGTGTCTCGAGTTCCTCTCGGTTGTGTGCGCTGCCTATACCGATGCTCGATCCTAAATTGGCCGGCTTGACTATTACCGGATATCCAAGTTTATTTTCGATTTCATCAGTAAGGGCTTCCTTCTTTCGGCCCCATTGCTTGTCGGTGAACCATACATAGTCAACCACGGGTATTCCGTCAGCCGCAAGTATCATCTTCATCGTGATTTTGTCCATTCCGTTGGCCGACGAGAGAGTATTGCAGCCTGCATAGGGGATACCGATTGTCTCGAGTACGCCCTCGAAGATACCGTCTTCGACATTCGATCCGTGTAGCACCGGTATCGCCACATCAAGGGTTGCAACGGGTTTACCCTTATCGAAAAATCCGCGGCGTTGTGCCGGATAAAGGTTATAGTCGCCGTATACGGGGCGCATATATACTTCGGTGCAATCTTTCAGCAGAGTCTGGATACCCTTCTTATAATTGCTTACATCTCGGAGTGCGTCGCCGGTGTACCAATGGCCGTCTTTGGCTATGTAAACAGGTACTACATCGTATTTGTCTGCATTTATGGCAGCCATAGCCTGATTGGCCGATATCACCGATATCTCATGTTCGGTTGACCTGCCACCGAAAAATACTCCTATCTTTGTTTTCATCGATTTATCTTGCTTATTTGTATTCCTTATTTGCCTGTCTCCGGTCACTTGAATGTATCCGGCAGATCGTTCTCGTATAGTACGGTCCCTATTTCATATGCGCCGCTCTTGAGGCTTGCCTGAGCTTCTGCAAACGTGTCTGCAAGCACTATCCGGCTCTCGTCCATTCCGCCGCGCCTTAGCCCTTCGACGATAGCTTCGCGGTTATATTTCCCGACCACTACCACAGTGTCTGCCGATGTCGCGGCCTGTTCTCCGAAAGCCGAGTTAAGTTCATATTGCCGTTCGCCGAGTTCTATCATGCCGGGAGTCACCAGCACTCGTCCTCCGGCCTTCATGGCCTTAAGCACATCAAGAGCCATCGCTGCTCCGGCCGGATTGCTGTTGAATGCATCATCAATTATTGTAAGGCTGGGCGAAACACGTTTCATGGCAAGGCGGTGCTCTACATGTTCGATTTGGCTCACTGCATAGATTATGCGGTCGTCAGGTACACCGAGTGCCTCGGCTATAGCCACGGCGCCAAGAAGGTTCGACACATTGCATTCGCCAACAAGGCGAGTGTGGAGTTTCAATTCCTTGCCGTCGCTCACGCGTAATGCGATGAAATCAGTGCCACCGGCGCTGTATCTTATCTCTCGGGCAATATAGTCGGCACCTTCAGTATTTTTTACTGCATATCTGAGGCAAGGCACATTCTCTACCGGACGGTTCGCTATCATCTCAAAGTCGTTGTTGATCACCACAAGGCCATCGGACGGTAGAGAGTCGGCAAGTTCAAATTTTGTGGCTTGCACGTTTTCGATAGTCTTGAACGACTCTAAGTGCTGAGGGCCGACCGAAGTTATGATACCGCGCTGAGGATGCACGATGCGGCATATCTCGGCGATGTCATCCACCTGCTTCGCTCCCATTTCAACGATAAACACCTCATGGTATGGTTTGAGCATCTCGCGCACCGTACGCACTACACCCATCGTGGTGTTGTAGCTCCCTGGAGTCATGAGCGTCTCATAGTGCTCCGACAATATCCGGTAAAGGTAATGCTTTGTACTTGTCTTGCCGTAGCTGCCGGTGATACCGATGATTTTGAGCTCTGGCATCTGCGAGAGGATTCGTTTGGCATCGTTGATATAGCCTTCGTTGATCGACTTCTCCACTGGCGACAATATCATGCCGGCGGCGAATATGAACATGTGCGAGGCGCAGTAGCACAGCAGGAGAGTATCGGTGAGAGCGAAAAGATGATTGTCGATGCCTTCGCCTCCGAACAGCAGGACGCCGGCAGTGCACACTATCGCTCCGCAAAACATCGCCGTCGTGTAGATTCTCTTTGCTCTGGGTGTCATCACAAGCGGTTTCTTGTACTTGCGTCTCATCAAACTCAATGCGCTGGAGAGCGAGAATACCGATGCTGCGCCAATTCCAAATGTATGCGGTACGAGAGGCATCAGCACGAACAGGAACACAAAAATTCCGCATAACCTCCAGCCCGAGGTCGTGTCGCCCGACGATTTGAGCCAGCGGCGGTAGCGCTCGGGGCGGTAGCTGTTTTGCTGGTACATCATCAGATCGCGCCATAGTTCGGCGGCAAGGTTAAAGAAGCCGAGCAATGCCGCGGCTGAATATAATATGGTCGTTATCATCTATCTATTTGAAATTTAAAAAACTTGCTATCACAGCTTTGGTCTGGCCCGGGCGGTCAAGAAACGAATAATGTCCGGCACCCTCGTATTCAACCAATCCTGCGTCAGGTATTAGTCTCTCCATCTTTTTGGCATCGGCTATGGGAGTCGCAGTGTCGGCAGTTCCCCATATCAGAAGGGTGGAGGCCTTGATGCTGGAGAGCAGATGAGTAAGGTCTTCGTTGACAACCCGGCTCATAACCGCACGCATCTTGGGCGAAGCGTTGTTGTAGTCACTCGATCCGGCCTTGCCGCGCATCCTGTCTATCATTTCCTGACCTTTCTTTTTGCCAAAGAAAAGGGGCGCGAGGCGCTTGGCTGCTTTGAATGCATACACCTTCATGTAGTATCTCGCCGACCGGCGTGGCTTGATGCCGGCTGCATCGACAAGTATAACCTTGTCAACCTCATTTCGTGAGGCGTAAACTATAGACAGACGGCCGCCGAAAGAGTGTCCGACAAGCACCGGGCGCTCTATGCCTTTATGTCGGGCAAAAGCTTCAATCACAGATGTGTAACGCTCTACGCCCCATATCTCAGATGGCTCTGGCGATATGCCGAAGCCCGGAAGGTCTATGTTGTACACCGTGGTCGATGTGTCGGTGCAGGCATCTGCAAGGACAGCCACCGTGGCTGAAGTGCAACCCCAGCCATGCATCACGATTACCGGCCGAGGACCGCTGCCCGTCACACTGTAGCCGAGTTTTATACCGTCAAGGTCTATAGTCTGCATCTTCTCTCCCATGATCTCTAAATTTTTTGCAAAATTAGCGAATAATTTCCGCCGATATCCCCGTGTTTGCAAAAAAGTTGAAAATCGGGTTACAGCCCTTTCTCTTTAAGCGCCCTGTAGTAACGGGCTGCGTTGATACGGTGACGGTTGTAGTCCTTGGCAAAATTATGGTAGCCCGAAAAGTCGGGTTTGGCACACATGTAGAGGTAATCGTGCATCGGGGCATCGAGCACGGCATCGAGCTGGGCACGTTCAGCCATGCGTATCGGCCCCGGGGGCAGGCCGCGGTGGATGTAGGTGTTGTAGGGCGACTCTACCTTCAGGTGTTGGCCCGTGACACGGCGTATCGAGAAATCACCCAAGGCAAACACTACCGTCGGGTCTGCCTGTAATGCCATGCCTTTGGCGAGGCGGTTGAGATACAGTCGCGCTATTTTGCCCCATTCGTCGCTCTTGTTGCTTTCCGAGGCCACGATTGAAGCTAAAGTGTGTACTTCAGCCGGTGTGAGCCCGGCTGCCGATGCTTTGGCGAGGCGGTCGTCGTTCCAGTATTTGTCACGTTCACCCACAAGCCTCGCTACCACAGACGGGGCAGATGCTGTCCAGTAAAACTCGTAAGTATCTGGTATGAAAGCTGCTGTGTACTGGTCACGGCTGTAACCCATGCCGGGCAACAGCGAGTCGCAGGCCGCCGCAAGCGAGGCTGAGTCAGTCTCGAGTTGGGCCGATATGCGCGAAATCATATCGCCGGGCGTTCGTATATTGTTGAACGTCAGCCTCACAGGCACCTGATGGCCATGAGCTATGCTACGGGCTACCGACAGTGCCTTGTCGCCATCGCTGACAACAAACGACCCGTGGGCACGTTTGCCCGATCCGGGCAAGCGCTTCCAGAGTGAATAGACTTTACTGCCGTACGATGGCCCGAGCTGACTCGTCAAGGCGCTGCGCACATCGCAGTCGGCCGGAAGATAGATACGTTGGTCCGGGCCGTCCCACGTGGCGAATACATAAAATTTTGCCGCACACACTCCGGCGACGGCAAGCAGAACCGCCGCAGCGGCTGATATGAGGGCTATTTTTTTCTTGTTCATACACTTCTTGTCACATCGTACTGCAAAATTAATATAAAATACAATCTAAGCCCTCTCGTGGTGCAAGTTTTTTTGCCGATGTCTGAAAAAAACATTATTTTTGCACTCAATAAATACAACTAAAACACACGATGATATGAAAACTTGTCCTCAATGTGGCCGAAGCGTCGACGACTACGCTCAGTTCTGCCAGGGTTGCGGTTATAATTTTGCATCCCAGGCTCAATACCAACAACACTATCAGCAACCTGCAATGAACAACGACAACGCTTTTGACTCCTGTGGACCCGAAGGCAAAAGCCGTGGCGTGGCCGCCCTTCTCGCTATTTTGCTTGGTGGATTAGGTATTCAGTATTTCTATCTCGGAAAAGCTACTGCCGGCATCATTTCTATCGTCCTGTCTTTGGTGACTTGCGGCCTATGGTCTCTTGTCATGCTTATCCAGGGCATTATGATGTTCTGCATGACCAACGCACAGTTCCGTGAAAAATACGTCCTTTCGACATCCACACTTCCCTTGTTCTAACAAAGTATACCCTTAAAACAAACATAATATGACAATCGATAATTTCGACTTCAAAGGTAAGAAGGCTATCGTACGTGTAGACTTCAATGTGCCTCTCGACGAGAACGGCAACATTACCGACGATACCCGTATCCGCGGTGCTCTCCCCACTCTCAAAAAAATCCTCGCCGACGGCGGTTCGCTCGTTATCATGTCGCACATGGGCAAACCCAAAGGCAAAGTCAATCCTAAAATGTCGCTCTCGCAGATCAAGGACGCTGTTGCCAAAGCTCTCGGTGCCGATGTTCAGTTCGCTCCCGACTGCATGGCCGCAGGCGATATGGCTGCTGCTCTCAAGCCCGGTCAGGCCCTGCTGCTTGAGAACCTCCGCTTCTATCCCGAAGAAGAAGGCAAACCTGTTGGTATTGACAAAGCAGATCCTGCTTACGATGCTGCCAAGAAAGAAATGAAAGAACGTCAGAAAGACTTCGCCAAGAAACTCGCATCGTATGCCGACGTTTATGTCAACGACGCTTTCGGCACGGCTCACCGTCGCCACGCTTCGACAGCTGTCATCGCCGATTACTTCGACGCCGACCACAAAATGCTCGGCTACCTCATGGAGAAAGAAGTAAAAGCCGTCGACAACATCCTCAAAGACATCAAACGTCCCTTCACCGCTATCATGGGTGGCTCGAAAGTATCGACCAAGATCGGTATTATCGAAAACCTCATGGACAAAGTCGACAACCTCATCCTCTGCGGCGGTATGACCTATACATTCGCCAAGGCTCAGGGTGGCAACGTAGGTCTGTCTATCTGCGAGGAAGACAAGCTCGACCTTGCCCTCGACATCATGAAGAAAGCCAAGGAAAAAGGCGTCAACCTCGTCCTCGGCGTCGATTGTGTTGCTGCTGATGCATTCTCCAACGATGCCAACACCCAGGTATGCTCTGTAATGGATATACCCGAAGGCTGGGAAGGTCTTGATGCAGGTCCCGAGACTCGCAAACTCTTCACCGACGCTATCCGTGGTAGCAAGACCATCCTGTGGAACGGTCCTGCCGGCGTATTCGAGTTCGACAACTTCACCGCAGGCAGCCGCGCTATCGCCGACGCTGTGGTAGAGGCTACAAAAGACGGCGCCTTCTCGCTCGTGGGCGGTGGTGACTCTGTTGCTTGTGTCAACAAATTCGGCCTTGCCGACGAAGTTTCTTACGTATCTACCGGTGGTGGTGCGCTTCTCGAGGCTATCGAGGGTAAAGTGCTTCCCGGCGTAGCTGCAGTTCAAGGCTGATTTTATATCGGAAAATAATATTGGGGAGGCTGCATTTGCGTAGCCTCCCCTTATTTCGTGTTATGGTACTGACCGACGATAATTTTTACTCCTGGATCGATTCGCACATGACGGCCGACACACAGGCTCTGCGCCTTTCGACCCACGCCCGGCACGATATCGACTATGATGCCGCTATCACCCAGATCGAGTGCCGGCGTAAATTCGGCGCCAAACTGGCCGCCACACTTGCCGCCGTGCCCCGTTTCTACTTTCCGTCGGTACTTGCCGGCGAACAGGCTACCTCCGATTTGCTCGCCTCATACCATGCCTCGAAAGTGGCTGACGGTGAATCGGTAGCCGACCTCACGGCCGGATTGGGAATAGATGTTTTCCATATCGCCCGTCGGGCCTCTTGTGTTACGGCTGTCGAACTCGACTGCAACAGAGCTGAAGCGCTGCGCCATAACGTGGCGTTGCTCGGCGCCGGAAACATCGAGGTCGTCGAAGGCAATTGTATCGACTTTATCGACAGGTGTCTGGCCGAAGGCAGGCGTTTCGACACTGTTTTCATCGATCCTGCACGAAGAGCTGCCGACGGTTCGAGAGTTTTTGCCTTATCCGACTGTGCTCCCGATATCGTTGCCCTTATGCCCCGTCTGCAGAAATTGTGCCGGCATCTGTTGGTCAAAGCTTCTCCGATGCTAGATATTACGCATACCGTCAACTCCTTACCTGTCAAACCAATATATGTCGCTGCTGTCGGTACGCCTACCGAATGCAAGGAACTTTTTTTCGCAGTCGATTTCGAAACTTCACCCGATTGCCCTGTTATAGAAGCCGTTACCTTGTCGCAGGCCGACTTGCAGACCTTTGCTTTCACCGTTTTGGCAGAAGAGCAAGCGCCAATGCCTCAGCCTTTAAAAGACTTCGGCACCGGTGCTTATCTTTATGAAGCCTCACCGGCGATGATGAAAGCAGGGGCTTTCAAAATCTTAGCGGAGAACTTCGGTCTATCCATATTCCATCCCAATACCAGGCTGTATTGCTCCGCTGAGCCGGTCGACGGGTTCCCGGGCCGACGCTACAAAGTGTTGGAGGTCATCGCTTATGCTTCGAAAAACATCAAGCGTTTCCATACCCGTTATCCGGCAGTCGAGGTTGCCGTCCGCAATTTCGGCATGGGCGCAGATCAGCTCCGAGCCAAACTAAAAGTCCGCGATGCCGGCCCCCTGCGCCTCTACGGCATCACCGACGCCACCGGCGCACGCATCATGATCCTATGCCGAGAGGCTTAAATTTGTAATTATTAGTATTATAGGAAGAAAATGCTCCGCATTTTCACCCCATATCATCTCGCTCTAGCATATGCGTGCAGACTTTGTTGCATTCTGATTTAAAAGTCACCCCGGCGAGAGAAAGTTCTATCGCCGGGGTGATGGTAGATTATCGTTGGACTTATTTTACGAGCACCTTAGTGGCCTTGTCTCCCTGTTTCTTAATATAGACTCCGGGAGATAGGGATTCACCAGCTGCCTCAACTCCATTGAGTTTGTAGTACTTGGCTGTTCCATTGCAGCCATCAGCTTCGATGTAATCTAACCCAGTCTCATCGATAGCTTTGATAATGAAATCTCTCCATTGGTCAGCTTGAGAATAAGCATCCACAGCTTCAGCAGGTACATGCAAAACCGCATCGGCAGGATGCTTAAAAAAAACGTCATTTTCAAGAGATGGAGGAGTTGAAGCCAACGAGTATATATCACTTAACTTACATCCACCGAAGGCCACATAGCCAATTTCTGTCACGGAGTTCGGAATAGTGACCTTGGTCAGCGAGCTACAACCATAGAAAGCAGCCTCTCCAATTGATGTGACAGAGTTGGGGATGGACACTTCAGTCAGCGAGCTACAACCCCAGAAAACCCTATCTCCAATTGATGTCACAGAGTTAGAGATGGACACTTCTGTCAGCAAGCTACAGAAATTGAAAGCCTCCTCTCCAATTGATGTCACAGAGTTAGGGATGGACACTTCTGTCAGCGAGCTACAATTACTGAAAGCCCTCTTTACAATTGATGATACAGAGTTAGGGATTGTATATGATTTATCTTCCTTTCCTTCAGGATACGTTATTAAAGAAGTTTTATCTGAGTTGAACAATATTCCATTTTCT
>DKVO01000010.1:36443-36797 GCA_002491245.1 Porphyromonadaceae bacterium UBA7176
TTGATATACTTTAGCGAGCTACAACCCCAAAAAGCACCAAGTCCAATTGATGTCACGGAGTTCGGAATGGACACTTCTGTCAGCGAGTAACAATTATAGAAAGCACTTTGTCCAATTGATGTCACAGAGTTAGAGATGGAGACTTCAGTCAGCGAGCTACATCCACTAAAAGCACCTTGTCCAATTGATGTCACGGAGTTCGGAATAGACACTTCTGTCAGCGAGTTACAATTATCGAAAGCCTCCTCTCCAATTGATGCCACAGAGTTAGGAATTGTATATGATTTATCTTCCTTTCCTCCAGGATACGTTATTAAAGAAGTTTTATCAGAGTTGAACAATATTCCATTTTCT
>DKVO01000010.1:37115-48495 GCA_002491245.1 Porphyromonadaceae bacterium UBA7176
TTGATATACTTTAGCGAGCTACAATCACTGAAAGCAGCCTTTCCAATTGATGATACAGAGTTAGGGATGGAGACTTCAGTTAGCGAGTGACAATGATAGAAAGCCATCTCTCCAATTGATTTCACCGAGTTAGGGATGGACACTTCAGTCAGCGAGCTACAAGCATAGAAAGCCATCTTTCCAATTGATTTCACCGAGTTAGGGATGGACACTTTAGTCAGCGAGTAACATTCACTGAAAGCAGCCTTTCCAATTGATGATACAGAGTTAGGGATGGAGACTTCAGTTAGCGAGATACATTCCTCAAAAATTGATGATACAGAGTTAGGGGTGGACACTTCAGTCAGCCTCGCACAATGATAGAAAGCTTCCTCTCCAATTGATGATACAGAGTTAGGGATGGACACTTCAGTCAGCGAGTAACAATTATAGAAAGCTCCATATCCAATAGATGTCACAGAGTTCGGGATGGATACTTTAGTCAGCGAGTCACAATATCTGAAAGCCATATATCCAATTGATGTCACAGTGTATTCTGATTGATTATAAGTTACAGTGGACGGGATGTCTAAATTTTGAAATGTGGTTCCACTTGTATATCCGGTAAGTGTTACAGAGAGTTTGTCCTCTGAAATAATTCGATAATGTAGGTTGTCTATTGTGAACTCATCGCCAACGGCAGCTCGGGTAGTAAAGCCGAGCGTCAGCAATGTCATAAAAATAAGTAGAGTTTTCTTCATGATTGTCGTTTTAAGTTAGTATTAAATGTATGGCAGTTTGAATGTTGCTGAGAATTATGGCAAATACTGAAAGTTATAATGTTTTTAATTACCAATAATTATGTGCTTGCAAAATTAATGAAAAAATTTAATAAGTTTGTACCTTTGCAGGTGTTTATGAATAAGGATTTGCTCTTTTCTACGACTTCGGAGTTGGTTCGGGTCCCGTGTGCTTCGGTTGTTTTCATAACAGCCGACGGCAACTATTCGACTGTCTTGACGGCCGACGGGAGCGAGTATGTCCTTACTTTGCAGCTCGGGCAGATTGAGAAGCGGATAGCCGAACGCCTCGATCCTTCTGACCGACGTTTTATCCGGATCGGTAAGAGCTTGATTGTCAATCAAGATTTTATAACCTTGGTGAACCCATCGAGACAGCGGCTCATACTTTCCGACTGCAAGAGTTTCAGGCATGAAGTGACAGCATCGAGAGAGGCGCTCAAAGCATTAAAAGATTATATTGAAGAGGAGGACGCTTAATGAGTAAGTTGAAACATGATATAGACGATGATGAAATACGTATAATTTCGTCGAGGGCAGCCTCCGGTGCGTCGTCGGGAAATCGCTCAATGCGCCCTGCCGTAGCTTTATTGCTGATAGTTTTGAGCGTATTGGCTTTATGTGCGGTGGCCTATGTTATGTTTTATTACGACAGCGACGGGGAGGAGTTGACGGTCGTTGAAGACAGGCATATAAGCCCGGAGAAGACCGGCCATACAAGGTATGACTCTGAAACCGCCGATGGATATGTTTCTGTAGCAGATACTGTGCTCAATGGTGTCCGTCTGGCTGTTTTTACTCCGGTCGATTTGACTCCCCGTCTGCATATCGGAGAGGACATATTGCAGGATACTTCAACGGTTCTCGCAGTTCCGGCTGCCGATATCAGGCGCGACAACGGAGAGATTGTCGGGGCTTATGTCCTCAGTGGCGAGCTTGTGAGCAAAGGGCAGTCCAAGTCGGGTTTCTGTGCTATTATTGATGGTAAACTGACTATAGGCGTGGCCGATGCCACTCCGATGCTCGAACAGGCGTTGGAGTCGGGTGGATATTTCTTCCGTCAATATCCTTTGGTTGTCGCCGGTCAAGTGGTTGAAAACAAGCCCAAAGGTAAATCTTTCCGCAAGGCGCTTGCAAGGCTCGATGATAGAATTGCGGTGGTGATGAGCCGTGAGCGGATGACTTTCCATGATTTCTCGCAGAGCCTTGTCGACCTTGGTGTGTCCGACGCCATATACCTTGTAGGCTCGGAAGCCTATGGTTTTGCAATTGATGCCGACGGGAGAAAGGTTGAGTTCGGAACACAGGGAGAAGAGGACTATCCCAATATCAATTACATATATTGGACCCGTCGCTGACGATTTCGTACATCTACATTCGATTTCATACAACGCCCGGCAGAATGTTTTGCCGGGCGTTGTATTTGTCCCAAATTTGCATGACTAACTTATCATGCGATGAAGAAAATACTATTACTTGCAGGCCTTGTCCTTCTTTTGGCCAGTTGTGGCAATAAGGCGGAGAAGATACCGTTCGGGCACGACGAGTGCAACAGTGTGTACTATTGGCGGACAGATTTCAGACTCGATTCTATCGAACGCGATTTTATCGCGCGTCATGATATCGGGCGCCTCTACATCCGTTTTTTCGACGTGGTGGCCGGTGATAGCCGCTATGATTTGGGAGAGAAAGGTAGCAGGACCATTTTGCCTAACGCTACGATTAAATTTTCTGACTCGATACCTCAGTCGGTCGGGCATATAGTCCCGACAGTGTATATCACCGTTGAAGCACTTAAAAGCATGAGAGGGCAGGAGGCTAATGCTGCTTCCAAAATTGTGCGTCGTGTACTCAATATGGTGTCGTACAACGAGATTGCCGGAGTAGATGAGTTACAGCTCGATTGTGACTGGACTGCATCGACCGATAGCATATACTTCAATCTTTGCCGTGCTGTCCGTGATACAATCAGTGTGCTTGCTCCGGTTCCTTACACGTTAAGTTCCACCATAAGGCTTCACCAGTTGAAGAAAGCAGCGCCACCTGTCGACTACGGAGTGTTGATGTGCTACAACACCGGTTCATTTTTAAGTCCTGACTGCAATAATTCTATTCTTGACTACCGGGATGTAGAGCCTTATCTGCGCAGCGATATTTCCTATCCGCTTCATCTGGATGTCGCCTTTCCGATTTACGATTGGACACTTTCATATCGCGATGGCAGATTTAACGGCATCGTGCGGTCTGATATGAGTCATGAGACTGACAGTGATATGCTTCGCCGCGAAACTTCCGATATCGGTACAATCAGCAGAGTTGCCGAGCTTCTCGACAGACGGCTTGAGCGCCAACCCCGTTCAATCATTCTTTATCATCTCGATTCTAAAAACATACAAAACTACTCCAAAGATGAAATCACGCAGATCTATCGTCGCGACAGCATTTAGTATCCTCATATCACTATCGGCGTATTGCTGTGGCCCTTGGGTGTATACTCATCCGCGGCCATCTTTCCTAAGGTTGCATATTGATGCCGCCGATAGAAAGACAAAAGCTGAGAACCTCTTGCTATGGCGGTCTCAGACTTCCGAAAAAGTTAAGCTTGCCGATATCGATGCTGTGATTTATGGCGATGTGTCTCCTGCGAGCCTATGCTCTTATGTTCAGGACGATGGGATTATCGAGTGGTATATGGATACGGAGATGTCCGATAATTCTTTTTTGAACTACATCTGCAATACATCTGATACTGAGGCGTTCAACTTTGTGATGCTTGCCCGTCACCTTGCCCGGCTCAGGGCCGACCGGGTTTCGCCGTGGTATTATCCGGCTTCAAAATGGGATGCGGACTATGGCTACGAACCTGTGATAAACACCATATTGGCTTACCGGGGTGAGCGTTTCTACAACCGCTACTCGCTTCAGCTCATCAGGGCGCTTTTTGCGTCGGCCCGGTATGAGGAATGCATCAGTGCTTTTTCCGACCGTTTTGCTTCTGTGCCCGACGATGACCTGATGAAGCGGATGTCGCGCGACTATGTTGCCGGTGCCGCTGTCAGGCTTGGTAGAAGTGAGATGGCGAAAGGATATTTTGCTTCGGCAGGCGACGTGGAGTCGTTGAGTAGATTTGTCTTATCAGACGAGGGAGAGGCGTTTCGGCTTGCCGCGTATGAAAATCCGGATTCGCCCAGACTGATCAAGTTCATTGATGGTAAATTTAATGGAGGTGATAAGGTTTATGGCCTCTCTCGGGCAGACAGTGTATTTGTCAAGGATATCATTATACCTGTGGCTAAAGATATTGCAGTGCGGAAAGATGTCAGGAACAAAGCCATGTGGCATTATATCGCGGCTATAGGGGAGGGCGAGTTTAACGGCGATTATCGTTCGGCCTACAGGTCCATCACAAAAGCAGACCGGAGTGGTGGAGGAGAATACTCCGACAATATACGTGTCTATCGCATGGCTGTGGAGGCTCGGTTGGGTGTAAGAAACAATCTTCTGGCCGACTTGAAATGGCTTGAAACTAAGGTCGGCGATGTCTCTTCGCCGGATGCCGGATATTATGCCGATGTGATGCAGAATATCGTATTCACCAGACTTGCACCGGATTATGAGCGCCGTGGCAATCTGATTACAGCTCTTCAGCTTGCCAACTATGGCGACAACATGCCGCTTGGACATGTACGTCCGTGCTGGAACTATGCTGATATCTATAGTCCGCGGCAGGAGATTGTCCATGCCCGTAAGAATGCCGCTACATGGAATTATCATGATTACTCCAACACGTTCTTCCGCTTCATGTGTATGCAGTCGCCTGATGTTATTGAGCGTTACATTTCATCGTTGAGCTCTAAAGAACCTTTGGCGGCATATCTGAATTCATGCGGATATACCGACCGCGACTATCTTTATGATGTTGCAGGGACTCTTTATCTTGAACGCCGCGACTATGCCAACGCTACCCGGGTCTTAGCTAAAATATCAGACCGGTATCAACCGTTATTGAATGTCGATAGAGGAGGGTATTTGAAACGCGACCCGTTTGTGTATAGTTCCGGTAAGGCGGTCTCAGATTTTGTCGCCGGGAACAAGAAGCTTTATTTTGCGCGTGAGATGCTGCGGCTCGAACGGGAGATGAAATCGACGCACGACCCGAACAAAAGAGGGATGGACAGATTGAAGTATTCGATAGGCCTGGAAAATTCGTTCAACAGCGCTTGGGCATTGACTTCATACTTCAGAGGTGTCTGTATGGGAGGTGTTGTGTATATAGCTAACAATGAGTGGCCTTATCATGACCTTAATGCGTCGATGGCTCTTAACATACAGATGGCGACCGCCGATGCCGCGGCCATGCGCCGGCAAGCTCTTGCCGAAATCACCGACCCTGAAATGGCGGCTGAAGCGCACTATATGCTCCACAACCTACGCACGGTGGCCCGACATTACCCCGACACATCGGTAGGCCGGATGCTATCGGCCCGTTGTGATGCCTGGAGCGACTGGATAAGGTAAGAAATTACAAGAAAAGAGACTGTATCGCCTTTTGATACAGTCTCTTTTCTTGTAAATTGGTCTCTTAGTTATTGGCGGCGAGGGGAGCCGGCACGTTGTAGACACGTGTGGCGAGCTCCTGGTCGAGCATGTAGAGGGCCATGCCGTTGTCGCCGATGAGTTTCAGGCGGTCGATGAGGCCTTTGGCGGTCTCTTCTTCCTCTACCTGCTCGGCAACGAACCAATCGAGTTTGCCACGGGTGGCATAGTCGTGCTCGGCCTCAGCGAGGGCATAGAGGTTGTTGATGAGCGAAGTCACCTTCTCTTCATGTGCGAGGGTGTCGGTATATGCTGCAAGAGGATTTGCCCACTGGGTAGGCACGGCGTCGATGGCTTTGAGTTCAACGCGGCCGCCACGGCTGAGAAGATAGTTGATGAAGATTTCGGCATGAGCCTGCTCTTCCTTGAACTGGATGCGGAACCAATTGGCGATGCCGTTGAGGCCTTCGGCTTCGAAGTGCATGCCCATTGACAGATAGAGATATGCCGACCAGAATTCGGCATTGATTTGCGCGTTGATAGCGTCTTGGATTTTTGGACTGATCATTTTAGTTATCTGTTTTTTAGTTATTTTTTTATAGCGATGCCCACCGGGCGGCGATAGTCGCTGCCTCTGTGGGTAAGCAATTCGTATGTGAAATTTTCCGACAGGCCGGTGGTGTCTTTGTCGGAGGGGACGAGCAGGACTGTGCCCGACGGATATGCCGAGGCAGCTTCCACATCGTCGACACCGCGTATACGGTCTCCGAGATAGAAGTTCATAGTGTAGAACCGTACCTGATGCAGACTGAGGATGTCGTTTTCGCCTGCTATGGCTTCGACCTGTGCGGCTTCGTCTTTATCGCTGTTTGGGTTGAGTACTGCGGGCATCACGGCTGCAGAGTAGGTGAGGAAAAGACTCCATACAGCCACTGCAAGATGGCCGACAGGGCTGTGCCGGTTCTTCATCCAGGCCAGACCTATTGCGATGGGCAGAAGAATGAATATATAGCGCCACCAGGGTATCGGGTCGATGTTGAGACCATCGATGCTGACAAATTGAGCGGCGATAACCGCTACCGGTACTAACACAGCCAACACGGAGATGAACCATGTGAAGAAGCGCACGACACCGCCGGTGACTTCTTTTGCATCGAGTATCGAAGCAATACCATAGCAGATAAACGGATATGCAGGCAACAGGTACACACTGCGTTTGCTTGCCGGGATGCAGTAGAACAGGATGGTGAGTGAGGCTGCCGTAAGGCTCAGCAGAGCAGCCGGCGACAGCGGTGCCCGACGGAAGCGGCGATGGGCGAAAAAAGAAGCGAGGATAAGGACGGTCCACGGGAGCAGTCCGGCCGCAAGGGTCATGAAATTATACCACCAGGGGTTGACATGGCTGTCGTATGACATGGTGCCTGTGAGGCGGCCGATGTTTTCTTCATACATCAGGTTGAAGAAGTCTTCGCCACCGCGGAGGTAGGCGGCATAGTACCAAAGCGATGGCAGCATCAGGGCTGCAACCGCAATAGCTATCATTTTGCCGAGTGTGGTAAAAAACTTACCGCCGCGCAGAAGGCGATATACACCGTAGATGAAGCAGGGGAGGAGTGCGCCTACCGGACCTTTGGTCATGGTGGCGATGCTGAGGAGAAGTATGGCTCCGATGTACCGAAGCCATTTCAGGCGGCATTTGAGTTCGTCGAGATTGAAAAGCATGTACAGAGCCATGACCATACATGCCGTGAGCACCATGTCGAGTCGGCATGCCACGGCTGCGCGGAATACTTCGACGCATGTGAGGGTGACGAAAGAGAATATCATGGCAAAACGTGGACCGCGAGCGTGCTCGGCCCAACGGTATCCGGTCATGATCATGGCGATTGCGGCAAGGGCAGACGGCAGGCGCGATATGTATTCGTTTACTACGCCTCCATTGAAAAGCCATGCGAAAGCGGCTATCATCCAGGCCATGAACGGTGGTTTGTACGGCATGTCGGCGCCATAGCTCAAGGGTAGGAGCCAGTCGCCGCTCTGGAGCATGGATACGGCGACGATAGCCTCGCGCGGCTCGCCTTTGCTGTTGAAGAGAGTGTCGCCCAACCAGGGAAGCAACAATATGGCTGCAGCGAGGAAGACCATCGTGGCAGCGCCGGGCAGATATGTGTCGTTGTTTCTTGTCATGCTATTGTATCTCTACGATTTCGATATTTTTTATCGAAAGTCTGGCTTCGAGGTATTCGGCCAATTTTTTACGTTCGCTTTTGCTGAGTTTACCTTTTGTGTGGATCATGGCCACAGTCGCGGTGTCGGTGACGGTATTGCCGCCGATGTTGTTGAATACGGTTGTGGATATACCGATGCGGTGTATCGACGGGAATATGACTTTAACTTCCGAGGCAACTTCCGATGATGCCGTAAATGCCGTCCGTTCTTCGGCTATGACGGTCTTGAGCGAGTCGATTGTGCCTTGCTGGCGCGAAATAGTACCTTGTGCCAAGCGATAGATGTCGCTGACGCTGTTCTGCTGCATGGCTTTGGTGTCGTGCCGGTCCTGAATGCCCTGGATGATGAGGAGATGGGTGCCGGAGAGGCCGTAGAATTTCAGTTTCGACGATAGCGCGAGTTGCAGGGAGTCGGAGTCGAGAGGCCGACCGATAAGGGTCATCGACAGATATCGCTCTCCGTGGTCGGAGTATGCCCGGTGACTGATTACCTGAGTGTCGGGGAAACGGCATTCTTCGGCGACGAAGTTGTCGCTGTTCATCATGAATTTGTTTTGCCTCAACATATTGTACGTCAGGTATATGCTTGGCAGCATGGTGAGTATAGCCAGTGTGTAGACAATCCGCCGAACCTTGCGTGCGCGGTCGGTATCGGCGCTGTGGCTTTGGTATTTCATCAGTTTGACGCCGATAAAAGTGGCAAAAGCGATGTATACCGAGTTGATGAAGAAGAGATAGAATGCGCCGAAGAAATAGTTGAGCTGCCATGTGGCCAGGCCATATCCGGCTGTGCACAGCGGCGGCATGAGGGCTGTGGCTATGGCTACGCCCGGAATGACGTTGCCTTTGTTGTTGGCGCCCAGGGCAATGATGCCTGCAGCACCACCGAAGAAACCGATGAGTACGTCATAGATTGTTGGAGATGTGCGAGCGAGGAGTTCGCTGTGTTGCTCGCTGACGGGCGATATGAGGAAGTATACCGTCGCGGTGATTACCGAAAAGCCGGCGGCCATAATGAGGTTGCGTATGCAACGTTTGATGAGGTCGAAATCGTGGATGCCTACGCCGAGGCCAATGCCTATGATCGGGCCCATGAGCGGCGAAATGAGCATCGCTCCTATTATGACAGCGGTGGAATTGGTGTTGAGACCCAGCGAAGCGATGAAAATGGCGATGATGAGGATGAGGATGTTTGTGCCGCGGAACGACACTCCTTCGCGGATATTGCTCTCGGCTTCGGCCTGGCTGATGAGCTGGCCCGAAAGCGAGAAGTAGTTGACGAAAAATTCGCTTATCTTGTTTGCGATATTGTTTTTCATCGCTTGTTTTTATAGAGAGGAGGGCATCCTGAGACTTTATTTTTATGGAGACAGGATGCCCTCCACGGGAGAATTTACAGATACTTGGCGTAGTCGGCGTTGCGCATGTCGCCGGTGTCGCTGAAGGCGTTGTGGAATGCGAACGCGGCTTTGAGCGTGTGGGGCGTCTGACCAGATGTGCCCAGTTTAAGATAATCGCGGAGGAGTTCGCGGTACATGGGGTGGGCGCAGTTGTCGATAATGGCGTGGGCGCGTTCGACGGGGTCTTTGTGGCGGAGGTCGGCGATACCCTGGTCGGTGACGAGGATGTCGACGCTATGCTCGCTGTGGTCGGGGTGTGCGACCATCGGGACGATGTTGCTTATCATGCCGCCTTTGGTTACTGACGGACAGCTGAAAATCGACAGGTACGCATTGCGCGTGAAGTCGCCCGAACCGCCGATACCGTTCATCATCTTCGTGCCGAGCACGTGGGTGGAGTTCACACTGCCGAAGAGGTCGGCCTCGAGGGCTGTGTTCATGGCGATGACACCAATACGACGGATTACTTCAGGATTGTTTGAGATTTCGGCCGGACGCATCAAGATCTTGTCGTGGAAGAACTTGAGGTCGGAGAAGAGTATCTTCTCGGTTTCGTCGGAGAATGTCATCGAGCAGGTGCTGGCGAATGTGCATTTGCCTTTCTGGAGAAGAGCGAGCACGGCGTCCTGTATCACTTCGGTGTACATCATGAACGGGGGCAGGTCTTTGCTTTCGCCGAGGTCGTAGAGCACGGCGTTCGCCACATTGCCTACACCCGACTGGAGGGGCAGGAATTCTTTGGGCAAACGGCCGGCGTTGTATTCACCCACAAGGAAGCGCACGACGTTGGAGCCGATCTGCTTCGATACTTCGTCGGGTGCGGTGAAGGGTTTGACGCAATCGTAAGAACTTGTATGGACGATACCGAGCACTTTTGCCGGGTCGATCTTGAGTATGGGCGAGCCTATGCGGTCGTTTGCGGCGTAGATAGGTATCTCGCGGCGGCGCGGCGGATCGAGGGGCATGTATACATCGTGCATTCCGAGCAGTGATTTAGGTAGCTTGTCGTTGAGCTCGATGAATATTTTCTTTGCCATCATGGCGTAGGTGGGCACGTTTCCGAGGCCGCATCCGAGAATTACTTCTCCGTTGTCGGTTATGTCGGCGGCTTCGATTATGGCGAAGTCGATAGGGCCGAATGTGCCGTAGCGTACTTCCTGGGCCATCTCAGAGAGGTGACGGTCGAAGTAGTGGCAGTCGTGGCTGTTGATGCGTTTGCGCAGGTCGGGCACGTTCTGGTATGGTGCACGCATGTTGTATGCGTTGGCACGGGCAAGGGCACCGTCGACATGGTCGCTTGTAGAAGCTCCGGTAAAGAGGTTGACCTTGAATTCGCGGCCGGCGGCGTGTTCGCGCTCGGCTTTCTTGGCAAGCTCTTCGGTTATGAATTTTGGAGTGCCGGGGGCTGTGAAACCCGAGAGGCCTATGGTGGCTCCGTTAGGAATCATTTCTGCGGCTTCCTGAGCCGTTAAGACGTTGAATGCCATTGTGTTTTTGCTTGATATGGTTTTCTATGGTCAAAATTCTTTGAATTTCGGATTGTTGAGTATCTCGCTCCATATTACGGCGTTGCGCAAGGCGTCTTTGCCGGGGTTGTGGGCTTGGACCGGAGTGTCGGATATTGGATCGGTTGTAACACGTGCTCCTTCTACGAAGCGCGGCTGTGTCTGCATATCCGGCATCCGTCCATTATTCCTGGCTGGCTGTTTTGCCTTGTGCATTGGCGGTCGCGGCGGCTGCGGTCTGGCAGAGGCCATGCGTCGCGGTGGTGCGGCGTGAATGCTGTGGCGGTTGCCTTGCTTGACTTTGTCGATAAATTTCTCAAGCAACGGCACACCGACGATAATTGCGATGCCGATAAAAACGGAGATGAGTTGCGAATCCACTTCTTTTTAGTAATTTTGCACAAAATTACTCATTATTGAGCAATAAACAAATTATTTCAATGGAAAACGAGCACAAACTATATATAGAAACTTACGGTTGCCAGATGAATGTGGCCGACAGCGAAGTCGTCGCCTCAATAATGGAGATGGACGGGTACAGTCTTGCCGACGACATCGATTCGGCTGATGCCGTGTTGCTCAATACATGCTCGATACGCGACAATGCGGAGCAAAAAATCATAGGACGCCTGCAGGCTCTCAGGGCCAAGCGCCGTGCACGCCAAGCTGCCAGCAAAGGTCTGATAATAGGTGTTATAGGCTGTATGGCCGAGAGGGTTAAAGATGATCTTGTGGCTAACCACGGAGTGGATATAGTTGCCGGTCCGGACTCTTATCTCGACCTTCCGGCTCTGTTCGCTTCGGCTGAGGCCGGCCATCCGGCAGTCAATGTCGAGCTGTCGACAACGGAGACTTACCGCGATGTCGTGCCGGTGCGCCTTCCCGGCCGTCAGGTGTCGGGTTTTGTGAGCATTATGCGTGGTTGCAATAAT
>DKVO01000018.1:0-29181 GCA_002491245.1 Porphyromonadaceae bacterium UBA7176
TAGAGGTCAACATGAAGAAAGTAAGCAAAAGAACTGTCACGTCACTCATCGCGGTCATGTCGATGAGAGTACTTTTTCTTTTAATTTTTACTTTTCCCATATTTACCTTTTAGTTAAATAATTTAGACGTTCAGGGTAAATGGGGATCAGTGAGTAGCTGCAAAAGTTTGCACGATCGAGAAACCAATCTCGTCGATAGCGTAAGTGAGGTTATCGATCTTGTTGGTGTAGTAGTTGTAGAAAATAACGGCGAAAGCACCGGTAGCGATACCGAAGGCGGTGTTGATAAGAGCCTCAGAGATACCGGTCGAGAGTTCGGTCGAGTCAGGAGCACCCGACTGCGAGAGAGCCTGGAACGACTTGATCATACCCATTACAGTACCGAGAAGACCAACGAGAGTACCGAGGGTGGTCATGGTAGCGATGATGGGGAGGTTCTGCTGGAGGGTGGGCATCTCGAGAGCAGTAGCTTCTTCAACCTGCTTCTGAAGAGTAGCGATTTTCTGTTCTTTGGTGAGGACAGTATTTTTGTCCATTTCGGCGTAGCGAACGAGAGCAGAGTCAACAACAGCAGCTACCGAACCTTTCTGCTTAGCGCAGAGGGCGCGAGCGCCGGCGATGTCGTTTTTCTCGAGGCAAGTTTTCACGCCAGCAACGAATTTAGCGATGTTGCCTTTACCTTTAGCAGCCGAGAGGGCGATACCGCGCTCAACAGCAAGAACGATAACGGTGAGGAAGAGAGTCTGGAGTACGGGCACGATGAAACCGCCTTTGTAAACGGTACCCCACAGGTTGATGGGATGTCCATCTTCGTTGAAGTGCATTTCGTTGCCAAACCAGAAGATGAAGAGGCAGATAGCGATGATGGCGCAGATCACGATGACCCAAGCGGCATTTTTGATGCCGGGAGCGTTCTTTTTAGCGCTCTGAGGCTTTTGAGCTTCCATAATTTGATTAATGTGTACTGAAAATAAATTATTAGTTAAGATTGTTTGAGTATCCTTGGTTATAAGGGCGTAGAACGCTCTCATGGTATCTTTCGAGCCAGTCCCGACCCGACTTTTTGTCAACTTGTCAGAAGATTTAAGTTTATCTGCTTGATATCTCTCTCTAAAGATTATCGCAAAATTAAGAAGTAGTTTTTAACCGACAAAATATTTTAATGTGTTTTTTAGCAACTTTCGGCGACGTTTAGTTTTTTTCTTACGTAGGGGTTCGAATTTGGGTTAAAGTTTGCTAATTAAGCAAAAAATATAAAAAGTGGGGTGCTTCTTTAGGGGGAGGAGGTTGGGGAGTTTGGGGTTTGGGAGTTTGTTTCTATAAGGGGAGGGGTGAGGAGAGGGAGGTTGGAGGATTTGAACTTTTGGGAGTTATGAGAAGGTCGTGCGGCGACGGATGTAGTAATCGACAAGGATGTTGCGGCGGCTGTACGGGTCGGAACCGAGCAAGTTTGCATCAGGATGAGATGTGTAGGCGTCGCGCATGGCAGCAAAATCGCGGTGAGCCCTGAATATCGCGGCAGCGTTAGCCCAATCAAACGTAAGGATGTATTTAGCCCAAGCGATGGTATCGAGCAGACGCCGGCGCAAGAGTATACGCGAGCGGACGGCATCGGGAAGGTTCTTATGGAGCATGAGGAGGTTGTTGCGGAAGTTGAGGTAGGTTTTACGCGGATTTCCGGCCGGGAGCGATCCACCTCCGAGATGGTATACGACTGCCGAGGGGACGGCTGCTATGCTCCACCCTGCGAGCCTTATGCGCCAGCACAGGTCTATTTCTTCCATATGGGCGAAGAAGGCTGTGTCGAGGCCACCGCAATCGATGTATACCTGCCGGCGCACCATAAATGCAGCTCCAGAAGCCCAATGGATATCGGAGATGGAGTCGTACTGCCCGACGTCTTTCTCGCAAGTGGCGAATATGCGTCCGCGGCAATAAGGGTAGCCGTTTTTATCGAGGTATCCTCCTGCCGCTCCGGCGTACTCGAATGTATCGGGGGCGTCGAATGACAAAATCTTGGGTTGACATGCACCGGCGCCGGGATGCGCCTCCATATATGCCAACAATTCCCTATCCCAGCCCGGCGCCGGGGATGCGTCGCTGTTGAGCAGGATTGCATAAGGGCAATCGACTGCCACGACAGCTCGGTTGTAGCCTTCGGCAAAGCCGTAGTTGCGGTCGAATTCAAGTATTTCGACAGAAGGGAATTCGTTTTTGAGAAGCTCTACTGAGTTGTCGGTGCTGCCATTATCGGCAACAATAATACGGGATATTCTGCTGTCGGTATTGGCACAAACAGCAGGCATGAAGCGGCGCAGGAGGCTGCTTCCGTTCCAGTTGAGTATAATTACGGCTACGGGTTTCATTCCTGTGGCATCGTTACCGGTACTTTCCATTTTTTATGAGTCCAAAGCCATATTGACGGGTTGCGGCGTATCGTGGCCTCGAGCATGGAGGCATAGCTCCGTGTGATGCTGCCTTGGGTTTCGCCTACCTCAATCTGACGGCATGTGATACGGTAATGACCCCGGGAGAGTTTTTCCATGTCCCAATATATGGGGACGAGGCCAAGACGGCGGACGAGGGTCTCTGTACCGCTGATGAATGCAGTGGGCCGGCCAAGGAACATGGTGACAACAGTGGGATCGTTGTGGCTCGGCTTCTGGTCGCTCATAAAGCCAGTGACCGACATGATACCGTTGCGGTTGAGCTTTATCAAATCGCGCAGGACGGTTTCTTTGGCAAAAGACAGGGAACCGAAGCGCGAACGGATGCGAAGCATGAGGGCATCGAAAGCGCGGTTGCGCAAGGGCCTGTAGACCTGACAGTACTCTACTCCGGCGTGGTGGGCCGTGTGGAGGGTGACAGATGGGGCCCACTCCCAGTTGCCGCAATGGGAGAAGTAGACGGCGACGCTTTTGCCTTGGGCGAGAATGCTGTCGATCAGCGCGACATTCACGAACTCCATGCGGCGGCTTATCTCGCGGTCGCTTATATGGAGGAGTTTGACAGCTTCGACGAAGGTATCGCAGAAACTGCGGTAGAAACGACGTCGCACAACGGCCCTCCCGGCCTCTGACATATCGGGGAAACAGCCTGCAAGGTTGGCGTCGACGACGCTACGCCTGTAACGGGCTATATAATATATAAGGAAGAAGGCAATGTCGGATATGATGTACAATGCCCAAAAGGGGAGATGAGCGAAGGCCCGGAATATGCCGATGAGTACTTTTTCTGTCATGGTCAATCGGCAAGGACGGCTTGGAGGGTTTCGCCGTCGCCAAGCAGGGAGACGAGGCGCATGTTGACTACTTTATTGTCGAGGGTCGGGTCGACATCGGCTTTTACGCGGAGGTAGTTGTCGGTAAAACCGCCCAAAGGCTGACCTATACGGGAGTGCTCGAGCAGGACAGGACGCACTGTGCCGACGAAGCGGCCGGCGAACGCACTGTGTTTGGCTGCACTGATGCCTATCATGGTGTCGGCGCGACGGTGTTTCTCGGCCTGATCGACCTGTCCGTCGATATCAAGGGCCCGTGTGCCGGGGCGCTCGGAATATGGAAAGACGTGGAGGTGGCTTATGTCGAGGCTCTCGACGAATGAGCGCGA
Source organism: Porphyromonadaceae bacterium UBA7176 (assembly GCA_002491245.1). GTDB lineage: Bacteria > Bacteroidota > Bacteroidia > Bacteroidales > Muribaculaceae > CAG-873. Next base: position 3,610 of record DKVO01000018.1, read on the forward strand.
CTCCTCGAAGCGCTCTGCAGTCTCACCTCTGGCACCAACGATGAGGTCGACGCCGATAAAAGCGTCGGGCATGATGCTGCGTATGCGCTCGACCTTACGGGCAAAGAGGCCGGTGTCGTAGCGCCGTCGCATGAGAGCGAGCACGGCATCGGAACCACACTGCAGGGGGATGTGGAAATGAGGCATGAAGCGCTTGGAGGCGGCAACGAAATCGATTATATCGTCGGTGAGCAGATTGGGCTCGATGGATGATATGCGGTAGCGATCGATACCGTCGACCTGGTCGAGGGCCTTGCAGAGATCGAAGAAGGTATCGTCGCGACCGTGGCCGAAATCGCCGATGTTGACGCCTGTTATCACGATCTCGCGACCACCCTGAGCGGCAGCCTGGCGAGCCTGGGCCACGATGTCGGCAATAGAACCGGAACGGGAACGTCCTCGGGCTTTGGGGATGGTGCAATAACTGCACCAATAGTCGCATCCGTCCTGAACTTTGAGGAAGAAGCGCGTGCGGTCGCCCCTTGAGCACGAAGGCATGAAGTCGCGGAGGTCTTTGGCTTCGGGAAACTGAGGCGGCAGGGCACTACCCCTGAGCCAAGCGTCTTCGGCAATTTCGGGTATACGAAGTTTGTCGTTGACGCCTACCACGGCTTTCACACCCGGAAGTGAAGCGAGTTCGTCGGGCTTGAGCTGCGCATAGCATCCTGTGACGACGACTGCCGCCGCCGGATAGCGGCGGTTGAACGAACGGATGGTGCTGCGGCACTTGCGGTCGGCCTCGGCGGTTACGCTGCAGGAGTTGATGATTATGAGATCGGGTATATCGTTTCCGGAGGCTTTGAGGTGCCCTCTGTCGGCCATGCGTCCGGCTACGGATGCAGTCTCGGCGAAGTTGAGTTTGCAGCCGAAAGTGTGGTACATTACCTTGAGCGATGGACAAACAGGGGCGTCAGTCATTTGGATAAGAGTTGATTATATTTGCGATTTCACGGGCGTCGTCCGGCGAAGTACATGCAGAGATGGGCAGGCTGACCACCTGGGCAGCGAGCATGTCGGTGACGGGTAAGGAAAGATGTGCATAGCGCGAATAACACGGCTGGCGATGCGGCGGCACGGCGTAGTGGACGTCTGTAGCGACACCGTTGGCGGCAAGATAGGTCCTAAATTTCTCGCGATCGCCGACACGAACTACATACTGGTGCCATACCGAGCCATCGGGGTTGCCGCGTAATGGTTTGATGACTAAAGGATTGACTATCTCGGAGTCGTATATGCGCGCCAATTCACGCCGACGCATGGTCTCTTTGTCGGCTGTAGAGAGTTTGAGGCGCAAACAGGCGGCCTGGATGGGATCGAGCCGACTGTTGTATCCTTCATAAATATTGTGGTAGCGCCTGTCGGAGCCATAGTTGGCAAGAGCGCGAACGGTATCGGCAAGTGATTTATCGGCGGTGGTGACAGCTCCGGCATCGCCTATGGCACCGATGTTTTTGGTGGGATAGAAACTGAAAGCGGCAGCGTCGCCAAGCGCACCGGTTTTCAGCCCTGCGGCATCGGCTCCAATAGCCTGTGCGTTGTCTTCGATAATGAGCAGGTCATGCCGACGGGCTACAACGGCCATTTCAGCATCGAAGGCCGGGCGGCCGTAGAGATGTACGGTCAGGATGGCCTTGGTTGCAGGGCTTATAGCGGCTTCGATCAAGGATGTGTCAATGTTGAGCGTGCGCTCGTCGGCATCGACGAAGACCGGAGTGAGACCGGCGTCGGTCACGGCGAGGACGGTGGCTATATATGTGTTTCCCGGCACGATCACTTCATCGCCCGGAGCGAGACGTCCGAGGGCGATGTAGGCTTTGAGGATGAGGCGAAGGGCATCGAGACCGTTGCCGGTACCGACAGCGTAGGGCGTGCCTGCGAATGCGGCAAGTTCTTCTTCGAAAGCACTGCACTCGGCACCTCCGACATATCGCCCGGAGTCAATCACACGACAAGCGGCGGCCTTGAGGTCGGAGAGCATGGATGCGTTGACGGCAGCAAGGTCGAGAAATGGATATCGGGGGTCAGTCATCGGCTACGATTTTAAGATAGTCGTCGAACTCGCGCACATAGTCTTCTTCGCAGAAAAGAGTGGAAGTCAAGACCATACACACCGATCCTGATGCAAAGTTATCGAGCGTGCGCCAGTATCCGGCCGGAATATAGAGGCCTTCGAAGGGGCGGTTGAGATGGAAGGTGTGCCACTCTTTGCCGTCGTAAAGGTTGACGTTGAAACTGCCTGAGATTGCAACGAGGAGTTCTTTACTCTCATGGTGGGAGTGACCACCGCGCTGTTCGCCGGCCGGGACATCGTAGGTCCAGTATACGCGTTCGATTTTGAAGGGTATACGTCCGTCGCCGTTTTGGGTGAAAGTGAGATTGCCGCGAGGATCGTAGATACGCGGCAGTGTGATTATCCTTGGTTTCTCTACAGGCTCCATAGGCTATTGTTCATCGCTTCCTTCAACAGGGAGGTTGGCGAGCTGGTCGCGCGCAGTGGCGAGCATACGCTCGTATTTTTCTCGTTTAAGCGAGGCCAGGCGCTGAGCCTGAAGCGCACAGCTGAACCGGTAGCAGTCGATGAGCTCGCGACGCATTTTGTCGTTCATCTTGACGTTGGCTTTGCCTTTTGAACCGACGAGGATGATGTTGTTGGCGCCTTGGTGGCTTTCGAGCCATGCACCGATGCCTTCGAGGTCTTCGGGGTTGAAGCTTGCCGACTCGGAGCCCTCGACCTTGACGATACGGGCAGGGGAAATCTCGGATGATGATATGCGTTCGGCTCCGTCGGTAAATTCTATGGCCCTGAGGCCTATCGCACGGCCTTGAACGTTGGCGACGATGTAGAAGAAGCCTTTATCGGACACTCGGGCCTGGATACCGGTGGTTGTCATCACTTTGTCGGACACTCCTTTGGGGAGGAAATATCCGTCGAGGCCGACGGAGCTGTCGACATGGCGGAAACCAGGCCTTATGGCGTCGAGGTTGATCGTGGCCTGAGCCAGAGCAGCGTCGCCGGCGCTGATGCTGTCGACTGCGAGTCCTTCCATCGCGGCCGCGCGGAGGCGGAGGGCTGTGCGGCGGACATCCAACTGTTTAGGATAGCGGGAGTTGAGTGTGTCGAGCAAGGTCAATGCTCCCTGATAGTTATGCGCCTCGAGGGCTGCTTTGCCCTCGGCATAGAGCTGTTGAGCTCCTTCTTTTTCCTTATCTCCGCATGAGGTGAGTGAGATGGCGGCCAATAGGGCGGCTATGAGTGCTTTATTTATTACGTTGGACATCTTTTACGCCTTTTACTGTTTTAATTTTCTTTATGAGCTGATTGAGCCCGGCGGTGTCGGCGACGCCTATTGTTATGACGCCGGCGAAGAGTCCGTCGTTGGAATCAATCGAAATGCCTCGCAAAGATACGGATTTTTCTTTATTTATAATAGAAGTGATGTTTGTGACGATGCCAATGTCGTCTTTTCCCAACACACGGAGTGTGGCGATGAACTCAGCTCCGGCTTTTCCACTCCAACGGGTACGGATGATGCGGTAGGCGTACTTCTGACGTATGTGAGCGGCGTTTGGACAGTCGCAACGATGAATTTTGATGACACCTTCGGCGGAGATGAAGCCGAACACATCGTCGCCATAGATGGGGTTGCAACAACGTGCGAGCCTGTAGTTTATGCCTTTGATGTTGTCGCCGATGACTATCACATCGTTTCCGGCGTCGTCGCGCACGTCCTCATCAGCCGGAGCCTGGAGGACGTAGTTGCTGGCCGAAATACGGCTTGCGGCATCATCGGTTTTTGAAACCGGTGAGAGTATGTCGACATATACATCCACGACATCGTTGATGTCGAGTTCGTCGCTTCCGATAGCGCTGAAGAAGGCTATGGCGTCCTTATACCCCATACGGGCGACGGTCTTCGATACGATGGCTTCGTCGTAGTCGAGCTTGCGGTTCTTGAAACGGCGCTGAAGAAGTTCCTTGCCTATTTCGGCCGATTTGTTTTCGTTTTCCTTGAGGACCGCACGTATCTTGTTACGCGCTTTGTTGGTGACTACTATGTTGAGCCAGTCGCGGCTCGGCTCCTGCTGCGGCGATGTGAGTATCTCGACGGTGTCGCCGCTCTCGAGTTTGTAGTTGAGCTTGCGGTTGCGCCCGTTCACTTTGCCTCCGACACATTGGACTCCGATGCGTGTGTGGATGTTGAAGGCGAAGTCGAGCAAAGTGGCTCCGAGAGGGAGTTTGTACAGGTCGCCCCGGGGAGTGAACACGAATACTTCGCGAGAGTAGACGTCCATCTTGAAATTTCGCATCAGGTCCATAGGGTTGTGCTGTCCGGCCTCGAGGATGTCGCGCACATTGTTCATCCATGCGTCGAGTCCGCCTTCGCTCTTTATGCCTTTGTAGCGCCAATGCGCGGCGAGACCTTTCTCGGCGATGGTGTCCATGCGGCGTGTACGTATCTGCACTTCGACCCAACGGTCCTCAGGGCCGTATACGGTGATGTGGAGCGACTCGTAGCCGTTGCTTTTGGGTATGCTCAACCAGTCTTTCAGCCTTGTGGGGTTGGGGCGGTACATATCTGTGACTACCGAGTAAGCGAGCCAGCACTCGGGTTTCTCGCGCTCGGGAGGGCAGTCTATTATTATCCGTATGGCGAAGAGGTCGAAGATGTCTTCGATGGTGTTGTGCTGCTTCTTCATCTTGTTCCATATCGAATATATCGACTTGGTGCGTCCTTTGATGGAGAAGTTTAACCCTTCGGCCTCGAGTTTTTCCTTGACCGGCCTGATGAAGTCGTCGATATAAGCGTCGCGCTTGGCTTTTGTCTGCTTGAGTTCGTGGGCTATACGGGTGTATACTTCGCGGTTGCTGTATTTCAGCGACATGTCCTCGAGCTCCGACTTGATGGCATACAGGCCGAGACGGTGAGCGAGGGGCGCATAGAGATAGTTGACCTCGTTCGCCGTGTCGTGGACGAGTTTTTCGGACGGGTGATGGTTGATTGCACGCATGAGCCGGAGACGGTCTACAATCATTATTATGATCACGCGGATATCTTCGGCAAAAGTAAGCAGCAGCTTGCGGAAGTTTTCGCTCTCCACAGAGGGGCTGCGGCTGTAAAGGGTGCGCACTTTGTCGAGACCACGAACAAGACCGGCGATGTCTTTACCCCAACGTGCTTCGAAGCTTTTTTCGCCATCGGTTCCGGTCGATAAGGCCGACAATATGACTGCCAGGCACATATTTCGGTCGGCATCGAGGCTCTGGCAGAGACAGGATGCGGTATCAAGAGCGGCGACCAAGGGATGGAAGCCGAACCGGTCGCGCATTGCCGGCGACGACATTGCATGACTGCGCACGGCATCTTTTATGCCGGAGATATCGTCGGGGGCGAGTTGGCCCTGGAGTGCTTCGACAATATTCCGGTATGTGTTTACGGCTGTTTTAGCCTCTTTGACAGAGAGGTATGGTTGATCCATTGTGTGCTAAATCTATGTGTAGTACTGAATGAGTCTGCCGACGCCGGGCCTTATTTCCTACCACGCACTTTCGGGAGCGTGAATTTGAAACACAAGCCGCCAAGTTTTCCATTAGATACACTGATCTCACCCCCGTGGGCGAGGACTGTGTTCTGGACAATCGGCAGACCGAGGCCCGTACCTCCGGCTTTGCGTGTACGGCCAGAATCTATACGGTAGAAGCGATCGAATAAGTGTGGAAGATGCTCCTCGCCTACGCCAGTTCCGTCGTCGCGGAATTCGAAATGATAGAATTTTTCGTCTTCTCCGGTTAGGACAAGTTCACAGTATGTACCTTTCGAGTATGCTCCGGAATTTTTGGCAAGGTTAAGAATCATGCCTGACAGCAGGTTGTAGTTGCCCATGATCTTGCAATCGAAGGGAATGTCGTACCCGAAAGTCATGCTGCCGAGCGATCCCGACTCCTCGAGGTCGTTGGCTATCGTATATGCCACATCGTGGAAATCGAGTTCTTCGGTACTTATCAGCTTGCCACCTTCCTCAAGACGCGTGATTGCCGAGACGTCGGCAATAAGGTTTACGAGACGGTCGACGTGCTCGGAGGCTTTACGGAGGAAGTGGGTACGCGAAGCGTCGTCCATATCAGGATTTTCGAGAATTGTGTCGATATAGCCTTTAATCACTCCTATGGGCGTACGGAGTTCATGGTTGATGTTGTTAGTCAACTGGCGCTTCGACCTCGCCTTTTCTTCTATCGCATGCAGAGCGACAGCGTGCTCGCGTTTCTGACGTTGCATAGCTTGCGAGCGCTGGTTGTACATATTTGTTATCTGTCGCGAGATATCACCAAGTTCGTCGTGAGGATACTCCATCGCAGGCATAAAGTTGGGATCGGTCGAAGCCCTCTCGGCAATATTGCGGAGGTTGGTGATATTGCGGCCGAAGTAACGGGTCGAGAAATAAGCACCTAATGTAGCGACAAAAGCGATGGCGAACATCACCCAGAAAATCCGTGTTGACGGCAGCGATGCTGCAAGTATATCATTATCGAAAGGGAGCACGGTGTAAACCGACACCCGGCCGTCATCGCTCTTCTTGAGGCTATAGTAGAAATATTTACCGGCATCGGGCGTACCTTCGGTGGTGGCTTCCACACCCGGCGTCAAAGTAATACCCCGTTCGCGCTTGCGCTCGGTATCGCTCAAGGCGATAGGGGCACCGTAGCAGTGTATCATCCGGCCGTCCTTATATACCGTTATACGCAGAAGGTCATAAAGAGGATTGTCGCGATAATAGTCCATCGCGAATTTCATGAATGGGCGAGCGTCAAGGTCTTCCTCGTTCGCGGCGAGAATTCGCGACGATATCAGCGACAGCTGCTCGTTGATCTGCGTCTTACGGTATTCGCGTTCGTTATAGAACTGCCAGAATGTCATACCGGCGATAATAAGCCACAGTGTGGCCACAAGCGGTATGAACAACTGCCACTGATAACTAATTCTTCTCTTTGAAGCCATACCCAAAACCTTGTCGGGTAACAATATACTTGTCGTAATCGCCCAATTTCTTACGCAGACGCGTAATATTGGTATCGATAGTGCGGCCGGTCACGACTACATCGTCGCCCCATACGTTTTTAATTATTTCTTCGCGCGAGTATATACGGTTGCGGTGTGTGAGGAAGAAGAGCAGGATATCAAACTCAGTCCTGGTAAGGGTGACGAGTTCATTGTCGATATACACTTCTTTATCATTCCTGTCGATGCGGAGTCCTTTGAAAGTTATATCGCTCTCATAGATCGACTGCTGGGCCTCGATGTCGGCGGCCGTACGCTGCTGCATCTGTCCTGTACGGCGCAATATCGCACGCACCCGTGCAAGTACTTCACCTATCACAAACGGTTTGGTAACATAGTCATCAGCGCCTATGTTCAGACCTTTGACAACATAATCTTCGTCCGACAACGCCGAGCAGAAAAGTATCGGCTTCTCTTCGGTAGCGCTGACATTGCGCAGACGCTTGGCAAAATCGAAGCCCGACAAACCTCCCATCATGATATCGACCATAAACAGCGAGTAGCCTTCAAGATCCATATCAAGAGCTTCTTCCGCACTGTAAGCGCAATCCACCTCATAGCCTTCTTTTTCGAGATTGAACTTAAGAATTTCGCATACTGACTCTTCGTCGTCGATAACTAATATTTTGTTTCTCATAACTTTACACTGCAAAAAGCAAAATTCTTGCTTTTATTTTACTGATTGGATGCACTATCCGGGAATTTATGAGCACTAAATTAATACTTTTAGAGCGATTAATGGGTTAATATATGTTAAAACCTAAATATGGTTCGAACTATCCCACAGTGCCAAATGTTTGATAGACATAATTACTGATTTTGCACTGTGTTTTTTCATGGTATTAGATTTAAGGTTAAAAAATTTCCGGCTGTCGCGATGACAGCCGATTTTTTATACCCTTGTCCGACAAGTAATCCTGATCAGAAACCGTCTGTATGTACCATTCTTATAGTATCGCCCGAAGCCTCTACAACCAAAGCCCTCGCTCCAGCCCTGACAGCTATCGCCAAAGCGCTGTCGGCACAACCCGAAGCCATAGCGGCAGTAGCCAATGCATCGGCAAAAGCACATGACTGATGCAACATGGTTACGGCAAGGACAGACGTCTCTGCCGGATATCCCGTAAGCGGCGACAATGTGTGTCCATAACTTCGCCCGAGGCTATCGACACGGATATTACGATAATTGCCCGACGACGCCACGGCCGAACGATCCGGTCCGACAGGGAGCACCACAAGACGCTCGTGCGACATCCCTCCCGACGGAGAATCGATCTGTATATGCCACTGACGACCCGATGGATTGACACCCCGTGCGGCTATTTCGCCACCAATCTCAACCATATAATTATCTACTCCGTTCCGTTCGAGCATATCGGCGATGCAATCCACCCCATAACCTTTTGCCACAGACGAGAAATCAAAACGTGTCTCCGGGGCTTTTTTAACAACGACCCCTCCGGAGACAGCGCATCCGTCCATTCCGACGCATCGCAACACAGAAGCTACAGTACTGTCGTCAGGCACACATCCCTCGCTCCTACCGAAACCCCATAATTCGACTACCGGTCCTATCGTAGGATCATAAACACCGCCTGAATGCTTCCAGACATCCTTACTTATTTCAAAGACCTCGGCAAAGCGCCACCCTACCCTATCGGTCACGCCATCGTTGACAGCCGATACCTCAGAGAGAGGATTGAACATCGACAACGAAGAGTCTATCGCCGCAATCTCGGCTTCTATGCTGTCGGACAAATCAACCGCCGAAGAATATACAATATGATACGTCGTAGCCCAGGCAAAACCATCAGATGTAATATATTTTTGCCTACAACTTGCAAATATCAAAAATAATACCGATATTAGCGGCAGAATTACAAACCTTCGTCTCATCTTTATAAATTTATTACGCATCAAAATTACAAAAAAATTCTACGTCGGCGTGAACTTTTTATCTGCCAGGATTGTTTTAACAAACAAGTAACATTCCATTTACCTACTCTAATACAATCAAGCTATGCAACGTTCGTATATTTTTCTCGCAGAAGGATTTGAAGAAATTGAAGCCCTCACCGTCGTCGACGTAATGCGCCGCGCCGGTATGGATATAAAGACTGTCTCCATCACATCTTCAAAAGAAGTTGCCGGAGCACACGGAATAAACGTAAAAGCAGATTTGACATTCAAGGAAGCCGACTTCTCAGATTCGGAATGGCTTATTCTTCCCGGCGGTATGCCCGGAGCCACGAACCTTGCATCTGACGAAGCTTTGTGCGACCTCCTGAAAGTTCACAAAGGTAAAATAGCCGCCATATGCGCCGCTCCGGGTGTTGTACTCGCGCCTCTGGGCCTTCTTGACGGTCAGGAAGTGACTTGTTACCCGGGCTTCGATGAAGCCTGCCGCAAACATGGCGCCACCATGCGCGACGTCCCCGTGATGGCACTCTCAAAACTCATCACAGCCAACGGCCCAAGCGCAGCCCTGCGTTTCGCGCTTGCCATCGTCGCCAACTCTCTTGGCGAGAATATCGCCCAACAGGTCGGCGGAGCCATGCTCTTCTACCCCAAGACGATGAATTTCTATTTCTAAAAAAACTATTTTAAGAAACCATACCGGCGGTGGCGCAATGCCTCCGCCGTTTTTACGCATCAAAATACCTGAACCTTATGCAATTCCGGCGCAGGTATTCCTCCGTTGATTTATCCGGATTTACAAGCACCGGATCATCACTGCGTAGGATAAGAGGCAAATCGTCGATATGATCGGTGTAGAAAGTGCATAAAGAAAGCCCGGCAGCGGTAGCGAATTCCTCTACCCTGCGCAACTTCTCTTCTCCCCGGCATTCGAGTCGGGAATAATTACCGTCCATACGCGTGGCCACATAATCACCTTTCCAAATCCACGGCACATACACATCAGGCGCTGCCGTAGCAAGCAGGACATGCCCCTCGTTTTTCTGCAAGACATCCACAAGGGCAGTATTTACATTGGGCTTGATTTCATTTTCAAACATACGGCGCAGCTCAATGTCATGATAATCAATCAGACGGCAAACGCCAAACTTCATCCTCGCATGGCTTATTATTTTTAGACGTCTCAAAGCCATAAGGGTCAAAGCTTTGACAAGGCTCAAGTACTTTTTACACGCATACATCCGCCGCACACCGCACCGGATATACACATGGAGTGTATTGCAACGCACAAGAGTACCATCGAGATCAGTCACAGTCAAATTCATTTCCCACAGAAATCTTTAGACCACGGGAAACGCACCAGAACACCCGGACCATACAATCTGTAATCCGGAATTATGGCAGATTTATCCATCGTATGTGCAACAACAGCCACGGCAACAGACCGCACACCCCTTACTTTACCGACAGCATCAAGCACACGGCGCATGGTGGCACCACTATCGATTGCATCATCGACCACCAGAACCCTGCGTGCCTGTCTGATGCTTGCGACAGCCGATGCGTTGAGTTCGAGTGGGGACAGTCGTTTTGAAGATCGGCAAGACAGGATACGAGCCTCCATAATCCTCAACACATTCCTCAACCACAATGGCAGTCGACAAACCACATGCCAAATCACATTTCCAACCCGGCTTTTGACAGCTGTAGACGGCCGTCGGGATGTGATTGTGAGATGTTCTATGCCTGCAAACATTCTGCGAGCAACAATATCGCCACCGGTAGCTATTCCCACCACAAGATCAGGGTCGAAAGCGACAGACAATTGTTCGAGCCGGCATACAGCACCAGCAAACTCAGGCGGAGATAGTGTGACCACTTTCATACCATTCTATCTCACTTTCACAACATCCATTCCACAGCGGCGGCAATCGAAATCAAGCCTGTAGAGGCCCGACTCATTCCGCAGGAAAAGAGGAGATGGTAATTTACGGGCATCGCCGATGCGCAGACATGCTCCAAGCTCGCGACGCAGACAATAACGGGTCTGCATCACTCTCAACTCTCCGCGAGGAGTTTCCACCTCTACAGCCCCGGCTTCCACTACCGCTCCATGAGTTTCATAGAATTTACGGGACAGCCGATTGGCCACATTATCATGATACGTCAGCCTGACTCCGGCAAATGCATCGTCGGGAAGAATGCAAGGTTTGCGTCTGTCGTATTTATACGTAGCCAGAGCCACGGTGTCGAGTAATTCCAGAAGATCACGCCGCGCTTGCGTAAGCACGGAAGCTGCAACAAAACGATCTCCGAGTCTATCTTCCACCGACCTTATATTGTATATCGTACCACCTGTCTTGCATATTACTCGCCTGCGTTGTTCCTCCTGTGGAGTACGTGCCTCCTGCATCGGACTGTCTACAACAAGAGTTGCCCTGCAAGAACGCTCATCGGCTATTTCAAATGCAATCCGGCAATCATCTATCTGGCTTACCACCACTTCGGCGTCTATCGTGCGGCGGCATGTCGCGTCAGTACTATCGAGAATATCGAAAAAAGCCTTATCGACATTTCTGTACAATACAGTGCCTGGCGCAAGGCCGGGCACGGGTGTTGCAGGATACAAAATGTCGCCTTCCGACCTATTGAGTCTGAAACCGCAATACTGGCCGTTTCTATCATAGAACCCGAGGCCATCGCCATTGGTAAGCTCTACCGACAACGAAGCCCTGAAAGAGCGCCGGCGGCTGTCGTAAGCCGACGTCACCCGCCCTATTTCAAGACCGGCCCACTTGGGAGTATCGAGCGAGGCCATATGTCCGGGCTTACGCACGAAATATGATGTATAGCCCCGGTTGAATGTCCGGCCGAGGTCAGGAGCGAACTCTGCCGAAGACTTTCCGGCCGAAGCGCGGACATACTTTCCGCCCGACTTATCACAGATATTGTCAAGCAGGCGGCTGTAGGCTTGAGTCACATTGGCCACATAAGCAGCATCCTTGAGACGGCCTTCTATTTTGAACGACGACGCCCCGGCCTCGACAAGATCCGCCAACACCGAACTTTGGTTAAGGTCGCGCAGCGATAGATAATGCTTGCGCGGACCGACATCATTCCCATCCTTGTCGACAAGATTATATGGTAGGCGACACATCTGTGGGCAGGTGCCACGGTTAGCGCTTCGGCCCGATGCAACAAAACCGGCCTGACAGTCGCCACTGTAGCTCACGCACAATGCGCCGTGGACAAATACCTCGACAGGCACGCCCGACGCTTCGGCACAGGCCTTGATTTCGGCCGGAGTAAACTCGCGCGGCAACACAAGTTGGGCAAAACCGGCACAGGCAAGACGACGGGCCTTATCGGGCGTACGGATATCGCACTGAGTGCTTGCATGAAGTGATATCGGCGGCAAATCCATTTCGAGAAACGCCATATCCTGCACGATAAGCGCATCGACACCTGCCGCATAAAGCTTCCACACAAGGGCTTTGGCATCGTCGAGTTCGGTGTCGTAGAGGATAGTGTTCATCGTCACATACACCTTCGCCCTGTACCGGTGGGCGAAAGAGCAAAGACCGGCGATATCTTCAACACTGTTCGATGCGGCTGCCCTGGCGCCGAAAGCCGGCGCTCCTATATATACAGCATCGGCTCCGGCCAATATTGCCGTTCGGCCTATCGCGGCATTACGTGCCGGCGACAGCAATTCAAGAGTGCGCGACATAATCGATGTTGTCAAGTACTTTGAAAGCTTCGTCCCTCGATGCGTCGATACGATCGGGATGATGGGCGTCGCTGTTGACGATCACCGTAATACCGGCATCGGCAAGAACCGGAAGATAACGCTCGCCGGGGAAGAAACGGCCGTGTTCGCGCCGGGCTTTGGTATTGAGCTCCACCACACAACGATGGGCTATGATCGAATCTATGAGAGCCTCAGCACAAGCTCGGTAGAACGAACTATCCTCTATCCCGGGGGCATAATACGATGCATTCTGCCCTATTTTATCGAAGTGTCCCAGAATATCGAAACCACCGGCTTCCACCATAGCCACAGACTGGCGGTAGAAAGTATCGACCACATACTCTATATCCCTACGGAAATGGGCATCCATTCGACGGGCAAAATTATCGAAGTGACCGTCAATATCGACATATTCGCCCGACTGCGAAGGGATGAAATGCACCGAACCTATAATATAGTCGAGCGGAAGGGCTTGAAAATAACTATGCGACGGACCCCACTCCGTGCCGAGATAATCGACCTCCATAGCGGTGTAAAATGTACAGGCCGACAAACCCGGCATAGATTTTATCCGCTCAACTTCTGCCAGAAACATAGGAACATCGCTCTCCGACATATTGCACGGCGACGCGATCGGTATCGGGCTGTGAGGTGAAAATCCGTAATGACGCATACCACAGGCCACCGCGGCCCGGGCCATCTCTTCCATCGGGGCACGGCCGTCGCAAAACTGTGTATGGCTGTGAAAATTATATTGTCGTGTTTGGGATATTATACTTTTAAAGTCCATAAAAAAACGAATCAATAAGCCACATCGTGGACAAGTCTACCTTTACCGACAAGCACCTTGTAGCGCACAAACAGCCCTATGCAGATTGCATCGGCCGCAAGTCCGATCATAAGCGACAGGCTTAACGGAAGCCCGAAACCTTCGGGCGACGGAGCTGTGAAAAGATATGTAACCACCACTGCGGTCATAAACAATGCCGGCATCATAGCAACAGCATAAGCTCTTCCATGACGGGCAAGATAGACCGTGGCGGCCCATAAGGTAAAGGCGGAAAGCATCTGGTTGATCCACGCAAAATAGCGCCACAGAACATTGAAATCAAGCAACATCAGGGCGAATGTACATGCAAAGATAGGTATCGACACCATAAGGCGTTTCGCCAGTTTGCTTTGGTCGATATGCAAAAAATCGGCGACGATAAGCCTGGCCGAGCGCAAGGCTGTGTCTCCCGTTGTTATAGGAGCGGCGATGACACCAAGCAGGGCCAGAAGTCCACCGAAAGTACCAAGCCATCCCACCGAGATATCATGGACGAGATCGCCGGCAGAATGTCCTGACATATATTCCTGAAGTTGGCCATACCCTCCGGTGAAAGCGATTGCCGCGGCAGCCCATATCAAAGCCACTATTCCTTCGGCAACCATCGCACCATAAAAAACAGGACGTGCGAGACGTTCGTTTTTCAGACAACGAGCCATCATCGGCGACTGGGTGGCGTGGAAACCCGATATGGCTCCGCAAGCTATGCTCACAAACATCATGGGAAACAGAGGGTGGGTATCAGGCGATGGATGGCGCGACTGAAGGCCGTCGGAAAACCCGTCGGGTATCATATATCCTCCGAAAAGCAACACATACAGCAGACCGGCCGCCATAAACAGCAGCGCAAAACCGAAGATAGGGTAAAAGCGGCCTATAAGTTTATCGATAGGCAGCAGCGTAGCCGCTATATAATATAGGAATATTACTGCGATCCAGAATGTCGTATCGGCCCAGCCCGGTGTCATGTTACCGAGCAACCCGGCCGGAGTAAGGACAAACACGGCGCCGACAAGCACCAGAAGAACCGTGGATACAACACGCAGAACTTGTTTTATGACAGGTCCGAGTTCGCGTCCCACAAGCTCAGGCAAGGAATCGCCGCCCGAACGGACCGACATCATGGCTGATATGAAATCGTGGACTGCGCCACCGAAAATCGTTCCGGCTACAATCCATATGAACGCCGCCGGACCAAACATCACTCCCATGATAGCGCCGAATATAGGTCCGAGTCCGGCAATATTGAGGAACTGGATAAGGAACACACGCCATGTGGGCATCTCGATGAAATCGACGCCATCGGCACGTGTCTGCGCCGGCATCAACCGCTTCGGATCGACACCGAATACCTTCTCCACCAACAAGCCGTAGAGGGCATAGCCCCCTACGAGCAATAGCAACGATACTATTAATGTGGTCATTGCTTGATTTCGGGCGTGGATGCCGGACCCTGCCCTATCGACTGACGCATGGTGGTGTCGGCCTCCATGTTTTTCATGCGATAATAGTCCATTATTCCGAGATTACCGCTCAAGAAAGCCTGAGCCATAGCCTTGGGCAGCTCACACTCAGCCTCAATCACTTTCGCACGTGCTTCCTGGGCAAGAGCCTTCATTTCCTGCTCTCGGGCGATAGCCATAGCACGTCGTTCCTCGGCCTTGGCCTGCGCGATATTCTTGTCTGCATTGGCCTGGTCGATCTGCAGCGCTGCGCCGATGTTGCGGCCTATATCGATATCGGCGATGTCGATCGATAATATTTCGAAAGCTGTTCCGGAGTCGAGGCCCTTGCGCAACACAAGCTTCGAAATCGAGTCAGGATTTTCGAGCACCTGCTTATGGCTCTCCGACGAACCGATCGACGATACTATACCCTCGCCTACACGGGCAAGAACCGTGTCTTCACCTGCGCCGCCGACAAGCTGACGGATGTTGGCACGGACCGTGACACGGGCTTTGGCGATAAGCTGGATACCGTCTTTGGCCACAGCTGTAACAGGAGGAGTATCAATAACTTTCGGATTTACGCTCATCTGCACAGCCTGGAACACATCACGACCGGCAAGGTCTATCGCCGTTGCCATTTTAAAGCCCAGGTCTATATTGGCTTTCGAAGCCGACACAAGAGCATGAACTACACGCTCGACGTTACCGCCGGCAAGATAATGGGCCTCCAGATCGTCGCGCGTCACATCGTGGAGCCCGGCCTTGTGGGCTTCGATAAGAGCCCTCACTATCACACTGGCCGGAACCTGACGTATACGCATCAGCACAAGCTGAAGAAGCGATATCTTGACTCCGCTGACACGGGCCGATATCCAAAGGAAGAACGGGCAGTAGTAAAAAAATACGATAAGTACTATTACCGCCGCTACGATAAGCATAACAATTGTCAATTCCATTTCTATTGTGTATTAGTTGGTTTATTCTTTTTCAAGCCGCACGGCATTGTTGATCTGCGAACGGTAGTTGCGACGTAACTTCGCAATCTCGCGTTCGCCGTCAAGGATCTGCTGCGACACCGAAGTATCGCCCTGACGGTATTGCTCACGCAAGCTTTCAATTTCCTCTATCTTGCGGCCGAGCGATAGTTTGGTGGCCAAAGCTTCGAGCATGGCGCTCTGGGCGCGTTCGTTGTGGAAGTCGGAAAGGGCCGTATACACCTTACCGCCACCCATATCCAAAGCAAAAAGGCGAGGGTCGGCTTCGATACTTTGTGACTGAGAAGCAGCCGGAAGTCTCGATTCAAGCAGAGACTTGTAATCGACGCCTTCTTTACGGGTCATGGCAATATTGTCGAGCCGGGCGAGCGAAGCCAGCCTGGGGTCATCTGTATCTACATTCACACGCATAGCCGACGGAGCGAAGACATACACCGTCACCTTACCTGGTATACGGTTGCGGTCGGTGGCAAACCAGCCGAGACCCGACGTTTCGTCGATAGCCAGCATATAGTCGTCGTACGGCGAATTATATGGCATACCCATATTCTGAGCCTGATAATATGCTCCGTCTTCGTTCTCATTGCGGCGAGTCATGAAGATATCATAACCACCGAGAGAGTTTTCTCCATCGTTGGCGAAGTAGAGAGTCACACCGTCAGGCATAAGGAACGGAAATCTGGCATTTCCGCCGTCGGCAAGCGATTGGTCAAGTGCCACACTGTGGTCGAGGGTTCCATCGTCGAGGATATTGGCTCCATAGAGACTGTAGACACCCGACTCATCCGCCGCGCTCCAGAGTATCTCACTGTTGTTCTGTGGCATATAGGCAACCGAGAGCTCTGCCGCATCGTTGCCGGCTCCTATGCGGCGCACCGCATCAGGTGGCAGGATACGGCCGGCGGCGGCCGACAGACGGTATGCCTTGAAGAAATCGGCGCTGTCTACAACTATCGAATCAAGTATCTCTATACTCTCTACGCGTTCAAGCATATTGCTCATGCGCATCGCGCGGCGCTGCATCGCCGCGAGTTCTTCCGGCTCATCCTTCTTAGCTTTGGCCAGCGACTTTTTCCATGTCTCGATATGGGTGTCGGCATCATCGACCCGATACTCGTCGAGGGCTTTCGACGCCAATATCCTCGATGCGTCGGCAACGCCCCGGGCCTCGGCTTTTTCAAGAGGCTCGCTTGCTGCAGCATAATCGCCAAGTTCTATTAGCGAAAGGCCAAGATAATAGTTTGCCGTACCATCCTTTGGTTTGGTCTTCAATATCTTGCGCAACTTATCCACAGCCCCGGCATAGTCGCCCTCTCGATAGAGGCGTTTGGCATCGTCGATAGGCGCTGCAGAGGCGCTTAACGACAGCAGCAGGACTGGTATGATTATATTTAAGCGTTTCAACTTCATAAACTTCACTTTACACTGCGAATTTACGAAAAAATTATCTATGCGGCAAAAAAAATAAGCCTCCGGTCCATCGGGGCCGGAGACTACCGTATCTCTGTTTCCAGAACTTACGTAAGTGGATAAATTAGTTTATAGTATAATCTGTTGTTTTAGAAATTCACATAGAAACCGAGCGACAGGTTCTGGCTGTTGAGCAACAGACCACCGGCTTCGGTATGACCTCCGGCTTTTGCTGCATTGTTGGCACCCTTGTAACCCAAGAAACCCACATGGGCAACTACGCTGAAACGGTCGGTAAGGTTAAGCGCGATACCGGGGGCTGCACCGATTTGCCAAGTACATGCCGTCTTGGAATCATCGCCGTGCTTATAGTGTGTCCAACCGGCACCGATACCAACTGTACCGTCGACAAAAAGACTGATCAATCCATTGTCGCTGCGGAAGTAAGTGTAGCGGAGGTAAGGATTGAACTGGAACAGATGCGACGACACGCCTACTCCGCATATATGGTTATAACCATAACCCACAGTGGCACCTACAGCCCATGAGTCGTCAAGGTTCATACCCAATTCTGGCAGGATGGTGAGGGAGTTGGTGGTTTCGCCCTTGGTGTCTTCGTGCCAGAAACCGAGCTGGCCACCGGCATAATACTGTGCTGAAACGAAAAGGCTGCTTACAGCCATGAGTGCGGTGAATAAAAGTTTCTTCATAATGCGTTTTTATGTTAGTCCTGTTTTAACAACACAAAAGTACCGCAAATTGTTTTGCATGACAATAGGCCGCATTTAAAATTTTGCCATTTGGCAGATATTGTTTAATTTTGTGGTTTGAAATGCTATAATTAACACATCCTAATATGAGCGCAGAAACACCCAATGGCGGATCTCGCCGCAATCAATTAATAATAGCCGGTATTGCTGTCGCAGCGATTATTGTCGGCGTACTGGTATTTTTCCTTGTCCGCACTTCTCGTCAGGCGCAGGCCTATCAGAATCAGATCGAACAGCAATTGCTCGACATGGCCCAGGCCGACCTCGAGCGCGAATATCAGGACCTCAACGACGAATTCGCACAGTTCGAGAATTCCCGTAAGTTCATCACCGACGACTCCGTAAAGCGCGAACTCAACGACAAATACGAAGCCGCCCGTATCCAAGTCGAGAAACTACAACAGGAACTCTCTAAACAAAAGAACAAAAGCGCGGCCGAAATCGCCAAGCTTCGCAGCGAGATTGATACCCTGCGTGCACTCTTGCGCCATTATGTCGAAGAAATCGACCGCCTCAACAAAGAAAACCAGCAGTTGCGCGACGAAAACCAGCAGGTAAAGAACGAAAACCGCCGACTGAGCAACCAGGTTTCGGAAACAACCCGTAAGAATGAAGCACTTAGCGAACGGATGACACTGGCCGAGCGTCTCAATGTCACCGGGCTCAACCTCTCGGCTCTCAACAAAAAGGGCAAGAAAGAAAAGAAAATAACCAAGGCCGTACAGCTTATGGCCTCATTCACCATCCCCCAGAACAATTCTACGCCTGTCGGCGAAAAGACAATATACATGCGCATTATCTCTCCCTCGGGACAACTGCTCGGCGGTGCCGGCACATTCGACTTCGAAGGCGGAAATGTAGAATATACCGCCCGTAAAATTATCGAATACGCAGGAGAAGAAATCGGAGGAATTACAATTTTCTGGGACGTCAACGCTCCTCTTATAGCTGGCGACTACACCGTCGAACTGTTTGCCGATAATTTCAGGCTAACATCCAAGCACTTCAACCTCAAGTAATGAACTTGCCCGAGTCCATCTTCCAGGCCGTCAGCGACATCGAGATCAATACCGTCGGAGCGATCTTCAAACTGGTATTGAGTATGTTGCTCGGTGCGGTTGTGGGCTACGAACGTAAACGCAAGGGACAGACCGCAGGCGTTCGCACCTTCTCGCTCATCGCAATGGGTTCGACATTGGCTATGCTTCTGTCAATATACGTCCCACAGGAATACATGGGCCTCAAAAACGGCGACCCCGGACGTATAGCAGCTCAGGTAATTACCGGCATCGGCTTCCTCGGTGCCGGTGCTATAATACAGATGAAAGGCTCCGTCCGCGGACTCACGACAGCTGCCGGAATATGGATGGTAGCCATTATTGGCATGGCTGTAGGAGTAGGCATGTATATCCTGTCAGTGGTGGCCTGCGCCTTGATTTTATTCATCCTCGTTCAGCTCGAGCGCATCGAGCACAGAGTGAGCCGTGGGTCAGAGTCCAGGATAATACGTATCCGGATCGCCGACATAATCCACAACATCGACGACTACAAGGAAGTGCTTAAGCGCCACAACATCCAACTCCAGAATTTCTACGTCGAGTATGATTACGAAGCCGGCGAAACACGTCTGAATCTCGTATGCCTCGTCCGCGAGACAACCGACTACATCAAACTCTTCGCCAATTTCAAGCCATTGCATCCCACAAAATCCATATCCCTCGCCAACCAACTAAGTTTCTGACAACTACGACATGAATATAGAAGGACTGATCTCCGACCTCGCTTTTATCCTCATCCTTGGGGCCGTAGTGACCGTGCTTTTCAAATGGATTAAACAACCGGTAGTGCTCGGTTACATAGTCGCTGGCTTCCTCGCAAGTCCGCACTTCGAATATCTGCCATCGGTGACCACCGAAGAAAACATCGACTTTTGGGCACAGATAGGCATTGTCGTCCTGCTCTTCTCTCTCGGCCTTGAGTTCAGTTTCAAGAAACTACTCAATTCCGGAGGTTCCGCTGTAGTTACAGCAACCATTATCATCACAGGCATGATGTGCGCAGGTTTCACCGTAGGCCATCTGCTCCATTTCAACCATATAAACTGCCTTTTCCTCGGTGGTATGCTGTCGATGTCGTCAACGACAATCATTATCAAGGCATTCACCGACATGGGACTGCGGCAACAGAAATTTGCATCGATAGTCCTGGCCGTCCTTATTGTAGAAGACCTCTTCGCTGTCTTGATGATGGTCCTACTTTCATCTATTGCAATCAACAACACCGTCGAAGGCTCAGAGTTGCTCTTCAGCGTCGGCAAACTCGTCTTCTTCCTCATCATATGGTTTCTTGTCGGCGTTTACGTGCTGCCATCATTACTCAACCGCATTCGCCGCTTCCTCAACAGCGAGACTCTCCTTGTCATCTCTATGGGCCTATGCCTCGGCATGGCCGTCTTTTCTGTATACTGCGGCTTCTCGCTCGCCCTCGGCGCTTTTGTCATGGGCTCTATTCTTGCCGGCACATCATATGCCGAGCGCATCGAACACGTCGTGACACCTGTCAAAGACCTCTTCGGTTCCGTATTTTTCATTTCTGTGGGTATGATGGTACGGCCCGACATTCTCGCCGGATACTGGGCCCCGATATTGCTCCTGTCCGCGGTTGTCATAACCGGCATGATAATCTTTGGGTCGGTAGGAATGCTCATCACAGGACAGACACTCAAAGTCGCAATCCAATCAGGATTTTCGCTCACACAGATCGGAGAGTTCGCATTCATTATCGCAACACTGGGCATGTCCTTAGGCGTACTCGACAATACCATATATCCAATTGTCGTAGCCGTGTCTGTCATAACCACATTCACCACCCCATACTTCATCAAGATGTCCCTGCCGGCATACCGACTCGTCGAGCGTTACTTGCCCAAGAGGCTGCACTTCCTCATCGACCGTTATCAGAAAGAAGCAGACCGAAGCGATGCCGCCGGACGGCCTTGGGGACGCATATTGAAGCGATACCTGTGGCGGACGGCAATCTATGCCGTCATACTCTCAGGCATACTCATAATATCGGAGAAATACATGACTCCATATCTCACAAACTTTGCCGGAGAGTGGAGTCGGCTGTTATCATTAGCCGTCACATTGACTGCGATGTCGCCATTCCTGCTTGCGCTGATGCTGCCCACATCAAGCCTCAAAGGCGAAAAAAATAGCGCGGAAGAACGCATTCCGCGTCTGGTCATGATGATATTCCGCTTCGCTGTAGCCCTCGGATTTGTCGTTGCCGTATTCGTCAGGATATATTCTTCTAAAGTAGGAATTGCCGCAATAATATCACTTGTCATCCTATTGTTATTCTTCTTCTCTAAGCGGCTTCGCGACAGCATGGGACGGATCGAGAACAAATTTATCGATAACCTCAACGAACGCGAACTGAGGCGTAGCGGACGCAAAAACGCCGTCGTCCACGACCTTCACCTCGCCTATATGACCGTAGGCTCAGGCTGTCCTTTCGTCGGCGAAAGACTCATGGACTCCGACATACGCCGTATCTACGGAGTCAACGTGGTAGGCATACAGCGCGATACTCGCTACATTCCGATTCCAAATGGACGCACAAGAATTTATCCGGGCGACGTAATCTCGATAATCGGTACCGACGACCAGATATCTGCGATGTTGCCGAAGGTAGAGGCACAGATGCCCGAAACCGAGCATACAGCCGACCCTACACGCATAAAACTCACCTCGATACTCCTTGGCAACAACTCTCCCCTGATAGGCAAGACGCCGCAGACATCATCGCTCCGCGACACATACAACGCACTCGTGGTCGCGGTCGACCGTGGCGAAGAACATATTGACTCCCGGCCCGACCTCATGTTCATGACCGGCGACATCGTATGGCTCGTTGGAGACCCGACTGAAATAAACCAACTCAAATAGCACGGAAGTGCAACAAATACAGACTATCGTTTAAACCTTAACAATATAAAAATGCGCTATGACCAACGCGGCGTTTCTGCTTCGAAAGAAGATGTACACAACGCCATAAAAAACATCGACAAGGGTCTCTACCCCGGTGCTTTCTGCAAAATCGTCCCGGACTACCTTGGAGGTGACCCGGAGTGGTGCAACATAATGCACGCCGACGGTGCCGGTACCAAATCTTCACTCGCATACGCCTACTGGCGTGAGACGGGCGACATGTCCGTTTGGAAAGGTATCGCTCAGGACGCCTTGATTATGAACATCGACGACCTCCTGTGCGTAGGTGCCACCGACAACATCCTCCTCTCGTCGACTATCGGACGCAACAAACGCCTCATTCCAGGAGAAGTCATCGCAGCCATAATCAACGGCACTGAAGAACTTTTGGCCGAACTCCGTAGCTATGGCGTGAACATATATTCGACCGGTGGTGAGACTGCCGATGTCGGCGACCTCGTCCGCACGATCATAGTCGACAGCACCGTAACATGCCGTATGCGCCGAGCCGACGTGATCGACAACGCAAACATCCGCCCCGGCGACGTTATCGTAGGCTTCGCAAGCTACGGACAGGCAGCCTACGAACCTCGCTACAATGGCGGAATGGGCAGCAACGGACTCACATCAGCCCGTCACGATGTATTCTGCAAGACTATAGCCGAAAAATACCCCGAGACATACGACAACGACATTCCTCGAGAGCTCGTATATTGCGGCACATGCGGCCTTACCGATACCGTCGAAGGTGCGCCCGTTGATGCAGGGCAGCTCGTCCTATCCCCCACCCGTACCTACGCGCCAGTGGTCAAAGCCATCCTCAACGAAATGAGGAAAGACATCCACGGCATGATACACTGCTCCGGCGGTGCCCAGACAAAAGTAATGAACTTTGTCGGCGATGTACATGTTATTAAAGACAACATGTTCGATGTTCCGCCACTCTTCGACCTCATACGCCGCCAATCGGGAACCGATGCCCGCGAAATGTACAAAGTATTCAACATGGGGCACAGACTCGAAATGTACGTACCGGAAAATATCGCCGGACGCATCATAGAGATATCCGAAAGCATGGGCGTTCCGGCCAAGATTATCGGACGCGTCGAACACGACACAACCAAACGCCTGACCCTCGCCACTCCTTACGGCACTTTCGACTATTGAAGCCCATAGGATGCGGCATAGACGACGGCACAACAGTCGATCAAACGCATCCCAAATGCCGAAATACAAACAGATATCAGTCCTCACCGCCACCGCAGCCATTGCCGCGGCGGCGGTGTTGTCGTCTTGTGCACATTCCGCTCACTCCGGCGACGACCACAGAATGCCCGACACCCTCAAGGTTGCAACCCTCTATTCCCCCACATCATACTTCATATATCGTGGACAGCCTATGGGATACGACTATACTCTCGTCGACAGCCTCGCAAAACAAAAAGGAATGGCACTCGACCTCAAGGTTGTCAAAAACCTGTCGGAAGCCGTTGCCATGCTCGATTCAGGAAAAATAGACCTCATTGCCTACGACGTCCCAATCACCGAGCACTATCGCAAATACACGATACCATGCGGACCCGAAAACTTCACCGAGCAAGTACTCGTCCAACCCAAAATACAAGGCAAACCGGCCATTACCGACGTCACCGGACTCATCGGACGAGAAGTATATGTCGAAAAAGACAGCAAGTACCTCCGCCGGCTACAGAACCTCAACGACGAACTTGGCGGAGGAATAGAAATACACACCGTAGATCAGGACTCCCTCATCACTGAAGACCTCATAAGCATGGTCAACGACGGTAAAATCCCCATGACAGTAGTCGACAGCGACATAGCGCGTCTCAACCGCACCTACTACCCCGGCCTCGACATCGACCTCCCCGTAAGCCTTGCCCAAAGAGCATCATGGGCAGTCGCGCCCGACAAAAAATGGCTCGCCGACTCTATCGACACTTGGTTTGCCCAAGCCTCTCCTCAAGAAACAAACCACGAACTCCTCAAACAACTCTTCGAGCAATCGAAATACAACCCCACCGTATCATTCGACTTCTCCAAAGGATACATATCCCAATACGACAACCTATTCAAGAAATACGCCCCCGGCATCGGATGGGACTGGAGACTCATGGCTGCCCAGGCTTATCAGGAAAGCCGCTTCCGCCCGAACGCCAGATCTTGGGCCGGAGCTCGGGGACTCATGCAGATAATGCCGGCCACAGCCCGTGGATACCGCACCAGTGTCTCACAACTCAACAACCCCGAGACAAGTGTCAAAGTAGCATCCAAACTACTCGACGACATCGACCGTTACCTCCTCAAATATGTACCTAACGACAAAGAACGGCTCAAATTCGTAATCGCTGCATACAACGTCGGCATAGCCCACGTCTACGATGCCATAGCGCTCGCCCGAAAATACGGCCTCGACCCACAGGTATGGGACGACAACGTCAGCAAAGCGATTCTGATGAAGATGAACCCCAAGTACTACAACGACCCGGTAGTCAAATACGGCTACTGCCGTGGAACTGAAACTGTTGATTACGTCGAAAAAATAACCGACTTCTACGAACACGCGCGACGTGAAATTTCAGCATAAAAATCGGCTCCGAAATATTCGCCGTCTAAACTTTTATCACTAACTTTGCCATCCAGCATAACAAACCATAAACATTAAATATGAAAAAACATTTTATGTCACGCATTCTCGCAGTAGTTCTCTGCGGCTCCATGCTCTCCATGACATCATGTATCGGAAGCTTCTCTCTCACAAACCGCCTCTTGGGCTGGAACCAGCACGTAGGCAACAAATTTGTCAACGAACTCGTATTCTTCGCATTCTGGGTCCTGCCCGTATATGAAGTATCTGGTCTCGCCGACCTCCTCGTCCTCAACTCGATCGAATTCTGGACCGGCGACAACCCGATGGCCAAAGGCGATAAGATAATCGAAGGCAACGACGGCAAATACCTCGTCAAGACCGACGACAAAGGCTACGAAATCATAAGCCTTAACGACAAATCATCTGTTCGGCTCGACTTCGACAAAGACTCCAAAACCTGGAGCTACACTGCTGCAGGCGAAAGCCACGAACTCTTCACATT
This sequence comes from Porphyromonadaceae bacterium UBA7176, assembly GCA_002491245.1. GTDB lineage: Bacteria > Bacteroidota > Bacteroidia > Bacteroidales > Muribaculaceae > CAG-873. The sequence continues at coordinate 28,926 of DKVO01000018.1, forward strand.
TGTCGACGACACCCACGTTAAAATGCCAGTTGGTGCAGGAAACTATCAGGTGTTCGAGCTCTCTGAAGCCGGTGTATACGCCTACAGCCAGATAGCACAAAGCGCAAACTACGCCGCTCGCTAATTAACAACTTGCAAACCCTCCAAGAAGTCATGCCCGGTATTGGGCATGACTTCTTTGTTTCCATAGATATCAAATATATCAACAAGTCAAAGTTCGCTTTGTCGACGGTTTGGCTTTGGGCGGCGGAGTCGA
>DKVO01000018.1:29475-29695 GCA_002491245.1 Porphyromonadaceae bacterium UBA7176
CGACTACCGCTTGCGTCTTCGACGACTTTGGGTTGGGGGTTGGGGTGTTTGTTGTTTGTGGTTTGGAAGTTGGTGCGACATGACAAACTCTACAATCTCTTCGGGAATGGCGTCGGGGTCGATGAAATGGACGGCCGGAGAGTTCCACCGTGGTGGTGGGGTCGGTATCGGGCAGGTCGGGTTGGTGTCGTAGTCCGACGGGACGCCGGGGTCGCGGCCG
>DKVO01000034.1:0-915 GCA_002491245.1 Porphyromonadaceae bacterium UBA7176
CCGCCGCCAAAAGCCAAACCGTCGTCAAAGCGAACCTTGACATATTGTAAGCCTATTGATATTGAATATTTGTGCGAGGATAGTCTGTCTGCCTTATTAATGTTTATTAATAAAGAAATTTTTCGCTAATAGGATTGTGATTAAAAAATTTTGACTACCTTTGCACTTGTAAAACAAGGCCCTTACGAATGGGCTTTGTCTTCAAAGAGATAAGTAACACATAACTACCAAATATTATATCAAGCTATTATGAGCAAGATTGAAGAAGTCAAGAAAGCCCGTCTGGCCGCTATCAAGGCCGACTTGGCCAAGTATGGCATCGATGGCACTACTGAAGTAGTGTACAACCCCTCTTACGATGAGCTCTTCGAGCAGGAGACTCTCCCCACCCTCGAAGGCTTTGAGCGTGGTACAGTGACCGAACTCGGCGCAGTAGACGTGATGACCGGTGTATATACCGGCCGTTCGCCCAAAGACAAATTTATTGTCCTCGACGAGAAATCGAAAGACACTGTATGGTGGACAACTCCCGAATATCCCAACGACAACAAGCAGGCCAGCGAAGCTGCATGGGAAGCTTGCAAGACTCTCGCTCTTAGCGAGCTCTCGGGCAAGAAGCTCTATGTTGTAGACTGCTTCTGCGGTGCTAACAAGGACACCCGTATGGCAGTGCGTTTCATCATGGAGGTTGCATGGCAGGCTCACTTCGTGACCAACATGTTTATCCGCCCCACTGCTGAGGAACTTGAGGCTTTCACCCCCAACTTCGTGGTATACAACGCTTCCAAGGCTAAACTTACCAACTATAAGGAGCTCGGCCTCAACAGCGAGACTGCAGTGGTGTTCAACATCACCAGCCGCGAGCAGGTTATCATCAACACATGGTACGGTGGTGAGATGAAGAAAGGTATGTTC
>DKVO01000034.1:1219-22900 GCA_002491245.1 Porphyromonadaceae bacterium UBA7176
CTCGATGATGAACTACTTCCTTCCCCTCCAGGGCATCGCTTCGATGCACTGCTCGGCCAACACCGACAAGAACGGCGAGAACACCGCTATCTTCTTCGGTCTCTCCGGCACAGGCAAGACTACCCTTTCGACCGACCCCAAACGTCTCCTTATCGGTGACGACGAACACGGTTGGGACGACAACGGCGTGTTCAACTTCGAAGGTGGCTGCTATGCAAAGGTTATCAACCTCGACAAAGAGAGCGAGCCCGATATCTACAACGCTATCCGTCGCGGCGCCCTCCTCGAGAACGTCACTGTTGACGCAGAAGGCAAGATCGACTTCGCTGATAAGAGCGTGACCGAGAACACCCGTGTTAGCTATCCTATCGATTATATCGAGAATATCGTTAAGCCCATCAGCCACGGTCCTGCTGCGAAGAATGTAATCTTCCTGTCGGCCGACGCCTTCGGTGTGCTTCCTCCCGTATCGATCCTCAACGCCGAGCAGACCAAGTACTACTTCCTGAGCGGCTTCACCGCTAAGCTTGCCGGTACTGAGCGCGGTATCACCGAGCCTACCCCCACTTTCTCGGCATGCTTCGGCCAGGCTTTCCTTGAGCTCCACCCCACCAAATACGCTGAAGAACTCGTTAAGCGTATGCAGCAGTCGGGTGCCAAGGCTTATCTGGTGAACACCGGTTGGAACGGTACTGGCAAACGTATCTCGATCAAGGATACACGCGGTATCATCGACGCTATCCTCGACGGTGCTATCCTGAAGGCTCCCACCAAGACCCTGCCTATCTTCGACTTCGAAATCCCGACCGAACTCCCCGGCGTAGATCCCAAGATCCTCGATCCGCGCGATACCTACGCAAATCCGGAAGAGTGGACCAAGAAGGCCGAAGACCTCGCTTCGCGTTTCATCAAGAACTTCAAGAAGTATGAGAACAACGAGGCCGGCAAGGCTCTCGTTGCCGCAGGCCCGAAGCTCTAATCGTTAAGAAATAAGGTAAATAACAAGCCCTGTCCGGCGTTAAATTGTCGACAGGGCTTGTTTTTGGCAAGAACCGCGAGTATTTGTCGCGGATTTATATTGATCATTAACTGGTTTTTATGAAAATTCTGAAATGTATTGTTGCGGCGGCAATGATTGCAGGTTTGTCGTCGTGTAAAGATGATGAACCGGAAATACTGGGTTCGGATACAGAGACTGTGCCGGAGGCTGTCGCTTCTGACGGTGGCAGCTATGCCGGTTTCTATCTTCTCAACGAGGGTAATATGGGCTCGAACAAGTGTACGCTTGACTACTATGATTATGCCCGTCACACGTATATCCGCAATATCTATGCAGAGCGCAACCCTGAGGCAGTGCTTGAGCTTGGCGATTCGGGCAACGATATGGCAATTTATGGCGACCGTCTGTATATCGTTGTGACAGGCAGTCACAAGGTAGAGGTGCTTGATGCGCGTACGGCCCGACGCATCGGTCAAATCGATATTTCTTCGCCTCGCCGTATCGCTTTCGACGGCCGTTATGGATACGTGACGAGCCATGTGGGAGGCGATGGCGACAAAGGTTCGCTCGTGCGTTTTAATCTCGAGACACTGAAAACCGACGGTTCGTTGGGCGTGGGATACTGCCCCGAGGGTGTTGTCGAACGCGAAGGCATGCTCTATGTGGCTAATTCGCAGCACTACGGACTCGGTGTTTTCGACAACACAGTGAGTGTCGTCGATGCCGCAACCTGGTCGCTTGATTATACGATTGAGGCAGAGGTCAATCTTTGTCATCTGCTTTTTGACCAGTACGGCCAACTGTGGGCTAACTCCAAGGGTAATTATGCCGATGTGACTTCGTGCCTGCTGTGTATCCGCAAGGATGCTTCCGGCCGTTATGGCGAGGTTCAGAAGTACGATATTCCTGTGGAGAACATGGTTTTCGGCAAGAACCGCATCTATTATTACAGCATGACTTATGATGCGTCGTGGAATGCTGTCGCCGCTTATGGCGCTGTGACACCGTCGACCAATCCCGAAGCCATGCAACGGACAGAGTTTACCGGTGAACATATGCCTCAGACGCCTTATTGCATGGCTATTAACCCCGATACGCAGCAGTTCTATATAACTGATGCCAAGAATTACACTTCGTCGGGCACGCTCAGCAGCTTCGATAAGACCGGCAAGTACAAATGGAGCGTTACGACAGGAGACATCCCCGGCCATATCGCTTTTCTGAAAAAGTAATATAGCTCGGATTATAACAATCAACGCCCGGCCTGATATGTCAAGCCGGGCGCGTTGTATATCTCTTGGTTATTCTCAGTCCTTACTTAGCAATGATTGCTTTTGCTGTATGGGCAAGAGTGCGTCCGGCGAACGGAGTCCAACCGCAGGGGCTTATGACGTCGGTATCGGTGATTGTGTACGGATCGACTGGAGATATCATTGTGAAATCGGCCGGCGCTCCTGGTGTGAGTGAGCCATAGTTTCCGAGGCCGGGTATACCGAGGCCCGGACGACCGAAAACATCGGCTACGCCGGCACTCATCCTTGTCACCACAAGATCAAGAGGCAGGAATGAAAGGAGCAGGGGAACGGCAAACTGTATTGACGGCGCTCCTGAAGCGGCCGTGAGGGCACCACCTTGTTTCTCGGACAGGAGATGTGGGGCGTGGTCGGTGGCGATAGTGTCGATGCGCCCGTCGGCGAGGGCCTTGCGAAGCTCTTCGGCATCGTCGGGGGTCTTTATGGCAGGATTGATTTTGTGCAGACCCGAGCGATGGGCTTCGTCGGCCAGATACGGATCGAGATACATGGGTGTTGTTTCGGCTGTTATCTGTTTGCCAGATGTTGGTCCGGTGCCGAGAAGTTCCCTTGCCTCACGAGCTGTGCTGATGTGGGCTATATGCAAGTGAGCGCCTGTGCGCAGCGCCATCTCCACGGCAGCTGCCGTAGACCGGAGGCAGGCTTCTCCGGAGCGTATGCGGTGGTGCTCGGCGACGGGGACGGCTTCACGGCTGCCATATCTGGCGACAGCTGCTGCAGTATTGTCGGCGATCACGTTGTTGTCCTCTGCATGGACAACCGCCGGAAGGCCATTATCGGCACACCAGCGGAGAACGTCGTCGAGTTCGCTGCCTGCCGGGGCGTGCATCGCTCCGGTGGAGGTGCCGAGAAATATCTTTATACCAGGGGTGTCGCCCTGTCGCAGTTTCTTCAGCTCAGACATGCATCCCGGGGTTGCTCCGAAGAAGGCGTGGTAGTGTACGGCCGAAGTGTTGCGGCCGAGTTCGTTTTTGGCTCTCAGAGCCTCGACAGTTGTCGTGGCCGGAGAAGTGTTGGGCATGTCGAAGACTGTAGTGATACCTCCGGCTGCGGCAGCCCTGCTCTCTGAAGCTATTGTGGCTTTGTATTCGAGGCCGGGTTCGCGGAAATGGACGTGGGAGTCGATAAGCCCGGGAGCGATGTATGCACCTCCAGCGTCAAGTTTCTCACCTGATATGCCGGCCGGAGCATCGCCTGTTCCGGTCTCGGTTATCGAGGAGCCGTCGGTTTTGATCCAACCACGGCGTATACCGTCGCGGTCGACAAGGATTGCGTTATAAATAAACATCGGGTTTCTTTTTGAAAAGACTGTTCCACTTCAAGCGGATTACACCGAACACTGCTTCGCCGAATATTCCGGAGTTCATCTTGCTTGTGCCAAGGACACGATTTACAAAGATGATAGGCACTTCGACGACTTTGAAACCGTATTGCCAGGCTGTGAACTTCATCTCGATCTGGAAAGCGTATCCCTTGAACTTGATCTTGTCGAGCTGCATGTTCTCGAGCACTCTTCTGCGGTAGCAGACAAATCCTGCCGTGGTGTCGTGGACCGGCATACGGGTGATGAGGCGGACGTATTTTGAGGCGTAGAACGACATGAGCACGCGTCCCATAGGCCAGTTTACGACGTTTACACCTGTGACATATCGCGAGCCTACGACGACGTCGGCTCCGTTTTCGTCGGCCTCTCGTCTCAAACGGACAAGGTCGGCCGGGTTGTGAGAGAAGTCGGCATCCATCTCGCAGATGTAGCTGTAGCCTTTAGCCAGACAATGCCGGAAGCCTTCGATGTATGCGGTGCCGAGTCCGAGTTTTCCTGGGCGCTCTATGATGTCGACACGTCCGGGATGTTCTGCGATTTTTGCCTTGACAATATCGGCAGTGCCGTCTGGGGAATTGTCGTCGATGACCAGAATGTCGAACCGTACGGGCAGAGCGAGGACTGCGTCGATAATTGCGGCGGCATTTTCGGCCTCGTTGTACATCGGGATAATCACCGCGGCATCGCTGCGGAGGTTTGGATTGGCTTCTTGCATGTGTTGCGTTGTTTGTCTGACAAAATTAACAATTAGGAACCAGTAAAAGCGCCCGGCAGGTGTTAAAAAATATTTCGGGTAGCGAAATATGCGGATAATGGCGTATATTGTGCAAAATATAGGATATTACTATAGTTAACTAAGTATAATTATATATAATAATAATTAATAGAAAGACCAACAGCAGGTAAAGCTATTGTAAATGTTTGAAAATACGGTAAAAAATTAGTAATTTTGCATTACATCTTCGCAGAGGAGGGGGCGGCAAGCTTCCTCCTCTTTATTTGGGGGTGTATGAAAGTATGATAGATAAAGAATTATTGCAACAGACTGTTGTCGGCGCTATGGCCGGCAGCGACCTTTTTTTGGTCGATATCAAGGTGAGCGGCGATAACGATATCACTGTGGAGGTCGACAGTGCCACCGGTGTGGATATCGAAGCGTGTGCGACGATCACCCGTGCGGTTGAGGCTGTCTTCGACCGTGATGCCGAAGATTATTCGCTTGAGGTCGGTTCGGCCGGTCTTACTTCGCCGATGCGCGTGCGTGGCCAGTTTGACAAGAACGTGGGCAACGATGTCGAGGTCCTCACCAAGGACGGCCGCAAGCTTCATGGTGTGCTTGCCGAGGTTGCTGAGGGCGGTCTTGCCGATACCGATGTCGACTTCACCGTTGAGACCTCAGTCAAGGTCAAAGAGCCCGGGGCCAAACGTCCCGTGACGAAAACAGAGGCCGTACGCCTTAATTCAAACGATTGTAAATACGTAAAATACGATTTGAAATTTTAAGAGCTCGCTTATCGCATTAAATTGTAAACCGAGAACTTAACGCAAAATAAAGATAAAGCAATGGCAAGAAAAGAGGACACCCCGAATATGGTCGAGCAGTTCGCCGAGTTCAAAGAACTGAAAAATATAGACAAGACCACGATGATCAGTGTGTTGGAGGAGTCGTTCCGCAACGTGCTGGCCAAAATGTTCGGCACAGATGAGAACCTCGACGTAATCCTCAACCCGGACAAAGGAGACGTGCAGATATTCCAGAACCTGCAGGTTGTTCCCGATGGCGAAGTGGAGAACCCGAACCTTCAGATATCGCTCAGCGATGCCCGGGCCGACGACGACCCCGAGGCAGAAGTCGGCGAGGAGCACACACGTGAGATTTTCTTTGAGAAATTCGGCCGCCGCGCTATCCTCAACTTGCGTCAGACTCTTCAGAGCCGTATCCTCGACCTCCAGAAAGAGGCTGTGTTCAATAAATTCAAAGAGCTCGAAGGTCAGCTCGTCACCGGCGAGGTTTATCAGACCTGGAGTCGCGAGACTCTGTTGCTCGATGACGAAAAAAATGAGTTGCTTCTACCCAAAAGCGAATCTATTCCCGGCGACTTCTTCCGTAAGGGCGAGACTGTCCGCGCCGTGATATCGAATGTAGACAACAAGAACAACAATCCCAAGATTACAGTCAGCCGCACCAACAACCTGTTCCTCATCCGTCTTTTCGAGCTTGAGGTTCCCGAAATACACGACGGCCTGATCAATATCCGCGCCGTAGCCCGTATCCCGGGAGAGCGTGCCAAGATTGCCGTGGAGAGCTACGACGACCGTATCGATCCGGTAGGCGCCTGTGTGGGTGTCAAGGGTTCGCGTATACACGGTATCGTGCGTGAATTGCGCAACGAAAATATCGACGTGATTTGCTACACCAACAATTCGTCGCTCTTCATCCAACGAGCTCTTTCTCCTGCCAAGATATCGACAATCCGTCTTGACGAGGAAGCGAAGAAGGCCGAGGTGTTCCTGCGCCCGGAAGAGGTGTCGCTCGCTATCGGCAAGAACGGCCACAACATCAAACTGGCTACGATGCTTACTGGCTATGAAATAGACGTATACCGCGATACCGAGATGATTTATGAGGATGATATCTTCCTCGACGATTTCCGTGACGAGCTCGATGGCTGGGTGATCGACGCGCTGAAGAATATCGGCTGCGTCACTGCCAAGAGCGTGCTCAATACTCCCCGTGAAATCCTTATCGAGAAATCGGACCTTGAAGACGGCACAATCGACGAAGTGCTCGAGGTATTGCGTCGGGAATATGAGGAGGAAGACGGCGGCGAGACAGCCGAATAAGTCTGCCACCTTTCCAGCCGCCACAGCGGCAACCGCATACTCCGTGAGCCATTAACAGTTTATAAGAAAAAGGAATAAAACAATATATGCCCCAGAAACTCAACAAAGTCGCGAAAGAGCTTAATGTGTCGGTGCCGACCATTATCGAATTTTTGCGAAAAAAGAACATCACGGTTGATGAAAACCCCAATACGCGTATTGAGGACAGCGTTGTAGACATGCTCACGTCGGCCTTCGCCAGTGATAAAGACCTTAAAAACCGCTCGGCCCAGATTGCAGTCGAGCGCAAGGAAACTCGTCAGCAACAGCGTACCGAGCAGCCTAAACCTGCACCTGCAGCCGAAGAACCACGTCTGACGACGGTGCAGAAACCGCGCATCCTGGGTAAGATCAATCTTGATGCCAAGGGTAATCCCATAGCACCCAAGCCTGAGACTCCTAAGGTAGAAGCGCCCAAGCAGGCCGAAGCTCCGGCGCCCAAGCCCGAACCCGTAGAGGTGAAGAAAGAGGAGACACCCAAAGCCGAAGCACCTGTCGCACCGGCCGAGCCTGTGGTGGAGAAGAAGGCAGAGCAGCCTGTAGAGCCTAAACCTGAGACGCCCAAGGCTACCGAGGCACCCAAGCCTGAAGCAACAAAACCCAGCGCTCCCGTGGCTGAGGCTCCTAAAGCTGTAGCCGAAGAGAAAAAGCCAGAAGCAGCTGAGGCTGCGAAGCCCGTAGAGGCCAAGCCCGAAGCCGGCCAAAACGACCCTGAAGTGTTTACAATCGAACGCTCTACCCCCACACCGTCGCTTAAAATCGTAGGTACCATCGACCTTTCGTCGATGAACCTCAACACACGCCCGAAGAAGCGTGGTAAAGATGATCGCAGGGGTGCTAAACCGGGCCAGCCCGGAGCTGCTGCCGGGAATGACAGCGACCGTAAAAAACGCCGCCGCATATCCGGAAAAGAAAAAGTAGATATCGAGAAAGCCGGCAAGCAAGCTGCAGACAACAACGGAAACAGCGGAGAACGCCGTAACAACGGCAATGCTCAGCAGGGTGGTGGACGTAATAATGACAACCGTCGTGGCGACAACCGCCGCGGCAACCAGCGCAACACACGTCCGGTACAGCCCGAGGTGAGCGAGGAAGATGTACAGAAGCAGGTTCGCGAGACACTTGCCCGTCTTACCTCGAAAGACAAGGGTCTCAAGCGTGGTGCCAAGTGGCGTAAAGAAAAACGCGAGGCCAATGCCGAACACCAACGCGAACTTCACCAGGCAGAGCTCGCCGAGAGCAAGGTGCTTAAAATCACCGAATTCGTTACAGCCAACGAGTTGGCGGCGATGATGGACGTTCCGGTCAACAACGTTATCGCAACATGTATGAACATCGGTATCATGGTTTCGATCAACCAACGCCTTGATGCCGAGACAATCAATATCGTGGCCGAAGAGTTCGGCTTCTCGACAGAATATGTATCGGCAGAGGTCAGCGATGCCATCCAACAGGAAGAAGACAATGAGGAAGATCTCGAGAGCCGTCCGCCGGTAGTGACCGTGATGGGTCACGTCGACCACGGCAAGACATCGTTGCTCGACTATATCCGCAAGGCTAATGTGATTGCCGGTGAAGCCGGCGGTATCACCCAGCATATCGGCTCCTACAATGTGAAGCTTGCCGACGGAAGACACATCACCTTCCTCGACACTCCCGGCCACGAAGCGTTTACCGCCATGCGTGCCCGTGGTGCGAAGGTGACCGACCTTGTCATTATCATCGTTGCTGCCGACGATGCCGTGATGCCCCAGACCGTCGAGGCTATCAACCATGCTTCGGCTGCAGGTGTGCCTATCGTCTTTGCCATCAACAAGGTTGATAAACCCCATGCCAACCCTGACAAAATCAAAGAGGAGCTCGCCGCGATGAATTATCTGGTCGAGGACTGGGGCGGCAAGTACCAGAGCCAGGATATCTCGGCAAAGCAGGGCCTCGGAGTGGAAGAACTTATGGAGAAAGTGCTCCTCGAAGCCGAGCTGCTCGACCTTAAGGCAAATCCCAAGCGTCGTGCCGTGGGCACGATCATCGAGTCGACACTCGACAAGGGCCGTGGATATGTGGCAAATGTGCTTGTGCAGAACGGTACTCTCCGAGTGGGAGATATCGTATTGGCCGGTAACAACTTCGGCCGTGTCAAGGCGATGTTCAACGAGCGTAACCAACGAATCAAGGAGGCCGGTCCGGCCATGCCTGCGTTGATCCTTGGACTCAATGGCGCACCAACAGCCGGTGATACTTTCAATGTGCTTGAAACCGAGCAGGAAGCGCGCGAAATCGCCAACAAACGCGAGCAGCTCGCCCGAGAGCAAGGTCTCCGCACAACCAAGATGCTTACGCTTGAGGATATCGGCCGTCGCCGCGCCATCGGTAACTTCCAGGAACTCAATATCATCGTCAAGGGTGACGTGGACGGTTCGATTGAAGCGCTCTCTGACTCACTCATCAAGCTCTCTACCGACGAAATCCAGATCAATGTGCTCCACAAGGCTGTGGGCGAGATTTCTGAAAGTGATGTTACCCTCGCAGCTGCGTCGGATGCAATTATCATCGGTTTCCAGGTGCGTCCGAGTGTGGCTGCACGCCGCGCCGCCGAACGCGACGGTGTGCAGATACGTCTCTACTCTGTGATCTACCAGGCTATCGAAGAGGTGAAGGATGCCATGACCGGTATGCTTGCCCCCGAGATCAAGGAAGAGATTACCGGTACGGCAGAGGTACTCGAGACATTCCACGTGTCGAAAGTCGGTACTATCGCCGGCGCTCTTGTGCGTGAGGGTAAGATACGCCGTGGTTGCAAGCTGCGCCTGATACGCGACGGTATTGTACGCTACACAGGCGACCTTGGCTCTCTCAAGCGTTTCAAAGACGACGTGAAGGAAGTTACTTCGGGCTTTGACTGCGGTATCTCGATAGCTGGCTACAATGATGTAAAGGTAGGCGACATGCTCGAGGCTTTCGAGGAGAAAGAAGTTGCCCGTACAAGTATAGATTAAACTGAGCGCGTCGGGCAAGTGTACATGCACTATTCGACCGTTTATCTCAGCATAGGATCCAACAGCGGCGACCGCCGTGCCAATATAGGGCGCGCGGTCGCCGCTCTTTCCATGTTGGACGGTGTAGTATCGGAGAGGACGTCGTCGTACTATTCCAGTGAGCCGTGGGGCTTCGTATCAGACAACAGTTTCCTGAATATTGCTGTAGCGCTTCGTTTCCGCCGTAGCGAACCGTGGACCGAGAGTGAGGCGGAAGCCCTGCTGGACCGGTTGCAGGCGATAGAACGGCGTATATCGCCTATGCCTCACCGCAATGCCGACGGAAGTTACCGAGACAGAGGTATTGATATCGACATCATCGCTATCGACGACCAGACTTTCGATACCTCCCGACTTTCAGTGCCTCATCCTTTGGCCGGGCAACGGCCTTTTGTCACAATACCCTTAGCAGAGGTTTCGGAGTGAACAATTGACTCCCGTCAGGTGTATTGAATATAATAAAAGTTCAATACATTATGTCGATAAACATTACATCTATCCTCTCTGCCGCCGGCCCGTCGGTCGACGATATCCGCCATTTTGTAGGCGACCGCAACGGTGCTTCCTATGCCATCGCCGAAATGATCATGAAAGTCGTCAACTGGATAACTGGTGTTTTCGGGTTGGAGCATAATGAAAATATAGTTACCTTCCTCTATGCCGCGGTAGTGTTCGGTGTCGCTCTTGTAGTGGGCTGGATTACTCAATGGATAGTGCTCAACGCCGTGCGTGAGATAACGAAGCACTGGAGTTCGGATCTTTACGAGACTCTCAAGAGCGTGAGCTTCTTCCATAAGATATGCCGTATCATACCGGCTCTTGTTTTCCTGATACTGATACAGTTCACGTTGTCGAACCATACATCTCTCTCCGGCATACTGACCAAGATTACGGTGATATATGTGGTTTTCGTGACTGCTGTGGCTGTGTCGGCACTTATTATGGCTGTGTGGCAGCATGTCGACAAACGAGCTAACAAGCGAAAACTTCCACTCAAGGGCATAGCACAGCTCGCAAAGGGTGTGATATGGATAGTGGCTGTGATAGTGATGGTCTGCATCGCCGTTGACCAGTCGCCTGCTAAACTCCTCGCAGGTCTCGGTGCCTTTGCAGCAGTGTTGATGTTGATATTCAAAGACAGTATTCTCGGTCTTGTTGCCGGCGTGCAGCTCTCGGAAAATGATAGCCTGCATGTAGGCGACTGGATTGCAGTTCCCGGCACAAATGCCAACGGCACAGTGATGGAAGTTGGGCTGACAGCAGTGAAAGTGGAGAATTGGGACAAGACCACCACCACGTTGCCTCCGTATAGCTTGATAAGCGGAGGATTTACCAACTACCGCACAATGCAGGCGAGCAACACCAGACGGATATGCCGCAGCTATAATATTGATGCCGACAGTGTGTTGCCTGCAACTCCCGAGATGATAGAGGCCGTGCGAAAGTTGCCTTTCATGGACGAATGGATAACAAAAAAACAGGCCCAGGCAGCGGCCGGAAGAGAGGCGGATGTCGATAATCCCGAAGGACTTGCCGACGGAACGCTCGACACCAATCTCGGTCTTTTTCGTGCCTACTTCAAGATGTGGCTCGACAACAGCCGGTATATCAGTCACGACAGCGATTGTTTTGTGTCGACGCTTCCTCAGACTCCGGCAGGAATACCTTTCCAGGTTTATTGCTTCACGTCAACTTCAAAATGGTTTCCTTACGAAGGAATACAGGACCTCGTTTTCGAGCATCTGGCCGCAATGCTTCCGGCATTCAGTCTCTATGCTTTCGAAAATCCCTCTGGTCGCGACACTGTGGTCGACGGATATCTCAGTCCGGGCCGAAACATCAACGAGGTATTTGGTATCCCATATCCCTTCTTCAAAGAAGTGCCGGCAACCCAAGCACCACAGGCGCCGTCGGGCTCTGTCGCCCCTTCGGGACAGGCAAAGCCTTAGGACGAGACTTCTGCTTCTTATTGAGCAGCGTGGCGGCGTAGTGCTTTGGTGGCGAGAAAACGGTGGCCCATACGGCAGTACAGACATTTGCGAGGCTCGCAGTAGTTGCGCCGCAGTTCGATCAGGGCCTGTCCGGTGAATGCATCCCGGCAGGTGATACCACCGGCTTCGAAAAGGCGTATCACGCTGTTCTGCTCGGCAGGCAGAGCCTGTAGGATATCTATGGCACGTTCTTCCATGCCAGAGTCGCCAAGATATCGGCCGTAGGCATACATGACAGGTACGACAACGTTGATCACCAGCGTATTAATTGAGCTGTCGCCTAAGTTTCCCTGACGAGTGTGGAAGAGTTTCCTTGCTTCGTCGACTCCTGTGATACTGAATATGCGGTGACTGAGGGCAAATCCTTCGGCAATCAGAGAGGCAAGCAGGGATATACGCCGCAGAGGTGAGTTGTGCGGCCGCATCCGCGCCATGCGCCAACCGGGATTGCGCAACGGTACAAGGCCGTATTTGGCACAGATGAAGCTGTGCTCGGCGCGAAGACGGGCTGCGCGGTCGCCTTCAGGAGTGCCAGCCGCGACATCGGGGATAAGTCCTGCCTGCCCTAATAATGTCGCTTCGATCGTTTCGTAAGCTCCTTGATGTCGCAGGAGGCGTGACAATGGCGTGGCAAGAGCCAGCCGCTCGAAAGCATCGCTGTTTGTATGGAAGCCAAGAGCCCGGGCGAATGTCACATATATTGCTTCGCGCCAGTCGCCTCCAAGGCGCTCCACAAGTTCAGCGATGCGGTCGGCTTTAGTATAAAGACGCTCGAAGGCAAGGGCTGTGAGCCAGTCGGTGATATATATCTGCGGCAAGGATGCCAACTCGCCGGCACAGGCGAGTTGCGACGCCGGATTGTTGACCATCTCGTCGTAGCTCCTGCTGAAATCACGCGCGCAGCTCATCACGATCTGCGGTATTTGTCCGCCATCGCGACGGGCCACGCGGCAATCGTCGGTCTCGACGACATGGAGTATTACGGTGTCGTAGGCGCTGTCGTTTTGATGTCCGTGTCGCAGCCAATCGGATGCCCGTACGTGTATCTCAACATTTCCGGCCCACATGTCGGCTCCGATGCGTACTTTGGCATTGAAGAAGTCGGGGCCGGCGTCGGTATTATGCAGGCCCGGGTCTATGACGTCGACGTGCTCGCCATCGACAGTGGTGAGGTCGCCGGGCAACCACAGGCGGTGTTGCCATACATAGTGCATCAACTTCTCCACTGGCAGACGGTTAGAGCCGGAGGCTATGATATCAGCTGTTTGCGATCTCGCCCAGACGGGCAAGGTATTTGCCAATTATGTCGAACTCGAGGTTGACGCGCGTGCCTACTTCGATAGTGTGGAAGTTGGTGTGCTCGAAGGTGTAGGGTATGATCGCCACGCGGAACGAGTCGAGCTCGCTGTCGCACACGGTGAGGCTCACGCCATTTACTGTCACCGAGCCTTTTTCGACGGTCATATATCCTTTTGCCGCCATTTCGCGGCTAACATCGTATTTGAAAGTGAAATAGCGGCTGCCATCGGCTTCTTCGACGGCGGTGCAGACAGCGGTGGTGTCGACATGTCCCTGGACTATGTGTCCGTCGAGACGGCCGTTCATCATCATCGAGCGCTCGAGGTTCACTTTGTCGCCCGGCAGGAGGTCGCCGAGGTTGGAGCGTTCGAGGGTCTCGCGGATTGCTGTCACTGTGTATGTGCCGTCTGCGCCGAGCGACACTACGGTGAGGCATACGCCGTTGTGGGCCACAGACTGGTCGATGTGGAGCTCGTCGGCGAAGCTACAGCGGAGGGTTAGGTCTACATTTGAGTCTTTATGGTTGACGGCTACTACAGTTGCCGCATCTTCTACTATTCCGGAAAACATAGATTTATATTTCGTTAGTTAACTGACAAGGGCAAAGATAACGTAAAAACATCAAATCAGCAAATATCGCTCGCAAACTTTTTGGGCCGGTCTCTGTAAGTGCCTGTCGGCGCCGGCGTCTTCATGAACAGAAAAACCCGGAAGCCGAGCTTACCAATGCGTGGGATAACTCCCCCAAGCTCAGCCTCCGGGCCGTATGTTTATGATTGACTTTACTTTTTTGCGAAGAAATGGTCGAGACGGTCGGGCGACAGCATCTGCC
Source organism: Porphyromonadaceae bacterium UBA7176 (assembly GCA_002491245.1). Classification (GTDB taxonomy): domain Bacteria; phylum Bacteroidota; class Bacteroidia; order Bacteroidales; family Muribaculaceae; genus CAG-873. The sequence goes on from DKVO01000034.1 coordinate 14,897, forward strand.
AAAGTGAGGCCACAGTCCAGCCGGGAGCGAAGATGTCGTTGAAGAAGCCTTTGCCGTTGCGGCCGTAGTCCCATGTGGTGTGCTGCACGACTTCGGGATAGAAGCCGGCCTTGCCTATCATGAAAGTATTGTCGGCGGTAGGCATCAGCTGGAGCATGGATGTTTTGATCACCTGTGCGAAGTCGGAGAAGCGATTGTCGCCGTATTCCTTCGATAATGCGTCGAGCACGGTATTGAACTCGAAGATATAAACGTCGATATGGTTGTTCTCCACCGAGACGTTGCCCCATCCGCGGCTGCGGAAGTCGACATCGCCGAGCATCTGTCCGGGCGAGAAAGGCACATCCCACATGTAGTACCACGACAGGGCGAAGTAGGCCGAGCGACGGCAGCGGTCCATGTAGTGTGCTCGTTCCTTGCCTTTGGTCACACGGGCGAGATAGTATAGGGCGGTCGAGGCGTAGATGGCAGCCTCTTTGTCCTCGCAATTCGCGTCGAGGGTTGAGGAGAAATAATCGGCCTTGTCGATCAACTCTTTCTCAAGATAGGCGGCGGTGCTTTTGGCTGCTTCGAGATAGCGTTTGTCGCCGTAGTATTTGTAGGCCATAGCAAAAGGCACGATAGCGCAGGGCGACGAGCCGCCCGAAGCGTCGATGGTCTCATGTTTGCCGTTGAACTTACGTGGGAAGCTGCCGTCGGCGTTCTGGAGGGTGAGCATGTTGTCGAGTACTTTGCGGATGGCGGAGTCCCATTCGGGGTGCTTGTTGCCACGTCGGCGTTCGTAGTCGAGGTATTGCATCAGGGCGAACACGGCTTCGCTCTGGCGGCGGATGCTGAGGAAATCTTCTACGTGGCCGTTGTCGAAGTTGCAGCACTCCATGAAGTATCCCTCGGGTGTCATGCCATTTGCGAGCGTGCTCTTGAGGATGGCGAGGCCGTCGTTGGTCAGTTTGGTGTCGTTTTTATCGTTGCCGTATTCGATGGCGTTGAAGGCGTTGAGCAGGTGACGGCCTATAAAGCCCACATGGAGCTCGCCCATGTTGCGGCAGTCGGCCACGGGCATGGCGGCCGAAGAGTAGTATTTGACCGGATGCTTGTCGACGAAGCTCTGACGGAAGTAGTTGGTCAGGCAAGCTTTTGCTGCATCGTCGCTCAGGACACCGGTCACAGGTTCGGGCCGGAGGGTGTCGTAGGAGTAGTTCCACACATCGGCTACGAAGTCGGAGTAATCGGCGGCGTCGAATGTGCGTGTCTGCCATGACAACTCGCGTACATCGCCGGGCTTCATCCGCTCGAAAGCCCTTACGGGGTCGATGAGCGTGCACTTACGGATATAGCGTTTGGGCGACTCCTCGTAGGGGTAGCCGAAAGCAAGGGTGGATGTGCCGTTGTTGTTTTCAAAACCGGTGAAGCCAACCGAGGAGTGGGCGGCGAGGATGATGTCGCCCGACACGTTCTGCTCCATAGCGTCGGCCCGGTCGGAACCGGTGCGCATCACTGTATAGGCTTTTTTTGTCGACGGGTCGTAGACACCGGCCAGAGGCGAGGATAGACGGTCTTCACGCACGCGCCAGCTGTCGGACGTGTGGAACGACGGGGCTTCTTTGGGCGAGCGCAGATTGTGATGATACCAGAAGCCGGGCATGTAGAATTCACAGGCATCGTGGCGAGTGCCGTCGAGTGTCCAGTCCTCTGAAAGGTTGAAATTACAGTTCTCAAGCGCCTTGACGGTGTAGCGGATGTCGGTCGTTCCGTCGTTTTCGGTCGCTGTGCGAGTTATTTCGAGGGGTAATGCACTGCCGTCGGCAGCTTTCATGCGTCCGTCAGTACCGGTCACAAGCGATATTTCCCGGGCTTTGCCTCCGGGGGCCTTCAGTGTCAATGTGGTGCCGGCTATCGATGATAGAGATACCGCACACGCTGCGGCAAACGCCGACAGGCGGAGCATGTCAATTGTGTTCATTAATGGTTTTAAATCTAAGGTCACTGATTTTCTGCAAAATTAGCTATTTTTTTCGAAAAAACAAGAGTCTGGCTGATTTTCGGAAAAAATATGCTAAAAAAGAAACCGGGAGCGCGACGCCAACTGTCGCGCTCCCGGTGATGTCGTCAATAGGCGATCTTCTGTGGCTCGGTCGATGGGCCGGTGACAGTGAGTATGCCTTCGGGCGAAATCTCAATGCGGTCGATCAGGACGACGCGGTCTTCGGGATTATCGGCCATGCGTCCGTGATATACGGTGTAGAGCGAGCTGTCGGGCATTGTGATGACCATATTGTGGCCCGTGCCGGCGACATTACCTTTCGCGCTAAGCACCGGGTTGTTGGCTGCTTTCTCGAACGGCCCGAGAGGCGACTTCGATTTGGCGTAGCCTACAGCGTAGTGCGAGCCGAAGAATGCGTTGGCGCTGTACATGATATAGTAATCGTCGCCGTGGCGGAAGATATAAGAGCCTTCTGTCCAGCGGCGCGGAGCCTCTCCGGCGGTAACGGTGCGGCTTTCCCATTCGCTCTGCACGTCGTCGAGCTTTGTCGGAGGTGCGAGGAGGGCTACAGGTTCACCTATTATGCCCGAGAAGTCGGGAGCCAGTTCTACGCCATAGACCCAGCTTTCCTCGATGTTGTCGTAGCGGCCTTCCTCGCGCGCCTTGGCGGCAATCTCGCTTTCTACAGGATGCTTATAGCAGCAGCGCGAGAAATAAAGGTAAGTCTTGCCCGAGGCGTCGTCGAAGAGCACATTGGCATCGATGACCGGATACGGTGCGGTGAACACAGGGCGCTCATAGAGGTCGGTGAACGGGCCTGCCGGGCTGTCGGCGACAGCTACACCGATCTGGAAGTTCTCTTCTTCGTTATTGGGGTTCTCACGGGCATTGGAGCTGTAGAAGAGATAGTATTTGCCATCGCGTTCGTACACTTCGGGCGCCCAGAAGCAGTCTTTGTTCCACTGGGTCTCAGCGCCGCCTTTATACACCTGTCCTAAGGGAGTCCAGTCGGTTAGGCTGTCCGACACGTAAGCTTCGAAACCGTCGCCGAGCGATGTTCCGTACATATAATAGCGGCCGTCGGAAGCGTGGAGCATGAACGGGTCGCCGAATTTCATCGGAAGAGGGTTGGTAACTTCGGCCACGCGTGGTGCGGCCGGCTTTTGCGTGCATGCCGTCGGTAATATTATGGCGGCGGCAAGCAAGGCAATGGTCAAGCGGATTGATTTCATAGTATCGGATTGTTTGTATTTGATTATTTGACAAGTATATGGCCTATATGTACCATCACAAGGCCAAGCAGGAAGCTACCGGCCGCATAGCAGGCCATCTCTAAGAAACGCCCCTCGCCGATGCCGGCATAGTTTTCGTGGATGAATGTGGAGAATGTCGTGAAACCGCCGCAGAAGCCCACGGTCAGAAACAGTTTCCAATGTTCTCCCGGAGAGCCGTGCCGGTCGAAGAGTCCGTAGATAAGTCCTATCAGCAGGCAGCCGAGAAGATTTGCGGCAAGTGTGCCCAAGGTCGTCGGGTGTCCGGCGACATGCGTCGCCAAACGGCCAACGCCATATCGGGCAACGCCGCCGGCAAAGCTGCCGAGGCCGATGAAGAGCACGGTCTTAATCATTCCGCACCCACTTGTATAGCTTGTCGGCAGGGCGTATTTTGGCCGGAACGGCGATAGAGAACGCATCGCCCTTTACCGCACGGTCGACACTGCGTCCGTCGACGCGGATATCTTCCACTGTCAGTATCAGTGCTCCGGTCTTAGGTCCGGTGATCACCACCTCGTCGCCTACGGCAAGTTCGCCGGCTTCCATCATGAACTCGCCCACCCCGAGGCGCGAGAACCATTTGACTCCCTTTGCGACATAGTGTTTCGTCCGGGTGGCCGACGAGCCGTATTTGCCCGACCATTCGCCAAGGCGTTGGCCAAGATAGTAGCCGTCCCAGAAACCGCGGTTGAAGATTTTGCCAAGCTCTGCATCCCATCGGGCTACAGCTTCCGCGCCATAGCTGCCGTTGCAGATGGCTTCGAGGGCTTCGGAGTAGCAACGCACAGCGGTGGCGACATATTCCGGTCCGCGCGCACGTCCTTCGATTTTGAGCACACGCACACCGGCAGCGGCGAGGCGGTCGAGGAAATGGATGGTCTTCAAGTCTTTGGGCGACATTATATATTTGTTGTCGACAGCAAGCTTATCGCCCGTCTCGAGGTCGGTCACTTCATATCCGCGGCGGCATATCTGCGTGCAGGCGCCGCGGTTGGCGCTCGAGTTCATCTGGTGGAGGCTGAGGTAGCATTTGCCCGACACGGCCATGCACAACGCACCGTGGCAGAACATCTCGAGCCTCACTCTCTGTCCGTGAGGTCCGCGGATGTCTTCGCGTTCGATAGCGTCGTAGATCGCACGCACCTGATCGAGATTTAGCTCGCGTGCGAGCACCATCACGTCTGCTACTGTGGCGTAGAACCGTACTGCCTCGATGTTGGTCACATTGCACTGTGTCGATATATGCACCTCCACGCCGTGGCGACGGCAGGCGTTGAACACCGCTATGTCGGATGCGATTACTGCCGATATACCGGCCTCCGCGGCAGCGGCCACGATGCGGTCGAGGTAATCGAGGTCGTTGTCGTAGATGACGGTATTTACCGTCAGATAGGTTTTCACGCCGGCAGCGCGGCAGCGGCCCACGATTTCGGCAAGGTCGTCGAGAGTGAAGTTGGCGCTCGACCGCGAGCGCATGTTAAGGCCCTCGACTCCGAAATACACAGCGTCGGTACCGGCATCGATAGCTGCCGACAGTGACTCGTAGCTCCCTACCGGAGCCATTATCTCAAAATCTTTCCTCTCCATTTCAGTTCAAAGGTATGTGTGCATATGTCATGCCGTTTGTCCGGATACGACAAATCATCCCCTGCCGGGAGCAGGAGATGACGTCGGTATATTTCGTTCTGCTTATTGGGCGTCTTCAGCCGGAGCTTCAACCTCGACAGCCTCCTCGACCTCTACAGCAGGAACTGTTGCAGGAGTGTCGAACTGGCCGGCAGGTGCGGTAGCAGCAGGAGCAGCTGCGGCAGGCTGGGTGCGGAGACGGGTGCCGTCGTTACCCTTGGGCATGGTGAAAGCCGATACTATCGACAGCACTACAAGAGCGCTCACGAGAGTCCAGGTCGATTTCTCGAGGAAACTGTTGGTCTGGCGTACGCCCATCACGGCGCCGGCACCACCGAACTGCGACGAGAGGCCGCCGCCTTTGGATTTCTGGATAAGAACGATGCCGATAAGGAGCACGGCAACGATAACGGTCAATACGATTATGACAACGTGCATAGTTTATTTAGTTTCTGTCGCCGTCGCCGGCCAATTCGGCCAGACGGCGCTGGTTTATTATCAATTTATGCAGAAAACGCAATTGGTCTGCAAAGTAAGCACTTTTTTTTGGAAATTTCAAATTTAAGCCCGATATAATTTCGTAAGCTCGCTCATACCGGCCCTGCTTTATGAAAATTTTCGCGAGGCTCTCCGAGAGAAGGCTGTCGTCCGACGGCTCTGGCCTGTGTGCCGGCTCCGACTCTTCTTCTTTCTCAGGTTCTTCCGCGCTATATTCGGGCACTGCCGCGCTCTTGGGGTGTTGGCTGCGGATAAAGGCATTGATAAGAGCCTCTTGCGAGCCGGGGGCGCCGTCATCTTCCTCTTCGGGCAGTTCTTCCTGCTCCTGGCGTGCGAGCAGCTCGGCATAGTCGGGGGTGGGGTTGAATATAAGCCTTTCGAGCTGTGCTTCCTCCTCGGGTGTGCACGATCCGTATGTGCGCAGGAACGTGTCTATGACATCTGTCGTGTCCTGACGGCTTTCCTCCTCCGCGCAAGGGTAGAATTTTGTCCACGCATCACCGTATTTCGCCGCCAGGATGGTGCGGTTGTCGGCTGCGGCAAGGGCGACACGGTGGCGGATATCTGCGAGCATATCCTCGTCGAAGCCGGCCGGCAGATGGCGTAGCAGGGCTACTCCAGCAGCAGCGAAGTAAGGCCGCGACATGATTGCGTCGGCAAGGGCTGTGGCTTCGGAGGTCTCGAGAGGCTCTCCGTCGGCGAGTGCGGCCGCTTTTTTGAGTATGTCCGCTATATTATTCATTACCAGTCGCCGAGGGTTGCGTTGAATATCAGTTCCACAAGTTCTTTGCAGATTTCATCGCAGAGCTGGTCCTGCACGTCGGTGAGCATCTCCGTGGCAGGGAAGTCATGGTAGGCGCTGAAGGTCTGGTCTACCATGACTTCTTCCTTGTTGTCGATATACTTCACGCGCACGGTGATTGTCAGGCGCGTCTGCGATGCGTAGGCATTCTCGGTCACGGCCTGTGGCGAGAGGCTGTAGCCGGTTATCTCGCCCTCGAGCTGAAGGTCCGACGGGCCGTCGGTGGTCTGGAGGCGTGTGTTCTTGTCGATATAGTCGAGCAGTGCCGTCTCAAACATCGGCTGCAGCGGAGGATACACCAGAGCGGCGCGTATCGGGAAGTCCGACACATGCACAGTATGGTAGATCGTGTAATCTATCGCCGAACCGTTCATGCCCACGCTTATCTTGCAGCTCAGTGGCAGCAGGGCGAACACAACTGCCATACAGGGAGCTATCAGTTTATTCCAGGCCATATTCTTTGATTTTACGGTATAGTGTGCGTTCCGATATCTGCAGTTCGTCGGCGGCGGCTTTGCGTCGGCCGTCGTTGCGCAGCAGGGCACGTCGTATTGTCTCGCGTTCGTTGTCCTCAAGTGTTCCCGGAGTATCGACAACCTCGGAGTAGGGCACATCCGAACACGGCGGTGCCGCCGATGTCTCGGGTCGGCGCACTACAAGCGACGTCGGGAAAGTCTCAAGCGGCTTTTCTGCCTCATGCTCTATCAGTCCACCCTTGGGCATCTGCACGGCAACACCTCCGTCGAGGCGGCTCTGCAACTCGTCGAGGCGGTTCTGCAGATTGAATATCATGCCGAAAAGCATCTCGCGTTCGCGCTGGTATGAATGCACGTCGACGCCGATTGCCGGCATATAGCTCGACGAGATCGACGGTAGGTATTGTTCGAGAGTCTGTGTCGTGATTTCGTTGCCGGCTTCGAAGAGTGCCAGTTGCTCCACCACATTCTTTAGCTGGCGCACATTGCCGGGCCAGCGGTAATGGCGCATGGTTTCCTCCGCGTCTTCGCCGAAACTGATCTGCGGCATACGGTAGCGCTCGGCAAAATCGGTGGAGAATTTTCGGGTCAGCAGACGTATGTCGGCTCCGCGGTCGCGCAGTGGGGGAATGTGGATCTGAACCGTGGATAGGCGGTAGTAGAGGTCCTCGCGGAAACGGCCGTCGGCAACGGCTGCCTGGAGGTCGACATTGGTGGCTGCAACGATACGCACGCTTGTGCGCTGTACTGTCGACGAACCCACCTTGAGGAATTCGCCGCTCTCGAGCACTCGTAGCAGGCGTGCCTGTGTGGTGAGCGGAAGTTCTGCTACCTCGTCGAGGAATATGGTGCCGCCGTCGGCTTCCTCGAAGTAGCCCTTGCGCGAGTCTACCGCGCCGGTAAATGCCCCTTTTTCGTGTCCGAACAGCTCCGAATCGATGGTTCCTTCCGGTATGGCGCCGCAGTTCACCGCTATATATTTGGCATGTTTGCGTGCGCTGAAAGCGTGGATGATCTGCGGAAAGAACTCCTTGCCCGTGCCGCTCTCGCCCGTCACCAATACCGACAGGTCGATGGGCGCCACGCGTATGGCGCGCTCCACGGCGGCGGTAAGCGCCGGAGCGTTGCCTATGATGCCGAAGCGCTGTTTTGCCTGGAGCACCTGGGGCGTGGGGGTTGGATTGGCATTATATTGCATAGCAACTACAAAGTTACGCATTTTTTTCAAATCGCACGCAACGCGCCGCAAACACCCTCTAAAAAAGCAGGCGATAAACCTCTCGTTTATCGCCTGCTCACCTTAACCTCTTATCGGGAGATATCCTCGTAGCCGGGATTTTGTTT
>DKVO01000034.1:23277-23911 GCA_002491245.1 Porphyromonadaceae bacterium UBA7176
CTCGCCGATAAATTCGCGGCCCCACTCGTCGAGCATCTCAGCCTCGGTGAGGGTCACATTGCCTTCGGGCTTATAGAGGTACTCTGTATATTTTTCGGCAGGGTAGTAGCGCTTGCGCACTGCGTTGAGCAGTTTGCCTGCGCCCTCGGCATCACCTGCGCGGAGTTTGCACTCGGCAAGAGAGTAGTAGATTTCAGGCAGGCGGATCAGCGCGTAGTCAGATTCGATAGCACCGGGGTCGCCGTCGCGGTAGAAGGGATATTTCACAAGGTGCCAGCCTGAGTTGTGGTCGCCGTTGTTCATGTTCGACACACCGCGCTCGAGAGCCTTGGCGTCGTCCTTGGGATCGAGTTCGTTGAAGATACCCACCTTGTCGCGGATATAGAGAGTATAGTCGCCGCGAGGATTGGTGACGCGTTTTGTCTCGCCGTTCTCGTCCTGATACTCGAGGTAGCCGTGGAGGAACATACCTTCACGTTTCGACTCGCCGGGGAGGTTCTTGTAGCATTTCAGACGGCAGTCCTCAGGATATTTCTTGAACTTGGCAACCGGGCAGCCGAGTTCGTAGTTGTAGGGTGTACCGTCGATGTCGAGACTGGGCTGGAGGGCAAGTTTGGGATTGGCCATACCCCAG
>DKVO01000017.1:0-231 GCA_002491245.1 Porphyromonadaceae bacterium UBA7176
GGTGCTTTTGCGCGGATTATCGGGCGATTTTCAATAGTGGGGAGTTTTGGGGTGTGGGTGAAGGTTTGGGAGTTAGTTATGAAACGTTGTAGGAGGCGGTGCTACCGTTTTGGCACGATCCGGAGGATCGCGCTCCTATTTTTGCGATGCTGTGGGGTGAAAATGCGGAGCATTTTCTTCCTAAGATGGTATTCTTTTTAGGTGGATAGGCACGCGCTTCGCGGTGCTTCT
>DKVO01000017.1:581-45575 GCA_002491245.1 Porphyromonadaceae bacterium UBA7176
CCGAGGAGTCTCCGCTTTGCGGAGTGTTGGTGCTGGGCCTTTTGGCTCGATCTTTGGCACGACGCGGAGCGTCGCGCTCCTATTTTTGCGATGCTGTGGGGTGAATATGTCATGAGGCGTATCTCCGAAACGCCTTTTTTCTTTGTTTAGTCGGCACCGGACTAAAGTCCGGCGTTATCCATGAGGCGTTGCCTCCGGCAACTTGCTGATACTGGACTTTTGGCACGACGCGGAGCGTCGCGCTCCTATTTTTGCGATGCTGTGGCGTTGATGGGTATATACAAGCCGAACGCCGTTGCATATCGGTGGATATGCACGGTGTCCGGCTGTATTTTGCAGTAAGTAGGCGAGGATTAATCTTCTACGGCGCGGAGCTGCTGCACGTAGATAGCCTTCATCATTTTCTTGCGGTTGGTGACAGAGGGCTTCTGGAATGCCTGACGGGCACGGAGCTCTTTCACGATGCCTGTCTTCTCAAATTTACGTTTGAATTTTTTGAGAGCTCTTTCGATGAGCTCGCCTTCTTTTACTTGTACGATGATCATATTATATTGTGATGTTTTTGTTATCGCTTAATACTTTAGCGCGGCAAAATTACAAAAAACATTTAATTCGGCCAAATTTAAACCGAAATAAAATTAATAATTTCTGGCGATTATGACACGTCGTGCCGATGGTTTGCCTGTGACCATGCATGTTCCCGGTGTGTCGTCGCCGTCGAGAGGTATGCAGCGTATCGTGGCTTTGGTCTCGGCTTTGATACGTTCTTCGGTCTCGGGTGTACCGTCCCAGTGGCAGAGGAAGAAACCGCCGCCTTCGACGCGCTCCTTGAATTCGTCGTAGCTGTCGCAGACATATGTCTTTGCCTGACGCATGGCTACGGCTTTGTTGTAGATGTTCTGCTGAATATCTTCGAGCAGGGTGTTTACGTAGTCGGCGATACCGGCGAGGGGAGCAGAGTGTTTCTCGAGGGTGTCGCGGCGCATCACTTCTACAGTTCCAGCCTCGACGTCGCGAGCGCCAAGGACGAGGCGCACGGGTACGCCCTTGAGTTCATAGTCGGCGAATTTGAAGCCGGGGCGCTTGTTGTCGGCGGCATCAAATTTGACAGATATGCCGAGCTCTTTGAATCGTTCGATTATCGGTGTGACGTGTTCGGTAATTTCGGCAAGCTGTTCGGCATTCTTGTAGATAGGTATGATAACTACCTGTATGGGAGCGAGGTGCGGCGGCAGGACAAGGCCGTTGTCGTCGGAGTGGGTCATGATGAGCGCACCCATAAGTCGGGTCGATACGCCCCATGAGTTGGCCCATACAAGCTCGGGTTGGTTGTCTTTGTTTGCGAATGTTACGTCGAACGCCTTGGCGAAGTTTTGTCCGAGGTTGTGCGATGTGCCGGCCTGGAGAGCCTTGCCGTCCTGCATCATGGCCTCGATGGTGTAGGTGTTGAGAGCTCCAGCAAAACGCTCGTTGGCAGTCTTTACGCCGATGGTGACGGGCACTGCCATATATTTCTCAGCAAATTCGGCGTAGAGTTTTATCATCTGGACGGTGCGTTCCTGGCTTTCTTCGGCGGTAGCGTGTGCGCAGTGTCCTTCCTGCCACAGGAATTCGCTGGTGCGCAGGAACATGCGAGTGCGCATTTCCCAACGCATCACGTTGGCCCACTGGTTGACGAGGATGGGGAGGTCGCGCCAACTGTGGATCCAGTTTTTGTATGTGCCCCATATGATGGTTTCGGAAGTGGGGCGAACGATGAGTTCTTCTTCGAGCCGGGCTTCGGGGTCAACGATCACACCCTTGCCATCGGGGTCGTTCTTGAGGCGGTAGTGGGTTACTACTGCGCATTCTTTTGCAAAACCCTCTACGTGCTCGGCTTCGCGGCAGAGAAATGATTTGGGAATGAGCAGAGGGAAGTATGCGTTCTGGACTCCAGTCTCTTTGAACATGCGGTCGAGTGTCTGCTGCATTTTCTCCCATATGGCATAGCCGTAAGGCTTGATTACCATACATCCTCGCACGGCCGACTGTTCGGCGAGGTCGGCCTTTACTACGAGCTCGTTGTACCACTGGGAGTAGTTGTCGGAGCGTTTTGTGAGATTTTTGAGTTCTATAGCCATTGTTGTTGAGCTGCGGAATAAATATTGCAGAGCCGCGACATTTCGCTATGACCGGCTCTGCGTAATATAAAAAGAGGGTTTTCTTATAATCAGAAGGGGAATTCGTCCTCGCCGGCGATAGTTGCGGCCGGGGGAGGAGGAATGGGAGCACCGGCGTTGACCGGAGCTGCGGCAGGGGCGCCTGCAACGGGCACTTCGTCGGGAACTGCGCGCCACAGACGAGCTTCGGTGAACCATCGTCCGTTGTATTCGCGCGACTCGACATCAAACGAGGCTATGATGCGCTGACCGACGGTGAGCTGAATCGAATCGGCAGTCTGGCCGAAGCATGTGAAGCATATCTTACGGGGGAATTGTCCGTCGTTGTTTTCAAGTATGTATTCTTGTTTCTTCCAGGCGTTGCCGGCTTTTGATATACCCGACTGGGGAGGGAGTACCTGGACGATAGTTCCTTTAATTTCCATGTATTGCGTATGTTTTTGAATTGGTTAGGCAAAGTTACTGCTTTTTTGCCGTTCCGCAAAATTTTTATGCCTGGGGCTTGTCGAAGGAAACAAGCTCTTGTTTGAGGAGGGGTTCGTCCTTCTTGAGCGACTGCTCGGTTTTTACCGTACCTACGCCGGGGGCGAACCATTGAGTGACGTTTATTTTCTGGTTTCCGTCGCCGGCGTTGATCTTGTTGACGAAAGTGACTTTGAGGCATTCGAAAGTGCCGGCCGGTACGGTGATTGTCTCGGTGCCTTCGACCACAGCGTTCCAGATATTGTAGGTCATGCTCTGCTGGCTTATGTTGATGCGCATGTTTTTGTTGGGGAGCTTTGTGCCGGGAGCCATGTCGGGGTTGATTGTCAGGGATAGTTCGCCCTTTACCCGTATGCCAGTGATAATCGAAGACATGTCGCCTTCGCTGACGAACTGTCCAGAAGCCTGGAATTGCATCTTGATCATGTCGATAACTTCCTGACGAGCTTTCTCGGGTTCGCTGAGGATGAATGTGGTTGATTTGTCGGCAGTGTTGTAGACCGTTGTGGTGGTGTCTACTTTTTCGCCGAACATTCCGTCGGGCATAGGGGTGGTTTCTTCGGTTAGTACGGTCATCTTGCCGTCGGCCTCGGTAACACTTATGACTTTTGCCGAGGTTGTCATGGTCATGGAGTCGTTTTCCTGGTAGATGGTGCTCTTATACTCGTAGGTTGTGCCTTGCTGGAGGCTTACATACTGGGCGGATGCGCCAGTAAATGCCAATGCGGCTGCGATAATGGCTGTGAATTTTTTCATAATATTGTGTGTTTCTATTGTTTTTGCAAGTACTATACTCTTTTTCAATATAATTGGCAAATTTAGTAATTGTTTGTAAGATTAACAAATTCCGTGGTCAAAAATGATTTTAGAATTGGTTGATGCACTACGCGAAAATAATTGGGGAAAATTATGGGGTCAAAAACAACAAGTGAGATATTTTTGCGTTATCTAATGTATGAAAACTAACATAGCACAAAATATGAAGGCCAAGGCACTGGCCTATCACCGCTATCCGCGCCCCGGAAAAGTGGAAATTGTACCGACAAAACCATTTGATACTCCGGCAGATCTGTCGCTGGCGTATTCGCCCGGTGTGGCTTTCCCGTGTCTGGAGATAGCCTCCGACCCGGCTAATGCCTACCTCTATACCGGCCGCGGCAATACTGTAGCGGTGATATCGAACGGTAGTGCCGTGCTCGGTCTTGGCAATATCGGCGCTCTCGCATCAAAGCCTGTGATGGAGGGCAAGGCATTGCTCTTCAAGATCTTTGCCGGTCTTGATGCGGTAGATATTGAAGTCAATGAGCCCGACCCGGCCAAGTTTATTTCGGTAGTAAAAGCGATCTCGCCAAGCTTTGGCGGTATCAATCTTGAAGATATAAAGGCCCCTGAATGCTTTGAAGTAGAGCAGGGACTTGTAGGGACATGCGGTATACCGGTGATGCACGACGACCAACACGGCACAGCCGTAATCGTTGGCGCGGCTCTCCTTAACGCTCTCCATGTGCAAGGAAAGGAAATCGGAGATGTACGGGTTGTTGTCAACGGCGCCGGCGCGGCTGCTATAGCCTGTACCCGTCTTATCGTTGCCTTGGGTGTCAAGCGTGACAATATAGTGATGTGTGACAGTAAGGGTGCGATTACCGCATCGCGACCGGGGCTGACTTCCCAGAAAGCTGAGTTTGCAACGGCGCGGACAGATGTGAAGACTCTTGCCGATGCAGTGAAGGGTGCAGATGTGTTCATGGGCCTTTCGGTGGCCAACGTGCTTTCGGCAGAGATGCTTGCCTCGATGGCTGTGCACCCTATTGTGTTTGCTCTCGCTAATCCCGATCCTGAAATCGCACGTGACTTGGCTATGGCTACCCGTAGTGATATCGTGTATGCGACAGGGCGGTCGGATTATCCAAATCAGATCAACAACGTCCTCGGTTTCCCTTATATATTCCGTGCAGCTCTCGACTGCCGCGCGACTGTAATCAACGAAGCAATGAAGCTGGCTGCGGCGAAGGCTATAGCGGCACTTGCTCTTGAGCCGGTGTCGGAAGCTGTGAAAGAGCTTTATCCGGACGAAAATCTGGCAATCGGGCCGGAATATATACTTCCGAAGCCGTTTGACCGCCGCCTGCTGACGGTTGTGCCTCCGGCTGTTGTCGAGGCTGCGATGGAGAGCGGTGTGGCGCAAAAGCCGATAGATGATCTTGAGCGTTACGGCCGTCAGTTGCGCAGCTACGTTGCAGATACCGATGAAGCCCTCAAAAGCTTTCTTGAGAGAAGCTGAGTAGAAAAGGTGTGATGCTCTAAAAATGTCTGGCGAGCATCTTCTCCGCGGAGAGGATGCTCGCCATCAGTTTATGTGTGTATTAATTTTGAACGGGAGTCGTGTTCTTATATCCAGGTGGCTTTTTTCCATATCCACTCGAGTGGGCCGTGGTTGTGGCGGCCGACCCAATAGCGGCAAAAGGCATACTGGACGATGAAAATGGCGATACCTACGCCGAGACTTGCTGTCTTGCCCAGCTGGAGATACAGGCCCCAGTGGTAGAAGAGCGCCGAGCCGATTATGCCTTGGGTGACATAGTTTGTCATGCTCATCTTGCCGTAGGGAATGAGCAGGGCGAGCGCGCGTGAAAGGCGACCGGTGCAATAATAGCCGAACAAGATGCCGCTCACAATCATGAGCATGAACGCGAGTTTGTAGAGCGATTGCAGGATGATATGGAGCTGCGACAGTATTGTAGCGTTGCTGATGTAGCCTCCTATCATGTTGTCGATGCCGTAGATGGGGAAGAATGATACCGTGGCCCAAGCCAGCACGCGTCCCCAGTATGGCAGCTTGTCGCGCAGGAACCACCCTTGTCGGCCGATAAGCATACCGGCCATGAAGAGTCCGGCAGTCTGGAAGATGCGACCGTTTTCCCAGGCCCATACAAGGGAGAAAAGTTGGCCGTCGATCAGATTGACGCGCACTGTTTCCCAAAATGTTCCGTTGGTCTGGACGTCGAATGTCGCAGCCCAGTAGGGCGACCATGAATTACCCGACAGATCTAAGTCGGGGCAGACGAGTGCCCTGACGATATTTATGATACATGCAGGCTGGAGCAGGCAGATACCGATGAGCCAAAGCAACGCCTTGGTTGACAGTCGGCAAGTGAGTGGCAGCACGAAGCCTACGAGGGCATACATCACCAGTATCTCACCGGTAAAGAATGCGGCGTTGAGCTGGCCGATGACAAAAAGAATGAGCAGACGCCAGCAGAAACGGGCACGGAAGTCTTTGCCTCGCATCCTCTGGTTGTCGTGCTGGATAAAGAAGCTGAAACCGAATAGCATGGCGAATATCGCGTAGGCCTTGCCACCGAAAGCGAAGAAGAGGCCATCCCATATTGCTTTGTCGCAGAAATTGAGCCAAACGCTCTGGTCCGATGTGTCGGGGTAGGAGTAGAAATTGAAGTGCTCAATGGCGTGGAGCAGTATTATGGCGAGGACGGCGAAGCCCCGGAGCACGTCGGCAACATCGACGCGCGCGTGTTTTTTGAGTTGTTCCATCAGGCGTCGTTTTCTTTAAGTTTCTGTACGTATCTGTTGACTTTGTGGAGCTCGGCAGGAATATCGATACCCTGAGGGCAATGGGGCGAGCATGTGCCGCAGCTTATGCACCGGTCGGCCTGACGCAGCTTGGGCACGCTCCGGTCGTAGCCGTAGAGGAATGCTCGGCGCTGGCGTGCGTAGTCGGGATCGGTGGGGTCGGAAGCTGTGTTGCCGTCGATGATGCACCGGTTGTAGTGGGTGAGTATCGCCGGTATGTCGAGGCCGTAAGGGCAGGGCATACAGTAGTTGCAGTAGTTGCACGGGACGGTGTTGTTGCTCCGTATCTCTGCGGCTGCGCGTTTGAGGAATGCGTCTTCGTCGCCACTTATCGGCTCGAGGGGGGAATATGTGGCAAGGTTGTCGTCGAGGTGGTCCATATATGTCATGCCACTGAGCACGGTGAGTATGCCGCCCGGGGTTCCGGCGAAGCGGAAGGCCCAAGATGCGGTGCTTGCGTCGGGACGGCGTTCTTTCATCTGGTCTACGACGGCTATGGGCACGTTGGCGAGTCGTCCGCCGAGCAGCGGCTCCATAATGACGGCCGGGATGCCGCGTTTTTCAAGTTCGCCGTAGAGGTATTCGGCGTCGACATTCCGGTTTGCCGGGTCTTTGTCGCAGTTCCAGTCCATATAGTTCAGCTGGATCTGGACGAAGTCCCAATGTACTTCACCGTTGTCGTGCATGGCGAGGGCCTTGTCGTACACGTCGATGTCGCCGTGGAACGAGAAGCCGAGGTTGCGTATGGTGCCTTTGGAGCGCAGGTCCTTGAGATAGTCGAGGATGCCGTTGTCGATATATCGCTGGCGTACGACGTCCCAACCTCCACCGCCGATGGCGTGCAGGAGAAGGTAGTCGACATAGTCGGTCTGAAGGTATCGGAGCGAGTTTTCGAACATTTCGATCGATTTCTCGCGCGGCCATGTCTGCGGAGCGAAATTCGAGAGCTTTGTGGCGATGAAGTATTTGTCGCGCGGATGACGGGCGAGAGCGGTGCCGATGGCGGCCTCGCTTTGGCCCATGCAGTATGCAGGCGATGTGTCGAAATAGTTGACGCCGGCTTCGAGCGCGCGGTCGACGAGTTTGTTTATCGCCTCCTGGTCGAGAGTCTGGTCGTCGGTGCCGTTGGCCATGCCGAGGGTGGGGAAGCGCATACAGCCATAGCCGAGGATACTCACGGTGTCGCCCGTGTTAGGGTTGGTGCGGTAGGTCATGGTGCCTGTTGCTGAGGCAGTGCTGGTCTGACCGCTGTTGTCGGCAGGTTTGCAAGCTCCGACAGATGTGCCGACGGTGATTATACCGAGATTGCGCAGGAAACGCCGGCGCGACGGGTCGATATTTTGCTCTTTCATAATCAGATGATGCGATGTTTATCTATGCCTTCGACGTAGATGGCTGCTTCGTTGGCCGAAATATGGCCCGATGTGCCTACCGGGCAGTGGTATTCGCATGAACCGCAACCGATGCAACGGTTTTCGTCGACGGCGGGGCGCATGTTGCCGTTGTCGCCCTTGACAAGGTGTATGGCATGGACAGGGCATTGGCTTTCGCATGCATGGCATTCCTGTCCATAGGCAGCGGAGATACATAGTGAGGTGTCGACCTTGGCCGTGCCGATTTTGGTGACGGATTTGTCGGCTGCGCTTATCGGGAGTATGGCTCCGGCCGGGCATATGTCGGCGCAGTCGGTGCATTCGGGGCGGCAGTAACCGGCGGTGAATGTCATCGTGGGTTGCATGAATGTCGACAGGGCGGCAGAAGGTTTCAGTACTCCCGACGGACAGGCGCTGATGCATAGCTGACATGCTGTGCAACGGCTGCGGAGGTGTTCGAGGCTGATAGCTCCTGCCGGGACGGTAGGTGTCGCGCTGCCGTGGCGTTTCTTGGCCTTGATGGGGGCGAAACCGCCGTCGGTGGTCTTGTCGGCGGCGAGGGCTATGCCGGTTCCGGCGGCTATGGCTGCGCTCACCATGAAGCTGCGGCGTCCGGCTTCGGGTGTGGATGCGGTAGTTTTGGTTTTGCGGCGTATGCTGTAACTGATAGCTCCCTGGCTGCAGTTGTTGATGCAGTCCATGCACACGACGCAGCGCGAGTAATCGATCCGGTGTTCTTTAGTGTTGATACACGATGCTTTGCAGTGCCGGCCACACGAACCGCAAGAGTTGCATTTGTCGAGGTTGATGATGGGTTTGAGCAGCGAGAAACGCGATAGGAGACCGAGTATGCTTCCTACGGGGCACACGGTGTTGCAATATCCGCGGCCCGAGCGCCAAGCGAAGACTGCTACGATGATGAGCTGCACGGCAGCTATGGCTGCGATAAGCCAGGAGAATGCTGAAACGGCAGGTTCGCCGTCGAGAATGTATGTTCCACTGTCGGCTGCTGACGATGCTACTGCCGATGCCCCGGTCCGCCACAGAGGCACGAGGAACTGACCGGTGGCGCGTCCAAATATGCTATAGGGGTCAAGCAGTCCGGCGACAGACTGAGGGAGCAGTGCGAGCAGCCCGGCGGTGAACAGCATTATGAAAGCGGCTAAGAAACCGTAGCGCAGGCTTTTGTGTTCGGTGCTGTAGCGGAATAGTCCCGGTTTGCGTTTGCGCTTTGGTGTCGTTGAGAGGCGCAAGCGGTTCACTATATCCTGAAAGACTCCTAAGGGGCATAATACAGAGCAATAGATGCGGCCGAAGAGCAGTGTCAGCGCGACCAATACCAATATTGCGATAGTGTTGAGGGCTAACAAAGCCGGCACGAGCTGATATTTGGGCAGGAAGCTGAACCATCCGGCCGCTGTGCCGGTGAAGTCGACAAATACTGCGACGATAGCGACGAAAGCTACCGTCGCGAGGGCTATACGGACGTAACGGAGCATAGGGCGGCTACACTAATAGGATTAATACCAGGAGAGCGAAACTCCAGAGGTAGTTGAAGAAATTAGACATGGTGTAATGTGATAATGGACGCACAGAGGTATGCGCATCGCAAAAGTAGTAAAATTTTGAAGTGCACAGAAATATAGCTGTTTGAGACAAAGGTTAAACCATGCATTTTTAACAATATTTAGCCAATTTCCATGCTTTGTATATCATTGCACAAAAAAAGCCCCGTCGCAATTGACGAGGCTCTTCGGGGGAGAGTATCTTTTTCAGTCGATTTTTATCACCAGATAGTTTGATACGGTCCAGAATGCGGCCGGATTGGTAATCTGCAACACCTTGTGACCGTCGGCGTCGATGATGTTGTAGCTGTTGGCAGGTTGTTTGGTGAGCACCTGGGCTTTGTTGCTGTTGAGGTCGATAGTGGTGAGGGTGCGTTTGTCGGCCTTGGTGAAGAATGCTTTGTCGAAGTCGCCCTCCATCAGTTTGGTCTTGCGGAGGAAGCCGCCACCTTCGATTATATTGTTCTCCTTAAGCTCGTTTTTGGTTCCGATAGCGTAGTAGCATGTGTTGAGTTCGTTGATAAGTTCTTCATTCTGCTTGTCGGTGGAGTCGCGTGCGGCGGTGACTTCGGTGACAGTCGTGTTGAGCGAGTCGACCTGAGCATCGAGTTTACCTATCTGGGTCTTGGCTTGGTCGAGATTGCCGCGGAGCTGGGCTATTTCGTTCGACTGATTGTCGATCTGTGCGCGGAGCGACGAAATGGTCTGTTGCAGTTTGTTGTTGTTGAGGTTCGAGCTCGAGAGCTTTTTCTCGAGGTCTTCGAGTTGCTGCCGGCGCTGGACGAGAGTCTCCTGGATTGCAGCGATGTCGGCGCGTACCTGTTCGCGGCGGTTGGGGGTCTCGCTGGCACCGTTGACAGTGAGTATGTTTTCGAGCTGCTTTATTTGGTCCATGCTCGAAGATATGTCGTTGACTAATGATAGGAGCTGGTCGCGGTCGCTGAGTGCGTCGGCAAGTTCCTCGCGCGAAGCCTCGGCAACGGCCTGGGCCTGCCGTAATTGCTCTTCCTTTTCTTTATTGTTGCAGCCTGTGAAGAGAAGGGCGGCCACAACACAGAGGTTTAAAATCTTTTTCATAATAAGTAGTTGAATGTTAGTTTTCTATTCGTTGTCAGTATCGTTGTCGGGGCGATATTTGTTTTTATGTCTGCGTTCGCCGGCGGCCGGTTTGGCTTCCGGCGCTACGATAATAACAATCTCTCCGCGTGCTTGGTTCGCGGTGTAGTAGTTGTGCAATTGTTCCAGAGTGCCGCGCTCGGTAGTGTCGTGAAGTTTTGAGATCTCACGGCTTACTGATGCCTCGCGGTCTTGGCCGCACGCTTCAGCCAGTTCCCCGAGTGTACGGGCCAGACGCAGGGGCGACTCATAGACGATGAAGGTGCAGGGTAGGGCGGAGAGGAACGACAGGCGCGTGGCCCGTCCTTTTTTGGGAGGCAGGAAGCCCTCGAAGAAAAATTTGTCGCACGGAAGGCCTGAGTTTACCAGGGCCGGCACGAAAGCCGTAGCCCCGGGCAGTGTCTCCACCGGCAGACCTCGCCGGCGGCATTCGCGCGACAGCATGAAGCCTGGATCGCTGATGCCTGGAGTGCCGGCGTCTGATACAAGTGCGATGTCTTCGCCTGCCTCGATGCGGTCGAGGATAGGTGTGAGATCTTTGTGCTCGTTAAATTTATGGTGGCTCGCCATAGGGGTGGTGATATCGAAACGACGCATCAGCGTGGCCGACGTACGGGTGTCTTCGGCCAAGATGAGCGACGCGCTTTTGAGCACTTCTATGGCGCGTGGTGTCATGTCGCCCATATTTCCTACCGGAGTAGGGACGATATAAAGCTTTCCGGCCATTATTGTGGAATGTTGTCGGCCACGATGGCCATGAAGGCTTCGACATTGGGGTCGGTGCGGTCCCACATCATGTCGTTGTAGAGATAATCGCAAGCCTCGTCGTAGGAGTCCATGTCGGCTATCAGCTTGAGAGTCTCGGTGAAGTCGGCATCGTCGCCTCCGAACAACTCGCGGCAGAAGCGGAAACGGTCGTTGAGGGTGAAGGCTTTCAGTAGTTTGGAGTTGGTCTTCGGTGTGTGTGCCGGTGTTTCCGGTGGCATATATCGGCGGTGGGCGGCGTATATGTCGTGGTCCGGTTCTGTCTCGTGGGCAACAGCTTCTTCGGCGGCTTCGGCCTCCGGCTCTACCTCGGTTTCCTGTGCCTCCTGAGTCTTGACCTCTGTTGATTGAGTCTCTTCGATTGCCGATGAGCCGGCAACGATTGCTTCTTCAGCCTTTTCGTCTTTTTGTGGGAGAGGTGCGGCGAGATATGCTTCGATTGCCGAGGTGTATTCTTTTATTTTTTCGGACAGCAGGCTACGGGCCTCGAGGCTGTCGCGGTCGCGGAGCACTTTGAGGAGCCCTTCGAGCTCGACGTTCATCCGGATTAGTCGGTCAGTTTCAGTCATTTTTGTATGAACTTTATGAGTTTTGCAAAAGTACAAAAATTTTCTCAGCTAAGCTATCTTCTTGCCTTGTTAGTCTTCTTGGTTGTTTTTCTTGTTTTCTTCGAGGTCTTTTTCGCTGTGGATGCCCCTGCTGTCTTTTTGGGCTTTGAAGAGACTGCGGATTGGTTTGATGCCGGTTTGCCTGCGAATGTTTCGGTGAGCAATTTCTCACAAGCCTCTCTCACGTTCTTGCGTGGACAGAAGAAGCCATTTACGAGTATCACGACCACATGTGTAGGCTTGTCGTTGGCGTCGAGTTTATAGCCGGCGTAGCATTGGACTGAACTTACCGAGCCGGTCTTCAGGGCTATGCGGCCTTTCAGCGACGACTTGGCCAGAAAGCCGCGCATGGTGCCGTCTTTGCCGGCGCGTGGAAAGAATGAAGTGTAGGTATCGGCCATCTGCGAACGTGCCATCCATTCGAGCACATCGCCTATGAGGCGTGCCGGCAGGCGGTTGGCGCGAGTGAGGCCGCTGCCGTCGTTGATTATGGTGCGGCGCATGTCGATATTTCTCTTCGACCATAGGTCGCGTTCGCGCTTTATGGCTTCTTTCCGGCTCGCGCCCGGTGCGATGGTGCGTAGCATACCTTCGGCGAAGAGGTTGTCGCTGCGTACCATGAGGCTCTTCATGATGTCGCCGTAAGTTGCCGACCTGTGGGTGTATACTGCAGTGCGAAGGGTGTCGGGCGCGAGCTCTTCATCGCCGATCTCGATACCTTCGCGACCAAGGACTTCGCGGAGCTGGGCTTTGAATACTGCCGCAGGATCGGGAACGGTGGTGCTTAGCGTGTATTTTTCGTCGTCGGGGTCGCGAGTGTATACGGTGAGGCGGTTGGAGTCGATGCCTCGCAGCAGGTCATTGCTTTTCGCTTTCTCCACACATATCTCGAGTCCCGGAGCTTCAGGGACAACCTCTCCTGTGGCAGGTGTGATCTTGACTGTGTTGTCGCGCCAGTTGAAGCCATATAGTCCTGCTCCGTAGGGCCATGCCACATCTTCTATTTCCCACTGCACCACGGGTCCTGCGTCCTTGAGCGACTGCTCCACAAGGGTTGAGCCTTCGATGCGTGTCACACCCATGCTCTTGAGCCGGGAAGCGATAGAGTCGCAGAAGCCGAGCCTCGACTTGAAGTTTTCGCTTTCGAGCGTCGGGTCGGCAGAACTTTCGATAATCAGGTTGCCATGCCATGTTTCTCCGTCGGCATGTCCGCTCAGCACTACAGGAGTTGTGAAACATTTGTCTGTGCCCGACAACGACAGAACCGTAGCTGTCGTGAGTGCTTTCATCACCGATGCCGGCGTGAGTGCGAGCGAACTGTTGTGGTCGATGATGGTCTGGCCGGTCGAGAGGTCTTTGATGTAGATGCCTACCGAGGTGGCCTCCTCACCTTCGATGCCGAGGACGGTCCTGGCAGATGCGGCCTGAGCAAGGAGCATGGCCGCCAGTAGTGTGGTCTTGATAAATTTTGTCATGGCGGAGTGGGGGTGATGGCTGCAAAAAAAAGAGGGCGCATCGATAGATACACCCTCTCTTGTCTTTTTGTGCCGCAAGTATTATTTTTTGACTACGCGACGCTCTTTGATACGGGCTTTCTTGCCGGTGAGCTTGCGGAGGTAGTACAGTTTGGCACGGCGTACTTTACCGTATTTGTTGACGGTGATCGAGTCGATAAAAGGCGATTCGATGGGGAAGATACGCTCAACACCGATGTTGTCGCTCATCTTGCGGACGGTGAAACGTTTCTTGCAGCCTTCGCCACTGATGCGGATAACAACGCCGCGATACTGCTGGATACGCTCTTTGTTACCTTCTTTGATGCGGTAAGCCACGGTGATTGTGTCGCCGGGGCCGAAGTCAGGGTGCTGTTTGCCGGTGGCAAATGCTTCTTCGGCAATCTTAATCAGGTCCATTTTGTTGTGTTTTAGAATATTAACATTCGTCGCAATATTCGCAGGCTGCTTGTCCTGCCAGAGATTACGAAATCGGTTGCAAAGTTAACTATTTTATCTGTACTGACAAAATATTTTTTTGCATTCGGTTTTAATAAGTCTAATACATCATCGTATGATCACCTTGTGGGTGCCGGAAGGGGTGACGACGATATAGAGTCCGGCCGACGGCATGTCGATGCGTGCTGTGCCGGCTGCGTCGGTGATAGTTCCCGACACTTTGATGCCCGTGATTGTGTAGACGGTCACTGTGCTGCCCGGCTGTCCGGTGTATGTCAACGTCAAGCCGTCGGTGGTGAGGCTGTCGTTTGTGGCGATGCTTTCGATACCAGATACCATGTCGATCATCACTGTATTCGACGGGAGCGAGTAGCGGCCCTTAGCGTCGATGCCCTCTACATAGAAGCGTAGCAAAGTGGCGTCGGCCGGAACTCCGACCGTGCACGATTGCACATTGCCGACCTCGCGGCGGTCGATTATCTTGCTGAACGAGCGCGATGATGTGGTGACCGTCACATCGTCGAGAGCCACGTTGCCCGAACTCTTGTGGTAAACGAATCGGATCTGGTGCATCCCGTCGGGTATCTCGGTGCTCAAGGTCTTGCCGTCGTTGTTGTATTGCAAGAGGTTTGTGACGGTGTATACTGTCGCCCACCCGGCATTCTCGTCGGTGCGTGCCTGAAGTTCAAAAGAGCTTGAATTACTTGCGTTTGCTCCGGCGAGCCAGAAACTTACGTTGGTGATAGCCATAGAGTAGACTTCCGAGGTAAGAGTGTAGCCGTCTTTGGCGAATTTGAGCGACGGAGCGCTTTTGCCGGTCAGGTTGGTCGATGTCGATTTGTAGATATCCGATGTGCTGCCGCTCCATTTCCAACCTTCAGGCAGTGAGAGTTTGTTGTTTGACCCAAACTCATGAGTCGTGCTTTCGGTACTGCCTCCTTCGCTGCCGCTCTCCACGGTCACGGCATACGACTCGGCACCGGGCATGGCTTCCCAGGTGAGCGTGGCGCTCGATGATGTGCCGTTGCCCGATACTGCCTTGGGGGCGCGGTTGGTGAAGTCGAGTACCTCGAAGCTTACCGTCCTGCCGTTCTCGGTGATTGCGGTGATGGGATAATTGACAGGTGTGCCGTCCCATGTCTTCATCGCTGGCGAACTTGTCGGGGTGAACGATGTGTTGCCCGAAGTGCCCGGGAAGGGGTAAGTAGCCATCGTCTTAAGGTTCATGTAGTCGGCTGTACCTCCGGCTTCGACAAGGTCGATACCTACCGGTGTGGCTCCGCTCGGGTTGTTGCCATCCCATACCGACTGGTTGAAATATACGTGCCATATCAGCAGTCCGTGGCCGGGGAGATATTTGTCCCAGCCGTCCTGCTGGCGATTCTCGACCATGAAGAACTCGTTGTCGCGGTGGGTGGGGATGATATATCCTTCGCCGCCGCGCGACAGCGCTTCGAGAGTGTAGTTTGCCGGCCCGTCGAACTCTTTCGGGAAAGTCCACCCCATCGCGTTGCGCTCTACCGACGAGTAGTTGGGCGGAGTGCGGCCATCGTTGAGGTAAGGTCCGTAATCCATCACGTCGAAGTCGGAAGGCGTGGTGTAGTCGTATTCGTCTTCTGTATTATAAAGGTCGGGCAGTCCGAGCACATGCGAGAATTCATGGCAGAAAGTTCCGATGCCGTTCACTTTGCCGCCGGCTGCAATTTCGTTGGAGCATGTGTAGCCATAGAGCCGCTTGCCGTCGTAGGTGCCGCCGTTCCTTATCTCGAAGTTGTGGGGCCATACGGTGTTGGGCATAG
Organism: Porphyromonadaceae bacterium UBA7176; assembly: GCA_002491245.1. Classification (GTDB taxonomy): domain Bacteria; phylum Bacteroidota; class Bacteroidia; order Bacteroidales; family Muribaculaceae; genus CAG-873. The sequence continues at coordinate 15,990 of DKVO01000017.1, forward strand.
ACGAGGAGTTGTCGGCCTCGCCGTAGCCGGCATAGATCACAAACACATTGTCGATCTTGCCGTCGTTGTTGAAGTCAAACTCCGAGTAGTCGATTTGGCTGTCCATCGCTTTCACGGCCTCGATGACCATCTCTTCCGGTCTGAGGTCATCTCCCCAATAATCGTTGGCACCGTAGTATGCCATGTTATGGGCAAGTTTGACCGGGCCGAGGACTACGAACTCCGGATCGAACGCGCCTCCCGACTGCTCGGTGAAATAATCGTAGGCCGAGCCGGTGGCTCCGTCCTCGCTGAAGCCGGTGGCATTGAGCTGACGGCTGAAATAATCCTGAGGGTTGGGAGTCTTGAACTTTACATCGGTATACTCCACCAGAAAGACCAGTATCTTCACCTTGCCGAGCCGGGGGAAGTCGTCGGAGAAATGTCCCAATCCGTGATATACCGAACCTGTCGATGATCCGGCGCGAGACAATGTTTGGACTCTTTTTGCTGCTTGTTCTGTGCGTCGGGTCTTGGCGCGGCTGCGGAGGCTTTCAATCCGGGCACTTGTGGCCGGGCGTATATAACCGTCGTTGTCGAGCATCATAGCGGTGCCTTCGCGGTCGATGAAGTAGTGTCCGTGTTCGTCGCCGACGGCGGAAACAGTCACTGTCGTGCCATCGGGTTGGGTGTATGTATGGTAGCCGCGCTTAGCTGGCAGAGCGTTAGCTACCGCACAGCCGAGTATTGCGGCTGTTGCAAGAATTGCAAGTTTTTTCATGTCGTGTTTTTGGTTATTCTTCTGTAGGGTCGGTCATTTCCGACGGGTGTTTCTCAAAATACTGATGCAGCAATTCGCTTATGTTGAAGTAATATCCTTTGGGTTCGTGTTTGTCGTCGGCTTTGACTTCGATGTAGTCGAAGTATGGAGGCTCAAACCGCTGGCTCGCGGCCGTGAGCTTCGAGAGGTTGAGGAAGTCGTACTCATGTTGCGGATACACTACGATGAACGCATTGTCGGGGTCGACACCCGTTCCCGAGGCTGCGATTACAAGCAGAAGGTGGTTGAGCTTGTACTGCCATATTTTGGCGAGGTCGTATTTGCCGTTCTGCTCATAGACATAGATGCGGTTGGTGAGTTGCCGCAGGTCGACAGGATTGTCGTCGAGCACCTGCAAGGCATAGTCGAGCATCTTGCCGCGGTCGGCACGCGTACGCTTGCTTTTGGCATATATCGGTATCAGCTCCTGAAATAAGGCCTGGTTGGGAGCTTCGCGGTATGGGTCGTAGTCTTCCTGGAAAAGGGTGCCGTAGTAAAAATACTGGAAGTCGGTGGCGGTCATGGTAGTGTCGTTCGACATGAACGCCTTATAAAGTTTCGGATAGTAGTATTGCGAGTTCTCGTCGACCGAGGCTGCAGCTATGGCATCCATGTCGGGCGGCCCGAGCTCTGCCCGGGCATTTGTCTTCGGTTTGGCGAAAAGGCATGAGCCAGTCAACGCCACAAGAGCTCCAATTATCAAGCGTTTTATCTTCATAACCCACAAATTTACGCAAAAATGACAAAAATAGGCCGTGAAACATGTTCTTTTTGACATTTTTTATATTATCCATGCGTGTGCCGCAGATGTTTTTGTATTTTTGTGCAAATTTTTTTTGAGATCCCATGTCACCTTTTGTTTGTCTTTCATGTCTTATATACGAGATGTCTCAGAAACCGAATAAACAAACGAAACAAGAATATTGAATATGGAATTTTTAGTACCAATATCTATCTGTGCGATACTGCCGATCTCAATTGTACTTGTAGTGTTTCTCGCGTCGATGTATAGTGAGAAAAAAAGAGCGCAAGTACTTATCAAAGCAATCGAGGCCAACAACAGCATCGATGCTGACAAACTTGCCGATGCGCTCAGGAAACCCAAAAAGACAGCTCTCGAAATTCTCAACCGCCGGCTGCTGTGGGGATGTATCTTCTCCTTGATCGGTATCGCGTTACTTGTCCTTGGATTTATCAACAAAACAGAAGAAGCGATGGAATTCTTCTCTTTCGGAGGTCTCTCGTTAGCTCTCGGAGCGAGCTTCCTTATCGTTTACTTCGCAACCCGTAAGCAGGTGACGGATCAAAAAGAAGACTGACCAGTGGAGCGCCAACAGTTCATTTCACTTGTAGAGGGTTCGCAGAAAGCGTTCAGACGCTTTCTCGCGGCCCTCTGCTGCGGTGATCTGCAACTCGCCGACGATATAGCGCAGGAATCATATCTCAAAGCCTTTGTGTCTTGTGGCAGCCTGAAAAATCCCGACAGATTCAAGTCATGGATATTCCGTATCGGATACACCACATTCATAGACTGCAAGCGCTCGCAATGCTCCTATTCTGATTACAAGGCTGCCGAAGATATGGAAGCCGGCGAAAAAGCCGATGCTCCATTTGAATATCAGGCTCTTTATGCCGCCCTCGACAAGATCCCGGCTAAAGAACGCACTTCAATACTCCTTTTTTATATGGAGGGATACTCTATCAAAGAAATTGCAGAGATAGAGGAAACATCGCAGGAGGCCGTTAAGCAACACCTTTCGCGCGGACGCTCGCATCTCCGCGGCATACTATCAAATTGAAACAACCGCTATGGAAGACGATAAAATAAGAGACTTGTTCAGCGCTTTTGACCCCGGGCTTTCGTCCGACATCCGATTTATGGATAAATTGCAGCGCAATATCGAGGCTGTAGATGAGGTGAGACGGCAAGTGGCGACAAACCGCCGGCGCAACAGGATTGCTCTCGCGGCCGCAGTTTTGTCGGGCTTCGTCGCCGGAGTGGTGTTGATGGTGCTGGTACAGATGTTCGGCGATTTCGGCTGGTCGTTCGACCTCGCCTTACCATATATCGGCACAAAGATCATGACTCTCGATTGTGAGACCATCGCATGGATTGTCTCCGCCGCCATTTCGAGCATCATAGCTTTCAACGCCTACGAACTAACTCTGGCGAAGGCTCACGATAGATCTACTTGAACAGCAGCAGTTCGGTAGCGGTGAGGATGCGGCGTAAATGAGGCTTGAGCTCGCTGAACTCCGGCAGGTCTCCGTCCCAAAATTTCTCAAGAAATTCAGATAGTTCTTCTTCATCGAAGAAAGGGTTGGGCTTTACGTCATTGCGGTCTTTTTGCAGGCGGAAGTTGGCGAGTTTGATTATCAGCCGTAGCTCAAAACAGTCGGGAGCGGGTTCCGACTCGCCGTTTATACGCAGGTCGTGCTGTTCGATCTGCTCTATCACGGCCTCGAGATATCCATCGATATGTTCATTCAATACATCGAAGAGGTCTTTGACGATATATATAGCCTTCGAACGTGCTTTCAGATCTCCGGTCAGCAAATCGCGGAGGCAAAGCCATACGACAGCCAGAAATACATCGTTTTTATAGAGTGTCGCATCACGATACGGTATCATATATTTGAGGAAAAAGGCCCTGTAGGATAGGTCGCCGTAATCGGGCAGTTCATCAAGCCAATGAGGGTTTGACATAATGTAGTCCGAAGCGGCTTGTATACATGGCTCTGCCTCTTCGTCGTTTTCACAGTCGGCAATGTCGGTGAGATATTTAAGCAGCCCTTCCGGCTGTTCTTCCTGCGACATAAAGTCAGGGCCCGACAGATTGCCTTGCGAGCGGAAGGTGTCGGATATGATACGCAGATCGTCGATCAGTTCACTTTTGTTTTTCATGATTTGAATGCAGGTTTGAAAAGTTCTACGCCATTTATGTCGCTGTTCGTATCGATTAACTCCAGTGCGCGGCCACGGGTTATAGCCGCCTCTTCGGGATAGCCGTCAAGGTCCATGAACAAGGCCATGACATAGAGCCGCGTCAACTCCTGGTCGATGGAGTCGCCTTGCATGGCCGCGAGCCGGTGGTAAGCATCAATCGCCATGCTATGTTTGCCGTGGCGAAGCAGCACCAAGGCGTAGTTGGCCAAAGTGGATATATCTTCGCCGGGTTCGATTACCGATATGTCGAAATCTTTGCTTTTGACCGAATTATATAGCTCGCGGAGATACTTGAACCGGTCGCTGCCATCGATATCTGAGAAATTGTCGAGATATTCGTCGGTGCGGTTGGTCATGAAAAGGCAGTAATAGTAATCGCAGAGCGAGTCGTAGTCGAACTGTCTTACTTTGTTAAAAATATCGCAGGCTTCGTCGAAGTCGAATATCCACATCTTGGCCCGGCCTATAATTTTGCAGATCGCGTTATCTGTATCCTTGTCAATCTCGATGCCATTTTTTTCGTCGCTGCAAACCTTGAGCATGTCGGAGACAAGCTCCATTAGAGTCACTGCCCCGAGGTGATAGCCGATCTGGCACTGAATGAGTTTCGACTTGAACTCATTTGTCGGGTTGCGGTCGTCGGGTGTGGCACAGCCGTATAACCCCAAGACTGCATTGGCCGCATTGGCAAGATTCATGTCGAGTATCATTTCGGTCAGCTTCAATACAGAGCCGGCGAAAGATATATTGTAGTCGTCCTGAGCGATGTTTAACTCTCCGAGTGCTTTGCCGACACAGCTACAGCCCCATTTGTAGTACTCGTTGAACTCTTCCTCGCCGTGTGCGATCATCAGCATCACCGAGCCTGCATGGAGAGCAAGCTCCATGTTTCCGTCGTATTTGAATTGAGCCGAGCCCATGTTTCCTAAGCATCGGAGTGCTTCAGTCGATATTCCGTGAGCTTTCAGGGCTGCCTCAAGTTGGTGGACGTATATGGTTGTGGCTCTGTCAAAGGCCTCTGTATTCCAGCAGAACTCGGCGTAGTCGTGGGCGATAGCTTCGGCAAGAGGCCAGTCGGCATAGTTATGGGCTATCATTAACGCCTCGGCATAGTGCTTGTCGGCATCGTCGTTATCCGACTGCATCTCGTAGGCATATGCTATCGAACGTGTGATCCATGCCCGGGCACCATCGTTGAGCTCGCCACTGTAGCGTAGGGCCGATGTGTAGTTGTGTATGGCTATGCTCATGTTGCCGGCCTTGAACCCGTTGTTGCCCTTGACGAACAGGCGGTATACGTCGCTGTCGGTATCGGCATATCTGCTCATGGTCTCCAGATCGGGCGGAGTGTTGAGGGCGATGCTGTCGTCCTCCTCTTCCGATGTGTCGTCGTCCTGATCTTGCTGCATGGCTGCGTATTTTTTGAGTTGGTCGAGCAGCGGAAGATATTCATCCACGAGCATACTGTCATCGTCGCCGAAATGTTCACGGCGTATCGAGCATGCCTTTTCCATTGCCTCGATTGCCTCGTCGAACCGGCCGGCGTTGAAGAGGGTCACGGCTAAATTTTGATACGGAATGGCTGTCTGGCCAGTGACAGGGAGATTGTAGCTTTCCATGATGCTTAAACCGGAGCGGAAAAGCTCGATAGCTTTATCGAAACGCTCTGCCAAGGCGTGTGCTTTGGCTTGGGCCAACGTGGCATCTACGGCGGTTGAAACATCACCGGCCTCAATATACATGTCGATACATGTCGAGTAAGCCTCGTCGGCTTCGTCGATGCGTCCGAGATTTGAAAGTGCCTGGGCTTTGATGTTGACGATATGCGCTCGCTTTTCGGGTGTCAGGTCGAGAGTGAGAAGGTCGTCGCATACGATCAGCGCGAAGTCGGCAGCTTTGAGCTTCGAAATGGAAAGCAGAGCCATGCGCATGAACAGGTCATAGTAATCGTCGGGAGACTTGTTCGTATGGGCGAAGTCGCGGTAGGACTTGAAGATATCGATGGCTTCTTTGTTGCGGCCAAGGCCGAGCAGGGCTGCAATCTTTCCATCGGCGACGCTGCGTGCGCTGTTGCTGTCGGCTCCGAGAAGTTTGGTGTATATAGCCTCGCTTCGCTCGAATAGCATGAGTGACTGTGCAAACTCCTCATTATCGAGCAGCATTGTGGCGCGGTTGTTATAGTTCATCGCCACGTCGAGATCGTCCTCGCCATTGAGTTTAGTATATATTTCAGTGCTCCGGCGCTCCATTTCCTCAGCTTTGTCGAATTCTTTAAGCTGCCAGTAAGTAGTTGCCAGATTGCTCATGGCTACAGCCACCTCAGTGTGCCATTCGCCATAGCGGCCGATACGCTGTTGCAGAACATGCGACTGTATCTCGAGCGCTTCCCGGTAGAAGTAGTCCGATTTGAAATTCTCGCCGGCACTCAGCAGGGCCTCGCCGAGGTTGGAGTATATGTAGTCGGAATTATTGTCGTCGGGGCTCATCTCAAGAGCTTTGGCAAAGTTCGCGAAAGCTTTGGCCCATAGTCCTGTGTGGGCTTGATATACCGCGAGCGAATTGAGCCAGGAGGCAATAAAGTCAGGTTCGCCCATCTCATGCGAGAAATGCCATTGCACCACATGTGTGCATAGCGCGACCTGTGCGGAGGTATAACCGGCATATTTGGTGAGTAGGGGCAGGAAACCGGCGATCTTGTCGCACCTCATGTGTATGTCGATCTCGAGCAACAACTTGTTTGGGTCGAAGATGCTGTTTGTTGGTCTGTCGTCTTTGTCGGTATCAAGATAGCACACAGGCGAGTAGACCGTAGGGTTGTCGCTGATCAGCGTAGCCCAGTAGTTTATGAAGAAGGTGTCGCCACCGGAAAGGCTGGCGTTGAGGTAGTCGTATCTGCCTATGAAGGCATATAGTTCGGGCTTCATGCCAAGTTTCCAGTATTGGTATGGCAGCTCTATCGTGGCCCGGTGTGTGTCTTTGTCCGACTGGAAATACTTCAGCAGCCGGCGGTGGTATGTTCTTTCAATTCCGGTATCGGCGAAATATCGTCGGACTACAGCCTGAGCCACCAGATTATGCGCAAACCGCACAATACCACCCTGCCGGCGGAGCAGGTAGGCGTTACCGAGCAGGAAGCGCGACAGCTCCATCATGTTGAGATTGCCTGCCATCATCAGCTCTGTTTCTTCGAGTCCATTTCGGCTGGCTGCTACGAGGGAGAGTATTGTCCGTGCCGGCGATGGTTTGTCTCCGGCGGTGTAGAAGCGCTCCTTGCGGCCGAGGATAAATCCATAGAAATCGTCGGGCGTGGCCAGCGATGAGATCGTATCCATGAATTCTGGCAGGCCATCGAAGCTTCCGAAACAGCGCACTTCCTCGAGCATGGTGACAAAGAGAAGTGTATTGTCCATCAGCCCGAGTGGTTTCACAAGCATCTCGATCTGCTGTGGCTCAAGATGTTTGCTGTAATTTGCGAAGTATCTTTCGACAAGTCTGCGGCGCTGGCTTAGAAGCAAGGGGTAGACATTTAGCCGGGGTATATCCAATCGGCTGAGGGCGTCGGCCTGCGGAGTACCGTCGGCTGCAGATACTATCAGTATTGCGTCGGAAGGCAGCATGTCGAGCCACGACACATCGCCCGGTTTGTTTGCCTCGATGGAGTCGATAGCATCGATGATAATCAGGGTTTTCTTGTCGGCGACAGCATATGTCTCTATTTCTGAGTTTATGCGTGCAGTAATGTCGCCTGCGATGAGCGATGTACCCGAGGAGCCTAAGCTCACGCTCAGATTATATGTGCCTCGAGTAAGCAAAGTGTCGGTGATATGTGCCAGCAGGGCCGATTTGCCGCTGCCTGAAGCTCCTGTCACAAACAGGCGTTCGCCGGGTTTGGCCTGAGCCAAAAACGACTCAACAGCATCGGTCGAACGCTCGTCGGGCATATAGGTGCGGCCCGACGAATGGGCTATGGCAAATTGCGCATTGCGCTCGGCGAGGATAGCGTTGGTCTCCATCTCCGGGTATAATTCATCCAAAATCTGGTCGAAGCGGCTTTCAATCATCGAGCCTAAATGATCCGTAGTTGTATATTTATCGGCCGGAAAACGATTTTGGGCAAGTATGCGCTGTTTGAAGTCTGTCTGTCGCGGATCATCATCGGGCTGGCCGTCGTCGCGGATATAGAAGGATGCGAAAACATCGTCGTTTCCCTTGCGCAGGGCGCCGTAGAGCATTTCTATTTCGGTGATACTCAGCCCGTCGGATAGGTCTTTGCGCAACCACGGATATCGGCTGTCACCTTCTTGAAAAGCCTCGCTGCCCGGCGTCCAACCATAGCGGCTGCCGAGAAGGCCGATAAAGAAAGGCCTGGAGGCATCGATTTCGTCGAGACAGATACCGATGGTGCGGCCTTGTTGCGCCTCTTTTTCGGTGATGCCCCAGCGGAGGTCTACCTCGGTGAGGACAACCCCTCGGCGCGATGCCTTCTGGCGCAGGATTGGGAAGACATTGCGTACCAGATGGTCGCGTTCGGCCTGCATGTCGTTGAAGGTGGAGGATATAAAAACACGTATTTCGCGGTCGTTCATAGATAGATTTTCCGGTTATTGTAGTGATGAGTTCCCAAAGATATACTTTTTGGTGCTAATATGCAAAATATTAATGCGGTGTGGCCGAATTTTATGAAAATAAAAGCAGGTCAGAAAACTTTCGTTTTCTGACCTGCGCAGTTCTTGATTAATCGAAAAATGCTATTTTATTGCGTCGACCATAGCTTGGAATGCAGTCTGGAGGCCTTCGGCATCCTTACCGCCGGCCTGGGCGAAGCCCGGTTGGCCGCCGCCGCCGCCTTTGATGGCTTTGGCTGCAGATCTTACGATATCGGAGGCTTTGAGTCCGGTTGCCACAACATCGTCGGTGAGCATCACTGTCAGAAGAGGTTTGCCCGACGGGTCGGATGTAGCTCCAACGAAGGCGGTTGACTCAGGCGACAGTTCGCGTACCTTGAACGCTACGCCCTTGACAACATCCGGAAGGCGGATGCCGTTCATCGTAACCAGGCTTATGCCCGAAGCTGTATGCTGTGCCTTGGCAACATATTCTTTGGCCAGGGCCGCGATGCGTTCGGCAGCGTATTCCTCGGCCTGGCGGCGAAGTTCGTGGTTCTCTTCAATCGACTTGCGGAGGGCTGAGAGAAGGTCGGGCGTATTGTTGAACATCGATGCTATAGCCTTGAGAGTATCAGCGGTCTCGTCGATCATCCGTTCTACCTGTGGTCCGGTGATAGCCTCGATACGGCGGATACCGGCTGCGATGCTCGACTCGCTCACGATCTTTATCATTCCGATATTGCCGGTGTTGGCAACGTGTGTGCCGCCGCATAGCTCCACTGAGTCGCCATATCGGATCACGCGCACGTCATCGCCGTATTTCTCGCCAAAGAGAGCCATCGCACCCATAGCCTTGGCCTCGGCAATCGGGGTGTGGCGGCGTTCGTCGAGAGCTATTGCCTCGCGCACGCGGCGGTTGGCAAGAGTCTCCACCTTGCGTATCTCTTCGGTGGTAAGTTTCTGGAAGTGCGAGAAGTCGAAGCGCAGCACATCGGGCGACACATACGAACCCTTCTGTTCTACATGTGTGCCGAGCACATCGCGGAGGGCCTGGTGGAGCAGGTGTGTGGCGGTATGGTTGCGCGACGTGCCCATACGGGCCTCTGTGTCGATTACAGCGCGGAACGTATCGGCTATGTCGGCCGGGAGTTCTTTCACGATATGTACAGCCACGCCATTCTCGCGCTTGGTGTCGATAATCTCGGTCACGGCGCCGGTAGCGGTGTTGACAAGTTGGCCTCGGTCGCCCACCTGACCGCCCATCTCAGCATAGAAAGGTGTCTGGCCAAGAATTATCTGATAGTATTCGCGGTTTTTCTGCTTCACGTGGCGGTAGCGCAACACTTTTGTGTCGCATTCCGTTGAGTCGTAGCCCACAAACTCTTCCTCGCCTTCGTTGATTGTGATCCAGTCGGCGGCCTCGACAGCGGCGGCTGCGCGTGCACGCTCTTTCTGGGCCTGCATCTCAATATCGAAGCCTTTGTGGTCGACGGTCATGCCGTAGTCTTTGAGTATCAGCTCGGTAAGGTCGAGAGGGAAGCCGTATGTGTCGTAGAGTGTAAAGGCTTGTTTGCCCGAAATCTCGGTCTTGCTCTCGGCTTTGGCAGCCTTTACGGCGTCGTCGAGCAGGCGTATGCCGTTTTCGAGCGTACGCAGGAAGGCATCCTCTTCTTCCTTGATAACTTTAAGGATAAGGTCGCGGTTGGCCGGAAGTTCGGGGTAAGCCTCGCCCATGTTGTCGATAAGAGTATCGATGAGGCGGTACATGAAAGCCTGTTTCTGACCTAAGAAAGTGTAGGCATAGCGCACGGCGCGGCGCAGGATACGGCGTATCACATACCCGGCCTTGGCGTTGCTCGGGAGCTGGTTGTCGGCTATCGAGAAAGCTATCGTCCTCACATGGTCGGCGATCACGCGCATCGACACGTCCACCATATGGTCTTTGCCGTATTCCTTGCCCGACAGCTGCGAGATTTTGCCGATGATGGGGGTGAACACGTCGGTGTCGTAGTTCGACGTCTTGCCCTGGAGAGCCATGCAGAGGCGTTCGAAGCCCATGCCGGTATCGATCACCTTTGCAGGCAGCGGTTCGAGGCTGCCGTCGGCCTTGCGGTTATACTGCATGAACACCAGGTTCCATATTTCTATCACCTGGGGATGGTCCTTGTTGACCAGCTCGCGGCCGGGCACCTTCTCGCGCTCTTCTGCCGGACGGAGGTCTATATGTATCTCCGAGCATGGACCGCAAGGGCCTGTGTCGCCCATTTCCCAGAAATTGTCGTGCTTGTTGCCGTTGATGATGTGGTCGGCCGGAAGATGCTTGAGCCAGATAGCTTCAGCCTCATCGTCGCGTTCGAGTCCCTCGGAGGGAGAGCCTTCGAACACTGTGGCATAGAGGTACGAGGGGTCGAGGTGGAGGACATCGACGAGATACTCCCATGCCATGTCGATGGCACCCTGCTTGAAATAGTCGCCGAACGACCAGTTGCCGAGCATCTCGAACATCGTGTGGTGGTAGGTGTCGTGTCCTACCTCCTCGAGGTCGTTATGCTTTCCGCTCACGCGCAGGCACTTCTGCGAGTCGGCTACGCGGCGGCTTTTCGGGGCTGCATTACCCAGGATGATATCTTTGAATTGGTTCATGCCCGCGTTGGTAAACATCAGCGTGGGGTCGTCTTTTATTACCATCGGCGCGGAGGGCACGATGTGGTGGCCTTTCGACTCGAAGAAATCTTTGAACGATTGGCGTATTTCCTTTGCTGTCAGCATTGTGGAATGTAGTGTATATTGGTTTTATATATTTTTGGCTTGCCGTTGGCGCAAAAATCCTTATCTTTGCGTTTTGAAAGTGCAAAATTAGCGGAAATTTCCCATTTAATCAATTTTCGCGCATAAAATTATAAATGAACGTCTTCTACCGCTACAATCCGGCCACAGAGCAATACGAACGCGTCTATCCCGACCGCCGTCGTCGTATTGCCGCCGCCATGCGCCCATATGTGTGGGCTGTGGCTGTGGTGGGAGTTATGGCTTTGGCGCTCTACAGCTTCATCGACACTCCGAGGGAGAGGAGTCTGCGCGAAGCCAACGGGAGGCTACAGGCGCGTGTCGACCTTCTCGGCCGACGGGCCGACGAAGCCATAGCTGTAATGGAAGACCTCGCTGAGCGCGATAATAATTTCTACCGTGTCATGATGCAGGCCGAGCCGCTGAGCGATGCCAGAAGGTATGCCGGTCTTGAGAGACAGAGGATATTCGACCGTCTCGATTCTCTTCCCGACGACGAACTTGTGACACTCGTCCGCAACAAGCTCGACCGCCTCGACCAGATGGTGTACACCCAGATTAAATCGTTCGACTATCTGGCCGCTATGGCCGACAGCAACAAGACACGTACGGCGCATATGCCGGCCATACAGCCTGTGCCGGAGAAGTACCTCCGCACGATGGCTTCGGGCTATGGTGCCAGGCGCGACCCCATCTACGGCACCATGAAGTTTCATGAAGGGATGGACTTCTCCGCTCCGGTAGGCACCCCGGTCTACGCTACCGCCGACGGCACGGTGCGCTCATCTGCCTGGCAGAGTTCTTACGGTAATATGGTAGAGATAGACCACGGTTTCAACTACACCACGCGTTATGCCCATCTGTCGAAACTGATCGCCAAGCCGGGGCAGAAAGTATCGCGTGGCGACCTGATAGGACTCGTTGGCAATACCGGCAAATCCACCGGGCCGCATCTCCACTACGAAGTGCGTTACCGTGGTGCGCCGCAAAACCCGGTCAATTACTATTTCTATGACCTCACCCCCGAGCAGTACGACGAGATAATAAGCCTCGCCGAAAACGCCGGGCATGTGATGGACTGATCGACTACTATGGACCAGCTCGACAAAAAATACTACCGTATAGCCGATGTCTCTGAAATCCTGGGCCTGCCGGCATCGACCCTCCGTTATTGGGAGAAAGAGTTCGGTTCTCTCCATCCCAAGCGCAACATGGGAGGGCGTCGGCTCTACACGCCTACCGACATAGAGCAACTGCGTGTGATCAAGTTTCTTATTAAGGAAAAGGGCCTCACTATCGAAGGCGCGCGCGAGCATCTGCGCTCGTCGAGGCGCAATGTCGACAAGGTACATGCAGCCATATCCAGGCTCACCGGGATAAGAAGCCGTATAGTACTGCTTATCGATGCTCTCGACGACCGTCAGCGCCAGATACGAAAGGAAAGGCTCCAGGCCCGTGACAAGTAAGGACGGGATATAAAAAAGGGCTGTATCTCACGATAAAGCCCTCTAATAATCTACAATCTATAAAAACATATAATGCGTTGTTTCGCCGCTTTTGGCGGCTGAAAAAGTTCTTTTACCGCTGCAAAAGTAATAATAAATATTCACTTGTGCAAAAAAATGTTTATCCAATTTGCCTTCTTTGTCGATTACGCTTAATTATGGCATTTATAGTAAATCTTAGTTAATGCTCTTGCACATATTGGCGCTTTTGGCTACTTTTGCCCTTCCAAAACCTAAACAGATTAAAAAGATGAAGAAATATCTCAATTATCTTTCCTCATTGCTTCTCGGATGCTTGCTCTTCGCTTCGTGCAACACGGAGACCAACAACGAAACCATCACAGAGCAGACCCTCATCAACGCATTTGCCTACGTTACAAACATCGCCGACGGTACATCGATATACACCGGCAACATTGGCTACAAGGTGAGGATCAACTATACAAAGGCGACAGCCGACGTAACCGTGGCAGGATTGAAACTGACCGACGGCACCGCATTTCCCCAGTTCACACTCGCCGATATGAAAGTGGTGATCGACAATAAGGGATGGCTTGTGATTTCGGGCGAGAACATGCATCCGCAGGTTTCAGGCATAGCTTCAGCGATAGGTATCGAAAAATTCCAGATGCGCCTCTACCAGCGGTATATCGGCTCCAACTATTCGCCGGCATTCTGCACCACGATGAATATCGACCACAAATATACGATCGCATCGTCGTATCTCAACCAATACTGCTTCGGCACAACCGTCAGCACTCCGGCCAAAGGTGATGCTTTCGAGACTAAATCGACAGAGTATACTTTTACATTCAACATCGAGACACGATGCGTGTCAATCAAGATGAACAACGCCCAGTTTATCGAAAAGATGCCGGCCATGAATATCGAACTTAAGAACATTCCGTTCACTATCCAGGGCGACAAGGCCGTATTCAGCATCGCCAACCTTATTCCCGAACAGGCAGGCACTCCCTGGGCTGGCTTCCCGATTACCGATCTTTCCGGTACGGTAGACTTCGGCAATGGTTTCGACCTCGGCTTTACATGCACTCCGGCCCCTATGGGTGGACAGGTCTACAAGGTGACTGTCGCCGACGGTGGATTTATGCCGGCCGAAGTATCTGAATAAGTCAGGTGTCCTCTCCTCGCTCCTCTTCCTAAACCTTTAATACTACGAAAAAACGATGATGAAACAACTGTTTATATGTGCCCTTGCCATATTGCCTTTGGCAGGGATGGCTCAGAACGGCATAGCCGACGAGTTGAAGCGCGAGTATATAACACCTGTCAGAATCATCGATTTGCCACAAAATATGGGCGTCGGCGTCACAAACGCCGACGCCCTGCTTGTGCCGTTCGATGGTCAAGTGGCCGTATCGATGCCTCAGGCATGCCTCCTTTCCACAAAGGATGGTAAGAGAAGTGCGGTACTGCTCGACTTCGGTCGCGAGTTGTGCGGAGCTGTCGAACTCGCCGCTCCAATCAGGGCCAATCAGAAACCGGTCAATATACGTGTGTGTCTGGGCGAGTCGGTCAGCGAGGCGTTGAGCGATGTCAACGCCGAGGGCGCCACGGCGACTAATGAGCATGCCCTCCGCGACTTTACCGTCGGGATGCCTTGGCTCGGAACTCTCGAGGTCGGCAACTCCGGTTTCCGCTTCGCCTTGGTCGAGCTGGTTGAGCCTGACGCCGAACTGCCGCTCAGGGCTGTCCGTGGAGTGTCGCGTTACCGCGATCTTCCATATCTCGGATCGTTCAAGTGCAACGAACAGCGTATCAACGATATATGGTCGACCGGAGCGCATACAGTACACCTCAATATGCAGAATTACCTTTGGGATGGGGTCAAGCGCGACCGCCTCGTATGGGTCGGCGACATGCATCCCGAGGTTATGACCATAGCGAATGTATTCGGCGATTACGGAGTGGTGAAGAAAAGCCTCGATTTCGCTCGCGACACGTCGCCTCTCCCCGAGTGGATGAACGGTATCGCTGCATACTCCATGTGGTGGATGATAATACACCGCGACCTGTGTCTCTACTCCGGCGACATTGCCTATCTCAAAGAGCAGTTGCCCTACATGAATGAGCTTGTCGATTGTTTCGCCGACAAGATTGACGGAAACAAAGAGAACTTCGCAGGCGGATTTCGACTCCTCGACTGGCCCACATCCGAGCGTCCCGACGTAATTCACTCGGGCTACCAGTCATTGCTCGTCATGGCACTGGAGGCTGCTAACCAGATCGGTAAATGGACCGGCGACCGCGCAATGGCTGCAAAAAGCGAGAAATTGGTGAAGAACCTGCGCTCCTACAATCCTCCCACTGCCGGCGTGAAACAGGCATCGGCTCTTGCCATTATCTCTGAAATGGCCCGGAACCGTCGTGCCGAGCGCGACGCTATTCTCAAAGATGGAGCTAACGGTTTCTCGACTTTCTACGGCTACTATATGCTCGAAGCTCTCGCCGATACCGACGCTCATGCACAGGCTGTCGACATCATGTCGGATTATTGGGGATGTATGCTCGACCTTGGGGCTACTTCGTTTTGGGAAGACCTTGTGTATGAGGAAGGACTCAAGGCATCGCGTATCGATGAACTTGTACCCGATGGTGGATTCGACATCCATAAATCGACAGGGGCATACTGCTACAAGGGTCACCGTCACAGCTATTGCCACGGCTGGGCTTCGGGCCCGACTCCCTGGCTGTCGCGTCATGTCCTCGGTGTGCGTCCGCTCAAGCCTGGCTTTGAAGAAGTTGTCGTGGAGCCTCATCTCGGACGTTTGCAATGGGCCGAAGGCACAGTACCGACGCCTAAAGGACTTATCAAGGTGAAACACACACGCACCCCCGACGGAAAGATAAAATCTGATATTTCAGCTCCTGATGGAGTAAAGGTGATATCAAAATAACAGGTATACGACATTAAAGCCCACGCACCTCATGATGCGTGGGCTTTAATGTCGATGGCGACGGGCTATTTATCGCCCTGTGTGGTTGAATTTTGAAGACTCTATCTCGATATCCTTCTCCATCGCTATTCGGGTCGGGGTAGGGTACTCGAGTTTGTTGAGTTCGGCGATTGCGAAGTTTATGTCGGAAAGGAGCTGGTCGGCCATGTCGCGGCTGAAACCGTGTTTGACCACGATACGCATCACCACAATTTCCTTTATGTTGTCGGGCATCGTGTAGGCCGGTACCATCCATCCCTTCTGGGCAAGTTTGTCCTGAAGGTCAAACAATGTCCACTTGCAATCTTTCTGTACCTCTGGTTTGATGAGCCATGCGAACAATGGGTTGGGGCAGGTCTTGTCAAATGTCACGAAGGGTTCGGTCTTGCCGATCTGGTCGTGGAGGTACTGAGCCACGGCAAGGGTGTTGAACTGTACTTCCTTGTAGCCTTGGAAGCCGAGGCGGATAAACTGGTAGTACTGACCCAAAATCTGGGCGGCCGGACGGCTGAAGTTAAGTCCTACCTGTCGGATTTCTGCCCCAAGATAGTTCACGCTGAAGCTCATAACGTCGGGGAGATACTTCTTGTCTTTCCATACTATCCAGCCCAGTCCGGGGTATACGAGGCCATATTTGTGGCCTGAAGTCGAAATCGAGAGCACCCATTTGAGCCTGAAGTCCCATTTCTTGTCTGGCTCGAGGAAGGGCAGGATAAAGCCGCCTGATGCAGCATCGATATGGATAGGGATATCATATCCGGTCTCGGCGTTGAATTTATCGAGTGCAGCGTCGAGTGCCTCTACATCATCGTTTAGACCGGTCCAGGTGACACCCATGATAGGTACGACGCATATCGTGTTCTCATCGCAGAGTTTAATTGCCTCTTCCGGGTCGAGACTTGTCTTGTCGAGC
Organism: Porphyromonadaceae bacterium UBA7176; assembly: GCA_002491245.1. Classification (GTDB taxonomy): domain Bacteria; phylum Bacteroidota; class Bacteroidia; order Bacteroidales; family Muribaculaceae; genus CAG-873. Next base: position 32,505 of record DKVO01000017.1, read on the forward strand.
GAGATTGGCACCGTACGCATTTCGATCTGCCAGAGTTCGGCAAATTTTTGCCAGCATATCTGGTAGGCTGTAGAGATCACGAAATTGGGCTTGTCGTATGGTTTTCCTTGCGCTTTGCGTTTCTCGCGCCAACGGATCCATGCAGCGATGCCGCCGAGCATACATGCTTCCGAGCTGCCGATGGCCAGTGCGCCGGTCTTCCATTTCTCTTGTTCGGGAGTATGCCACAGATTGGCCACTATGTTGATGCATTTGGCATTCATCACTGCGATGCGTGGATACTCCGTCTCGTCGATATAGTTTATGGAGATTGCCTCGTTCATGAGTCTGGTGGCATATTCGTCCATGTACGTGGTGACAAAAGTCGCCATGTTCAACCGCGGTTGTGTTTGGGCATAGGTTTCGTCTTTGACCATCTGATAGGCCGTCTCGGGTGTGGTGGGGCCTTCGGGTATGAACTGGTCGGGCGCCGGTTGCAGCGAGGCATTCGAGCCGAAAGTGTCGGTCTTGGCATCGCCATTGCGGAAGTTAGGGTCTTTCATCTTCAGTAGTTGTTTTGTTTGGGAGAAATAAGTTGTTTGTTATCAATTCATGAGCAATACTATCACTACACCCCACAAGATAAGGAGAGTGTTGCCAATCGCATATGTCACCGTGTATCCCATCGCCGGGATTGTGCTGCCCAGAGCATCCTGGATTGCGCCGAGAGAGGCGGTGGTGGTGCGGCTGCCGGCACAGCAGCCAAGATTGATCGCTGCCGGGAATTTGAATACATATTTGCCGAGCAACATGGCGATTACGAGAGGTAGGGTGGTGCATACCGCGCCCATCACAAACAGCATCCATCCTACTTGCTCGAGGCCGCTGATGAACGACGGACCTGATGTGATGCCGATTACGGCTATAAACATGTTTAGACCAAGATTGTCCATAAGCCATACACTGGCGCTCGGGATGCGGCCGAAAGTCGGGTGTTTCGACCTGAGCCAACCGAAGAACAAGCCTGCGATGAGGGCGCCGCCACTGGTGCTGAGGCTCACAGGTACTGATCCGAAATGGATTGTGAGCGCGCCGATGAGACCGCCGATAAATATGCCGAGACCAACAAGGATGAGGTCTGATTTGTCGGTCAGTTTATCGGGGTAGCCGAGCTGGGCCGAGGCTTCTTTCACCTCACGGTCGAGGCCAATAATGGTTATCACATCTCCGGCCTGAAGTTTCACCTGGGCGAGGACAGGAATTGAAGCCCCACCTCGACGGATATTCTTTATCGATATGCCGTACATGTATTTGAGCTTACGTATCTGGTCTACAGTCTTGCCGGCGCAGCCCTTTTTGCTGACTGTTATCTGCATCTGCTCGGCAGGGAAATCGAGAAGTTCGGCATCGTTGACCTCGGGACCTATCCAATTTTCGTCGCCGATAATGAACTCTCTACGGCCGCTGAGCACTATCTCGTCACCCTTGTTTATCTTGAGGTCGGGAGTGGGGTCGAGGAGTTGATTGTTTTGTCTCACTCGCTCCACAAACAGGCGTCGGCCCTGGCCTTTGAGGTAATCTTCGACTTCGGCCACTGAGCGTGGAGTGTCGAAATAATCTGCCGTAGTCTTGTAGGCGCGGAAGGCCACCGGGCGTAGAGCGTTGATATAATTCGGGTCGCCGGTTGATGAGCCTTGGTTCATCTTCTTCTCCAGTTCGGCAGTCTCCGCCTTCACTTTCTTGAGTCCGCCCAACATGGCAGGGCCGAGATTGGCCAGGATATATGCAGATCCTATCGTACCGAACACATATGTCACGGCGTAGCATACGGGCATGATATTGACCCATTGCGATTTCTCGGCGGCGGTAGTGTTCACGGAGTTGAGAGTGTCTACGCCTACACCTAATATCGCCGACATCGTCTGCGAGCCGGCAAGAAGTCCGAGGGCTTCTCCGGTATTATAATTCATGACAAGAGCCACACCCCATGTTACCAGAAGACACAGCACGCACACGACACCGGCAAACAGAACCTGTTTTAGACCGTCGCCGCGTAGGGCAGAGAAAAATTGAGGACCGACACTGTAGCCGATAGAGAAAAGGAACAGAAGGAAGAAGGCGTTCTTGATGGGGCCGGGGATGGGAATGTCCATTTGTCCGACAAGCACTCCCACAAGAAGTACCGAAGTTACCGTTCCGAGAGAGAACGACTTGTATTTCAGTTGTCCGATTAGGAAACCTGCACCAAGTGTGAGGAATATTGCCAGAGACGGATTAGTCCTCAAAGTTTCTACAAACCAATGTATCATCGCCTGAATTATTAGATGCTTATAGTTGAAAAATTTAACTCTCCGGTATCAATCACCGATGAAATTATAACGTTCCATCGCAAAATTAGTTCGCGCCGACGGCGGTAGCCCGATACTCTGCATCGGGTCAAAAAATAATCCCAAAAATCGAAACACTTGAAAAAACGCCGATAATCCGCACCCAAGGGAACTATCTTTGCAGACAAATCGCCGGCCAAAGCCAAAGCGTCGGCAAAGAGGACTTTGACATTTTTACACCTCAAAGCTGTCGCTGTAATAAGTATGGGATCGACTCTTAAATTCCGAAAATAATGCGTAACTTTGTGTTTATAAATGATTATGGGAAATCAAGCTAAACAAAAATATTATCTCTACATAGACGAGTGCGGCGACCAAAATTTGGAGAACTTCAACCCTGAGTTTCCTATATTTACGTTGTGCGGCGTATTGGTGTCAAGGGAGAACAAAAAGAAGTTCGAAGCAGCGTTTAATGCCCTGAAACAAGAATTTTGGGGTAATGAAGATGTTATAATCCACTCGCGAGACATACGCAGATGCAAAAATGAATTTCAAGTGTTGTTAGAACCTGAAATTAAACCCCGGTTTTATACACGAGTAAATGAAATTCTTTCGCAAAATGAGGCTTATGTAGTTGTGGCGTGTACTATATTGAAGGAGCCATTCATCCGCTTGTTCAGCAATACGGAAGATGTTTATGGCCTATCTTTATCATATTTGCTTGAAAGGAGTATTTTTTGCGTAGATGATAAAAATGAGGATGCGGTAATTGACGTGATTTTTGAAAAGCGAGGAAAGAACGAGGATAGAAATCTAACCAAATTCTATAACGGGCTGCGAGTCACAGGAACAAAGTGGGTAGATGCAGAGCGACTGCAAAGTAGAATAGGTGCATTTACAGCACGTTCAAAAAAGGATAATCTTGTAGGCTTGCAAATTGCAGACCTTATCGCATATCCAATTGCACGAAAGGTTCTTAACGCCGATGCCCCAAATCCGGCTTTTGATATAATAAAACCGAGCATATATGCCTCCAACGGAGCATTACTTGGATTTAAGGTTATACCACATTAAAAAAGAGCGGCCGAAAGGCCGCTCTTTCCCATCTGCGCCAGCAGATGCCTAAAATCGTTGCTTTCGCACTCGAAGTATTTCTTTATTGAGGGGGAAACTTGACCCCGTTTAGTATCGCAAAGTTAATGATTATTTTACGATCTACAAAATTAGAACTTAAAAAAGGATGAAAAAGTTTGCTGTTAGGCTCTGCGATAGTGATATGTTGAAAACTAAATGTAAAAATATGTTGCGCAGGATTTCGCTAATTGGGAGAAAAATCGTATCTTTGCACCACCAAACGAGTGCTTGCCTTGTGGTTGCATCTTGATTTTGTGATGTAAATCTTTATGTCGCAGCTTATTCTCTTCTTCCGGCGCTGTCGGGAAAGCAACTCGGGTGTGAAGCTATGAAAATAAACTAAGTCAATATATGATAACAACAGCCATCTTCGGAATAGAGAATAACGGGCTCTTGGGTATCACCGCATTGCTTACCGGTGTTGCGCTGGTGGCTTTGGCGCTATGGATTGCCAAGCTCATCTCTCCGAGCTCGTTCAACCCTCAGAAGGGTGAAGCCTACGAATGCGGTATCCCTACACGCGGCGAGTCTATGTCGCAATTTAAAGTGGGATATTATCTCTTTGCTATTCTGTTCCTTATGTTCGATGTCGAAACCGTTTTCCTCTTCCCTTGGGCAGTCAGGATGCGTGAGCTCGGCGTCGATGGTTTATTATGTATCGCCGTCTTCTTCGGCATTTTGGTGCTGGGCCTCGTCTACGCCTGGCGGAAAGGAGCTCTCGAATGGAAGTAACAACCAAAAGCATGCCGTATGACGCATGGCAGGACAACGAGTATATCGAAGGACTCGTAAAGCAGTTGCAGGAAAGCGGCACTAACGTTATCGTCGGCTCGCTCGACAAGCTTATCAACTGGGGTCGTTCAAATTCGATTTGGCCTCTGACTTTCGCTACAAGCTGCTGCGGTATCGAGTTTGTGAGCCTTGGCGCTGCCCGTTTCGATATGGCGCGTTTTGGATGGGAAGTTGCCCGTTCGTCGCCTCGTCAGGCCGACTTCATGATGGTGGCAGGCACAATTGTGCACCGCATGGTACCTGTCTTCCGTCGTCTCTACGATCAGCTCGCCGAGCCGAAATATGTCATTGCCTGCGGTAGTTGCGCGATATCGGGTGGCCCGTTCCGCAAGAGTTATCACGTGGCAAAGGGTATTGAAGATATCGTGCCTGTCGACGTGTTTGTTCCCGGATGTCCTCCCCGTCCCGAAGCTATGATATACGGTATCATGCAGCTTAGCCGAAAGATCAAGGTAGAGCGCTTCTTCGGCGGCGTCAACCGCAAGGAAAAACAGCAAGAATTTCTCGCCCAGCACCCTGTGGAGGGCGTCGAAGATTAACCACCGGTCATTAATTTTCTGTCATGGCTAATATCATCCAAAAAATACAGACCCTCTTCCCCTCCGCAACTGTCGAAGGCGATGCAACTCCCATAATCACAATCCCGGGAGAGCAGTGGCACGATATGGCTCTCGCCCTCCGCGACGATGCCGAACTTAAATTCGACTACTGCGTAACCGTTGTTGGTATGGATTGGACCGAGTCGCTCGGTGCGATCTACTACCTCATGTCGACGGCAAGCAATAATGTTATCGGTGTCAAGGTCGTAGCCAAAGGCGACCGTGAGAAACCTTGGATTCATTCGGCCGAAGATGTGTGGCATGTAGCCGGCCTCTACGAACGTGAGGTCTACGACTTCTTCGGTATTATCTTTGTGGGTAACAGCGACATGCGCCGCTTGTTCCTCAATATCGACTGGGTCGGCTATCCTCTCCGTAAGGACTATGATGCCAATCCCGACATCAATCCTGTGTCGATTGAGAATGAACGCCAGACCGACTTTACCGATGTGTACAGCCTCGACGAAAAAGGTGAGCTTGTCAAGACTGAGCGCCGTATCTTCGAGAAAGAGGATTTTGTGGTCAACATCGGTCCGCAGCACCCTGCAACCCACGGTGTGCTCCGTTTCCGCACTGCTGTCGACGGTGAGGAGATAAAGAAAATAGACATATACCTCGGCTATATTCACCGCGGTATCGAAAAACTTTGCGAATCGCTCGCTTATCCCCAGACGCTCCACTTCATGGACCGAATGGACTACTTCTCGGCCCATAACTACCACCATGCTCTCTGTATGGTGATAGAAAAGGCTGCAGGAATCGAGATCAGCCGTCGCGCCCAGGTTATCCGTGTGATGATGGACGAGCTCTCGCGCATCGCCTCGCACTGTCTCTTCATCGGTACCTACTGCATGGACCTCGGTGCGACCACGATGCTTTTCTACACACTCCGTGTCCGCGAGCAGATACTCGATATCATGGAGAAGACCTGCGGCGCCCGAATGACATTCAACTACGACTGTATCGGTGGTGTGATGCAGGATCTCGCTCCCGACTTCGTGGACGATGTGAAGGCCCTTTTGGCAGTTCTCCCCAAGAACATCAAGGAATACAACGAAATCTTCACCGGCAACGTCATCGCCAAAAATCGTATGGAAGGTGTCGGCGTTCTCTCGCGCGAGGATGCCATCGCCTATGGCGTGACTGGTCCCTCGGGCCGTGCTTCGGGTTGGGCTTGCGACATGCGCAAACTGCAACCTTACAGCATCTATTCCGAACTCGATTTTGAAGAAGTCGTGGCAACGGAAGGTGACTCGATGGCCCGTTTCAAATGCCGTATGCGCGAAATGGAAGAGTCAGCCAAAATATTGGAACAACTCGTCGACAATATACCTGACGGCGAATATTGCGTGAAAGTGCCCAAGCTTCTCAAGCTTCCTGCCGGGAAATGGTTCCAGATCACCGAGGGTTGCCGTGGCGCTTTCGGTATCTATCTCGAGAGCGATGGCTCGGCAAAGCCTTTCCGCATCAAGTTGGCAACACCCTGTCTGCCTCAGGCTGCAGTGGTTGACCATATAACGCGTGGCCAAAAGATTGCCGACCTTATCACTATCGGCGGTTCGCTCGATTATATCGTGCCTGATATCGACCGATAACCAAATGCGACGTAACACAATAGCTAATCAGTAATATCACAGCATAATGCAAGATTTTTCTTTCATCACCGCGTGGATCGACAATTCGCTGCGTTCGCTCATGCCGGGCTGGCTCGCCGTCACCACGGAGTGCCTGCTCGTCGGCGTCGGTCTTCTGCTGGTCTATGCCTTGCTTGCCCTCTTCTACATCTACTACGAGCGTAAGCTTTGCGCCGCTTTCCAGTGCCGTCTCGGCCCGAACCGTGTAGGCCCGATGGGCTTGTGTCAGAGCTTTGCCGACATGTTCAAAATGCTCATCAAGGAGATCATACACCTCAACCACATCGACCGCTTTCTTTTTGCGCTCGCTCCTTATCTGGTGATTATCGCCTCGATGCTCGCATTCGCCGTGCTACCCTGGGGTAATGGTCTTCAGATCATCAACTTCAATATCGGCATTTTCTTCCTCATCGCTGTGTCGTCGATCGGTGTGCTGGGTATTCTCCTGGCCGGTTGGTCGTCGAACAATAAGTTCACTCTCATCGGTTCGCTCCGCTCGGGTGCCCAGATGGTGAGCTACGAACTTTCGATAGGTCTTTCGGTGATCACGATGGTATGTTTGGCCGGCACAATGTCGGTGGAGGGTATCGTTGCCGAGCAGGCTGACCTGTGGTTTATCTTCAAGGGTCATATCCCTGCGATCATCGCATTTGTAATCTACATGATTGCCGGTACTGCCGAGACCAACCGAGGCCCGTTCGACCTTCCTGAGGCCGAGAGTGAGCTTACCGCCGGTTATCACACCGAGTACTCGGGTATGCACTTCGGTTTCTTCTACCTTGCCGAGTATCTCAATCTCTTCATCGTGTCGGGTGTGGCTGCGCTGCTCTTCTTCGGTGGCTGGATGCCTTTGCATTTCCCCGGTTGGGACGGTTTCAACGCCATCATGGATTATATCCCCGGTGTGGTGTGGTTCATTCTCAAGGCTTTTGCTCTTTCGTTCGTCATCATTTGGTTCAAGTGGACTTTCCCCCGTCTCCGTATCGACCAGCTGCTTACGCTCGAATGGAAGTATCTTCTTCCCATCAACCTCTTCAACCTTGTGTTGATGGTCATAGTCATTATCACAAACTTTCACTTTTAAATAACACCCCTCCATATAAGCTATGAGCGACAATACAGGCAAAATAGCCCAGGTGATAGGTCCGGTGGTGGATGTGTGCTTCGAAAGCAACATCATACCTCCCATCTATACCGCTCTTAAGATCGACCGTCCCGAAGGCGGTGAAACCATCCTCGAAGTGGAGCAGCATATCGGCGAAGATACCGTGCGCTGCGTGGCCATGGAGAGTACCGACGGCCTGCGCCGCGGTATGCCGGTGGTCAATCTCGAACGTCCGATTGCCGTTCCTACCGGCGACCAGGTCAAAGGCCGTCTGCTCAATGTGGTGGGCGAGGCTATCGACAAATTGCCGGCGCTCAAACGCGAGAACCTGCGCTCGATCCACCAGCCAGCGCCTGAGTTCGAGGACCTCACGACGAGTACCGAAATCCTTTCCACAGGCATTAAGGTGATCGACCTTCTCGAGCCTTACAGCAAGGGTGGTAAAATCGGTCTTTTCGGTGGTGCCGGTGTAGGTAAGACCGTGCTTATCATGGAGCTTATCAATAATATCGCCAAGGGTCACGACGGTTTCTCGGTGTTCACCGGTGTCGGTGAGCGTACACGTGAAGGTAACGACCTCCTTCGAGAGATGATCGAGAGCGGTGTGATGAAATATGGCAAGAAGTTCGAGGAGGGCATGGAACGCGGCGAGTGGAATCTTGCCGATGTAGACCACGAAGAACTCAAAAATTCGCAGGCCACCCTTGTTTTCGGCCAGATGAATGAGCCGCCGGGCGCACGTCTGCGTGTGGCTTTGTCGGGCCTCACGGTAGCCGAGCAGTTCCGCGATCAGGGTGCCGGTGGTAAGGATGTGCTTCTATTCATCGACAATATCTTCCGTTTCACCCAGGCCGGTTCGGAGGTTTCGGCACTTCTCGGCCGTATGCCTTCGGCAGTAGGTTATCAACCGACCCTTGCATCGGAGATGGGTGCTCTTCAGGAGCGTATCACTTCGACTAAGAATGGTTCGATCACTTCGGTGCAGGCTATCTATGTGCCTGCAGACGACTTGACTGACCCGGCTCCTGCGACGACGTTTAACTTCCTCGATGCCACCACGGTGCTCAGCCGTAAGATTACGGAGCTTGGTATCTATCCGGCTGTCGATCCTCTCGAGTCGACTTCGCGTATCCTCGACCCCAATATCATCGGCGAAGAGCATTATAACACAGCTCAGGCTGTGAAGCAGCTTCTTCAGAAGTACAATGAGCTCCAGGATATCATCGCCATCCTCGGTGTTGATGAACTGAGCGACGACGACAAACTTGTGGTAGCGCGTGCTCGCCGCGCCCAGCGTTTCCTTTCTCAGCCGTTCCATGTGGCAGAGCAGTTTACCGGTCTTCCGGGCGTGATGGTGCCGTTGAGCGAGACTATCCGAGGCTTCAAGATGATTCTTTCGGGCGAGATGGACGAATATCCCGAGCAGGCGTTCCTCAATGTCGGCACAATCGACGACGCGATAGAGAAGGGCAAGCGTCTTCTTGCCGAGGTTAAATAACTTTTGCAAAAAAATAACTGAATGACACTAAAAATAATATCTGCCGATGCAGTGCTCTACACGGGCGAGGTGAGTGCCGTTACCCTGCCAGGGGAGATGGGCGAGTTCACCGTGCTTCGTAACCACGCTTCTCTGCTGGCTGTCCTGTCGGCCGGTACGGTACGGTATACCGGAGAGGACGGCTCGGAGCAGTCCACCCCCGTGACCGGAGGCATCGTTGATGTGGATAACAATGTAGTGTCTGTTTGCGTCTATTGATATGATAAGCCGCTTCAAACATATAATCTTGCTGATGTTGCTGGCTGTGGTATCAGTCGGCGTGTCGGCATCCGAACCGGAAAAGGCAGATTCGGCTGAAGGCAAGATTAATCCCAAAGAGATTATTTTCGGGCATTTGCTCGACGGCTATGGCTGGGAGGTTCCTTTTGACCACCATCACCGCATACCACTTCCTGTGATATGCTATGCCTCCGACGGCTTCCATTGTTTTTCGTCGGCCCGTCTCGATCATGGGGCGGTTTACCGCGATGGCGACTGCACATTCACTATCGGAGGTGCGGAAAGCAAGTACAAGGGTAAGCTGGTGGAGATTGTAGATGGAACGGAGGTCCGTCCCTGGGACTTTTCGATAACCAAGAATGTATGTGCGCTTTTTATCTGTATATTGGTTGTCGGGGGTGTGATGCTGTGGCTTGCCTCTTTCCTTCGCAAGCATCCGTACAAGGCACCTCGCAAGGGTCTTGGTGCAGTGGAGGCTGTAGTGACATTTGTCTATGACGGTGTTGTGAAGCCAATACTCGGACCACAGGCACGACGTTTCGCGCCTTATCTGATGACGGTGTTCTTCTTCATCCTTGTGATGAACCTGCTTGGCCTTGTGGTGATATTCCCCGGCGGTGCCAACCTGACGGGTAACATCGCGGTGACACTTGTGTTGTCGGTATGTACTTTTATCGCGACCAACTTCTTCGGCAACAAGCACTATTGGAAAGAGATTTTCTGGCCAGATGTGCCACTCTGGCTCAAGGTGCCACTGCCTATCATGCCTGTTATAGAAATTTTCGGTATGTTTACCAAGCCAGCGGCCCTGACGGTGCGTCTTTTCGCGAACATGATGGGTGGCCACATGATAGTGATAACTCTCATGCTGCTGATATTCATCTTCTCAGCGATGAGTCCGGTTGCCGGGGGTGCTTCGACTGTGGTATCGCTTATGTTCTCGATTTTCATGTTGCTTATCGATGTATTGGTAAGTTTCATCCAGGCTTATGTGTTCACTATGCTTTCGACAATCTTCATCGGTCTTGCCCATGAGCATGAACACGAAGAGGATGGACATGGTGAGCACAGTATAGGCAAAGAAATCGTAGATACTCTTGTATAATATAATAACCTAAATAAACACACAGAACAATGTTTGGACTTTTAGCAGCAATTGCTCCCGTATTGGGACTCGGCGCCAGCTTCGGCGCAGCCATCGCCGCCATCGGCGCAGGTATCGGCATCGGTAAAATCGGCGCTGCCGCCATGGAGGCCATCGCCCGTCAGCCCGAGGCCGCCGGCGATATCCGAAGCAATATGATCGTTATCGCGGCTCTTGTGGAGGGTGTTGCCCTTTTCGCCGTTATCGTCTGCGCCCTGTGCCTGTTCATGTAATCCAGCCCAATTAATCGCTCAATGGAACTATTCACGCCCGATTTCGGACTCGTCTTCTGGATGTTTGTCGCCTTTGGCATTCTCTTCCTCGCATTGTGGAAGTATGCCTGGCCGGTAATTCTCCGGAGTGTCGACAGCCGTGCCGACCTTATCGACAAGGGGGTGGAATACGCCCAGGACGCCAAGGCACAACTCGACAACGCCCGAGCAGAAGCCGAGAGTTACCTCTCCGAGGCCCGTCGCCAGCAAGCTGATATACTTCGCGAGGCTGACAAGATGAAGACACAGATCATCGAGCAGGCCCGTAGTGCCGCGCAGGCCGAGGCCCAAAAGGTTATGGATAATGCGAAACTCCAGATCGCCCAGCAGCAGAAGGAGGCCCAGCAGCATTTCCGCAACCAGGTGAGTGAGTTTGCTCTTGACATCGCCGGCAAGATTGTACACAACCAGATGCAGCAGGATGCTTCGCAGAAGAAACTTGTGGAGAGCCTGCTTGATCAAATCGACCCTGCAAAATAAACGTTATGGACCAAGGTCTTATCCCCCGTCGCTATGCCAAAGCGCTCTACGCCGTCGGCGCCGAGCGCTCTGACACAGCCAATCTCTACCAACTGATGCAGTCTTTGGTGGCCGCTTTTGCCGCAACGCCCGGATTGGCGTCGACTGTGGCCAATCCTTTTGTCAGCGATGCCGACAAGACCTCGTTGCTTACCTCAGCCGTCTACGGCAAGAACGGTAAGGCAGATGCCACCTATGAGGACTTCTTGCGTCTATTGGAGAAAAACAAGCGAATGGCCTTGGCCCGAGACATAGCCTTGGCGTATGTTGACCTCTACCGCCGCGAGAATTCAATATACCGCGTAGACATCGTCTCAGCGGCAGCTATGGGAGAAGGTGAACGTTCACGTCTCGAATCTATCATCGGTAAGCATATCGGTGATGGAACTTTCGAGTATGGCTACACTGTCGATCCGTCGCTGATAGGCGGATTTACGGTTACGGTGAATTCGGAGCGCCTTGACGCGTCGGTCGCCACCCAGCTTAAACAACTCAGGCTCAAACTTGTCAACTGACCATCCGAGTCTATCTTTATCTAACAACACAACAGCAAGTTATCCGCATACAATGATAAATCCCAGCGAGATATCTCAAGTATTGAAACAAGAGCTCGAAAACATCAATTCCAAGATTACTTTCGAGGAAGTAGGCACCGTGCTCGACGTTGGCGACGGTGTAGCCCATGTCTATGGTCTCGACAATGTCGGCGCCAACGAGCTTGTAGAATTTGAAAACGGCGTCAAGGGCGTTGCCATGAACCTCGAAGAGAGCAACGTGGGCGTCATCCTGCTCAACAATGTCAATGAGGTAGCCGAGAACATGACAGTGCGCCGCACCGGCCAAATCGCTTCGATACCCGTAGGCGAGGGCTTGCTGGGACGTGTAATCAACATTCTTGGAGAGCCAATCGACGGTAACGGTCCTATCGGAGGAGATCTGATCCGTCTGCCTCTCGAGCGCAAGGCTCCCGGTGTTATCTACCGCCAGCCTGTGAAGCAGCCTCTGCAGACCGGTCTTAAGGCTATTGACTCGATGGTGCCTATCGGCCGTGGTCAGCGAGAGCTTATCATCGGCGACCGCCAGATCGGCAAAACTGCTATAGCCATCGATACTATCATCAACCAACGCAAGGGCTATGAGGAAGGCAAGCCTGTTTATTGCATCTATGTTGCAATCGGCCAAAAAGCTTCTTCTATCGCCTCGATAGTGAATACGCTCAAGGAGCATGGCGCCCTTGATTATACAGTGGTTGTGGCAGCGACCGCTTCGGAGTCTGCCGCGATGCGTTATTTCGCACCGTTTGCCGGTGTTGCAATCGGCGAGTATTTCCGAGATACCGGCCGTGATGCTCTTATAGTATACGATGACCTGTCGAAACAGGCTGTAGCATACCGTGAGGTGTCGCTTATCCTTAAGCGTCCTTCGGGCCGCGAGGCATACCCCGGCGATATTTTCTATCTCCATTCGCGTTTGCTCGAACGTGCGGCCAAGATTATCGACAATCAGGAAGTGGCATCGCAGATGAACGACCTGCCCGAGGCACTCAAGCCTATCATGAAGGCCGGTGGCTCGCTGACGGCATTACCTATCATCGAGACCCAGGCCGGTGACGTGTCGGCATATATCCCGACCAACGTTATTTCGATCACCGACGGTCAGATATTCCTTGAGACAGCTCTCTTCAACCGCGGTATCCGTCCGGCAATCAATGTAGGTATCTCGGTATCGCGTGTTGGTGGCTCAGCTCAGGTCAAGTCAATGAAGAAGGTTGCCGGTACGCTGAAAATCG
>DKVO01000017.1:45748-56431 GCA_002491245.1 Porphyromonadaceae bacterium UBA7176
CGGTATCCGTCCGGCAATCAATGTAGGTATCTCGGTATCGCGTGTTGGTGGCTCAGCTCAGGTCAAGTCAATGAAGAAGGTTGCCGGTACGCTGAAAATCGATCAGGCACAGTTCCGCGAGCTTGAAGCATTTACAAAGTTCGGTGGCGATATGGATGCCGTTACGGCCCGAGTGATAGACAAGGGTCGCAAGAACGAGCGTCTTCTTATCCAACCCCAATACCGCCCCATGCCTGTGGAGGATGAAATCGCAGTGATATTCTGTGGTGTCCACGGTTTGCTTGAGGGTGTGCCCCTGACAGATGTCGCTGAGTTTGAGAAGCAGTATCTGCAGCTCATGCACGCGAAGTATCCTGAGGATATGGCAGCGTTGGGCAAGGGTTCGCTTACTGATGAAATAGCAGAGAAACTGACCTCAGCGGCCAAGGACGTCGCCGCGCGATTCAAGAACTAATGTTATCCCCAAGCAGATTAAACCGATAACAAACCAATGGCAACATTACGTGAACTGAAAGGCCGCATCGGGTCGGTAGGATCTTCGGAGAAGATAACCGGCGCGATGAAAATGATATCGTCGGCCAAGATGCACAAGGCAGAGGGTATCTTGCGCCGTCTGTCGCCTTTCCGCGACTGCGTGCAGGGCATTATCGGCAATTTGCTGAGCAGCGACGCGGCTGTAAGCTCGCCACTGACGGCCGAACGTCAGATGGTGAAGCATGTTACCGTCATAGCCCTTGGCAGTGACGATGGGCTTTGCGGAGCTTATAACGTGAATATTTTCAAAGGTTTGCTTGACACAGTGTCGCGCTTGCGCGAGGACTATGGCAATGATGTCGAGATAGCGCTTGTGCCTGTTGGAAAGAAGTTGCAGAAGGCAGTGGAGAAATTGGCTGAATCAGACCCACGTCTTTCCTATATGCCGTCTGCCGGTATTGATTCGAAGAGCGAGGGAGATGCTGTGAAGGTTTTCAGCCGTGATTTCGAGGAGATGTTTCTCGGTGGCTTGACTGACCGAGTTGAGCTGATGTATGTGCATTTCCTGTCGGCCGGCCGTCAGCGTCTTGTTTCGGAGGGTTATCTTCCTATCAGCGCAAGTAAATTGAATGCTGACAGCGAAGGCTCGGGACGACCTTACCTTTTTGAACCGGATGCAGCTACGATCTTCCGGACGGTGTTGCCGATGTATCTGCTGTCGCAGATGCAGGAGGCTTTCGCACAGAACCGTGCGAGCGAGCAGGCCGCCCGAGTAATGGCTATGCAGAGTGCGAACGACAATGCCCAGAAGTTGCTTGAACAGCTCCAACTGGAATATAATAAGTTGCGTCAGCAGAGCATCACGACCGAACTTCTTGATATTGTAGGAGGGCAACGGCGCGATTAATAATGCAGTCAATCAGATTTAACACAATATAGTAAACCAACAAGACCTCATATCAATGGGTAGTGTATCAGAATACTTTTCATCTTTAGGCTCCGGCATCCTGAGCCTTCTAAAAGGCATGAAGGTGACCGGCAAAGAGTTTGTGACGCCAAAGATCACCGAGTGCTATCCCGAGAACCGCACAGAGCACAAGTGGCCAGAGCGATTCCGCGCACAGCTCAAGTTTATCTATGACGGCGAAGGCAACCACAAGTGCATCGCCTGCCAGAATTGCGAACGTAACTGCCCTAACGGCACTATCTCGATTGAGACAAAGATGGTGACGACGATGCAGGGAACTAAGAAGAAAAAGCTCGTCAAGTACCACTATGATCTTGGTAGCTGTACATTCTGCCAGCTTTGCGTGACTAGTTGCCCCACAGGCGCGATAGAGTTTGACAATGACTTCGAGCAGGCAGTGTTTACCCGATCGAAGCTTGTCAAGCAACTCAATTATCTGCCAGAAAAAGAAGAGCCGGAACCTACCCCTGAGCAACTTGCCCAGATAGAGGCAGAACGTCAGGCAAAAATCGCCGAGGCTAAGGCCAAGGCAGCTGCGGCCAAGGCGGCCCAGGGTGGCGCATCGAATGCGACGCCTGATAAAACAGAGGAAAATAAATAAACCGATATGGAATCAGTAGGAAGTATAATCTTGTATTTTATCGTCGCGTTGTCGATGATAGTCTTCTCAGTGATGGCCGTGACGACTCGCAAAATTCTGCGTGCGGCCACATACCTGCTGTTCACGTTATTTGCGGCCGCCGTGGTCTATTTCATGCTCGATTATGAGTTCCTCGGCGCTGTTCAGATAGCAGTGTACGCCGGCGGTATCGTGGTACTGTTTGTCTTTGCCATCCTTCTTACGAGCAAACCGGGGGACAATACCGAGCGTCTGACCTCAAAGTCGCGATTTCTCGGCGGTCTTGCAGCAGTGGCGACACTTGCATTGGCCGGCTATGCCCTTGTGAGCCGCTGCAGTATGGCATTTGCCTCCAAGCCAGTGATGGAAGCCCCAGACATGCAAAGTGTCGGCGAGGCACTCCTTGGTTCAGGTCATGGAGAGTATCTGCTGCCGTTCGAGGCTGTCAGTGTGCTTTTGCTCGCATGTATAATTGGCGGCGTTGTCGTTGCCCGCAAACGTTGATATTATGGAAATAACAGCTATATATTACCTTGTACCGGCTCTGGTGATGTTCTGCTGCGGCGTGTATGGTTTTATAACCCGTAAAAACATGATCGCGATGCTGATCTCGCTTGAGTTGATGCTCAATGCCGTCGATATCAACTTCGTGGTATTCAACCGTTATCTCTATCCGGAGCAGATGGAGGGAATGTTTTTCACGCTATTTGCCATCGCTATCGCGGCCGCGGAGACAGCCCTTGCCATCGCTATCATCATCAACATTTTCAGAGCAGCGAAGAATATCGACGTGCGCTCTCTTAACGAAATGAAATTCTAAAGCATTATGGACGTTACGATTCCTATCCTAATTCTTGCCATACCGCTGTTTATGTTCGTCTTCCTTGGCCTTACGGGCATGAAGATGAGCCATAAGGTAGCCGGTATACTTGGCACTTGCGGCATGGGCACCGTCCTGGTGCTTGCCTACTATACGGCATTCCAATATTTCTTCTCCGGCGCAGATATCTTTATCAACGGTGCCGGCGAACGACTTCAGTACCTTGTTTTTGACCAGACGTGGTTGCAGTTTACCGAAAATCTGGTGATCAAACTCGGCTTCCTTCTCGATCCGATATCGGCGATGATGCTTGTAGTGATCACGACGATTTCGTTTATGGTGCATCTCTACAGCATGGGATACATGCGCGACCATCACGGGGTGTATGAGCACGGTTTCCAGCGCTTCTACGCTTTCCTGTCGCTCTTCAGTTTCTCGATGCTGGGTCTTGTAGTGGCCCCGAATATCTTCCAGATGTATATTTTCTGGGAGCTTGTGGGTGCTTCGTCGTATTTGCTTATCGGTTTCTACTACACGAAACCGAGCGCAGTGTCGGCGTCGAAGAAAGCGTTTATCGTTACCCGTTTTGCCGACCTTGGTTTCCTTATCGGTATACTCACGCTGTCGTGGTACACGGGAACATTCAATTTCACGGAGCTTACTTCTATCCCTGTAGAGGGTATGGCCGGTGTGAGCCAGGTGAATATAGGCACAGCTGAGTATGTGCGTGGTATTTTTGCCAACAGCGCAGCCCCGACTTTCATGGGTGCATCGGTGCTGACCTGGGCTCTTGTGCTTATCTTTATGGGTGGCATGGGTAAGTCGGCCATGATGCCTCTCCATATCTGGCTGCCAGATGCGATGGAAGGTCCGACTCCTGTGTCGGCGCTTATCCACGCTGCTACGATGGTTGTGGCCGGTGTTTATCTTGTGGCCCGTCTTTTCCCTCTCTACCTTATGGAGGAGGCTGCTCTCGATATAATCGTTGTAGTGGGAGCGGTGACAGCCTTGTATGCCGCTATGGTTGCGTGCACGCAGCTTGACATCAAGCGAGTGCTCGCGTTCTCGACGATATCTCAGATAGCGTTCATGATGGTTTCGCTCGGCGTAGCCCGTCCGGAGTTCCATCACGGACTTGGATATATGGCGTCGATGTTCCACCTGTTCACTCACGCTATGTTCAAGGCGCTGCTCTTCCTTTGCGCCGGTGCTCTTATCCACGCTATCGGGTCGAACAACTACACTGAGATGCATGGATTGCGCAAGCATATGCCTATAACCCATGTGGCTTTCCTCATAGGATGTCTTGCAATTGCCGGTATCATACCGTTTGCCGGTTTCTTCTCTAAGGATGAAATTCTGACTGCTTGTTTCGGTCACTCGATATTCTGGTATATCTGGATGTCGGCTGTCGCCGGTCTGACGGCGTTCTATATGTTCCGTCTCTACTATCTGATTTTCTGGTGGAAGGAACACAAGACTCCGGAAGGACATCATGCACCGCATGACCAGCCCTGGACTATGACTCTTCCTCTTGTGATCCTGTCGGTGGTTTCGTGTGTGGCCGGCTTCGTTCCGTTCGGCAATCTTGTGACATGGAACGGTCATCCGATGTTCGAGAGTGTCGACTTCTTCACAAATCTCAAGGCTCTTGACTGGAGTGTGGCTTCGATAAGCTTGCTTGTGGCGTTGGCTGCGATTGGTCTTGCTACGGTTATGTACCGCAAGGAGAATGCGCTTCCGTCGAAGATGCGTAACGCACTGCCGGCATTGTGGACATGGTGTTTCCACCGTTTCTATTTCGACGAGCTTTACATGTTCATCACACACCGGATAATCTTTGGTTGTATCAGCCGTCCATTGGCATGGTTTGACCGTCATGTGATAGACGGAACGATGGATGCCTTCGCAACGATAACGAACAAGGCTTCGGAGGTGATCAAGCCATTGCAGTCGGGCCAGATACAGATGTATGTGTGGTATTATCTTGTGGGCGCACTGCTTCTTGGCGGTATCACAGCTCTCTGCGTAATCTAATATGACGGTGCAAAATATATAAATCAGTAATTACGATGTTTTCGAATATATTAATCTACTTTGTTGTCGTACCGGTAATCATGCTTGCCGGCTTGGGTTTCTGCCGCAACATCAAGCAGATCCGCGCCGTTGCCGTGACCGGTTCGGTGGCTTTGCTGGGCCTGTCGGCTTATGTGCTTGCAGAGTATCTTGCAATCAGAGCTACGGGTAATACCGAGCCTATGTTGTTTACGGGTTCGTGGTCATGGTTCGAACCGTTGCATATCAACCTTGCAGTGGGTGTGGACGGTATCTCAATCGCGATGCTAATCCTTTCGTCGATAATTGTTTTTGCAGGCTCGTTCGCTTCGTGGACGATACAGCAGCCCAAGGAGTTTTTCCTGTGGCTTATATTGCTCTCGACGGGAGTGTTCGGCTTCTTTATCTCGGTGGACTTGTTCACGATGTTCATGTTCTATGAGGTGGCGCTTATCCCGATGTATCTCCTTATCGGTGTATGGGGCTCGGGCCGTAAAAATTACTCGGCGATGAAGCTTACGCTGATGCTTATGGGCGGCTCTGCTTTCCTGATGCTCGGCCTTATCGGTATCTACTATCATTCGGCTCCGGAAGGTGGACAGCTGACATGGAATATCCTTGAGATTGCGAAGTATGATGCCATACCTCACGGCTGGCAGCAGTTCCTTTTCCCGATGACTTTTGTCGGCTTCGGTGTGCTCGGGGCTATGTTCCCGTTCCATACATGGAGCCCTGACGGTCATGCCTCGGCCCCGACAGCGGTGTCGATGCTTCATGCCGGCGTGTTGATGAAGCTTGGCGGTTACGGCTGTTTCCGCGTGGCTATCTATCTGATGCCTTATGCGGCTAAAGAACTGTCGTTCATCTTCCTTATATTGACAGGTATCTCGGTTGTCTACGGTGCGTTCTGCGCATGTGTCAAGACAGACCTCAAGTATATCAATGCTTATTCGTCG
This sequence comes from Porphyromonadaceae bacterium UBA7176, assembly GCA_002491245.1. Taxonomy (GTDB): domain Bacteria; phylum Bacteroidota; class Bacteroidia; order Bacteroidales; family Muribaculaceae; genus CAG-873. Next base: position 51,640 of record DKVO01000017.1, read on the forward strand.
GTGTCGCACTGCGGTCTTGTGCTTTTCGCTATCCTGATGCTTAACTCGACGGCAATGACCGGTGCGATCATGCAGATGCTCTCGCACGGTCTTATGACGGCCCTCTTCTTTGCTCTGATCGGTATGATCTACGGCCGTACGCATACGCGTGATATCACGCAGATGGGCGGTATGATGCAGATTATGCCTTATCTTTCGGTCTGCTATGTGATTGCCGGTATGGCGTCGCTTGGTTTGCCTGGCTTGAGCGGTTTTGTGGCTGAGATGACTATTTTTGTAGGTTCGTTCAAGGCCGGTATGGCAGAGTATCTTGCCGGAGCTGGGTCGCTTAAACTTGTGTTTACGATTATCGCGTGCTGTTCAATCGTGATTACTGCGGTGTATATTCTCCGTGTGGTTGGCAAGCTGCTGTTCGGCCCTGTGTATGATGACCACCACCGCACCTTGACCGATGCAACATGGTGGGAGCGTTTCTCGACAGTGACACTCATCCTCTGTGTCGCCGCTATCGGTTGCTTCCCCAATTTCTTCAATAATTTGATAAATACGACTTTCACGCCGGAGATTTTCCGCGTGCTCGGAATGTAAACCCCTCAGTATAAATTGCAATGGATTACTCACAATTTTTAGCTATGAAGCAAGAAATCGGTCTGCTGGCCGTTTTCCTGCTGGTGTTCCTCTACGACACCTTCATGCCACGAGGGGCTCAGAAAGGCCTTCCCGTATTTACAACCGTGCTTATGCTGCTTGTGACCCTCGGCGGTTTCTGCAGCTATTGCATGGCTCCCGGAGGAGAAGTCTCGGCTTTTGCCGGCATGTATGTGACTTCGCCGGTTATTGCTGCGATCAAGAATATACTTAATATCGGTGTGGTGATCGTGCTGATACAGTCGATCAAATGGACCAACAGCGAGGCTATGACGATGCGTCGCGGAGAGTTCTACGAGTTGTTGCTTGTGACACTCTTCGGTATGTATCTGATGATCTCGGGCCGTCATTTCCTTCTTTTCATCATCGGTCTTGAGAGCGCGTCGTTGCCTCTTGCCGCGATGGTGGCTCTTGACAAGAACCGCTATGAGAGCCATGAGGCTGCTGTGAAGTATATTCTTACAGCGGTGTTCTCTTCGGCTATTTTCATGATGGGACTTTCGTTTGTGTACGGTCTTACGGGGTCGATGTATTTTAATGATATCTACTTCGCACTCACGTCGCAGCGCAGTCTACTGCTTGTGATGGCGGTGGCATTTGTAATCGGTGGTATCGGTTTCAAATTGTCGTTGGTGCCTTTCCACCTATGGACAGCGGATGTATATCAGGGAGCGCCTACTTCGGTGACTTCTTATCTGTCGGTTATATCGAAGGGTGCTACGGCGTTTGCTTTCCTTGTCGTGCTTAACCAGGTGTTTGGCGCACTGTATTCGCAGGTTTGGGAGGTGATGCTGTATGCGCTGATTATACTGACTATCACAGTCGGCAACCTCTTCGCTATCCGTCAGCGTAATATGAAGCGTTTCCTTGCGTTTTCGTCGATTTCGCAGGCCGGTTACATTATGCTCGGTGTCATAGCCGGAAATGCGATGGGTCTGGCCGCGATGATGTACTATATACTTGTGTATATATTCTCTAACCTTGCCGCATTTGGTGTTATCGGAGCCATAGAGAATGCTACCGGCAAGGTGTCGATGGATGATTATAAGGGTCTTTACAAGACTAATCCTCGACTGTCGGTGGCTATGATGCTTGCGATGTTCTCGCTTGCCGGTATTCCTCCGTTCGCAGGATTTTTCTCGAAGTTCTTTATCTTTACCGGAGCCATCAATCAGGGTTCGGTAGCAATTTATGTGCTTGTGCTTATCGCGTTGATCAATACGATCGTGTCGCTTTACTACTATCTGCTGGTTGTGAAGGCGATGTTTATCAGCGATGATGAGTGCGTGGTGCCTAATTTCCGTTCGGCTTGCAGTGAGCGTCTTGGACTATGGATAAGCGTAGGTGGCATACTTGCCCTCGGTATTGTAAGCTACTTCTATAATTCGTTGCTCGAGCTTACCGGAGTGAGCGAAATGACAGCTTATTTTATCGGCTAATCTAAGAATAAGATATATAGTTGTTACCCCGGGCTTTTTGGCCCGGGGTAATTTTTGAGATGTAACCATTTATTTATGACGAATATTACAAAGGGATATATTCTTGGTGCTGTTGCGGCTGTGAGTTATGGAACAAATCCGCTGTTTGCTGTGCCGTTGTATGAATTGGGAATGGATGTTTCGTCTGTTTTGTTTTACCGCTATCTGTTTGCTGCATTGATATTGGGTGTTGTGATGAAAGTCCGTAGGGATAGTTTCCGTATTTCGCGAAAGCAACTTGGCGAAATGGTGATACTGGGTGTGATGTTCGCATTGTCGTCGGTGTTGCTTCTCGAGGCTTACAATTATATGGATGTCGGTCTTGCCTCGACGTTGCTTTTTGTGGAGCCTGTGTTTCTTGCGTTGATACTATGGGCGTTTTTCAAGGAGAAAATATCTCGGTGGACTTTAATTTCGATAGGTATATGTCTTGCCGGAGTGCTATTTCTCTGTAATCCGGGAGAGGGAGCGCATGTGACTGCTGCCGGTGTGACTATGGTGATATTCTCGGCTTGTGCCTATGCGCTCTATATGGTGGGTATAAATAAAAGTGGAGTAGGGCGGATGTCGGGTTGCGCGATAACATTTTATTCGTTGCTTTTCGGTATGATTGTGTTTGCGGTACAAACCAGAATGTTTACTATGGTGCGTCCTGTGCCGTCGGAGGTGCTGGCATGGGCGTGTGTGATAGGGATTTCGATTGTTCCGACGATTGTGTCGTTGCTGACTGTTGCAATATCGATAAAGTATATAGGATCTGTGCCTGTGGCAATTTTGGGTGCGTTGGAGCCTATTACCGGAGTTGTGTTCGGTGTGGCGCTTTTCGGGGAGGTGCTGACGTTGAAGGCTACGGTTGGAATTGTGTTGATAATCTGCGCGGTCGTAACTCTTGTACTTACTCGGTAAAATGTGAGATGATGGAAGAATTTTGTTGTGAAATGGTGGAATAGAATAGAAAAATAATGTATATTTGCGTGTCGATATCCTTGATATCTGACTGAATGAAAACCTTAAATCTAATGTAAATGGAAGAAGAAAAGAAAAGGGGTATGACACGCCGTGAGTTCCTTGGACTGTCGGCCCTTGGTCTGGTGGGGCTTACTATCTTGCCGAGCTGGAAAATCAATGGGATGAGAGTGCCTCCAAGTGACCGTGTCGTCATGGGTTTTATTGGCCTTGGTCAGCAGGGAGTATATGATTTTTCGAGTTTCTCGCAGTGCCCTGGAGTGCAGGTCGTGGCTGGTTGCGATGTTGATAAATTGAAGCGAGAGCGGTTTAAACGCCGGGTTGAATCGTGGCAGAAGAATGCCGGGATGCCTCAGCGGTGCGACACGTATGAGTTTTACGAAGATCTGCTTGACCGGAAGGATATTGATGCGGTGTCGATAGCTACGCCTGACCACTGGCATGCCTTGACGGTGATACATGCCTGCGAGGCCGGTAAGGATGTGTATGTGCAGAAACCTCTTGCATTCACTATCCGTGAGGGTGAGGAGATGGTGAAGGCAGTACGGTCGAACGGTCGCGTGTTACAGGTTGGCAGTCAGCAGCGGTCGAGTCCGGAGTTTCAGAAGGCTATCGCACTTGTCCGGGGTGGTGCGTTGGGCCATATAGAGAAGATTTATGCTAAGGTCGGAGATCCTCCAACACCGTTCAACCTGCCGGAGCAGCCGGTTCCTCATACGCTGAATTTCAATATGTGGCTTGGGCCGCTTAATGATCCGAAGATTCATTATCATCCGGATCTTTGTCCGCCTATCTCGCTTGATCCTGAAAAGAATGAGGCTCTCTGGGGTGCATGGAGATGGTATCGCGAAACTGGTAATGGCTATACGGCAGACTGGGGAGCGCATATGTTTGATATCGCTCAGGCTGCGATAGGTATGGATGGGTCGGCTCCTTGTGAATATATACCCAAGGGGTATGACGGCGCTGAGTATCTGACGATGAAATATCAAAATGGAATTGTGCTTACTGAGCAGCCTTACCGCGAGGAAGGTGGCCAGGGTATACAGTTTGTAGGCACGAAAGGATGGCTTAAAGTTTCGCGAGGCTATATAGAGTGCTTTGATCCGGAGTTGCTTGCAAAGGCGGAGGATAAGAGCCGTCAAGAGAAGGGGTCGTATGAAGTAAGTGCTCCGCATATGCAGAATTTTATAGATTGCGTGCGTTCGAGAGAAAATCCGGTAGCGCCTGTAGAGGTGGGCAACAGTACCAACACGCTTTGTTGTCTGGCAAATATCGCGACAGAACTCGGTCGACCGGTGAAGTGGGATCCTGCAACTAGGTCGTTTGTCAACGATCAGGAAGCTCGTAACCACAGACTCTATAATTATGAGTACCGCCGTCCGTTCAAATTAGGATGATTTGTTAAAAATAGACAGAAAGGAATGGGGTCTGGCATTTGGATCCATATTTCTTTCTGTCGTTTTAAGTTATATGGCATGGGAATGAGTGTGGGGTAATGAGTTGGCATATAATGATTTGGTGAGAATTGCGGATTTCGTGTGACATCTAACGGTTTGCGAAAAGTGAACAATTAAGTACAAAAAACACAAAAAAAGTAAATAAAATTTTGATATTAAAAAAATAAGTATTAATTTTGCAGTGCTTTTGAGGGAAACACCCTCAGATAGACATAGAGGAGATTCGCTAGCTCAGCTGGT
>DKVO01000026.1:0-13632 GCA_002491245.1 Porphyromonadaceae bacterium UBA7176
AGGGCGATGATGGTACCTTCGATTACTTCTTTGTCTTTAACGGAGTTGAGAGATTCTTCGTAGGCGTGCTCGAGCTCTTCGTGCGAACGCTCACCTTTGGTGTCGCCATGCTCGTAAGCTTCCCAGTCGAAATCTGCGATAGGCGAATTTTGTAATTCGTTCATTTAATTAGTTAATAATGAGGTTAATTATGTGTGCATTGGCGCTACGTGCGTGTGCGCACGCTTCCTTTGCGCCGCAAAGATACTAATTTTCGGTGAATTAGCAAAATATTTTTTATGAGGCCGGGTTGTTTTGGCTGTTTTTTTGTTGAGTGGAGTGAGTGATGAGTCTGTGGCCTTAAATGTTTATAGCCGCAGCCGGGTGAATTCCGGCTGCGGCTAATCGGGGAGTGGTGTTGTTTTGTTTTATTTCGAGGCTGCGTTTGCTGCCGAGAAACGAGCGTTGAGTCCTTCGATTACTTCGGCAGAGATGTTGAGCTCGGGCTTGAAGTATACGCCGGCCTCGCGGAGGAGAATGGCGTCGAAGCCGTGTGTTGCGTTGTAGTCTTTGATGAAGTTATTGATGGAGTCGTTGAGTCGTCGCTGCATCTGCTCGCCGGCTATGGCAAGTTTCTGCTGCTGTGTGGCGAAGTAGCGCTCTGCTTCCTCGCTCTTTTTCTGCAGGTTGTTTACGTCTTCCTGCATAGAAGCTTGAGTGAGGTATACGTTGTTCTGCTGCTTCTGGTTGATGCTGTTGGCCAGACCCTGAAGCTCGCGTTGTTTGCTCTCGTGCCACTGTTGGAGCTTGTTGAGCTCGCGCTGCTGCTCTTCCATTAGTTGCTGGGCAAGGGTGTATGAACCGATTACCGAGTCGGCGTCGATGTAGCGTATGTTGATTGCGACGGCCGGCTGATTGTCAACCGCAGCGTTTTCGGCTGCCGGCTGAGCCTCTTTGTTGCCACACGAACCGGCGCCGAAGATTATTGCGCAGGCTACCAAGGTCTTTACTGTTACAGACAGTTTTTTCATTATGTATGCTATTGTATGGTATTACGATGGTTTGTCAGCACTGTGGCCAGATGCGCATCCTATGCCTTTGCGGCGGAGTGAGTCTATGTCGTGGACGTGTCCGGAGGGGAATTTGCCTCCTTTGACGAAGAGCACTTTCACTCCGAGCAGCACGACTGATATCAGCACCAGGGATATGGCCAAAATTACTGTTTTCATTTGCGATGAATTCGCTTTGACGGTGCAAATATAGCGAAAGTTGCCGCTTTTTTTTCGTCAACTCAATTTTATTTTGTAATTTAGAGGGCGAATATGAATGTTTTTAACATTCTTTCTGATAATGAAAAATAATTTATAACTTTTATAACAGGCATAAAGCTGAAAAATATGACTATCAAAGACCTTAAGCCGGCCAACGTGTTTTCGATTTTCGACGAAATCAATCACGTGCCGCGTCCCTCCAAGCATGAGGAGAAAATACGGGAGTATCTGCTCGACTTCGCGGCAAAGCATAATATAGAAGTAGCAACCGATAAGATTGGGAATGTGGTGATGCGTGTTGCGGCCACGCCCGGTCACGAAAATGCACCGGTAGTGGCTCTTCAGGCCCATATGGATATGGTGTGCGAGAGCAACGACAAGAATTTTGACTTCGCCAACAGCCCTATCCGCACGATTGTGGACGGGGACTGGCTCCGTGCCGATGGCACTACCCTGGGTGCCGACAACGGTATCGGTATGGCTGCAGCCCTCGCTGTGCTTACCGATAAGGACCTTGTTCATGGTCCGGTAGAGGCTCTGTTTACCGTCGATGAGGAGACCGGTCTTACCGGAGCCAACAATCTCGGCGATGGTATGCTGACGGCTTCGATGTTGCTCAATCTCGACAGTGAGGATGATGCGGAGATATTCGTCGGCTGTGCCGGAGGTGTCGACACTACTTGTTTGTTTACCTACAAGCGCTCGTTTGCTCCGACCGACTTCCATTACTTCAGGTTTGATATATCCGGAGGTCTCGGTGGTCATTCCGGCGGTGACATCCATCAGGGTCGTGCCAATGCGAACAAACTTCTTGCCCGTTTCCTCTACACTCTCGGTCTCGAGCATGAAATCGCTCTTTGCGAGATTGACGGCGGAAATCTGCGTAATGCCATTCCTCGAGCCGCCCATGCTGTCTTCGGTGTCGAAACAGCGCGTAAAGAAGATGTGCGTGTGGCATTCAATAAATATGTCGCAGATATAGAGAACGAGTACTCTGGCCTCGAGACAACTCTTAAGCTGGAACTTGAGAGCTGCGACAAACCCGAGTTCGCGATCGATCATGCCACGTCGCAGGCTCTTGTGGAGGCTCTTTACAGTGCGCCTCACGGAGTGGTGTCGATGAGCCGTGATCTCGAAGGACTCGTGGAGACATCGACCAACCTTGCTTCGGTGAAGATGCAGGGCGATAATCAGGTGCTTGTGACGACCAGCCAACGTTCGTCGGTAGAGTCGCGCAAATGGGATATCGCCTACCAGGTGGAGGCTCTCTTCCGTATGGCCGGGGCTGAAGTGACTCACGGCGACGGTTATCCCGGCTGGGCTCCCAACATGAACAGCCGTATAATGCATCTTGCCAGCGATGCGTATGAAGAACTATATGGTGTGAAGCCTGCCATCAAGGCTATTCACGCCGGTCTCGAGTGCGGTCTCTTCCTCCAGAAATATCCTCATCTCGACATGGTGTCGTTCGGACCTACTCTCCGCGACGTCCATTCTCCGAGCGAGCGCATGTATATCCCTGCGGTCGAACGTTTCTACGGACAGATTACCCGTACACTCGAGAAGGTAGCAAACCTGTAAGCCGCGCGCCGGTTTGACTGCGCGACTTGTAACGATAATCCTGAGTCTTGCCACTGTGTGTTCGTATGCACGGTGGCAAGGCTCACGTTTTCTACCGGACACGATATATGTCTACGACACTATGGGGGTGGAAGTCGATTCGCTTGGCAGATCGTATATCATACTCGATAGCGACACTATCCATACGGCTTTTCTTCCTCAGCCCGAGCTTGTGCACAGTGGGCCTCTGCGGCCGTGCGACTACGATGAGATTGCATCGGAACTCGGTATCGAGCCGGCGGCGATACGTGCTGTCGTGGAGATAGAGACGGGGCGGTTGCAGAAGGGGTTTAATGCCGATGGTTCGGTGATAATCAATTTCGATCTGCCGGTTTTTCGCCGTGCAGCAGCCCGTAGAGGAGTAGATCTGACTCGTTATGCCGGTAGTGCGGCTGTAAATCCAGTCAATATAGCTCGCTATGGTTCGCAGCAGGCTGCCCAACATGCGCGTCTTGAAGCTGCGTTGGCTATCGATTCGGTCGCTGCGGTTGAAAGTACGTTCTGGGGAATGTTCCAGATCGGCGGATTTAACTGGAAACTTTGCGGCACAGCCTCGCGCGAGGAGTTTGTGGAGAGGATGACGCGGTCGGAGTATGATCAGTTGAGTCTTTTTGCCAATTATATCCGCAATACCGGTTTGTTGACTCATCTGCGTAACAAGAACTGGGCTGCGTTTGCACGTATTTACAATGGTCCTTCGTATGCTGCCCGTAACTATCATACCCGTATGGCGGCAGCATACAGGAAATATAGTAAAAGTCCATCAAATAAATGAAACATATAGAATTTATACCCGAGGGAACTTGCTCCCGAAAGATAGATTTTGATCTTGACGACAAAGGCCGGATACATAATCTTGTCTTTACCAAAGGATGTTCGGGCAATACACGTGGTGTTGCCCGTCTTTGCGAGGGCCGTGACGCGGCCGAGGTGGCCGCCATACTCGAAGGCACACAGTGCGGCGCCCGTCCAACATCATGCCCCGATCAACTGTCGCGAGCGCTGCGCCAGGCTCTTGGTGAAACGGCAGAGTGATATACAAGCAGGTATATTTTTGATGAAACCAAGTCTTTGATTTTGTGGGTTTGAGGGAATTGTGTAATTTTGCAGTCTGAATTTGCGGCGCCGTGAAGCGCCTGAAAAGATAAGAAATGGAAACAATCCGTACTGTCAAAGATCTTGCCCAAATCGCCGAAGCAGAGCGCGGCTGTGGCAAGAGCATAGGCCTGGTGCCAACTATGGGGGCGCTTCATGCCGGGCATAAATCGCTGGTAGACCGCGCACGTCGTGAAAACGACGTGGTGATTGTCAGTGTGTTTGTCAATCCTACTCAGTTCAACAATGCCGAAGACCTGCGCACCTATCCGCGCACCGAGGAGTCTGATCTCGCGATGCTTGCCGGCTGTGGCGTCGACTATGTTTTCGCTCCGTCGCCCGAAGAAGTATATCCCGAGCCCGATACCCGAGTCTTCGATCTTGGACCGGTGGCAGAAGTAATGGAAGGTGCGATGCGTCCCGGGCATTTCAACGGCGTTGCCCAGATTGTGAGCAAGCTTTTCGCGTGGGCGAAGCCGACCCGGGCTTATTTCGGAGAGAAGGACTTTCAGCAGATTGCCGTCATACGCCGCATGACTGAGCTTGAGGGTTTCGATCTTGAGATTGTGCCTTGTGCAATTGTCCGTGAAGCCGATGGTCTTGCTTTGAGTTCGCGTAACGTGCGCCTCGACGAGGCTTCGCGTAAGATTGCTCCGCAGATACACCGTATCCTTGCCGACAGTGTAGACCTTAAGGGGCAGGGCTATGAAGCATCGGAAGTCGAGCGTCTCACTCTTGATGCAATCAATAATGTCGATGGCCTCGAAGCCGAGTATTACAGCATCGTCGATGCTGCCACAATGCAGCCGTTGGCCAAATGGGCCGATGCCGGCATACTGGGCGCTGTAGGTTGTGCAACAGTTTATTGCGGAGGTGTCCGCCTTATCGATAATATCCGTTATTAAGATGTATATCCAGGTACTCAAATCTAAAATCCACCGCGTCACCGTCACGGAGTCGCGTCTCGACTATATAGGCAGCATCACAATCGACGAGGACCTACTCGACGCATCCGGCATTTTGCCCGGCGAGCGAGTGTATATCGTCAACAACAATAATGGCGCACGCCTCGATACTTATACTATTGCCGGCCCCCGTGGTTCGGGTGTGATATGTCTCAACGGCGCTGCGGCTCGTCTTGTCCAGCCCGGCGATATCGTGATAATCATGAGTTACGCTACCATGACTCCCGATGAGGCACGCTCGTTCAAACCTACAGTGATCTTCCCCGATACAGCAACCAACAAACTATAGATCCCCATATACTCCAGTATACCATACGACCATGTTCGAAAAACTCAGCGATAGACTTGAACGTAGTTTCAAGCTTCTCAAAGGCCAAGGCCGAATTACCGAAATCAACGTAGCGGAGACACTCAAAGATGTCCGCCGCGCCCTTATCGACGCCGACGTCAACTATAAGGTCGCCAAAACTTTTACCGATAATGTAAAGCAGAAAGCTCTTGGCCAGAATGTAATCAACGCTATCGAGCCTGGTCAACTCATGGTCAAGATCGTACACGACGAGCTTGCTACCCTTATGGGTGGTCAGGAGACTCCGCTTAAGATTGAGGGCCGTCCGGCTATCATACTTATGTCGGGTCTGCAAGGCTCGGGTAAAACGACTTTCACCGGTAAACTGGCTAAAAAACTCAAGAGCGAGAAAGGGATGCGTCCGCTTCTGGTGGCCTGCGACGTGTATCGTCCGGCCGCTATCGACCAGCTCAAGGTGCTTGCCGACAGTATAGGGGTCGAGGTATATACCGAAGATGGCGTTAAAGATCCTGTAGGTATCGCAAAACGTGCGATTGAACATGCCAAGGCCAACCACAACGACCTTATTATTGTTGATACCGCCGGCCGTCTTGCCGTCGACGAAGAGATGATGGCCGAGATCGAAGCTATCAAGAGGGCTATAAATCCTGGCGAAATACTCTTCGTGGTCGATGCTATGACTGGTCAGGACGCGGTCAATACAGCCAAGACGTTCAACGACCGTCTCGACTTCGGTGGAGTTGTGCTAACAAAGCTCGACGGTGATACCCGAGGCGGTGCTGCCCTGTCGATACGCAGCGTGGTCGACAAGCCTATCAAGTTTATCGGTACTGGAGAAGGCCTCGACGGCATCGATATTTTCTATCCTGCCCGTATGGCCGACCGTATCCTCGGCATGGGTGATATCGTGTCGCTCGTGGAGCGTGCACAGCAGCAGTTCGATGAAAAAGAGGCAGAGGAACTGGCCAAAAAGCTCAAACGCAACCAGTTTACGTTCAATGACTTCCTCAAGCAGATCCAACAGGTCAAGCGAATGGGTAATATCAAGGATCTTGCAGCGATGATACCCGGCATGGGCAAGGCTATCAAAGATATTGATATAGATAATGATGCATTCAAGGGTATCGAGGCCATAATTTCGTCAATGACCCCTTACGAGCGCGAGCATCCCGAGGTGATTAAGGGTACTCGAGTGCAGCGTATCGCCCGTGGCTCGGGTAGTCAGATCCAGGATGTGAGCCGTCTGCTCAAACAGTTCGATCAGATACGCAAGATGATGCACACCATGACCAACATGGGTCCCAATCCGGCAAGTATGATGCGTCAGATGCGCCAGATGAAGCGTCGTCGCTGATAAAACCCACAAAATAAAAAGACACATATGCAAATTATCGACGGAAAAGCTACTTCGGCTCAGATAAAAAAGGAGATTGCGGAGGAAGTTGAACAGCGTCTCGCCAAGGGACTGCACCGGCCTCACCTGGCCGCTATACTCGTTGGTCATGACGGAGGCAGCGAAACCTATGTGGCTAACAAAGTTAAGGCTTGTGAGGTGTGCGGTTTCAAATCGACCCTCATACGTCTTGAAGATAGCGTGAGTCAGGACGAGTTGTTGGCTCATGTTGAGGCTTTGAACAATGATCCCGATGTCGATGGGTTTATCGTCCAACTGCCCTTGCCGCGCCATATCGATGAGCAGGCAGTAATCGAAGCTATCGATCCGGCCAAAGATGTCGACGGTTTCCACCCGGTCAATGTAGGCCGCCAGTCTGTCGGACTTCCTTGTTTCCACTCGGCAACCCCTGCCGGTATCGTGGAGCTTCTCCGCCGTTATAATATTCCCACACGTGGCAAGAATGTGGTGATTGTTGGCCGCAGCAATATTGTCGGCAAGCCTCTTGCCGCCATGCTTATGCAGAAGGGAGAGCAAGGTGATGCTACAGTCACGGTCTGCCATAGTGCGACCCCCGACCTTGCCTCTGTCACAGCAAAAGCCGATATTCTTGTGGCAGCTATGGGGCGTCCCGGTTTTATAACCGCAGATATGGTAGCCGATGGAGCGACGGTGATTGATGTTGGTACTACCCGTGTGCCGGATGCAAGCCGTAAGTCGGGATTTCGCCTGAGCGGCGATGTCGATTTCGAGGCTGTAGCTCCAAAATGCACCGCAATCACCCCCGTGCCCGGTGGTGTCGGCCCTATGACGATCGTATCGCTGATGCTCAATACCCTTGAGGCGGCTCGTCGCCGCGACTGACGGTATGGCTTATCCGGTATTGCCGTTCTGTACATTGTTGGCTTCGCTCGTCTTCGGTGGCGGCGAAGCCGACCTTCTTTTCGTGGGCGATGCCATGCAGCATAAAGCTCAGATTGATGCTGCCAAAACCGCTGGCAGCTATGATTACACAGCGTGTTTTGCTCGGATAGATTCACTGATAAGCGCCGCCGACTATGCTGTGGTAAATCTCGAGACTCCGGTCGGGGCAGCCCCTTACAGGGGGTATCCGTGTTTCAACGCGCCTACGGAGTTTGCTGATGCCCTTGCTGATGCCGGTTTCGACATGATGCTCACGGCCAACAACCATACTCTCGACAATGGGCCCAAAGGTTTGAAATCTACCATCAGACATCTTGACAGCTTGGGTATAGATCATCTCGGAACTTATGCCGACGACTCCTCCCGGACTAAAGCCATGCCCAAAATAGTCGATATCAAAGATTTCAAAGTGGGCTTCCTAAACTATACCTACGGTACCAATGGTATAGAACCGCGTCAGGGTGTGGTTGTCGATTATATTGATAAAGAGTTGATAAAGAGAGATGTGGAAGCCGCCCGTTCGGCTGGGGCCGAATTGCTTGCCGTATGTGTCCACTGGGGCGATGAGTATAAGCTTCTTCCAAATTCTTCGCAGAAATCGCTCGCCGATTATCTCGAATCGCTTGGAGTGGATATGATCATAGGTGCGCATCCGCATGTGATACAGCCGATGGAACTGAGGGCTAACCGATATTTTCCGGATAAAGAAGTCTTTCTGATATATTCGCTCGGCAATTTTGTGTCGAACATGAAGACTGCTGATACTCGTGGCGGAGCGCTCGCGCACCTGAAAATATACCGCGATGACAGCAGAAAGGCCCGTCTTAAGTCAGCGTCTTACCGTCTGCTTTTCACGGTTCCGGGAAAGTATGAGGTATATGAAGCCGACAGTGTCGACTCTCCGGCCTGGAAACCGAGGGCCAAGGAATTCGGACGACGTGCCCGTGCTATTTTCGACAAGCATAACATATCTGTACCCGAATATAAGGAGGCATTGTGAATGGGAGTGTTCCGGTTCAAGCGATTCGACGTTGATGATTTTGGTTGCGGCATGAAGATATGCTCCGACAGCGTGCTGTTGGGTGCATGGTTTCTTCCTCCGCTTAAAGCTGCTCAATCGGTTGCCGATATTGGAGCCGGCTCCGGACTTCTTTCACTCATGGCTGCCGACATAATGCCTCTCGCATCCATTGAGGCGGTAGAAATAGACCCGGAGGCTTGTAGGGCCACTATCCGTAATTTTGAAATTTCGCCGTGGTCGGGTCGCTTCAAGGCTGTGTGTGCCGATTTTGCAGAATATGCCATAGGTGCGGTTGGCCGCTTCGACGTTGTTGTCTGCAATCCTCCGTATTTCATTTCCGGCGAACGATCGTCAGATGCAGCCCGGGCTGTCGCTCGGCATCAATCGTCGCTGTCGTATAGCTCGCTGCTGTCGTCGGGTATCTCCAAGCCTGACGGGCATGTAGGCTTGGTTGCGCCATCCGAATTTGAGAACGACATAATATATGCAGCCGAAGTCGGTCGGCTGAAACTCAGGCGTCTGTGTCGGGTGAAAACATCGCCGGCCAAAGGATACTCACGCATATTGGCAGACTTCTCATATACCGACGGCCCTGTCGAGATAAGCGAACTGTCGTTGCGCACGCCTGGCGGTACATATTCCGACGAGTACCGCCGCCTTGTAGAACCATATTACATGAAATTATGAAACGATCAGATTTAGTGCTCTCACTTGGGCAACGGCTCTTTTTGTTGCTTTGTATGTTTTTGATATGCTATGTGTTGACCGTAGTGTTGTCGTATCTGACGAGTCGTGCGCTCGTTGCGCGGCCTGCTGCGGCTCTCCGTATAGGAGCCTTGATTCAGGATGTGGTGACGTTTATAATCCCGGCGGTCGCCTGTTCGGTTTTCGTCTGCCGTAGGCCGGCATCGATGTTGTGTCTGCAAAAGCCTGGACCTGTGATGCTTCTGTTGGTTGCCTTGATGCTTGCAGTTTCTGTGCCGTTGCAGGAAGCTGTGATTTATTGGAATTACCATATCGCACTGCCTGAATCTATGGCAGCGTTTGAGGAAGTGTCGCGCTCGCTTGAGGATACAGCTTTTTCTACGATGAAGGTATTGCTTGGCGATACCGGCACGGGTGGTCTTATCCTCAATCTGCTTGTAGTAGGTGTCGCAGCAGGTTTTGCTGAAGAACTGTTTTTTCGTGGTTGTTTCCAACGCCTGCTGGTAACTGGCGGTGTCAACGTGCATCTTGCCATATGGGCGGTGGCTGCTTGTTTCAGCGCTCTCCACCTCCAGTTTTTCGGTTTTGTACCACGAATGTTGCTCGGAGCCTATTTCGGCTATCTGCTTTTGTGGACAGGATCGATATGGGTGCCCGTAACGGCCCATGTGCTCAACAATATGATATTTGTTTTCACAGCGTGGCTGCATGTACGCAGCAACGGAATTGATGCTTTGACCAATGATCCGTCGATGTGGTCGCTGTGGCCGACATTGGGCAGTGCTGCCGCTACGGGAGCTGTGTTATATGCCATGTGGCGCCTGCGCCAGTCAGCCGAGCATAGCGGCGACACGGCGTAGGGCTGCGACGAAAGCGTCGACTTCGGCGTGGGTGTTGTAGAGGGCGAAAGATGCCCGTACTGTACCTTCGATGCCGTATGCTTCCATCAATGGCTGGGCGCAATGATGACCGGTGCGCACGGCGATACCGAGTTGGTCGAGCAGTATGCCTGTGTCATAATGGTGGGCATCGCCGATGAGGAATGATATTACCGCAGCCTTGTCGGGAGCAGTGCCAAAAAACCTCATGCCCGGAATGCCAAGCATGGCGTCGGCGGCATGGACGAGTAGGTCGTGTTCATGCCCGGCGATGGCGTCAAGGCCAACAGTATCGATATAATCTAAAGCAGTCCTGAAGGCTGCCGCTCCAATATAGTCAGGTGTTCCGGCCTCAAATTTGTATGGCAGGTCGGCCCAGGTTGTCCCTTGGAAACTTACGTGTCCGATCATTTCTCCGCCGCCTTGGTAGGGTGGCATGGCTTCGAGCAACTCGCGTCGGCCATATAGAATGCCTATTCCCGTGGGTCCGTACATTTTGTGGGACGAGAATGCGTAGAAATCTGCACCGATAGCCTGCACGTCGATACGCTCATGTGCTGATGCCTGAGCACCGTCGATACAGATCAGCGCACCGTGCGAGTGGGCGTAGGCTGCCATTTCGGCAACAGGATTGACGGTGCCGAGCACGTTTGACACATGACATACCGACACCAGACGCGTGCGGTCGGTAAAGAGACTTCGGTATACGTTGAGGTCGAGGGTGCCGTCGGCATGTATGGGCACGACTTTGATCTCTATTCCTTTGCGACGTTGGAGCAGTTGCCAGGGGACGATGTTTGAGTGATGCTCCATTACGGTGAGGATCACCTCGTCGCCCGGCTCAAGGAGTTCGCCGTAGCTTGCCGCTACAAGGTTGATGGCTTCGGTAGTGCCGCGCGTGAATATTATCTCGTCGGAGGATGCCGCGTTGATAAATTCCTTTACCTTGCTGCGAGTCGCCTCCATCGCTGCGGTAGCCTCTTGTGATAGAGTATGGACTCCGCGGTGAACGTTTGCCCTCCGGCCGTAGTAGGCACTGTCGACAGCCTCGACAACAGCACGGGGTGTCTGGCTCGAAGCCGCGTTGTCGAGGTATATCAGCGGCCGACCGTTTACTTTGCGGTCGAGTATGGGGAAGTCTTTACGCAGGGCGTCGACATCAAATGTTTTCATATCTCGTTGTTGTTGGTCCGGCAAGCCGAAGCACATGCGCTGCACGAAGCGGAGTCACCGTTGAGTCGTTTTTCTACCAATACATGCAAGCGTTGGCGCAATACTTCGTAGCCGATATGGTCAATCACGTCGGCCATAAATGCCTGGGTAAGCATCCTGCGTGCGTCGTCGCGTGGAATGCCGCGGCTTTGCATGTAGAAGAGGGCCTGCTCGTCGAGCTGGCCGGTAGTTGCTCCATGACTTGCCTTTACTTCGTCGCAGTATATCTCAAGCTGAGGCGAGGCGTCCATGCGTGCGTCGGGCGAAACAAGGATGTTGCGGTTTGTCTGTGCTGCATCTGTGTCGCATGCGTTCTGGTCTACGATTACCCTGCCTCCGAATGCTCCGTGGGCTTTGTCGAAGACGGCAGTCTTGAAGAGTTGGCGGCTTGTGCAGTGGCGTCCTTTATGGCGCAGGACTACCTTGTTCGATACTATTTGTTTGCCTGAGAGCACGGCCAGGCCACTGAGGTCGGTGAAAGCACCGTCGCCATCGACTTCGACGTTGTATTCGTTTGCAGTAACGCCACCGTGAAGATATGTCGAATTGACGACAAGTTCGGAATTGCCGGCTTGCTGTGCATAGAGTTGACGATGCCTGTGTGTGGCCTGTGAGGACTCTTCGATGTCGTATATCTCGACACGTGCACCACGGCCCACGGCTACATTGACGGCTTCGCTGCTGAGATGTTGCATGGCCGGGCTCTGGCTGTGGTCGCATATGAGGATGCGTACGGCTGATTCGGGCTTTGCGTCGACGATTATGCGCCTGGGGGTGAGAAGTGGTGTGTCGGATTTGAAGATATTTACTATCTGTATGGGTTTGTCGACCCTGCAACCCTCGGCAACACGGATGTAGATGCCGTCGGTGAGGAGGAGTGAACCGACAGGAAAACCTCGGGAGATCAGGTCGGATGACTCTTCTGAATACTTGGCCGGGACATCGCGCAGACTATATATCTCAAGACCTTCGGGTAGACGGCCGAGTGTGTCGGTGAAATGTACGACGTCGTTGACAACGACCGCGAGGTAGCAGTTGAGATTGGGTACGCCGCAATGGAACGATGCCGCAATATCAGCAGTCATGTCGATGTGGCTCAGGTTGATACCGTAGTCCGGAGCATAGAGCGATGTTGTGCGGCATTCTGCCGGCACATCTTTGTCGGCTTTATATGTCTCGATCAAGTCTGCCGCGTCCTCGGTAGCTTGTTCGCGGATGTTGGCCAACAAGTCGGGTTCACGGTCTAAAATTCCGGCGTTCGCCTGTACGAGCGCGAGATATTGGCCGAAAGCTTCTGCGGCATTCATAGTTTGTCGGCCTCTTGTTTGATCCAGTCGTAGCCGCGCTCTTCGAGCTCGAGGGCAAGCTCCGGTCCGCCGGTGTGCACGATGCGTCCTTTGTAGAGGATGTGCACTACATCGGGTTTGATATAGTCGAGCAGACGCTGGTAGTGGGTGATTACGATTGTTGCATTGCGGTCGCTGCGGAGTTTGTTCACACCTCCGGCCACGATACGCAGGGCGTCGATGTCGAGGCCCGAGTCGGTTTCGTCGAGTATCGACAGGCGCGGCTCGAGAACTGCCATCTGAAAGATTTCATTGCGTTTTTTCTCGCCTCCAGAGAAGCCTTCGTTGACCGAACGCGAGGCCAGTTTGTTGTCAAGTTCCACGACGGCACGTTTCTGACGCATCATCTTGAGGAAATCGGCTGCACTCATCGGTTCTTCACCAAGATATTTGCGCTTGGCGTTGACGGCGGCACGCATGAAGTTGACCATAGTCACTCCGGGAATCTCCACCGGATATTGGAACGACAGGAAGAGTCCTTCGTGCGAGCGGTCTTCAGGCGATAGGGACAGCAGATCCACGCCGTGGAACGATGCAGAGCCTTCGGTGACGGTGAAACGCGGGTCTCCGGCCAGGACTCCCGATAGAGTGCTTTTGCCTGATCCGTTGGGACCCATTATCGCGTGTACTTCGCCTGGGCGTATGGTGAGGTTGACGCCGCGGAGGATTTCTTTTCCGTCGATGCCGGCGTGCAGATTGCTTACTTTCAATAATTCTTCAGCCATAGTTGTATGGTATTGACTTGACATTTCAATATTAATTAACCCACGCTGCCTTCGAGTGTTATCTCGAGCAGTTTCTGGGCTTCGACAGCAAACTCCATCGGGAGTTTGTTCATGACTTCCTTTGCATAGCCGTTGACGATTAGCCCTACGGCTTCTTCGGTGGGTATGCCGCGTTGGTTGCAGTAGAA
>DKVO01000026.1:13902-14132 GCA_002491245.1 Porphyromonadaceae bacterium UBA7176
TTGCAGTAGAATATCTGGTCTTCGGATATCTTCGACGTTGTGGCTTCATGTTCCACAATAGCGGTGCTGTTTCCCACCTCAATTACCGGGAAGGTGTGCGCTCCGCAGGTGGAGCTAAGCAGCAGCGAGTCGCATTGGGTGTAGTTGCGTACGCCCTGGGCCTGTGGCGCTACTTTCACCATGCCGCGGTAGCTGTTCTGGCTGTTTCCGGCCGAGATACCTTTGCTCAC
>DKVO01000020.1:0-15947 GCA_002491245.1 Porphyromonadaceae bacterium UBA7176
CGGCCGGGATTCGAACCCGGGACCCACAGCTTAGAAGGCTGTTGCTCTATCCAGCTGAGCTACCAGACCATCCTTATAGATGGCGGATACATCAGTATCCGCCATCTTATATTTTTAGTCCTGGTTGAGGTTTACTCGCTTGAAGCTTACCACAACAAGACCCTTCGAGTTCTGCTCAAGATACTGGCCGATAGTAAGGTTGGCATCTTTCACAAATTCCTGCTCCATAAGGCAGTTCTCTTTGTAGAACTTGTTCACACGGCCATTGGCGATGTTCTGGATCATCTGTTCGGGCAGATTTGCAGCCTTGGCAGCTGCTGTCTCGGCCATGATCTGACGGCCCTTAACTGCATCTTCCTCGCTGATCCAGCCCTTGGCGATATTCGACTCGATGTGCTCTTCGCTATCGAAGTGGTTCGGGTTAAGGCCGGCTTTCTTCAGTGCTGCCTCAACAGCCTTGCGCACCTGCTCTTCCTTAGTTTTCTCTACTGCGATATTGTATTCCGACTCAACAACCTCCTTAGCCACGCTGTCGCGGTCTACGGCTACGGGGTTCATCGAAGCAACCTGCATAGCAACATCACGACCTACATGGAAGTCCACGTCTGCCTGGTTGAAACCGCAGATTGTCGAAAGTTTGTTGCCAAGGTGGTTATACGAAGTTGTCGACGGTGCGGTCAGGCACTCATATCCGCCAAGTTCAACCTTCTCGCCGGTCTTACCGCTCTCGTCAGTGATGAGATCGCTCACCTTCTGGCCATCGATAGTCATCTCCTTGAGTTCGTCAAGAGTCTGTATACGGGCAGCTACTGCTGCATCGAGAAGATTTTGGGTAAGAGCCACGAAACCTGCGTTCTTAGCTACGAAGTCTGTCTCGCAGCAAAGAGCCACGATAGCGGCGAAATCGCCGTCGTTCTTTGCAAGCACGCAACCTTCCGATGCCTGGCGGTCTTCGCGCTTGGCGGCTACGGCTTTACCTTTTTGGCGGAGCAGTTCTACTGCTGCGTCGATATCGCCGTCGGTCTCGGCGAGGGCTTTTTTGCAGTCCATCAGGCCAGCGCTGGTAAGGTTGCGCAGCTTGGTGATTTCTGCCATTGTTACTGCCATATTATGTGGAGTTTTTTGCTGGTTAATTAAAAAAGAGCTGTCTACAGGCATCCTGCGAGCATTACCCGGAGGCACTCCGTCGACAGCTCCATAGTTTTCTTATCTTCCCGGTTATTCTGCTGCAGGAGCTTCTGCTTCAGCGGCAGGAGCAGCTTCTGCTACAGGAGCCTCCTCAGCGGCGTCATTACGACGTACGCGGCGACGTTCGCGACGGGGTGCAGCTGCTGCCTCGCCTTCTGCTGCCTCGTTGTCGAGTTTTTCTGCTTTGCGCTCCTCAAGGCCCTCTGCCATAGCGGCTACAAGAGCACCGGCGATGAGCTCGATCGACTTCGATGCATCATCGTTTGCAGGGATAACATAGTCGATATCTGTAGGATCGCTGTTGGTGTCTACCATAGCGAACACAGGTATACCAAGACGGTTAGCCTCTGCTACGGCGATACGCTCTTTGAGCACGTCTACCACGAAGAGTGCCGACGGAAGACGGTTAAGGTCGGCGATAGAGCCGAGAGTCTTCTCAAGTTTAGCACGCTGACGGGTAATCTGAAGGCGTTCGCGCTTCGACAGATTGTCAAAAGTTCCGTCTTTGGTCATCTTGTCGATGGTGGTCATCTTGCGGACAGCCTTACGGATAGTGGGGAAGTTGGTAAGCATACCGCCCGGCCAGCGCTCGATCACGTAAGGCATGCCTACGCTCGATGCGAGGTCAGCGATCACTTGTTTGGCCTGTTTCTTGGTGGCTACGAAGAGCACCTTCTTGCCTGCCTTAGCCATACCGCGGAGCACATTGGCTGCCTCTGCGAGTTTGGCCTCAGTCTTATAGAGGTCGATTATGTGGATACCGTTGCGTTCCATGAAGATATACGGCGCCATTGCAGGGTTCCATTTGCGTTTCAGGTGACCGAAGTGGCAGCCGGCTTCAAGGAGTTGGTCAAATGTGGGATTTGCCATTGTTGTTGTTGAGTTTGTTTACGTTCTTTTGTTTTAAGCAACCACGGGGTAGGGAACGTCGGTCCATCGCCGCGGTTTAGATACTAAACACTTGTCGGACAATCGCATCAGGCGACAGTCCGTATAGTTGCGACGTTTAACGTTTCGAGAACTGGAAGCGTTTGCGTGCTTTGGGCTGGCCCGGTTTCTTGCGTTCCACAGCACGGGGGTCGCGGGTCATGAAACCATGCTTGCGGAGTACAGCCTTGTCGTCGGGATTGATTTTAACCAACGCACGGGCGATACCCAGACGGAGAGCCTCTGCCTGACCCTTGTAACCACCGCCGTCGAGGTTGACATTGATGTCATACTTCTCAGCGCAGTCAAGTGTGCTCAGGGGCTGCTTTACGATATACTGAAGAATCGACGAAGGGAAGTATACGTCGAGGGGGCGCTTGTTGATTGTGATCACGCCGGTGCCTTCTTTAACGATAACGCGGGCTACGGCGGCTTTACGGCGGCCTACTGCATTTACTGTTTCCATTGATCCGATTATTTCAGTTTGTTAATATCGATAACGGTCGGGTTCTGGGCCTCGTGGGGATGCTCCGGTCCGTTGTAAACATGCATATTCTCTATCAGGCGACGGCCAAGACGGTTCTTGGGAAGCATTCCTTTCATCACGCGGATATAAAGGGGATGCATGCCGGGCTTGATGTGCTTGTTGAACGATTTGCGCATCAGCACTTCAGGAGTCAGCTCTTTCTGACCGCCGGGATAGCCCGAGTAAGTCAGATAGATATGATCGGTCATCTTTTTGCCGGTCAGTTTCACCTTGTCGGCATTGATGATGATCACATTGTCGCCGCACTCCACGTTGGGAGAATACGAAGGTTTGTATTTGCCGCGAAGCAATTTTGCCACTTTGGCGCAAAGGCGACCGAGAACCTGGTCGGTAGCGTCAATCACTACCCAATCATGGGTCACCTCCTGCGAGTTGGGGAATTCGGTGCGATAGCTAATGGTATCCACTTTTCTTTAATTCGTTGATTAATAATTACATAATTCGACCGCCGTTTACCGCGCGCTCGGCCAAAAGCACGCCGTCACGACCGTCTTAAATGATTTTGGACATAATCGGTGATGCAAAATTACTAATTTTACGCGACATAGCAAAATATTTTTCAAAAACATCTAAAATAAAATCTCCAAACAGAAGCACAACACTCCGAGTTGCGCCACACATAAAAAGATTAGCTTAAAACCCTTATAACTCGCCTTATCACCGGAGGTGCCACAAAACATGCCACTGCAGCCCCGACAGCATCAGCAAAAAAATCAGCCCACTCAGCTCCGCGACCCATATCCATACCCCCCTGTAGCAATTCAATCAAGCCTCCCGACAAAGCTGCGCACAAAGCCACACGCACCATCACCCTCCGGGAAAGGCAGGCCACTCCACAACTGCGCCCATAGTCAAAAGCCACAGCTCCGGTCAGGCCGCCAAACATCACCGCATGTATCAGCTTATCAACATGAGGCAACGACGGCAGATCATCCACCCCGACAGGATCAGGCACCAACGTAGCATACAAAATCACAACCGACACCAGCATCGACGGCCAGTAAGCGACAACAAAACGCTTCATGGCAGTATATATTCCATCGGGTCAAGCGCCGTACCCTTGTGCCACATCTCCACCGTCGCCCTGTCGCCGGCATAACCTAAGCGCTGTCCGGCCGCCACACGGTCGCCACGGTCCACAAACACCTCCCCCAAGCCACCGTACACACTCACAAAATCATTAGGATGCTGCACCGTCACCGTCGTATACCCATCAGCTCCGATCGTCGCCGACACCACCGTACCACGATAGATAACCGACACCGGCGTGTTACGGGGACCTTTCACAAGCAAACCCTTTGTCGGTAGCGGCTCCATCGAAGCCACCGACCCTACCGGCGATGCAAACACCATACCCTCGGCTGCGATAGGAGCGAGCACACTCAAATTGAACCTCTCCTGCGATTCATAACTGCGAACAAACTGACGCTCCGCATCGCTTGCCGCGAGAAGCGAATCATCGATCGCCACTTCATGAACCACAGCACTGTCGTCTGAGGCAACCTCTCCTCGGAGCAACGACGCAATATTATTTATATACGCCGCATTTTGCCCGGCGGCAAACTCAAGAGAATCCAATTTCACCGCCGCCGAAAGATAATCAGCGCGGAGGTCGCCCGGCAAAACACCAGGGAGCAACCTCCGCACCGGAGTATAAGCCGTCAGAACCCACACAAACAGCACGGCGACGGCAAATGCACTGAAAGAATACAACCAGACCTGCGCACGGGTCATGCGGACGCTCCATAACCGTCCGAACGAATTCTCTTTTAAGAAATCCAGTCTGTATCGCGACGGATTTCTATACTCTGGGGTATCCTTTCGCTTCTTCAAATATCTTTATAATAAGTAGTGGCAAATTTTATTCCTCCGGACGGGCAAAACCATCCTTGTTGCAACGCTTCGTCATAGCCTCGATACGCGACTTGGTCTCGGGGTGCGACGAGAACATCTTCTGCACATAGCTCGACTGACCGCCGTTCTCGCCCTCCATCTTCAGGAACTTCTCGAAAGCCATCACCATACCCCACGGATTTTTACCATGAGCCTTAAGAAAGTCATAGCCGCAGTCATCTGCCTCCTTCTCCTGTTTCTGCGAATAACGTGCACCGATGAGCGACTCGCTCAGATTACCGAGCTGCGACTCCGAAAGCTTCGCAGCCACGCCGCCGGCCGATGCCACAGCATCCTTAGCTGCACCGGTAAGAAGCTGGGTCTTGAATGCATTCTTCGAGTGATGCTTCATCACATGGCCGATTTCGTGGCCGATGATACCGAGCAACTCATCATCGCTCATGATATCCATCAGCGACGAAAACACCCGCACACTGCCATCAGGACATGCAAATGCATTCACATCGATAACATTGTACACCTTGAAATTCAGAGGTATACCATCTGCATCAGTCACACCCTCGGTAAGTTTCTTCAGACGGATAGTGTAAGGATCATCATCAGGAAGCACCGGGTTATGCTCATCCATCCAATCCACCGACTCCTTCACATATGCAGCCATCTGCTCATCCGTAAGAGTCAGAGCCTTGGCAGCCTTGGCAGCTCCACTGATAGCCTTGTTGAGATTAAACTGTGCCGATACAGGAAGAACGGCAAGCGCACAAACAATTGCAAATATTATTTTCTTCATGTTTTTATATTGATTGGTTCCGGAATGCAAAATTACAAATTTTATCGGCCGGATATCCCTCATTTTGCAATTTTATTGTAATTTTGTTCCGAACCTAATCTAAAAACCAGTGAAAAGAATAGTATTTCTCGACTTCGTGCGCGTATTCGCCTGCTTTCTGGTCATACTCGTACACGCCAGCGAAAATTTCTACCCCGGCCCGGGAGCAACCGACATGGCCGGCCCTCAGTCGCTCCTCGCCAACGAGCTCGACCGGCTTTGCGTTTCCCTATACGATGGCTTCGGACGCATTTCCGTCCCACTCTTCATCATCGTCTCAGCCTACCTCCTCGTCCCGATGAAAGAAAACGAATCCATGTGGTCATTCTACCGCAGACGCGCACTCCGCATCCTGCCTCCCTTCCTCTGCTTCATGGTCCTCTATTCCACCCTGCCCCTCCTGTGGGGACAGATCGACCAGGCCACATCACTGCGCGACCTCCTCCGACTCCCCCTCAACTTCCCCACACTCGCCGGCCACCTGTGGTTCATGTACCCACTCTTCGGCATCTACCTCTTCACCCCCATGATCTCACCCTGGCTCCGCAAAGCCAAGCCGCGCGAAGAACTCTTCTTCATCGCCATCTTCGCCATATCCACCTGCATGCCCTACATCATACGCCTCTTCGGTGAAATATGGGGCCAATGCTTCTGGAACGAATACCACATGCTGTGGTACTTCTCCGGCTACCTCGGCTACGTCGTTCTGGCTCACTACATCCGCGTCCACCTCACATGGACCAACCGCCAACGTCTCACCGTCGGGGCACTGCTCCTCGCTATCGGCTCAGCCGCCACAATCTACTCGTTCTACATTCAGGCCATACCGGGCATCATCATCGACACTCCGCAGCTCGAGATCGGATGGGCATTCTGCACCATCAACGTCCTCGCTGCCACAGCCGGAGCATTCCTCATGTTCTCCACCATCGGCCAGAAAGAACCCCATCGCATCATCACCGAGACCTCGAAACTCAGCTACGGCATGTACCTCATGCACATTTTCTGGCTCGGATATTGGGTTGGCATCCTCAAAAACGACATGGCATTCTCTTCCGACATCGCAATCCCGGCAATCGCCGTGGCCACATTCCTGAGCAGCCTCATTTCCTGCAAGATAATCTCATATATCCCAGGAGCGAAATGGATAATAGGCGCCGGGCGCGGTTTCGGGCAAGAAAAACAGCCACGCCCACAGGTGGTCTGACTCAGAAAACCATGACCCGACTTCTCCTTACCCTCATCTGCACGTCTTTTGCCGTCCAATCACCGGCAAAAGACGCATATCACTACGCTCCCGACACATGGATAGGCACCGACGCTATCGGTCGGCCGATAGCTGATACCGACGACGCAACAGCTCCCGACAGCATCGCGCCCAACACCACCGTCGGCTTGTTCTACTACCTGTGGCACGGTTTTCACAACGAATACCGCGAGAAAGATATCGTCGAAATACTCGCAGACAATCCCGACCAACCCTCCTGGGGCAAACTCCACCAGTTCCACTGGGGATCTACCCCTTGGTTCGGTCGCTACCGGGGAGGCGACCCGTATATCGTGGCCAAACACATGAAGATGCTCGCCGACGCCGGGATTGACTTCCTCTTTTTCGACGTCACAAACGCCTTCACCTATCCCGACGCCGTCAGAGCTATGATGGCAGAAGCTGACCGTCGCGAAGCACTCGGCCTGAAATCGCCCAAATTCGCATTCTCCACCAACAGCCACGGAGTCGCGACCATGCTCTCCATCTACCGGCAATTCTACAAAGACCATCCCTGCAACAGCAAATATTGGTTCGAATACGACGGCAAGCCTCTCATTCTCGGCGACAGGGCCGCCCTCGAAGCCGAAATTGCCGAAGACCGGAAAAACTGCCGCGACACCACCGACAAAGAAGCCATGCTGCACTCCTTCACATTCCGACGCTCATGGGCTTGGCTCGAAGGCAAGAACCCCGACGAATGGGCATGGCTCGAACATCATCCTCAAAAACCGGGATGGCATCTCGACGGCAACGACACCATCATCGAACAGATATCCGTCAGCGTTGCCCAACACCCATACAGCAAAATCGGCAAAAGCTACTGCAATGGCTCCCAGCCACCGGTCGACCGCTATGGCCGTTGCCCCGAAACACCCCTCGGCCACTATTTCGACGAGCAATGGAGCGAAGCCATACGCCGCCGTCCGCCGGTCGTTATGGTCACACAATTCAACGAATGGATAGCCCAACGCTTCCAGATCACCGGACCCGACGAGATGGGCTACGTCCGCCCCGGAGCCAAATCCGAAATCGGCGAGACTTATTTCGTCGACGTCTACACACCGGAGTTCAGCCGCGACATCGAACCAAGCCGCGACCCTCAGGTCAAAGACAACTACTATCTCCAACTCATATCCAACATCCGCCGCTACCGTGGGGCACACCCCATACCCACCGCGACAGTCGACCTTCACATCGACATCAACGGCCCGTTCGACCAATGGACCGCCGAACCGGTCCGCTACCTCGACGAACCCGGCGACGCAATCTACACCTCAACCGAAGCCCAACGACCCGAAACCCTGCTCCGACCCACAAACGACATAATCGAAGCAAAAGTCACACGCGACGGCACAAACCTCTACTTCCTCGTTTCCACAGCCGACTCCATATCTCCTCCCGACACAGTGTGGATGCGCCTCCTGCTCAACACCGACGCCGACTACACCACAGGCTGGGCCGGCTACGACTATATGATCGCCATCAACCCCACCGATGGCCTCTACACCCTCATGCGCCACATCCCCGGCAAAGATTTCGACTGGCAGGCCACCGCTCCCGTAAGCTACCGCCTCGACGGCAACAAACTCCACCTCGCCATACCCTACAGCGATATCAGCTACACCGGAGGCTCCATCGACTTCAAATGGACCGACAACTTCGCCGGCGGCGACCCCATGTACCTCATCTCCGAAGGCGACACAGCCCCCGAAGGCCGCCTCAACTTCCGCTACAAACCACCCAAAACACAAAACAAAAAACTATTGCACAAGCAATAAATAATAACTACATTTGCAACGCAGACCATAACACATAACCGAAACCTGAGGTTTTGTGTAACAAACCTGCAAAATATTATAGAAGCGTTTACTCGACGCTCTTTCTTGACACCCGGAAATCTGGCAGTTTCTAATCGTAGTCAAGAATGAAGCAAACGGTAGATGACTTATGTGGATATGTATATTGTACCATACTCAATGCTCATGCATCGAATATGGTTGCTTGTCATATTCTGCGTGAGGCTCTCATGTTTGCTCGTTCTGCTACGATGGGCACATGCCAGAGCCTCCGGGTGTGGAACGGGCGACAAGTAAGGCCCTCACGCTTTTTCATTTTTTGCCTGATTTGAGGACCATAGGCATACATCAATCCGACGGGCCGATGGAATATAACCGGCAATAAATACCATGTCTGACACAAGTGGAATCAAACAAATCATCGAAACCGACAATGGAGACGGATGGACCACAATCACAGCAATCACCGAAAACGGAAACTCGAACTCCGAGACATACTTCTTAGACTGTGACCGCGAGAACGCTCTCGACCGTGCTATCGAAGGTGCCCTCGACAAAGACTGAATAAAGCCCCAAAAGCCTTCTTTCCCAAGACGCAGACTCTAAAAACGACGTGCATCAAAAAAAATTTGCACATCTCAAAAAAGATTATTAACTTTGCAGCGCTTTAGCCCCAATGGGGTTGGGCTCAAGGATAGTCTTATGGTGTAATGGTAGCACTACAGTTTTTGGTACTGTCTGTCTTGGTTCGAATCCAGGTAAGACTACTTTCCAATCCAAGTCCCGTTCGCGAGGCTTGGATTTTTTATTAATACACCTCCCATGCCACAGCTTGCAATCGACTTCACCACCGACTACAATGCCACCCATACCCACCGCCACGACTGCCGCATAGCTTTCGAGCCGGAAGGGCACAAGTATATAGTCGACGGCGATATTGTTTGCGACTCGGTCACACAAGTCGTATCTTCATTTTTCGAGAAATTCGATGCCGACTACTGGGCCGCACGCAAAGCGACTCCCGACTGCCCGGCCGAAGCCCTCAAAGCCCGTTGGGCTCAGAAAGGCGAACAGGCACGGCAGCTCGGCACCCTCCTCCACCGGCGCATCGAAGAACATTACCTCGGGCTCGACCCCGAACCCGAAGCACTTTCCGAGCCCGGCTTCCGTCATTTTCTCGCTTTCGACGCCCAATGTCCCCTGACGCCATACCGCAGCGAGTGGCCCGTCTTCAGCCGACGCCACCGCATCGCCGGCACCATCGACTTCCTCGCTTTTGACGGCTCTAAATTCGAGATTTACGACTGGAAACGCTCTACCAAAGTCTGCGACGCTTTCGGACGACCTATCGTCAATAGCTACGGCAAACACGCATTCAGCCCTATAGGTCATATCCCCGACACGACCTACCACCACTATGCCCTCCAGCTTAGTTTCTACCGCCATATCCTCGCCGCAGAATATGGCATCGAGGTAGCGGCCTGCCATTTGGGCGTATTTCATCCCGACATGGCCGCTTACCATATCGTCGATGTCCCATACCTCGAAAGCGAGGTAACAAGCATATTAAACAGCAGATTATGAGCCGTACACTACCTCAAGGTTTTATCGACGCGCTCGCACATCTGGGCCGGCCCGACATAACCGGGCCACTTCTCGACGCCCTGCGCGACACCGACCCGAGCGTCGCCGTCCGCGCCAACACACGGCGTGGAGCCGCTCTCGCATCCGAGGGCGAACGCGTGCCCTGGCTACCCGATTCAGGCACATACCTCGACAGCAGGCCCAACTTTGCCCTCGACCCGGCATGGCATCAGGGACTCTATTATGTGCAGGACGCCTCATCAATGGCATTCACCGCTATCGTCCGCCAACTTGCCGACAACTATTTCGACGGACACCCTATCCTATACCTCGATGCCTGCGCCGCTCCGGGAGGCAAAAGCATAGCGGCAGCCGAAGGTCTTCCGGCCGGTTCATGCATTCTCGCCAATGAATACGACCCACGACGAGCATCGGTCCTGGCCGAGAACATCGCCAAATATGGCATGGCCAACACAGCCGTAAGTCAGGGCGACACAACGAAAATCGCCTCCCTCGGCCCCATTTTCGACATCGTGGCCGTAGACGCCCCCTGCTCCGGCGAAGGGATGATGCGCAAAGAGCCTGAGGCGATTGCACAATGGTCTACCGGCCTCACCCAAAGCTGCGCCAAGCTGCAGCGGCAGATAATCACCGACTGTTGGACCGCTTTACGACCCGGCGGCATGATGCTCTACAGTACATGTACATTCAACCGCACTGAAAACGAAGAAAACCTCGCTTTCATCGTCGAAAACCTCGGCGGTATACCCGTCGAACTTCCCTGCGCCCATTTCCCCGGTGTCGTCGCCGGCATAGCCACCGACTACCCGTGCTACCGTTTCATGCCCGGCCACGTGCGAGGCGAAGGACTTTTCGTAGCGGCCGTCCGCAAACCAGCAGACGACAGCGACACCCCTCGGTTCCCCAAGCCCTCTACCCTCAAGGCTCCCGATGCCGAAGCATACAAAAACAAAGTACTGACAAACGGCAAGCAATACTACCTGCGACAAGCAAAAGACGGCACATACTATGCCATCGACAACCGCCACAGCGGCCTCTTCGACCATCTCGCCGGGCATCTGCGTCTGTTGGCTTGCGGAGTTCCCCTGTGCGTCCGCAAAGGCAAAGACCTTGCCCCGGCATGGCAGCTCGCATTCAGCGAGGCCCTCGCCGGCTCTTCATTCGCAACCATCGGTCTCGACCGCGCCTCCGCCCTTTCCTATCTCCACGGCGAGAGCATGACAGACATCCCTCCCGACCTCCCCAAAGGCTTCGCAATTGCATCGTACGCCGGCAGTCCGCTCGGCTTCATCAAAAACATAGGCCGCCGCGCCAACAATCTCTACCCCGACAGCCTGCGCCTGCGCATCTCTCCCGACAAATGGAATGCGCCCGGGTTTTACAACATCATAAACGTCTGACTTTTAGATATGAACGATTTCTTCGCCCTCCTGCGCCGCTTCGTACCGCCTTATAAGAAGTACCTGGCACTCAACATATTGTTCAACATTCTCACAGCCCTCCTCACCCTCTTTTCCTTTGCCTTGGTCGTTCCCATCCTCGAGATGCTCTTCAAAATCAACGAGGCGACCTACAGCTATCTCAGTCTCGGCGAAGCATCGTTTAAAGACGTCGTGGTCAACAACTTCTACTATTACGTCCAGGTAGCCGTAGAGCAATGGGGTGCCGTCACCACCCTCGCCCTGCTCGCCCTCGCCCTCGTAGTGATGACTGCACTCAAGACCGGCTCAGCCTTCCTGAGCTCATACTTCATCATCCCGATGCGCTCAGGTGTCGTGCGCGACATCCGCAACTATGTCTACGACAAGATAACATCTCTCCCCATAGGCTTCTTCACCGTCGAGCGCAAAGGCGACATAATGGCACGCATGAGTGGCGACGTGGCCGAAATCGAGAACTCCATCATGTCGTCGCTCGACATGATTTTCAAAAATCCCGTGATGATCATAGCCTGCCTCGGCATGATGATTGCCATTTCATGGCAGCTCACAATATTCGTGTTCATACTCCTGCCGATAGTCGGTATCGTGATGGGACGTGTCGGCAAACGCCTCAAACGCAAATCGTTCGAAGGACAGACCCAGTGGGGCGTACTCATGTCGACCATCGAGGAAACCCTCGGCGGCCTCCGCATCATAAAGGCATTCAACGCCGAAGACAAGCTGCGCAAACGCTTCCACGACGAGAACCAGGTCTTCTACCGCCTGTCGAACACCGTCGCCCGTCGCCAGGCCCTCGCCCACCCCATGAGCGAATTTCTCGGCACTATCGCCGTCGCCATAATCCTATGGTTTGGCGGAAGCCTCATCCTCTCCGGACACTCCACCATGAACGCCGCGGCATTCATCTACTACATGGTGATATTCTACAACCTCATCCCACCGGCAAAAGACCTTTCAAAAGCCATGTATCAGGTTCAGAAAGGTCTCGCATCGATGCAGCGCGTCGACGTTATCCTCAACGCCGTCAACCCTATAGCCGACCCGGCACAAGCCCGGAGCCTGCCCGAAGCACAGGCCGCGAGCATAAGCTTCGACAACGTATCATTCAGTTACGACGGTGAAGTAGAGGTACTTCGCGACATCAATCTCGACATTCCGGCCGGGAGCACGGTAGCCCTCGTCGGCCAGTCGGGCTCAGGCAAATCGACTCTTGCCGACCTCATACCCCGTTTCTACGATCCGTCGAAAGGCTCGGTTTCTGTCGACGGCATCGACGTCCGCAACCTGCGCGTGGCCGACCTGCGCTCGCTGATGGGCAATGTCAATCAGGAAGCGATATTGTTCAACGACACCATATTCAATAACATAGCCTTCGGTGTCGACCACGCCACCCTCGACGAAGTACGCGCCGCCGCACGCATCGCCAATGCCGACGGCTTTATCATGGACACCGAAGAAGGCTACAACACCATGATAGGCGACCGCGGATGCCGCCTTTCCGGAGGCCAGCGCCAACGCATATCGATAGCACGTGCAGTACTGAAAAATCCGTCCGTCCTCATCCTCGACGAAGCCACCTCGGCCCTCGACAGCGAAAGCGAGACCCTCGTACAGCAAGCCCTCGACAGACTCATGAAAGGCCGCACGACACTTGTGATAGCCCACAGACTGTCGACAATACGGCGTGCCGACCTCATCTGCGTGCTCAACCAGGGCCGCATCGTCGAACGCGGCACACACGAGCAACTCACCTCTCCCGACGCAAAAGGATTTTACCGCCGTCTGGTAGAGATGCAGCAGCTCAACGCCTGAGCAACAAAAGCCCGGGCTTACTCTTCAATCGAATAATTCAGGAAATCGTTCATCGGCTTGAGCACGGCAAGGATCTCTGCCGCGCGCTCAGGCCACGACGGGTCGTCGAAAAACGAAATATCGAGATTATGACACCGCCCGTACTCCGTAAGTCTCAGCAAGTCGATGTCGGGATGGTTGCGGTCGTAGCCCTTCGGCGCCGTCTTGAGCTTATTACCCCACCAATCAGGGTATAAAGCCAACACTTCGGGAGTCTCTACCAAGCCGCGGAACTCATCAACATTATCGATAATCGCCTTACGCACCTTCTTCAGCACTTTCGGCTCGGGGTTCCACAGACCACTGTAAAGGCCGATTTCATCGACGCCGAAATGCACATAATAGCACGCTCCGTCGAAATGCCGTCCACGTGGCGAGATAAGCGACGAGAAATAGCGCTTGTATGGTGTCTTGTCGGGCGAGAAACGGGTATCGCGGTAGATACGGTAGGCGCAATCCTTGGCTTCGATAAAACGCAACGACGCATCGTCGACAGCAAGCCTATCAATAATCTTCTGCACATTTTCAAGCCAATACGCTCTCACAGCCTCATATTCGGCCTTATGGGCGTTGAACCATGCGCGGTCGTTATTCGCCGCAAGCTCACGCAGGAAAGCTAATACATCGCGCATCGTCATGGCAGGTCCTCCCACTCAACATCGCTTATCTGGCTCTCCGTCCGTCCGCCGGCAGGTTTCGATGCCGGACCGGAGGTATAGCCTTCTATTTCTGTAAATTCTATATATTCACCCACCGATGGG
The DNA here is from genome assembly GCA_002491245.1 of Porphyromonadaceae bacterium UBA7176. GTDB lineage: Bacteria > Bacteroidota > Bacteroidia > Bacteroidales > Muribaculaceae > CAG-873. Next base: position 14,071 of record DKVO01000020.1, read on the forward strand.
TCGATTTTTTTACGGCGACGCGGCCTGGGCGGCTCTTGCTTCCCGGGAGCTTCGGCGCCGGAACCACCCGGCATCCCACCAGAGAAAGCACCCCCCATGAACTTACGGGTCTGACGACGCACAAACCACCGCAGAAGCCACGGGAAAGTCTGGCGAAACACCCAAGGAAGTATGAAAAAAATTATTAAAAGTGCGAGGAGCAATTCCATTATATGGTTTTATAGTTTTTATAAATCGGTAAAATACCGGATAACCGACGGGTAAAACCCATCCATCCGTACAGACAATTCCTATATCTGATAACAAAAGAAGCCTACATCCTGTTGCGGCGGAACAACGACAGCAGGAAATACAGCAGGATAGTCCACATAAGACCCGACAGGCCATACATGCAGACAAATACGATTGCAGCGACGATGATGATGTAGCGGCAGAAGTTTTCGGCGAAATCGAAGTTCTTGAACTTCAACGAGAACATTTTGAACCGCGCCGTCATCGACAGCGACACAAGCGCTATGAGCACAGCCAACACAGGCCAGCCCGGATAATAGTATGTGTTTATCCATCCGTAGGCACCTATCCAGAATATAGCATTGGCCGGTATCGGCAATCCGCGGAAGACAGTCGACTGCTCGCTGTCGTTGTTGAACTTAGCCAGACGCAGGGCGCCACACACAGGTATCATCAGCGTAATGAAGCATGCCCACAGAGGACTGCCTGCATCTGCCATCGTATTGAGCATAAGCATAGCCGGAGCCACACCGAAACTCACCATGTCGCTGAGCGAGTCAAGATCCTTGCCAAGGGCCGAATATGCCTTGAGCATACGTGCCGACGCACCGTCCATAAAGTCGAACATAGCAGCAGCAGCAATAGCCACCATCGCCCACGACGCACCGTCGAGCGGCCCGTAAACCGTCCGTAAGTTAAAAGCCATGAAGATGGCAACGCAACCGCTCACAAGGTTCATGGCAGTGATTGCGTTAGGTATGTTTTTCTTGATTTCAGACATTTTTTTGCGGTTGCAGACGAGCCACCTCGGTAATGCCGCCAGTGGTCTTGTCGCCTATCTTTACATAAATCTCGGTGCCGAGCGGCAGAAAAAGATCGACGCGCGAACCGAATTTGATAAAGCCCATGTGGTCTTCTATCGACGCCTCCTCGCCGGGCCGGGCATAAGTCACTATGCGCTTGGCCATAGCCCCGGCAATCTGACGCATCACCACGGTCTGCCCTCCGGCTGTCTCTATCGCCACGGTCGAACGCTCGTTCTCAGTGCTCGATTTTGGCAGATAGGCCGCCATGAAACGTCCATTGTGATGCTTGACATATGTCACCCGTCCATCGACCGGAAACCAGTTGGCATGGACGTTGAGCACGCTCATGAACACCGACAGCTGGATACACGGGCCCTTGATGATCTCATTCTCGACCGTTTCCTCGAGAGCTACGACAGTGCCGTCGGCCGACGACACCACCACATCCTTGCGGTCGCCCCGGAATATACGGCGCGGCGACCTGAAGAAATTGACTACAAAGAAATAGAACACCGCGCACACGGCAGTGACGGCCGCAGGCCAAACCAAAGGTCGCACCCATATCCATAACGGTGCGCACACGACCGCCAATATCACAAACAGCGATATGAGCAGCCCCGTGCCTTCATGGTGTATTTTAACGCGCATGTTCATCGTCGGGAAGTATATATGCGCAAAGTTAATAACTTTTTTTCAATACCCCCCTAAATTTGGGGTAAAATCTTCATGTCTGAATAATTTTACAAAAAAACAGGCTAAAAATTTTGCGGTTTCATAAAAATGATATAACTTTGCAGTCGCAAACAGCAAAACGCTCGGCGCATTAGCTCAACTGAATAG
>DKVO01000020.1:16221-87650 GCA_002491245.1 Porphyromonadaceae bacterium UBA7176
AGGTTTGAATCCTGTATGCGTCACGAAATTTTTGGTTTCATTTCATAATTAGTAGTAGTTTATTGACGGCGCATTAGCTCAACTGAATAGAGCATCTGACTACGGATCAGAAGGTTACAGGTTTGAATCCTGTATGCGTCACAAAGAGAGCATCTCGGTCGTCACTGTCCCCGATGCTCTTTTTGTTGCAATATACGGCAACACCGTCCGTTAGATATACATGCGTACACTTTTCTCCCTCATATTGCTTGCCTTAGCCTCTGCCGTCTGCCGGGCGGCCGCCCCCGAAGCCATGCGCGCTTTGGCAGAGTCGACACCCACCGTACAGCGAAATCCATATAAAGGCTACTCCTGGCGCGTCGACGAAGACGGCGACACTGTGATGGTGGTATTCCTGCGAGAGCTCACGGTCTACCCTCCGATGAAATTCAAGAACAAAAAACAGGAGGAGTTTTTCTGGCGCACGGTACGCGACGTGAAGCTCACCCTACCCTATGCCAAACTTATCGCCGAGACTCTTGTCGAGACATACGAATACATCGAGACTTTCGAAACCCAGAAAGAGCGCGAAGACTACCTCAAAAGCATGGAAAGCGCCCTGTTTGAGCAATACAAACCGATATTGAAGCGCTTTTCGAGACGGCAGGCCAAGGTGCTGATCAAACTCATACAGCGCGAGACACACCAGTCGAGCTACGACATCGTGAAAGCGTTTCTCGGCTCTTTCCGCGCCACATTCTGGCAAGGCTTCGGCAAACTTTTCGGCGTAAGCCTCAAAAGCAGCTTCAATCCGAAGAAAAACAAAGACGACGCCACCCTCGACCGCATAGCCCGATGTGTGGAGCAAGGCACCCTCTGACCAAAAGCCGACACTATACATGAACGGCGAATTTACATCGGCACTGAAACACTACCGGGCATATCTGCTGCTCGAACGTGGGTTGAGCGAGAACACACGCAAGGCCTACGGGTCTGATGTGGAGCGTTTCGCCCAATGGCTGAACCCCGACGTAACTCCCGGCACAGTGACGCGCGACCACCTCGAAAACTTCATCTACGAACTCCACGACGCCGGCATAGCTCCGCGGTCGCAGGCACGTATCATTTCGGGGTTGAAATCGTTTTTCCGCTATCTCACAATCGAAAACATACGCCCCGACGACCCTATGGCCATGATCGAAGCACCGGCTATAGGCCGGCACCTGCCCGAAGTACTGTCTGTCGATGAAATCGACGCGATGGTGACGGCTATTGACTACAGCGACCCACTCGGGCGCCGCAACAGGGCCATAATAGAGATGCTATACGGTTCAGGGCTGCGCGTGAGCGAACTGTGCACACTCGAGCGGCGACGTGTCTTCCTCGACCAAGGTTTTCTTTCCGTCTCCGGCAAAGGCAGCAAAGAACGTATGGTGCCCATGAGCGACACGGCGGTGGAACAGGTACACGCCTACCTCGACGAATTCGACAGATCGGGAGCGACGGTCAAACCGGGAGAAGAAGACTACCTCTTTCTCAACCGGCGTGGAGCACACCTGACGCGCGTCATGATTTTCTACATCGTGCGCGACCTGGCCGAAAAAGCCGGCATACGCAAAACGATATCACCCCATACACTGCGACATTCGTTCGCTACCCATCTGCTCGAAGGCGGAGCCAACCTCAGGGCAATACAGCAAATGCTCGGCCACGAGAGCATCGCCACCACCGAAATATATCTCCACCTCGACAATACGCATCTGCGCGAGGAGATACTAACCCATCATCCGCGCAATCTGCAACGCGTGGCCCTAATGAAGAACACAAAATAAAGAAGCGCAGCAAGCATCAGGCACACAGAGAAACTCAACACGATGCCATAAAGCCCCATGCCGGCAGGAAATGCCATCGCCCACGTCACGGGCAGGCCGACCACGATATAGCTCACGAAAGCGATATAAAGCATCGGCATCACTTTCGAAGTGCCTCGCAGAGCATTGGCAAAGGTTATCTGCGTGGCGTCGCCGGCCTGGTAGAGCGCCATAGGCACAAGCAAAGTCACGGCAAGCGATATCACGGCCTCATCTTCGGTAAACAACCCCATCACAAGATCGCCACCGAAAAGGAAAAGACAGCAGGCCAATCCCATAGCGACAAGCATTATATGATACCCGGCCCAGGTCGACCGCCTCATGCCGGCGTTGTCGCCCTTGCCTGCGGCATGGCTCACGTCGATAGCCATAGCCGCACCTATGCTGTAATAGATGCAGAAACCGAACATTCCGCTTATCACCACTATCTGGAAAGCTGCAAGTGATATCGCACCGAGCCAACCGGCAAATATGGCCGCGCCCGAAAAAGCGGCTGTCTCGAAAGTCATCTGCATCGACACTGGGAAACCTGTCGTCACAATCTTGCCGATCTCCCCTGCCGTGCGTCGCCCACGGAAAAAGCCCGGCAGATAGGTCTTGGCAAACGAAGCCTTGAAAAAGAACAGGGCCAGCACCACGGCACACAGCACTCGCGAAGCCAGGGTGCTGAACCCGGCACCGAGAAGACCAAGCTCGGGCGCACCCCAATGACCGTAGATCAAGGCATAGTTGCCAACTATATTGAGCGCATTCGCTCCGAGTACTATCCACGTGGGTAAACCGGTCCGGCCGATTGCAAAGCTCCACTGCGAGAAAACGTTGAACACCGACACGAACAACATACCCGACAGCACCGTAAGATAATATGGCCGGATAAGAGGCAACAAATGTTCAGGTTGCCCGAGACGATGGATATTGAAATAGAAAGCCGTCATCAAGGCTGCCACCAGAATGGTAAAAGCAATGTTGACAGCCAGGCCGATACGAACCGTACGGCCGATGCGATCGCTATCTCCGCGCACAAACATCGCCCCGATCAACGGTGTCAGACCGTAAGTAAAACCCAACACAGCCATAATGGCAACATTGAAGGTGTTGTTGACAAACGACGCCGAAGCCAAGGCATCGGTCGAATAATGCCCCACCATGATATTGTCGGCAAAGCTCACGGCGATGTTGCCGAGCTGGCCGAGCAGAAGCGGAAACGCAAGTTTGAGTATCGACTTATAGCAGGCGATATAGTCGCAGAAGAAATGCATCTTGACGGTTTATAAAAATCAGAGGGCATAATTTAAGTTATGCCCTCCATATTTGTAATCTGGATTATAACATCAATCCCGGTTGCCGAAAATACGGAGCAGATAGAGGAAGAGATTGATGAAGTCGAGATAAAGCGAGAGGGCGCCCAAGGTGGCAAGACGGCTCACAGAGCTTTGAGGTGCAGCCTGTGCCATAGCTTTGATCTGCTGGGTGTCCCATGCGGTGAGACCGATAAAGATAAGCACGCCGGCAATCGACACAATCCAGTCGAGGGTCGAGCTGTGGAGGAAAAGGTTGACCAACGATGCTATAATCAGGCCGATAAGAGCCATGAAGAGATAAGAACCGATCTTCGAGAGGTCCTGGGAGGTGAAATAGCCATAGACACTCATGGCGCCGAAAGTACCGGCGGTGATGAAGAATGTCTTGGTGATGGCAGTGAGGCTGTAGACAACAAATATCGAACTAAGCATCAAGCCATTGACCACAGCGAAGAGATAGAAAAGCATAGTGGCCACGGTGCCGCTCATCTTGTTGATGGCGCCACTGATACCTAAAACGAGACCGAATTCGGCGATAATGAGCACCCACATTGTCCACGAGTGGTACATCATATACTCCACAAATCCGTGATTGGCACAGAAGAGGGCTGCGAAAGCCGTGATAAGGAGGCCAAGCGTCATCTTGAGATAGACACGCTTCATGGTCGAGCTGACGGTATTCGTCAGGCTGCGACCGTTGTCGAGGGGAGTGAAACCGTACCGGTCCTGACCCTGATACTGATTTTCGTACATTTTTATTTATCTGTTTTTTAGTTTTACAAACTGACCCTTTACATCCGTTCCACTACGTTGATACCGAGAAGACCGAGGGCAGTGCGGATAGTGCGTGCAGTGGCAGCCGAAAGCGACATACGCAGCGAGCACACCTCGGGAGTATCCTTGAGGATCGAGCAGTCGTGGTAGAACTGGTTGTACTCTTTGGTAAGGTCATATACATAATTGGCGATAAGGGCCGGAGAATAGCTGCGGCCGGCTTCGGCCACTACTCCGGGGAAGTCGCCAAGGCGCTGGATGAGGGCTATCTCACGGTCGTTGGGCACCACTCCGCTATAGTCCACAGCCTCAAGTCCTGCTTCGGTAGCCTTGCGGAGCACCGACCGGATACGGGCATAGGTATATTGAATGAACGGACCAGTGTTTCCATTGAAGTCGATCGACTCCTTGGGGTTGAAGGTCATGTTCTTGCGAGGGTCGACCTTGAGCAAGAAATATTTTAGCGCCCCGAGACCTACGGTCTCGGCGATATTGTCGATTTCGGCTTCGCTCAACCCATCGGTCTTTCCAAGCTGGGTGGCCACCTCTTTGGCAGTGTCCACCATTTCGGCCATAAGGTCGTCGGCATCGACAACAGTACCCTCGCGGCTCTTCATCTTGCCCTCGGGGAGCTCCACCATGCCATAGCTGAAGTGGACAAGATCCTTGCCCCACTTGAAACCGAGGCGGTCGAGGATGATGGCAAGTACCTGGAAATGGTAGTTCTGTTCATTGCCCACGACATATATCATCTTGTCGATCGGATAATCGTCGAAGCGCTGTTTGGCCGTACCGATATCCTGTGTCATGTACACCGATGTGCCGTCGCTTCGCAGGAGCAGTTTCTCGTCGAGGCCGTTCTCGCGCAGGTCGGCCCACACCGAACCGTCCTCGCGGCGGTAGAGCACGCCTTTTTCAAGCCCTTCGAGCACCTTGGCCTTGCCGTCGAGATAGGTCTGCGACTCATAGTATATCTTGTCGAAACCGACTCCCATGCGCTTGTAAGTCTCGTCGAAACCGGCGTAGACCCAACCGTTCATCTTCTCCCACAGGGAGCGGACTTCGGGATCGGCGTCTTCCCACTTGCGGAGCATGGCACGTGCTTCGGCCATGACTGTCGATGCGGCTTCGGCCTCTTCGTCGGTCATGCCCTGCTCTTTGAGTTCCTTAAGTTCGGCTTTATAGTGTTTGTCGAATGACACATAGCAGTCGCCCACAAGGTGGTCGCCCTTCACAGAGGCGCTTTCGGGGGTGGCGCCATCGAACCAGCGCTGCCATGCCAGCATCGATTTGCAGATGTGGATACCGCGGTCGTTGACTATGTTGGTCTTCACCACCTTGTTGCCACACGCCTCGAGTATCTTGGAGAGACTGCTTCCGAGGAGAATGTTGCGCAGATGGCCCAAATGAAGCGGCTTGTTGGTGTTGGGCGACGAATACTCCACCATCACAAGCGGACTCTCTTCGGTCACCGGACGTGTTCCCCACGACTCATCGGCAACGATGCCGGCGAGGACGCCGTTCCAGTACGTCGGCGTAACGACAATATTGAGGAAGCCTTTTACCACATTGTAGCCCGACACCGCCGGCTCGTTGGCTACAAGCCATGTGCCTATCTCGTTACCTACGGCTTCGGGGGCTTTACGCGCGGCCTTGACCCACGGAAAGACCATTACGGTGAGGTTGCCCTCGAATTCCTTGCGTGTAGCCTGGGGCACGATGCTCCCTGGGGCGGCATCGATGTCATAAAGTTCTTTTACGGCCTTGCTGACGGCCTGTGATATCACTTTGTCGATCGACATATTGTATTTGCTGTTGTTATGATTGTTTTATTATTCGAAACGGTCGCCGAACTTCAACTTGGCGTCGGTCACCATGCGTTTGATTTCCTGCTCGCGCGATTTGGGGCATATGAGCAGCACGCCGTCGGCATCGGCCACGATATAGTCTTCGAGGCCGTCGACAGCGATAAGTTTCTCGCCGCGGACGGCGAAGATATTGCCGTGACTGTTGTAGGCCAGCACATTGCAGTTTTGCGTCACGTTGCCATCGGTGTTTTTGGGCGACATGTCGTAGAGCGCGCTCCAGGTGCCGAGGTCGTTCCAGCCGAAGGTGACGGTCTCGACGTAGACGTTACGGGCCTTCTCCATCACAGAATAATCTATCGAGATACTCATACACGAGGGGTATGCCGTGGCGATAAACTCGGTCTCGGCCTCATGGTTGAGGTATACGTCAGGAGCCGCGCCGTCGAAAATGGCGGCGATGTCGGGCACGTGGAGGGCCAAAGCCTCGCGGATAGCGCGCGCACTCCAGATAAATATGCCAGAGTTCCAGAAAAACTCTCCCGAGGCCAAAAATACTTTTGCCAGCTCGAGGTTGGGTTTTTCGGTAAATGTCTTCACTTTGCTGATGTCGCCTTCAACCGGATCACCGATCTGGATGTATCCGTAGCCTGTCTCGGGGCGCACAGGGGTGATGCCGAGGGTGAGCAGCGCATCGTTGTGCTCCACAAAATCGAAACCGGCCAATATGCTGGCCTCGAACTCGGCCTCGCGCGTTATCACATGATCGGCCGGGGTCACTATCATCGACGCCTCGGGGTCGCGTGCGGCGATATGCCATGCGGCCCAGGCGATACAGGGGGCGGTGTTGCGGCGTGCCGGTTCGAAGAGTATCTGATCTTCGCCTACCTCAGGCAACTGCTCTCTCACAAGGTCGGCATAGCGCTCGTTGGTCATCACCACTATGTTTTCTGAAGGTATGAGAGAACGGACACGGTCGTAGCTCATCTGCAGGAGCGTACGGCCCGTACCCAGGAAGTCGATGAATTGCTTGGGCATACGGGTGCGGCTGTAGGGCCAGAATCGGCTGCCTATGCCGCCGCACATTATCACGCAGTAACGGTGTTTTTTTTCTTCCATCGTAGAGTGTGTTATCTTAATTCCGCTAAGTTACGAAATCCTCCGGACTTCGGCAATAGGAACTGTCTGATTTTTACTCGTCCTCGTCGTATTTCTGATACAGCAGGTCGTTGTAAGGGAAACGGGCAAGATGTATCTCCCTTGCCATAGCGTAGAGCTTGTCCTTGAGCTCGTCGATGTTGGTGCCTTTGCGCGCGCTGATAAACACACAGTTGTCGTTCATCTTGGCCATCCACGAGGCTTTGAGTTCATCGAGGCTTATGTTGCAGCGCTCACGCGGAGTGAGGTCATCGTCGTCCTTCGGCGTGCATGTGAAGGCATCTATTTTATTGAACACCAGAAGCATCGGTTTATCGGCGCCATTGCACACCTCGCGTAGTGTACGGTCGACGACCTCGATCTGCTCCTCAAAGTTGGGATGCGATATATCAACCACATGCACAAGTATGTCGGCCTCGCGCACCTCATCGAGCGTCGATTTGAACGAGTCGACAAGATGGGTCGGAAGTTTACGAATAAAGCCTACCGTATCGGTCAGCAGGAAGGGGAGATTGTCGATCACAACCTTACGCACGGTGGTGTCGAGCGTGGCGAAGAGCTTGTTTTCGGCGAAGACATCGCTCTTGCTCAGGAGGTTCATCAGCGTCGACTTGCCCACGTTGGTATATCCAACCAAAGCCACTCGGGTGAGTTTGCCGCGGTTTTTGCGCTGCACAGCCTTCTGACGGTCGATAGCAGCCAGTTCCTGCTTGAGAAGCGAGATACGGCTGAGGATGATGCGGCGGTCGGTCTCGATCTGAGTCTCGCCGGGGCCTCGCATACCGATACCACCACGCTGGCGCTCAAGGTGGGTCCACATACGGGTGAGGCGCGGAAGGAGATACTGGTATTGGGCCAGCTCTACCTGCGTCTTGGCATTGGCCGTCTGGGCACGGTCGGCGAAGATATCGAGGATGAGCGAGGTGCGGTCAAGGATTTTCACTCCGAGCTCGCGCTCTATGTTGAGCACCTGTTTGCTGGTGAGGTCATCGTCGAAAATAGCCATATCGATATCACCGCGCTCTTCGATATATTGCTTTATCTCCTCGAGCTTACCCTTTCCGACAAAGGTGCGCGGATTGGGATAGTCGAGTCGCTGGGTAAATGTCGCCGCTGTCTCAGCACCGGCGGTATCGGCCAGAAAAGCAAGCTCGGCAAGATACTCGGCCGATTTGGCCTCGTCCTGCTGCGGCGTCACCAGGCCTACCAGCACGGCCTTTTCCGGCCCGGTTCCCTGCGTTGTATGTGTTGTCTGTTTCATAACATCATATCGTTGTTGCCGGCAGGCATATCAGCAGTACATCGCCTCTATCTCGCGCGCATAGTGGCTGGTGATTGCCGGACGGCGGATTTTGAGAGTATTGGTAAGCTCTCCGTTCTCGATTGTGAACTCTTTGGGCAGAAGGGTGAAGCGTTTTATCTTCTCGAACCCTGCAAACCCTTTCTGCAATTTCTCGATACGCTCGGCTATGAATTTACGTATCTCGTTGTTCTCCACAAGGTCTTCGAGCGAATCGAAAGTTATGCCTTTCTTCTGGGCATATTCCTTGAGTGCCCCAAATGCCGGGATGATGATTGCCGTGACGTATTTACGCCTGTCGCCGATCACCGCCACCTGCTCGATATAACGGTCTTCGCCCAGACGGCTCTCTATGGCCTGCGGAGCGATATATTTGCCGTTTGAGGTCTTGAACAGGTCTTTGATGCGCTCGGTGAGCACCAGTGAGCCGCTTTGGTCGAAGAGTCCGGCGTCGCCGGTACGGAACCATCCGTCGGCAGTAAAGGCTTTCGCATCTTCTTCGGGCCGGCCGTAATATCCGCGCATCACCGTGGGACCCTTGACAAGTATTTCGTTGTTCTCGCCTATCTTCACTTCGACTCCGGGTAATGTAGTGCCTACACTGCCGAATTCGTAACCGACTTCAGGATAGCAACTCACGGTAGCCGTGGTCTCGCTGAGGCCGTAGCCTATCACGATGTTTATGCCGCAGGCATGGAGGAACTCGGTAATCGTTGCCGACAGTGGAGCGCCGGCGGTAGGGAATATATTTCCGTTCTCCACCCCTATGGTGTGCCTCAGTTTGCTGAATATCTGCTTGTCGAAAAATTTATATTGCATCTCGAGCCATGCCGGCACCTTGAGCCCGAGGCGGACATAGTCGAGATTTCGCCGAGCACCTACTTTGAGGGCACGCTCCACCATAATCTTCGCCACACCTTTCATCGAGCCAATCTTCTCCTGGACAGCAGTGTAGACTTTCTCCCAAAAACGCGGCACACTGCACATACACGAAGGCCGCGCGATGGCGATACCTTCCTGTATCCGGCGCGGATCGGGGTTGATGGCCACCTTCATACCTTCGCTCAGGCAGAAATATGTCCACGCTTTCTCGAAGATATGACTCAGGGGCAAGAAACATACCGAAGTGTCGTTGTCGCTGAGCATGTCGAGGCGGCGGTGATGGATCTCGATGGCTGCATTGAAGCAGCTGTGGGGCAGCACGGCGCCTTTTGGCTCTCCCGTCGTACCTGATGTATAGATCAGCGTGGCGATGTCGTCGGGCGAGGCTTCGGCTGTACGGCGCTCCACAACCGCACGACTGCCTTCGCCTGCACGGCTACCAAGGTCGAGCAATTCACTGAAACGCAGACTGCCGGTATCGTCTGAATCAAAACGTATTTCGGGATCGATGGCGACTATCTTTCCGAGGCACGGACACTCAGCCACCACAGCTTTGGCTACATCATAGTGCTGCTGGTTGCCTACGACAATAATTTTTGCCCCGGCATCGTTGACGATATATTTGACTTGCTCCGGGCTGCTTGTGGCATAAATCGACACAGGTACGGCCCTGTTGCGATAGCAGCCAAAGTCGGTAAGCAGTATTTCTTTACAATTTGGCGCGAAGACGGCCACCATATCACCCGGCTCAATGCCGAGCACTTCGAAAGCGCAGGCCACCTTGCCCACGGCATCAGCAAATTCGCCCCAGCCGCATCCTACAAGACGGCGTCCGTCGTAATCTATAGTGCTGTAAGCCTCACGGTCAGAGCCATAACGCTCTAATTGACGGCTTATCAGATTGGTAAGTATATTGGACATTATTATCTCATCTTCGGTTTAATTTTGCAAAGTTACGGCCTTTAGCGTTCATAATTAACAAAACAGCAGTCAAAAATGACGTGCTGTTAACAAATCTTTAGAAATTTTCGCAGTATGGAGGAAGTGAGAGGGAGTTTGGAGGTTGAGGTTTGGATAATACTTTTTGTCAAACTTCCAAACCATCAAACTTTCAAACCTCCCAAACCTTCTAAACTCCAAACTCCCAAACCCATCCATTCACTTAATTTAACCTAAATCGTTTATCGGCCGGCAAGACACAACAAAAATTTTTGTAATTTTGTTCTTTAAATAGGCTTCCACGTTGGCCTGCCTGTTATTAATTTGATTAAATGAACCGTACCTTAGCCGTAATAGCCCTTGCCGCCATACCTTTAGCCGGCCTGTGCGCCGACTCTTCTGCCGCACGCAAAGACCGATTCGCCTCAAAGCTCAACACTTTCAACAGTATAGTGAAAGAGCTTGAGACCCAATACGTCGACACCCTCAATGCCGGCCAGATCATGGACCGCACCATCGATGCCCTGCTCTACCAGATCGACCCTTACACCGAGTACTACCCCGACGGAGATCAGGATGAGCTTATGTCGATATCGCTTGGCCAATATGCCGGCATAGGATCCGTGATATCCAAACGCGGCAAGGACGTAATCATCAACGAGCCTCAGGACGGCTCGCCGGCCAAACGTGCAGGCCTCCGTCCGGGCGACATAATCCTCAAAATCAACGGCGAGGAGATTACACCAGACATGCCGGTGGACCAAGTGAGCAAGCGCCTGCGCGGACAGGCCGGCACCGACATTACCATCGACGTGCGCCGTCCGTATGCGGCAGACTCCCTGCTGTCGTTCTCTTTCGTCCGCGAGAACATCAAAGTCAACCCCATGCCCTACTCCGGCATCGATTCCGACGGCATAGGCTATATCGGTCTGACCACATTCAACGAATCGTCGGCCCGGCGTGTGCGCGAAGCCGTGTCTGAAATGCTCAAGGACCCGTCGCTCAAAGGTATCGTGATTGACCTGCGCGGCAACGGTGGTGGCCTCCTCGAGGGTGCTGTGCAGATTGCCTCGAACTTTGTGCCCAAAGGTACTGAGATTGTGCGCACCAAGGGCCGAGCAAAAAACGATGTGAAGACATACAAGACTACTACCCGTCCGCTCGACACGTCCATACCACTGGCTATCCTCACCGACGGCTCTACCGCTTCGGCCTCAGAAATACTTGCAGGCTCGATGCAGGATCTCGACAGGGCTGTGATTGTAGGCGAGCGCACGTTCGGCAAGGGACTTGTGCAGACCCCCCGTCAGCTACCCTACGGCGATCTGCTCAAAATCACCACCGGGCGCTACTACATCCCCTCGGGACGTCTGATCCAAGCCCTCGACTACTCGCACCGCAACGATGACGGCAGTCCCGTGCGCACCCCCGACAGCCTTACCCATGAGTTCGCCACCAAGGCCGGTCGCATCGTGCGCGACGGAGGAGGTATCAGCCCCGACATCAAGGTAGAAGGCGAAAAGACAAACCGCCTGCTCTACAATATCCTCGCCGATATGTGGGCTTTCGATTTCGCCAACAAGAAATACGCCCAACACCCCCAGGCTCCTGACACTCTGGTGACTGATGCGGTATTTGAAGAATTTAAAAATTTCATTGATCCAGCACGCTTCAAATATGACCGCCAGTGCGAATCGGCGATGAAATACCTTAAGGAAGCTGCTGAGATAGAAGGTTATATGACAGATTCGGTAGCCGCACAGTTCGAAGTATTGTCAGGAATGCTCAAGCATGACCTTAACCACGACCTGGATCTCAACCGCCGTCAAATCGTCGATATCCTCGATGCCGAGCTTGCCTCACGCTACTACAACGAGGCAGAGCGAGTAGCCAGAATGTTGCCCGGCGACAAGGAGTATCTTCAGGCCAAATCTGTCCTGCTCGACCCGGAGGCATACAAGAAGCTTCTGTCGAAGTAGTTTTTGGGGGAGTCGGTGGTTTGTGGTTTGAATAATACTTTTTGTCAAACTCCCAAACAACAAACTAATACACCACAAGAGTGCCGTCGTCGAGGGCGCGGTTGTAGAGGTCGTTGCGCAAGCGGCTGTCATAGGCGCGTCGCTTGAGGTTCAGCATCCGTTCGCGTATCAGTGGTCTTGCTGCCTCGAATGGCATTGGAGAACCGGCAGCAAGATAGTCGGACACACTCAAGAGATAAGTGAAGCCCTGGTAATCGGTCTCGAGATAGCGCCGTTGAGCGATATCCGCACCTGCAGCCGGGAAGTCTACAGGTATCTTGGTCTCGATCTGCTCCATATCGATCCACGTGTCGCGAAAATAATCGTAATGAATAGCAGTGCCGATGGCGGCTTTCTCGAGTTTGTCGATGTCGTCTGGTTTATCTGAACGGTAGAGCCGCTTGATCTGGCTTAGTTTCGGAGCATCGGTAGGCACTTTAAGATATACGCCTTTGAGCATGGGGCGTTCGAGCACGAAATCGGTTTTATGGGCATCGTAGTATGCCTTGAGGGAGTCTTCTGCAAAATCTTCGTTATCAGCTTGCTCAGCCATAGCGCGACGATACTGGCTCATGATAAGTTCGTCGCGGTATTGCGCCACGAGCCTGTCGATCTGCTCCAAGTCGACTTCGGCGGCCGCGACACGCTCAATAAGTCTGGAGTCGATCCAGTCGCGGATATAAGCTTTTGCAAAAGTTGTGCTGTCGTCATGGTTCAAACCAGCAGGGATTACTACGCTCAACTCTCCGGCAGTAAGATATTCGTTTCCGACTCTTGCCAAGGCGTCGGCCGGTGTCGTTTTCTCCTCTCCACCGCATGCACCAGCCAGCAGGGCAGCGGCGGTAAAAATCGATATGTAAAGCCTGTTTTTCATTTCTGTTGCAAATATAATAAAATTACAGACCAACACAAAGACGATAAAGGAAGGGTATAAAAAACTATTAAAGCTACTTCAATAGTTTACGGCCGTTTTCGCCACTTTCCAAAACATGAATCTGATGAATGGCTATTTGATTTAGCTTGACTAATCGTTCCGATTGTGGCATTCTCTGCTCGATGAACACGGCATTGAGATTCTCCATATTCGACAGACAAATCAATTCGTTGATTGACGCATAATCGCGAATGTTCCCTTTGAGCTCAGGATTGGCATCACGCCATTGTTTAGCGGTCATGCCAAACATAGCCACATTCAATACATCGGCTTCGCTTGCATAGATGATACTTGCTTGTGCCTTGGTAATCTCCGGCGGTACAAGATTGTGCTTGACAGCATCTGTATGGATACGGTAATTAATTTTAGACAGTTCTCGTTTTGCAGACCAACCTAACTGCTTTTGTTCTTCCTCTTTGAGCCGCTGGAACTCCTTGACAATATATAGTTCAAATTCAACAGAAATCCAACTCGCAAATTTAAACGCTATGTCTTTGTGTGCATATGTGCCCCCATAACGGCCTGATTTTGCAATTATTCCTATGGCATCGGTCGCTTCTATCCATTTCTTTGGGGATAAGGTAAAGGCATTGAGCCCGGCCTGCATTCTAAACCCCTCGAATTCGGTGGGTTTAAAATTTGAATTATACAGTTGTTCCCAAACACCTAAGTATTCGATAGTGTTGCGGTTACGCATCCAATTGGCAATAACAGCATTTGGCTCATCACTTTTGTGGCGAGCTAAATCAGTCAACGAAATGTAATCATCACCGTCAACCGAGATAATTGTAATGTTTGTATTTTGAACTATGATTTTCGCCATAGACACGGAATTGTTTGGATTTCAGTCGCAAAGTTACTTAAACTTAATAAACTTTGCAACGGAATCCCTCACGATGTCTACCACCAAATCCACATCAAAAATAGTAAAATTACAGACCGCCACAATTATGCGCCATAACCGTTCTTTTTGACATAATAGGCTCCATTAAGACGCTAAAAATATATTTTTTACAAAAACTTTTTTAAAAAAATTTGCAACAGAGGCCAAATTTTAGTAGTTTTGCCGCCAGAAAGCACAATTATTGCATACGACACCGTATCATTCCATTTCCCAGCATAATAAATCAATCAAATATCATACTTTATGAAACATTTTTACACATTCTTTTTAATGTTTGTAATGGCTGTCCTACCCGGATTTGCAGCAGAATACATTCTGGATATCGACCATGCCGACCGCGTGAGAGTGTCGGCATTCGGCCAGACAATCGACCTTACGGATGGAGAGAACACTCTCGACTTAGATGACCCGTATGGTTATGGTATCAGTCTTAATATCGAAACCGTATCGAGCGATTATGGCATCGCGAGCATCGTGAAGCGTGATGGTACCGCCCTTACATCAATCTATGGCAATCAGGCATATTGCACTTTCGACGAAAATAACAAGTACTACAAAGTAACAACTTCGAACCTTGTCGAAAACCGCACAGCCACACTGACCGTGATCTGCGACGAACCTACAAAATTCGGACTACGCCTCGATGGCACCAGCCGCGTTGTGACATTTACGGAGACAAACAACGTAGTGAAATTTGATCCTGAGAAAGAAGCTTCAGCCACTCTGTATAAGAATAATTATGAAGATGTATTCTACAAAGTACAGCTCAACGGAGAGGATGTGCCCGAACAATACGGCAGCTACTACCTTGAGTATACCGACGGAAGCACACTGGAGGTATCGATGAAGGCACCGGATGTAGACTACAACTACACCATCACCGAAATGCCCGGGGCAGAAGGTTTTGTCAGCGCAGTAAAAGTTGGCGGAGTAGCTGTTTCCGACCCCAAATCATTCAAAGCCCACGCCGGCGAAAAAGTGGAGATTGAAGCGCTCACCTCTTCCTACATTTTCGAGAAGATGGAATTCGGGGCCCAGACACTTACTTATTTCTACTCGCCTTACTCTTTCACCGCTACCGCTGACACACACATCAAGATCCATGCACGCAAACCGGGCAGCTTCACAGCCTCGTTCGACATCGACGACCCGGCCAACGTGACAATCGGTCTGAGTAACAGCAGTTCTTCTCCCTTCTCGCTCCGTGCAGGCACTCAGGACATTAAATTCGAAGAAGATAATTACGGCAGCTCAATCACCATCTATATCAAGGCTACGGGTATCGGTACTCTTAAGTCTGTCAAGCGAAATGATATAGAACTTTACAACGGCTACGACATCTATACACAAGTCAACAAGGACGATAAGTTCGTGATTGTCACCGAAAAAATCACGAGAGACTGGAATGGCGTTCTCTATGTCGAAGGTGTCGCAAACTCACATTTCTTGTCTTTCAACCACGAACGCACGCAGATTGTCGCCAACCCGACCGACGGCTACAACATGTTTACATTCGGTAATGTCGACCTTCCGATAAGCCTTGGCTTCTATCCCAAGGATTCAAGCGCCAGCCCGGCTGTGTATATCAACGGAGATAAGGCCGAGCCAGAGAACCAGGGCTCGTACACCTACCAACTCAACCCGGCAGATGGCGATGTGATCAAAGTGTTCATCAACAAGGAGCCTGAAAGCTACGATCTTGCTTTCGATATGCCTGAGAAGACCGACGGTATCAGTGTACGCCGCGACCACCTCACCACTATCAGCGACTTCGCGATGCCCTCGACCTCCCACGCCGGCACTGTATATCACCTCACCGTGCCCGATGCCTCAGTCTACACCGCCACCCTTGGTGACACCCCTCTGACTTTCGATGAATCGAACACCGCCGAGTTTACTCCGAAAGCCCACAGCACTCTCAAAGTTGAGGCTATTCAGGACGGCATCGAGGATATCACTGCAGGAGCCAACGCACCGTCTGACGTCTATAATCTTCAGGGTATCCGCGTAGGCGACAGCACTGAAGGTCTGCCTTCCGGTATCTACATCGTAGGCAGCAAAAAGGTATACGTAAAATAATACATACATAACCTACCATAGGAGCGCGATACTTGTGTCGCGCTCC
The DNA here is from genome assembly GCA_002491245.1 of Porphyromonadaceae bacterium UBA7176. Classification (GTDB taxonomy): domain Bacteria; phylum Bacteroidota; class Bacteroidia; order Bacteroidales; family Muribaculaceae; genus CAG-873. The sequence goes on from DKVO01000020.1 coordinate 32,212, forward strand.
TATGATGGTTTACTACATTCATACTTATCACGTCAATGAATACATTTATAAAATTTAGTCTGGCCGGGGTGCTGCTTGGTCTGTCGACAACAATGCAGGGCCAACTGAGCCTCAGCGACCGCATGTACCTGCGCATGGAGCGCAGCAACGCTGCTGCAAGCCGTTCTACACAAGAAAGCACCACAACCCTCGCTTTTGCCAAAATAGCCCAAGGATTCACACGGGCCGACCTTGAGGCAGAAGGAGTGTACGTGTCGTCGGTACGTGGCGACATAGCCCTTGTAAGCGTTGCCACGGCCGAACTCGACCGCGTGGCATCGCTGCCCTGCGTCGAGCGGCTCGAAGTGTCGCGCCGCGTACGCCACACGATGGACAAGGCACGAGCTGCATCAGGCGTCGACAAGATGCATACCGCATACCAACTCGACCAACCTTACACAGGCAAGGGTGTCATAGCGGCAATCGTAGACGAAGGTCTCGACCCCAACCATATCAACTTCCGCAACGAAGACGGGACTTCGCGCCTGGCATTCCTTACGCATATATACATCGACAACAAGGCCGAGGGCGGCTGGACCGGCGTACCCTACGACCGCGACAACATCTTCCGCTTCACCACCGATACCGAAGCGACCTTCCATGCGACCCATACCCTCGGCATACTTGGCGGCTCATACAAAGGCAAAATCAATGCGTCGATAGAAAACGACGACAATACGACTGCCACAATCAAGGAAGTCGACAATCCCTACTACGGCGTGGCCACCGGAGCCGACCTTGTGGCCGGTACGACCGTACTGATGGACCAACTCATAGCTGAAAGCATCGATATGCTGCTCAACTACCGCTATGCCACACAACAGCCGATGGTGCTCAGCCTGTCGCTTGGCTCGAACGTGAACAGCCACAGCCCCAAGGCGCTGATGAACCAGTTTCTCGACCTCGCGGCCAAGGAGACACTCATCGTTCTTTCAGCCGGCAACGAGGGCGATATACCGTTGGCAGTGACCAAAAACCTCACAGAAAGCGACAAGGAGGTAAAGACCTTCATCGAGTCGATCATCACCGAGCCTATGTACACTTCGTCGGGACAGGTGATACCGGCAGGATTCCTCTACGGCCTGTGCCATATATTCAGCGACAAGCCGTTCAAGCTCACAGCCCTGACCTACAACAAGAAACGCAGCCAAATAGCCTACAGAATGACCCCAGATGCTGATGCTGATGCCGGAACAGGCAAATGGTTCGTAAGCTCGAATGACTACGTTGAAGAGGGAAACGAAATCGTAAGCTCACAGCTCAACAAAGCCTATGCCGGCTATGTCGGCGTCGGATATGACGTCGACCCATATTCGAAGGAGTACATGGGTCTGGTGTCGTATGGACTCACGCCGCAGGACGACAATTATATCTTCGGTTTCCTCGTAGAGGGTGAGCCAGGACAACGCATAGAGTGCTACAACGAAATCGATTACTCCCAGCTGAGCAACATGGGTATCGCCGGATGGGACGACGGCAGCTGCGACGGCTCGATTTCAGATATGGCCTGCGGAGAAAACGTGCTCGTAGTGGGGTCGTACAACACACGCGACAGCTACGGCGACCTCAGCGGACACCGCCGTCACTACCAAGGCAAGTTCGAGGCCGGCAAGGTGACGCCGTTCTCGTCGTACGGCACTCTGGCCGACGGACGCAATCTTCCCCACGTCTGCGCTCCCGGCGCCGCCGTGATCTCGTCGACAAACTCTTACTACGAAGAATATGCCGGAGCAGACAAGATCAACAAGGCCGGGCTCACCGCCTTTGCCAACGAAGACGGACGCCGCAACTACTGGGCACCAGCAAGCGGCACCTCTATGGCCACACCTTATGTAGCCGGCTCGATAGCCTGCTGGCTCGAGGCCGACCCGACACTGACCAACGATGACATAAAGGATATCATCGCCACGACAGCAGTACGTGACGAAGATGTAGTATCGGGTAATCCTGTGCAATGGGGAGCCGGTAAATTCGACGCCTACGCAGGCCTCAAGGAAGTGTTGCGCCGGACATCGGGCATCACCGACGTTGCAGCCGGCGACGATGTGCTGATGCTCAAGGGTGACGGCCGCGTGTTCGAGATATTTGTCAATGGAGCATCGGCTGTCGAAGCCCGTATCTACTCCGTTTCGGGAGCTTTGGCGATGGAGTGCGCATCGGAAGGCGATACACTCACCGCCGACACCTCGAGTCTCGCTCCAGGTGTATACATCATATGTGTGAATAACCAGCATAAACGCAAAATCATAGTAAAATGAAAACAATCAAAAGAATTTTACCGGCACTACTGGCACTGATGACGGTATTCTGCTCATTAGCAGCCGAAGAGCAGCCTATCATCACATTCAAGACCAGCATATACGACGTGCAGGGTTCGAGCAACAGCTTCACCATTCGCATGGGCTCGACCACAAAGGCGTGGTTTGACTACGAATGCAGCGGTGGCGTAGGCGGCGAGGTCGAAATCGAGCCGGCCATCTTCGACAGCGAGGCATCGGGCATCAAGGCGACAAGCATCTCGTGCAACGTCGATAAGGACGGTATCGTCAAAATCTACGGTGATGCCAGCCTCGTCGATTACTTCGACGGCGAAGGTGCATATATCGAGTGGATTGATTTCGGCGATTGCACAAACCTCGAAATCATCGACCTGCAACATAATGCCCTCAAGCGCCTCGACCTGTCGAAATATACAAAGCTCCAGGCCATTTACCTCACCGACAACCCCTTCACTCCCGAGACTCCTCTTGTGGTGGGCGACAATCATCCCGACCTGATGATACTCGAGGTGGATATCATCGACTATATCGACCAGTCGTTCGACATCACAAGCTATCCCAACCTTGTGAGCTTCGATGCTTACCACAACATGTCGCTGAACCACCTCGACCCGTCGAAATGCCCTAATCTGCAGCGTCTGTGCGTGGAACTCTGTCCTATCGAATATCTTAATGTGAGCGAAAACTCCAATCTGCGTATCCTCAATATCGAGGACAGTGGTATTGACAATATCGACATCTCGAAAAACACCAAGCTCACCCAGTTCTATGCAGGTCACAATTCGGGCGTTATGAACACCGACCGCAAACTCACGGCTATCGACCTGAGCAACAATCCTGAGCTTACATTCGTGAGCCTCACCGGCAACAACCTTACAGATATCGACCTGTCTAAAAACCCGAATATCGATAACCTCTATCTCGGCTACAACAAGCTCACAACACTCAACGTGTCGAACCTGAGCCGCCTGTCGACTCTCGATATCCGCAACAACTACTTCACTTTCGCCACCCTTCCTTCCCCCAACCAAAACTGGTACGACTACCAATATGAGCAGCGTGCGATGGAGGTGGCCAAGTCATATGCAGTCGGGTCGGTAATCGACCTGTCGGACAAAGTGCTCCGCCCCGGCAGCACCACCACCTGCGAGCTTTATGCCTACAACGCCACATCTAACAGCAACACCAAGCTCGATGAATCATACTACGACTATGCCGACGGCAAGGTGACACTCAAAAAAGCATCGACCGACTCTCTCTTCCTATCTTTCGCCAACAGCGCTTTTGTAGGTGTACCAATCCAGACAGCCCGTTTCATGGCCAAGACAGCTGATGCTTTCGGCAAGCCGTCGGAGATTGTGAAGTTCGGCACCATAGTCGGCGACGGCACTACAATCCTGATGAGCGCCGGCTTGCGCGGAGCTTCAGACTCGACACCTAAGAAACTATTTGTCAACCCCGGCGATGGCAGCATCATCGACATCACCGTGACCACCGAAGCCCTTTCAGAGACCATCAATGCCGAATTTATCCGCAAAGGCTCTGGCGATGTGCAGATACTCGTAGCTGAAGGCGATGTGTTGACCGCATTCGCTATCGAAGGAGCTTACCTCACCGGCATCAAACTCGAGGCAGCCACCGAGCTTGAGCACTTGCGTCTCTCCGATACGCAACTCTACGACATCAACCTCAAGTACAACCGCGCCCTCCGCTCCCTCCATCTCAGCAGTAACCACTTCCTGTCGGGTCTCACCCTCGAAGGCATCAACGGTGTTTCGGCCAAGAACATGCTCTCAGAGATTTTCCTGAGTGACAACGAGCTCAAGAGCGTGACCCTCAACGATACCCGTTCGATAAAATCGCTTGACCTGAGCCATAACAAGATAGCGGAGTTCAACTACAAGGAGTTTGAGAACATTGTAGATTTCGACATCAGCTACAACGAACTCACCTCCATCAACACCGCCTACATGTACACGGCCGACCGTGTGGATGTGTCGCACAACAAGCTGACCGAAATCATACTTCCCGACCAGGAAGGCATGAATTACCTCGACCTGAGCAACAACTGCTTCACGTTCACGAACATTCCTCAGGCACCGGCAACCACTCAGACCTACCACTACGCACCCCAGGCAATGATAACGATGCCGGACAAAGCTCCCGGCGCCAATCTTTCGGACCAGAACCGCGTGATTGACGGCAAAGGGACAGTGTACACATGGAAAACCGATGGCGGCGTCACTCTCACCGAAGGTACCGATTACAATATCGCCGATGGAGCGACTTCGTTCCTCGCCCCGGCTGTTGGTAAAAAGGTATATTGCGAGATGACCAATCCGGCGTTCCCTGAGTTTGCAGGCAATAAAGCCCTGCGCACGACAGTGATGGAAGCCGCCGCGATGCCGACCAATCTGATTGCAAGTTTCGAGACTCCCACCGGAGGCCAGAAGGTAGAAATTTCGCTTACCTCAGACAAGGAGGGAACAGCAGTATATATCGACTGGAGCGGCAACGGCAGCTCTGTGGAGCAATATGTACTCGGCACCAGCTACCGCTACTTCACCGGCACGACAATCGCCGGAGCCACAGTCAAGGTGTATACCTACACGACCGACGAGCATATCACAGTATTCTCGGTGAGCGGAGCAAAAATGAACTCTTTCGATGCCAGCAAACTCGTCGATGCTACCGGTATAATGGTGTATAACGCCGGACTTAGCAGCATCATCCTGCCCGAGAACACAGATAAGCTCAAGGAATTGTCGCTCTCAGGCAATGCTTTCACCGGAACTGAAGACTTCGACCGTTACACTAACCTCACCACACTCGACGTAGCCGGAAACAAACTGACAACCCTCGATGTGAGCCCCTTCAGCCGTCTTGCCCAGCTCTATGCCGGCTCGAACGCGCTGACAGAGGTCAAGTTTGAAAACAACCGTAACCTCTGGCTCTTCTACGCCGCCGGCAACCAGTTGAGCAGCATCGATTTCACCGGAGCTCCCAATATCGACCAACTCGACCTTGGACATAACTTGTTCGAGAGCATCGACCTGACTCCTCTCAAACAGTTGCGCACGCTGTCGCTCGTAGTCAATTCGTTTACATTCGCCACACTTCCGGCAGCATTCAATGCCGACGGTTCATCGGTATACGCCGTCTACAACTACGGCTCGCAGCGCCCTGTAGCTGCGGCATGTGTCGACGGCAAGGTAGACTTGTCGGCTCAGGCTAAAGTTGGTGATCATGCGACGACTTTCCGCTGGTTTGTCGGCGTACCTGAATTTGACAGTGACGGCAACATGAACGGCGAAGAACTTGTGGCAGGAGATGAATATACTGTGGAAGATGGCGTTACGACCTTCAACCTCACATACGACGGAGTGATGTGCGTGATGACCAACCCGGCATTCCCCAACCTCTATCTCTACACTGACCTGATGAATGTGACAAGCTCGGGCATAGAAGATATCATGGCAGACGAGAATGCCGAGGCTGTCTACTACAACCTGCAGGGCATCCGCGTGGCAAATCCTGAACGAGGAACGATATATATCGTCCGTAAAGGCAACACCACAAGCAAGGTGCTCTACCGATAAGCTTAAGACAAATGTACTGAGGGGCGGCGCGGCGACGTGCTGCCCCTCTTATGTCTTATTGATGTCGGACACTTCCAATCTTCTCGGATTTACTCCTATGCTATCTCATGTGAAGATTTTTTTGTAATTTTGCAAAATATTCAGGACGAGAAGTGAAAGAGAAGTTCCGTCACATATGTGCTGTGCTCCTAACGGGCGTGTTTGTATACTTCATGTTGGCAAACACGGTCTTCACGCACATCCACACTGATGGTACGAACTCCTACTCCCACTCCCACCCTTATCTGCCGAACTCAAACCATAGCCACAACGCAGGCGCAGCATCACTGATCGCCAATTTCAACCTTTCGGCAAGTGTTTTTGAAGGGACTGACTCTCTCGTTCTTGTCAGAGTAGAGTCATATTGGACCTTCGACAAACCGCAGGAAAGTTATTCAGCAGTCGCGCCCTGCATACCTGCGTCATATCTCCGCGGTCCTCCTTCCGGTCTATTGTCGTAATCCTCTCCCCTCCGAGACGTATTATCAAGACAACAGACCAATCATGACAACATTTAAACTTATTGCAATCATAGCCTTGGCTATGATTATGCCTGCATATGCACACGCATTGACAGCTCCGGGCACGGACGCCAACATCAACGGCCATGTGATTGACGCCGAGACCGGCGAGCATCTGCCATTTTGCCTCATCAGCCTTCCGGGCACAAGTCTCTCATGCCTCACCGATGCATCGGGACACTATGTGATACGCGACCTCAAACCGGGTAAATATACCTTGTCGGCGTCGTATACCGGTTTCGTAACCGAACAGCAGACCGTAGAAATAAAAGCCAAGCAGACCCTCGAGGTCAATTTCAACCTCCGCCCCGATGCTTTCATGCTCGATCAGGTGGTGGTCACTTCATCGAAAGCCGAGACGAAACGGCGCGAAAGCCCTTCGCTCGTTAACGTGACATCGAGCAAGCTTCTGCTCAACGTCGGAGCCTGTTCCCTCGCCGAAGGACTCGATTTCCAACCTGGCGTGAGGGTAGAGAACGACTGCCAGAACTGCGGTTTCACACAGGTGCGCATCAACGGCCTCGACGGACACTACTCACAGATACTGATGAACTCGCGGCCGGTGTTCTCGGCGCTTGCCGGCGTCTACGGTCTGGAGCATATCCCTGCCAATATGATAGACCGCATAGAGGTGATGCGCGGCGGTGGTTCAGCTCTATTCGGCTCGTCGGCCATAGGCGGCACTATCAACATCATCACCAAGGACCCCCAGGTGAACACAGCCATGCTGTCGCACACTCTCCGCTCTATCGGCATCTCGGGTTCGCTGGACAACAATACGACTCTCAACGCCTCTGTCGTGACCGACAATAACAAGGCCGGCATCATGGTCTATGGCCAGAGCCGCTACCGCGACGGTTATGACCACGACGGCGACGGATTTACCGAGATTGCGGCTCTCAAGAGCCAAACCGTAGGGGCGCGTACGTTCATCCGCCCGACAGACCACTCCCGGGTGTCGGCCGAGTACCATAACACTCATGAGTACCGGCGTGGCGGCGACCAGCTCGACCTTGTGCCCCACATGGCTATGGTGGCCGAGGAGGCAGACCACAACATACATGCAGGGGAGATATCATATGACCTGTGGCTACGCGAGAGCCGCGACCATGTGGCTGTTTTCGCAGCGACACAAGACACCAAGCGCAAGAGCTATTACGGCTCGGAAATGGACCCCAACGCTTATGGCCGCACTTCAGACATAGTTGTCACCGCCGGAAGCCAGTGGAACCACAGCATGGACCGCTTCCTCTTCATGCCGGCACAACTTGTCGCCGGTCTGGAATACTCGCACAACCGCCTCCACGATATCACCATCGGCTACGACCACAATATGCTCCAGAAAATAAATATCTACAGCGCCTACCTTCAGAACGAATGGAAAAACGAGCGCTGGGGTTTCCTGGTCGGCGGCCGTCTGGACAAACACTCGCTGATAGGCAATCCTATATTCTCGCCCCGAGCCAACATTCGCTTCAACCCATCGGACAATATCAATTTCAGAGCTTCGTATTCGACCGGCTTCCGTGCTCCTCAGGCTTACGATGAAGACATGCATGTGGCGATAGTCGGCGGCGAGAGGGTTGTGACCGTACTTGCCCCTGACCTGAAGCAGGAAAGCTCGAATAGCGTGAGTGTTTCGGCCGATATGTACCACCGCTTCGGTAATGTACAGACCAATCTTCTTGTCGAAGGCTTCTATACAGACCTCCGCGATGTGTTTGCCCTGCGCCAGCTCGACGAACCTGACGCAGCCGGCAATGCCATCCTCGAGCGCTACAACGGCTCGGGAGCGACAGTGATGGGTATCAATATCGAAGCAAAGGCGTTTTTCTCGAGCCACTTCGATGTGCAGGGAGGAGTGACCTTGCAGCGCAGCCGCTACAAAAAGCCGGAGGTATGGAGCGATAACCCAGATGTGGCACCGGAGAAAAAGATGTTCCGCACACCTGATGTCTATGGTTATCTGACTGCGAACTACGAGATAACAAAAAAGCTCAAGGCTATGCTCACGGGCACACTTACAGGCCCGATGACCGTGCAGCACCTCGAAGGCTCGGGTACACCGGTGGATGTAGCGGTGAGAACTCCGACTTTCTTTGATGCCTCGCTCAAGCTGACATACTGCTTCGAGATCTTCAACCGTGTCGATCTTGACGTGAATGTCGGCATCGACAATATATTCAACTCTTACCAACGCGACTTCGACACAGGCTATCTGCGCGACTCGGGCTATATTTACGGCCCGTCGACTCCGCGGTCGCTCACCTGCGGCGTGTCGATATCGATATGACGGTAACGCTGCGGCCTATATCCTTGCAGCAACGTATAGGTTTGCAATGAAGACGGGTTTACAGGCTCTGTGGTATATGCCACTCACCTGTAAACCCGTCTGTTTTATTGATAAACTGATATCAGTACTGCTCTGTCGCGTTGGGGAAGTCTCCGGTCTTCACGTCGTCGATATAGGCGCCAACGGCGTCGTTTATAACAGACGAAAGGTCGGCGTAGCGCCTGAGGAATTTAGGGGAAAATCCTTTGTTGATGCCAAGCATATCGTGCATCACCAGCACCTGACCGTCGACCCCACCACCGGCACCTATGCCAATGACTGGAATCGACACCTCGCTTGCGACACGTGCGGCGAGTGTTGCCGGTATCTTCTCAAGCACCATAGCGAAGCAACCAATCTCTTCGAGCATCTTGGCATCTTCGATAAGTTTCTGAGCCTCAGCCTCCTCTTTTGCACGCACGGCGTATGTGCCGAATTTGTTGATTGATTGCGGTGTGAGACCGAGATGTCCCATAACAGGAATGCCTGCCGAAAGGATACGCTCGATCGACTCCCGGATATCGCTGCCGCCTTCTATCTTCACGGCTTCGGCATGGCTTTCTTTCATGATACGCACAGCCGAGGCCAGAGCCTCCAACGGATTGCCCTGATAGGTGCCGAAAGGCATATCGCAAACCACCAAAGCACGGCTTGTGCCTTTTATAACGCTCTTGGCGTGGTATATCATCTGGTCGAGCGTGATGGGAAGGGTTGTCATGTTTCCGGCCATTACATTCGAGGCAGAGTCGCCTACAAGTATCACGTCGATGCCGGCCTCGTCGATGAGTTTGGCCATCGAATAGTCGTATGCGGTGAGCATGGCGATTTTCTCGCCGCGACGTTTCATCTCTATAAGGCGCGAGGTTGTGACCTTGCGCTCCTTGTCTACTGTGTTTGTCGACATAGTTATGTATTTATACTTTAAGTATGTTTTTATTGCAGGCCTAATGAAGCCAATATCTCAAGGGCTTCGCGTCCCGACATCTGATGTCTGTCGGCCAGGCGTCCGGCAAAATTATGTGCAATATCGGCCACTCCGTGGTGGCGGAACAAGCGGTCGGCATAGCTCCGGCATTCTTCAAAGATACTGTCGGCCTCGTCTCCGTCCATATCGAGATGCACTGAGGCATCATGACGCAGGGCATCGCGTAGGGCATCGAGCTCGGCCGGACGTACCGACATGTGAGCTAACAGATAGCGCCGGCATGTTATATTGGCCAAGGCGAGCGAGGCGGTGAGGCGCAGTTCGCGCAGGGTCTGCTCCCATACGACTTTGGCCGACATGCGCGGATTGCAGCGCACGCCATAGTCGTGGCTCATTATCAGATGCTCTCCGGCCGGCGCATCGAGGTCGATACCGGCGAAGAAGTCTTCCCCGTCGAGGGCGACGAGGGTTATAGCCATGCCTGCGACTCCGTAAGCTTTGTCGCGGCTGTCGGTATAGTGGAGTGTAGAAGGTGTCATAACATCAATTTATAACCAAAATCTTGGCGACAGCACCTTTTGAGGCACCATCGTTACTCTGCGAGGCGAACACGAAGTAAACGCCCGACTTGACACGTCGGCCGGCCGGGTCGCAACCGTCCCATGATACCATGCCGCCTTCGCTCCGTCCCTGATAAAAGACGTTGCCGGCGGCGTCGGCGATCTTAACCAATGAATTGTCCATCAGTCCGGCCACTGTTATCCACCCGGTGTACTCGGGGCGGACGGGATTGGGATAGGCATATACCCCTGAATAATCGTCGGCCGCCGGCGACGAGTCGCTGTCGTAGCACACAAGACCGTTTGAAGTGCCCATGTATACCTTGTTGCTGTTCGGGTCGCATATTATCGCTCCTACTTCGTCTGACGGCAGGGGTGAGTTCTCGGTTGTATAATGGGCTATTATCTCGGTGCCGTCGGCGCTGACGAGATATGCCCCGGAATTGGTACCGAACCATTTGCGGTTGGATGCATCGACGGCGATAGTATAGACCACATGAGTGTCGAGAAGGTAATCGCCAAGACCAGTGCCGTCGTTTCGGGCCACGACAGGACGGCGCACGGTAAGGTTGGGTTTAAGGCCATCGGCAGGATTGTCGATAACCACCACACCGATATGCATTCCGATCCACACTTTTCCGTCGTGGTCCTCGACAGCACATCCGAAATGCCGGGGAGTCACAGCCTTGCCGGTCTGGTCGATGAGCTGTCCATGCTTCACTGCCACAATCTTATCGTCGCTGAAGTCGAGGGGCGTGTTGTTGTGAGACTGGAAATACAGAGTCGGTTCCCAACCACCATCAGTGAATATATTGACAGGTGTTTTCTTGCAGTTGGTGATAAAGAGGTCGCGTTTTGTGACACAGCCGGAAACGGGCATGGCCAGCCAGTCGTCCTTTGTCACGTTGAGTATGTCGCGGCGTTTGGCTGCCGGCAATACCATGAAGTAGTTGTTTCCGCCGGTCTCGTCGTCGACAATCGGCTTCGCCCACAGGTTGCCATAGGGGTCGATATGTATAAAACCTATGCCGTCGCTCCAACCGGTGTTGTAATTGCTGTTCGACGGGTTTATATGCTTGTAGCACTGGCCATCTTTTATCACAAATAAACCGCCCAACCAGTTTGCGAGGTAATAGATGCCGGGGTCGTCGGGGTCGACAGCTATGCCGACATTACCGCATACCATCCCTTTGGTGTTGTTTACCCTCTGAAGATAGGTGAAATCTTTATGGCAAGTCGGATCAGGTATGACTTCGGAAGGCATGACATCGGAGATATGTCCGTCTTCTATCATCGACGTTTTAGATACGGCATTATAATTGTCGAAATCGCAGAAGGGGTAGATGAAAGAATATGTGAAGTTGGACACATACAATCTGCTTGCGTCGGCACTCCACTGCATCTTCATCGGTATTTCGGTCGTAATAGCTTCGGGATTGAAGGGCTGCATGAGCATCAACGGTGTATCGGACGAGAGGTCGAACCGGGACACGCCTTCGCCGGTCACAGCCCATACTGAGGCAAGGTCGTTGAAAAAGACACGGGCCGAGGCATAACCCTCGGGCATACGGACCTTTTCGGAGGTTCCGTCGGGAGCAAATACACTTATCTCGCCTCCGGCTACGCTATAGACTCCGGAAGAACATACACCCAGCTCGGCGGCGGCTCCACCGATAGTCGCCAGGACTGATCCAACTTCCGTCTTGGCAGCGAAGTCGTATACCCGTTTGTGCACCTTGCTGTCGCCGGCGATGGTGTAAAGTATCGTTTTATCGTCGAGTTTTTCTATACTGGTGCCTTTGATGTTGCCTATCGCCGAGAATTGATCAAGGCTGACAATCTTTTGCCCGAGAGGTGCAAAGTAGACTTCCGATCCACCGACAATAATCATGAGGTTATCGCCCATGACAAACACTTTGTTCACCGGACGGTTATATATGCCCGACTCGACCACAAGGTGTCGTTCGCCATCGTATACGACCAGGCCGAACTCTGTTCCGATATAAATGCGGTCGCCGGCAAATGCCACCGACAAAATACCACAGGCAGAGGTGATACCGGCATCTTTGATCTCCGACATATTGACAGTCTTGCCATTATCGTAAAGGAGGTCGATATTACCATTGGCATAGGCAGTAAGCAGGTACTTCCGGTCTTTGTTATATGCTATAAATTCTACCGGGTCGACATCTGAGAGCCTGTTGGACGAGTTGTAGGAGTAGCATTCGTTGTCGTCGTCGGAGAGGGAGAACAACGAAGGCGACGACAGCATATACGTTCGTTCGGGAGTCTCGATAATCTGCGAGAAGCTATCGCCAACAGAAGGGTATACTGTCCACCGTCCTACTTTCTGCTGGGCCGACATTTCTGTGGCTCCAACAAGCAGGACCAAGGACAGGAGGAGAAAAAGAGTTCTTTTTATCATAGATCAATAATATCGTATTAGGACTGGCGGAACAGATAACGGCACAGCTCCCTTACGGCCCTGCCGCGGTGGCTCACTGCATCTTTCTCGCCGGCATCGGCCTCGCCGAAAGTCTTGCTCCACCCATCGGGCACGAAAAGGGGATCGTAGCCGAAACCTGCCGAACCCCGGGGAGCGTCGATTATACGCCCCTCTACCGAGCCGTGGAAAAACATGGGCTCGCAGTCCTTCCGGACCAAAGCTATGGCCGTGCGGAAACGGGCCGAACGGTTGTCGACACCATCGAGCTTCTCGAGCAAGAGCGCATTGTTTGCCGCATCGTCGTGACCGGCACCGGCAAAACGTGCGCTGTGTATGCCCGGAGCGCCTCCGAGTGCATCGACCTCAAGGCCTGAGTCATCGGCTATGCAGTCGAATCCGTAGCGGTCGAGTACCCAACGGGCCTTTGCCAAAGCATTGCCTTCAAAACTGTCGGCATCTTCGGGTATATCGTCGTGACAACCGATGTCGGCAAGACCGACGACCTTAAAACGACCGGCAAGCATACGCCGGAGTTCTCCGAGCTTATGGGCATTGTTTGTAGCGAAGACAATCTGTTTCATCATGTACTTATAGTATATGGTTAACGCGCTGCTGCCCTTATTATTGCCATCAGCCTACAACGATATTCACAATCTTGCCGGGCACGACGATAACCTTGCGCACCGTCTTGCCTTCGAGCCACTTGGCGGCGGCAGGGTCGGCCATCGCAGCGGCCTCAATATCGGCGTTGGAAGTCCCGGCGGCAACGGTGATGTTGAACCTCGGTTTACCATTGAACGATACACCCATCGTGACCGTATTCTCCTTCAGATACTCTTCGTTGTATTCGGGCCATGAGGCATTGAATATGGATGTATCGCTGCCTATAGCCTTATGCCACAGCTCTTCGCTCACATGGGGTGCAAACGGAGCAAGGAGGAGCAACAACTGGCTCAAAACCTGACGCGAGCGGCATTTCTGCGATGCAAGCTCATTGACACATATCATGAAAGCTGCAACAGAAGTGTTGAACGAGAACGCCTCGATATCGGCCGTTACCTTCTTGATAAGCTTGTGGAGGCTCTTGAGGTTTTCGGGAGTCGGTTCGCTGTCGTCGACAAGGCATTCGTCTCCGCGCCAATAGAGGCTCCATAGTTTCTTTATGAAACGGAACACACCGTCGATGCCATTGGTATCCCAAGGTTTGCTCTGCTCAATCGGGCCGAGGAACATCTCGTAGAGACGAAGTGTATCGGCACCGTAACGCTCCACGATATCGTCGGGATTGACAACATTGTGTTTCGATTTCGACATCTTCTCGATAGCCCATCCGCACACATATTTGCCGTTGTCCTCGGTTATGAATTCTGCGTCGGCAAACTCGGGCCGCCATTTGCGGAAAGCCTCGGTGTCGAGCACATCGTTCTTGACCATGTTTATGTCTACAAGCAGCGGAGTGGTGTCGTAGTTGTCCTTGAGGCCGAGCGACACAAAAGTGTTGGTATCCTTGATGCGGTAAACGAAGTTCGACCGTCCCTGTATCATACCCTGATTGATAAGCTTGCGGAAAGGCTCGTCCTCACAGATATACCCGTAGTCGTAGAGGAATTTATCCCAGAAGCGGCTATATATCAAGTGGCCCGTCGCATGTTCGCTACCACCGACATAGAGGTCGACATTGCGCCAGTAGGCATTCGCTTCTTCCGACACAAGAGCTTCGTCGTTGTGCGGATCCATATACCGCAGATAATAGGCCGATGAGCCTGCGAAACCGGGCATGGTATTGAGTTCGAGAGGATAGCCCTCGGGGGTCTTCCAGTTCTTCGCGCGGCCCAGAGGAGGCTCGCCGGTCTCGGTGGGCAGATATTTATCTACTTCCGGGAGCTCGAGGGGCAGATTTTCGTATGCCTTGGCTATACCGTCGACATAGCATACCGGAATAGGCTCGCCCCAGTAGCGCTGACGGCTGAAGATAGCGTCGCGCAGACGGTAATTAACTTTCACACGGCCAATCCCGGCTTCTTCGATATATTTTTTAGCAGCCTTTATAGCATCCTTGACATCGAGGCCATTGAGGTCGAGACCAGGGCCTGCGCTGTTGATCATTTTACCTTCTTTAGCGTCGAACGAGGCCTCGCTCACGTCGGCACCTTCGATAAGAGGAATTATCGGCAGGTCGAAATGACGGGCGAAAGCATAGTCGCGGCTGTCGTGGGCCGGCACAGCCATGATGGCACCGGTACCATAGCCGGCAAGCACATAGTCGCTGATCCACACGGGCACTTTCTTGCCTGAGAGCGGATTTATGGCATAACTGCCCGAGAATACGCCTGTAACCCGACGGTCGATCATACGCTCGCGCTCTGTGCGGTGGCGGATAGAAGCGAGATATTCGTCTACGGCGCTGCGTTGTTCCTCAGTGGTGAGCACATCGACAAGCTTGCTCTCCGGAGCGAGCACCATAAAGGTAACGCCGAACACTGTGTCGGGACGCGTGGTAAAGATCTCGAGGTCGAGTTCGGGACGGCCGTCGACCTTAAAGTGCATCTCCGCACCCTCGCTGCGGCCTATCCAGTTGCGCTGAGTTTCTTTTATTGAGTCGCTCCAGTCTATCTTTTCGAGACCATCGAGCAGACGCTGGCTATATGCCGACACTCGCAAGAACCACTGCCACATCTTCTTCTGCTCCACCGGATGACCTCCGCGCTCACTCACGCCATCGACAACTTCATCGTTGGCGAGCACAGTGCCGAGGGCCGGGCACCAGTTCACTACGCTATAGCCGAGGTAGGCAAGACGGTAGTTCATCAGAGTGTCGGCTTTCTCTTTGTCGGTCATGGCGGCCCAATCGGAAGCTGTAAACGACAGTTCCTTGGTGCAGGCGGCATCTACGCCCTCTGTACCTGAGGCTGCGAAATGCTTCTCGAGCTCTTCGATGGGCATTGCCCGGTCGAGTTTTCGGTCGTAGTACGAGCCGAACATCTTGATGAACGCCCACTGCGTCCACTTGTAGTAACCGGGATCGCATGTACGTATCTGTCGGCTCCAGTCGAACGACATGCCTATGTTCTCAAGCTGCTCGATATAACGGGCTATGTTCTTGGTCGTTGTCACCTCAGGGTGCTGGCCGGTCTGTATGGCATATTGCTCGGCAGGTAAGCCGTATGCGTCAAAGCCCATAGGATGAAGCACATTGAAGCCGCACAAGCGCTTGTATCGCGAATATATGTCGCTCGATATATACCCTAAGGGATGACCGACATGAAGGCCGGCACCTGAAGGATAAGGGAACATGTCGAGTACATAAAATTTAGGACGGGTCTTGTCGATGTCGACACGGTAAAGATCAATTTCTTTCCAGTACTGCCGCACCCGCGGCTCTATCTCTTTGTGATTGTATTCCATATTATTTGCTGAGCAGAAGCATTCTTTCTATCGGTTTGATGGCTTTGGCCGCCAGTTCAGGATCGACCTTGACCTCGTTGGTTTCATCGCGCAGGCAGTCGCGCAACTTCTCGAGGGTATTGAGTTTCATGTAATTGCAGTCGTTGCAACCACAGGTGCTGTCGGTCGGAGGAGCCGGTATGAATATCTTGTGAGGCGCACCCTTGCGCATCTGGTGCAGGATACCGCTCTCGGTTGCGACAATAAATGTATCGCTGTCGCTGTCGAGGGCATACTTGAGGAGCACTGCAGTAGAGCCCACTTTATCGGCCATCAACACCACCGGACGCTTGCACTCCGGGTGGACAAGGACCGGAGCCCCGGGATATTTTTCCTTCAACGCCGCTATCGACTCGGCAGAGAAGCGTTCGTGGACATGGCAGGCACCATCCCAAAGCAACATGTCGCGGCCGGTGACGGAATTGATGTAGGCGCCAAGATTGCGATCAGGACCGAATATGAGTTTGGCATCGGGGGCGAAAGAATCCACGATTTTACGGGCATTGCCCGATGTCACCAACACATCGCTCAACGCCTTGACTTCGACAGATGTGTTGACATATGATATCACAGTATATCCCGGATGAGCCTTTATGAAAGCCTCAAATTCGTCGGCCGGACAACTGTCGGCCAGCGAGCATCCGGCGGCGGCATCGGGCACAAGTACCTTCTTGTCCGGGCACAGCACCTTTACAGTGTCGGCCATAAAATTCACGCCACACATCACCACAATATCGGCGTCGCGTGCCGTATCGGCAGCTTTCTGAGCCAGAGCAAGGGAGTCGCCGACATGATCGGCAATATCCTGCAATACACCGTCTACATAATAGTGGGCGAGGATTACTGCTTTCTTATCTTTTTTAAGTTGCAAAATTTCATCGACAAGAGCCTTGTTACCGGCAGCATTGTCGCATCCGCTACATTTCATATGCATATATTTATGGCGCAAAAATACGCAATTTTTCTGAACGGGGCAAACTGCCGCACCGTCAAGGCTTTTCTATCAGGTCGATAATCTGCGACGGGGTCGATATGATATGGTCGGCATATGCCTGCTGAAGTTCGACGATGGGCCGGAAACCCCATGTGACGCCACACGATTCTACACATGCACGACGGGCAGTCTCCATATCCACACCCGAATCGCCAACATACAGTACTTCTGCCTTGGGTGTAGGGCACATCGACAGAGCCTTGAACACAATCGACGGGTCGGGCTTGCGAGGCACTCCGTCGATATTGCCAAGGACGGCCCTGAAATTGGCTTCCGGGAAATAGTTGGCGATGATCTTTGTAACGGCCTGTTCGTATTTGTTCGACGTCACCGCGAGGTTTATGCCCCTTGCCGTCAGGTCGGCCAGCAAATCGGCAATACCGGGATAAGGAGCTGTTGCGTCGCAGCAATGCTCGTCGTAGTACTCTTTGAAATGCGCCAACGCATCGTTTATGTTCTTCTCCGTACGCTGATCGTCGGGAAGCGCACGTTCGATGAGCTTTTTCACACCGTTACCCACCATGTTTGGATAGACCCATAGCCCATGCTGAGGAAAACCCATGACACGCATCGCATGATTGGTGGCGGCGGCGAGATCGTCGATAGTATTCAGGAGAGTGCCGTCGAGGTCGAATATGACATAACTTTTCAAGGCTGTATGATGTTTGATGTTTGAAATCTGCCGCTGTCAGAACGGATAACCGACAGCGAAGTGGAAATTGGCGTCGCGGCTCCACCGCGGATGGATTATCGGCCACCGCTCCTGGTTCATCGCCGGATTGTAGGCTTTGAAACCGAGGTCGAGACGAAGGAGGAAGTAAGTGAAGTCCATGCGCAATCCGAGGCCATAGGCCGCCGCTATCTGTTTATAGAATTTATCAAAACGGAATTCGCCGCCGGGCTGGTTGGGATACTTCTTGATGGTCCATATATTGCCGGCGTCGACAAACAATGCACCCTCGAGGACCCAGAACAGTTTTGCACGGTACTCCACACTGAGGTCGAGCCTGATGTCGCCGCACTGGTTGATGAAGTCGGTCACCGAGTTACGGGCATCGTAAGCACCAGGGCCAAGCGTACGCACACCCCAACCCCTCACGCCGTTGGCGCCTCCGGCATAAAATCGCTTCTCGAACGGCACCATCGACGAGTTTCCATAAGGATAAGCTATACCCACGCCTCCATGCATAGCCAACGAATTACGGCTGTTGAAGTTACGGGCATAAGTAAAATCGGCCTCGCCTTTGACATACTGGGCATACTGTATGCCGAAGATTTTATATACTCCCGACGATTTTTTCTGACCCACAAGGTTTGATATGCCATAGAGCAGATTGCCGGCCATCTCTACCGACAGACGCAGGCTCGTGACATACGGCTGTACAGCGAGGGCGTTGACTGTCGCCGAAGGCAGACGCCTGTTAGTGCGCGAATATGTATATCCCATGCGCATGATGAAGTGGTCTTCATAGCTGTAGCGCAACAATGGGTTGGTAGGCGCTATCTCGTCGATGAAGTTTATTGTCGAGCGAGGCAGGCGCACATAGTTTATATCGATAAGGTCGTAGGTCTGGCGACGAAGGTAGCCGGCACGCTGGTGCTGCCACTTCCATTTCCACGCTGTGCCAAGGATGATACGCGTATACTCGGGACGTTCCTGATAGTTGGCTGAGAAAGTGAATTCGGTGGATGCCAGACGACGCTGCTTGAACGATTTCGACAGGAACGGACACTCGAAGCGAGGCAAAGTGACCCCGACTTCGCCGGCAAATTCGGTATAGCGGTTATTTATCAGCCCATCTAAATTACCCGACAGGCTTTCGTACGAGCCCCTCAGTTTTGCAGTAAGCATTTCAGAGCCGTGGGCAAGGTTGCGGTGCTGGTAAGTGAGTCCGAGGCCGAAGCCGAGGTCTCCCTCGGAGTTTGTACCCTCAAGTTCTACCGAAGCCGACATCTTCTTATTACGGGCCAGATACACAGTGGCATCGAGAAGGCCGTTATCTCCATCCGAGCCGGCCGGAGTCATGTCGATATTTATGTAACGCACAATTCCGAGACGACCCAACGCTTCATAAGTACGCTCCACATCTGCCGCGCTGTAAGGCTTCCCGGCCTCGATATAGCACATCTCGTCGAGCACCTTGGGCCTGATATAACGGTCGGGGCCATAGATAAAGCGGACACCATTGTACATCAAGGTATCTCGCTCGCTACCACCTATAGTATCCGACAAGCCGGCCAGCACGAAGGTCACACTGTTCACCTTATAGCTGTGGTGACTGCGTGAGCTGAGGCCAAGGCTATCGGCAAGCGAGGCAAGAGCCGTATGACCGCCGGGCTTTTCGGCTGGGGTGTGAAGATTGAGCGTCAGACCGACAAGTTTGCTGCCGGCAACGGTATCGGCAGTATAATTGATATATTCGCGGTTGAAGTCATAGTATCCGGCATTTCGCAGCAGACGTGTGATGCGTCCACGTTCTTCGTCGAGAGCATTGCGGTCGAGGAGCATACCGGGGCGCACACCCGACGACGCAGTGTCGGCAAGCACGATGCGTCTCACTGCATTGTCGGTGATGTTGTAGCCCATGACAGCGATGCGGTGAGGTTCGCCGGCAACGATGCGGTAACGCACATCGATACGCTTCTTGCCCGGCCGGCTTACGGTATCGGCCTCGACCTTGGCATCGAGATAGCCGCTGTTGACCAGCGCAAGCTGCAACTGACGGCACGAAGCGGCGGTGAGTGTGGAATCATAGATTACCGGAGCCTGCCCGACACGACGCAGCCACCGGTTGTACCATTTGGTGCTGTCGCGTCCGGAAAGGCTGTAGGTCGCAAGCTGCAGTTTCGCAAAGCCGAGAACCTTGTGGTTTGGTGTCTGTCGGAGAAAGTTGTAAAGCTCGGTCTCGCTCACATCATTGCGGTCGGTGACATCCACAGTCACCCGGTCGAGAAGATACTGCCCGTCGGGGACATGCTTGGTAGTGCTGCACGCACAGAGCGCCACCATGACGACAGCAGCGGCAAAACCGGTCCACAGGCGATAGAGACGCATGGGTTTACGCTTTGTCTGATATGGTGAATATGAAACGGGCGCCACCACGGTAGCTGGTATCGAGCCTTACATCTCCACCGAGTAGTTTGGCCAACAACCGCGATATATAGAGGCCCAGACCGCATCCCGAAGCCGAGCTGTCGAGCTGATGGAAACGCGAGAAGATGGCCTCCTCCTCTCCTTCTGCCACACCTATACCAGTGTCCGTCACGATAAACTCGACCTTTCCCAATTCTTTGTCATGCTCGAATTCAAGGCTGATCGTACCTTTGTCGGTAAACTTATCTGCATTTCCGAGCAAATTTATCAGCACCTGGGCTACACGCTGCGGATCGGTATTGACAACAGCATCTTGACGGCCGGCAGTATTGAAAACCACTTTCACCCCCTTGCCGGTCACACCTTCCTCCTCAAAAAGATTGTCGAGGGCGAAAACACACATTTCGTATACACTCGACGGCCTCAGGGCAACATTCATAGATCCATGCTCGAGCGATGCGATATCAAGCACGTCGTTCACAAGAGTCATGATAAGTTTGCTGTTAAGTTCGATAATATTTGCAAAACGCTTCAGATACGGATTTTTATCTTCAGGCACGCAGTCCACTATGACCTTCGAATATTCCACAATCGCCGACAAGGGGGCTTTCACCTCATGGCTCATGTTATCGATGAAATCTGTTTTTATCTTGTCAGCGCTCTTGGCCTTATCGCGAGCTACTATCAGTTCCTGCTGAGCCTGACGCAACTCATTACGTTCGGAGCGCAGACGTCCTGCCGTCCGTGCCTGCTGGGCGACCACCTGTTTTATCTTGCGGTTCTTGCGATAAAGCGATACAAGCAGCAATATCATCGCCACTATCACCACCACCAGAGCCGCCGCAAAAATACGCACGGCTCTCGTCCGGCTCTCGAGACGCTCTTTCTCAGCAACAGCATTAGCCTCCTTGAGGTCGTTGACATCATAGATTATCTCAAGTTCGCGGAAGCGTTCAGCTGCCCTGCGCTCAAGTTCGTCGCGCCACATACCATTGAGTTCAACAGCAGCCTCGAGCTGTGTCTGCTTATCTCCGGTCTTCTCGGCGGCCTCGACAAGAGCATTCAGAAAGTAGAGCCTGTAGTTTTTATTAGCCGGATTATTGATCTGCCGCTTGATTCCTTTCACTGCCTCGGCGTAATTTTCGGTGGCGAGGTCATAGAAAATCTTGCTGCGCTCCACGACATTGAGATCGTTGGCAACCCTCACATCTTCCTTAGCCAACTCCAGTATGCGCCTGTAAATCAACTCCACCTCTCCATCGCTCAAACCTTTGTAATTGCCAAGCAAACGCCGGTAACACGAAAAACGCGATGTGGCGAGATCGCGGTATGGGCGTCCCTGAGACTCATAGATGTCGGAGAGCGAGTCGATGATATTGATCATCTTCTTATCGATCTCGACCGCCTTTTTATAATTCTGGTTGTTGGTAAACACCGGAGCCGCACGCGTGTAGATAAGATTTCGAACCCACCCAGATGGCAAATTCATGCCGCTGATATGTTTCTCGAGCCTCGAGACATATTCCTCGAGCAACTCGCCACGGGTTGTTTTCGACAGATGCGTGCAAAGGGTATAGAGCATCAGTGCCCGTTCGTATGGGTCGGACGATGGAGATATGTTCTCGCGCTTGAACAATATGCCGAGATGGCTCTGGTTATCTTTATTATTGTCGGTTTTTGACCTGATATCACTGCGCGACATAGCCACGAAAAGCTTGGTTTCGCGGCATTGGTCGGTTTCAACAAATTTTTCAAGTTCGTTTTCGATCTTCGCGAGGATTGAGTCGCTGTCGCGGTGGATATTGGCCAGATGCACAAGCGCATCGAGCTGGACTTCCGGCTTATTGGCTGCCGAAGCTTCTTTGTAAAGGCGGTCGAGAGCATGGTCGCGGTCTGACATCTCTACCGAGAGGTCGAATATATTATATAATGTCCGTATCCTGTCGTCGGGAGTATGTTGAGAAGGCAACACGGCCTCAAGGCTGTCGCGTACCGCGCCCGAACGGGCATTGATCCCTGCCCGGACTCCGGTCACTGTCAGGATCGCAAGCACGGCTATTGCATATCGTATCAGTTTCAGCATCTGTTTCATCGGGTTGTTAGGGACAAAATTACCTATTTTTCCGTGTATATACAAAAAAAAGTCCCAAACTCGTTTCGCCAACGTGGTCAGGACCTAAGCCAAAAGGCATGATTTGTGATTCAACTGAGTCATCCTATAGACTCTTGTGCATATAGATTATATCATACTTACTTACCTTTAGAAGTCTGACAGATACGGCTGGCCGACTGTCGTCGCGACGTTGACCGCTGCCGGACCTTTGCCTTTGCTTAGATCCAATATGGGGATTTTGTAAATAATAAACGATCTAAGAAGGTGGCGCGCAGGCTTATAAAGTTTTTGCAAAGTTATACGTTTTTTTGCAACAATGCAATATTTGCAAAAAATTTTTATGTTCAAAAACATGCTTTTAAGCTTTATTAATAGATTTTTTTAATATCACGATAAATAGTTAATGCCGTTCCGGGGTCTTATATCACCCCGAAACGACATTTATTCAATCGTTTATATACTACTTGCTACCCATCCGGTCGGCAAGGTCGTGGGCCTTGTCGGCAAGACCGCCGAGCACATCGCCGGCTTTATCGACGATATTTCCGGTCGCTTCTTTCACCTTGCCGGCGATATCAGAAGCCTTATCCTTAGCCTGATTCAATACCGAATCCGGGTCTTCCTGCTGCTCTGCCACTTTCTGGCGGACAGTATCAGCTGCATCAGATACACGCTCTTTCACTGCGTCGATTGTCGACTGCACGCCCGACTTGGCCTGAGCGGCATCCTGTGTAAGTTCTTCTTTGGCAGCTTCGACCTGCTCTTTGGCTGCCACACGGGCGGCGGCGGCGCTCACCTGGGCGGCATCTTTCGATATTGCGGCCGCTGCGTTTGCTTGTTGTTGCTTGATGTTCATGTTGTTCAAGATTTTATCTGGGGGTTAGTTTTGATATATTCCTGATGATATTCTTCGAGAATATCACGGATCTGCTTTCCGATAGTGACATATGCATCACGGTCGAGGTTAGCTTCCGAAGTGCGTATCGACCAATCTGGGCCATCGAAGCCAGAGCCGTTGAGCACCACGATACCCTTCTCCACTGCAAGACGCATCGTTACGTCGAGCGGATCGTGAGCCTTGGGCAACCACGCGGCGAAATCGTCGCCGTAGAACTTACGGGCCCACACCATCATGTCGATTTCCGAATAATACCCGACTCGCAACGGATCTGGAAGAACTGTAAATCCTGTATTTTCCCAAAGAGCCTGCAGGCGGTCGTGGATCATAGCCTGCATCTTGCGCTTGTACACATCGTCGGGATCGAGAAGGCACTTGAGGGCAAACAGACTCATCTGGATCTGCTGCGGTGTCGACAGGCCGGCTGTATGGTTGAGGGCTACATCGCGGCTGTCGGCGACCATACGGTCGATAAACGCCAGCTTGCTCACATCGAGAGTCAACGAGCCATAGCGCTTGTCAAGATCAGCCTTTTCGTCTGCCGGCAGGGCCGCAATCATCTTGTCCATGATATTATCCTTATTGGCGGCGATGACTGCCAGACGCCAACCGGTAGCACCAAAATACTTCGAGAAAGAGTAGACACACATCGTGTTGTAAGGCAGTGTATAGAGCAACGACTTG
This sequence comes from Porphyromonadaceae bacterium UBA7176, assembly GCA_002491245.1. GTDB lineage: Bacteria > Bacteroidota > Bacteroidia > Bacteroidales > Muribaculaceae > CAG-873. Next base: position 56,179 of record DKVO01000020.1, read on the forward strand.
AAATCAGTAGCGAATGTCCCATACACATCATCGGTCACCACAAGCAGATTGGGGTTGTCTTTCTTCACGATGTCGACAAAGCGGTCGAGGTCATGGTCGCTGAGACGGTAGCTCGGCGGATTTGACGGATTGATGAGGCACACAAGCTTCACCTCCGGGTCGCGGAGCTTATCGAGTTCCGAATCCGGATACTGCCAATAATGGTAGCCGTCGGCCTCAACCTTGTTGGCACTCACCTTCACCACTTCGAAACCGAAGCGGTCAAGCTGCGGTATCTCAAGATAAGGAGTGAACAGCGGAGCCATAAGCGCTATCTTGTCGCCTTGTTTCAACAGATGGTTGGCCTGAAGGGAATCGAACACATAACACATGCCGGCCGTTCCGCCTTCCACTGCAAACAAGTCATAATCAAGACCGCCGCCCGGAGCGCGGTTGCCCATCTCCTGAGCCATATACGGACGGATGGCAGCCTCGGTATATTTGAGTATACGCGGAGGCGTCGGATAATGGTCGCCGATAAAACCGTCGGCCCACTCCAGCGCAAGTTCGTCGCGATCGGCCTTGAGTTCATCAACCATATAGCGGTAGGCCTTTCCGAGCAGCCGGCCGCCCTCGCCCGTGGTGTTGGATGCCAGGAAAGACTCAAAACGGTCGGCGATACCATCCTTCGACGGACAACCGGCGATACCCGGAGCCTCGTCGCGGACCCTGCGGCACTCATCCAACGCAAACTGGCCAAGAAGCAAAAATGCCTCTCGCGCATCCGAACATATCCAGTTAGGATTACCTCGGCCGGCATTGAGATATGTCGCGCTCGACTTGCGTGCATCTTCCTGCGCAAGGCTGATAAGCTCGTTTTTGATTTCAAACGGGCTCATCTGCCCAAGCCATTTCTCATACTCGCGGCTTAATGGATTATCTTGAGTTTTCATATATTGATGTTTGAATAGTCTTTTTTTGTATTTCGGTCACTGATTATAACACCCGGACAGCATGGTTGGTTTAGACCTTGTTGCAAAACAAGCTATTATTCACTACCTTTGCACACTCCTTCATTTCATATTTCTCACCAACCTTACCTACCCATGAACCCACGACTGCTGCTATTTAATGTATTCTTTCTCATCATATTCTGCTGTAGCGCCGCTCAAATCGACGCCTACCGGTTCGGAGCCATACCCGACGACGGCAAGGACGACACCTCCGCCCTGCGGAAAGCCGCCGCATACTGCCGCGAAAACCCGGGGACAACCTTATTCATCCGGCCGGGAATATACAATATTTCCGACAAGGATGCCATGCGGCTCGAGCGCGAAGCTTGCGAAGGTAAATTTGGCATCAACGTAGAAGAAACCGTCTTCAAACCATATTTCCCCTATGTCAAGGGTCTCGATTTCTCCGGAGCAACCGACGTGACCGTAATTGCCGACGGTGCAACCCTCATGTGCGAGGGATGGATGGAACCGGTGTCTTTGGTCGCCACCTCCAACTTCACCCTCCAGGGACTCTCAATAGACTACCTTCGCAAACCCTTCTCCTCAGGCACAATAAGCGAGACTGGTCAAGGTTGGTTCGACGTAATCTTCGACTCCGCCCGACAGATTAAGCCGGGCCTGCCGATGATGCGCATGACTGTATGGGACCCCGTCCGCAACAGAGTAGACCCCTCGGCTCTTTTCTACTTTCCAAGCCATGAAATACTCACCGGAAACACCGTCAGGTTCCACGCCGACATCTCCGAAGCCCTGAAAGGTTGCCGCGTCAACGTCAACCACTGTTTCCATTTCCGCCCTGCGATACTTATTCTCGACAGCTCCAACACAACCATCGAACGCGTCACAATACATTCCCAACCGGGCATGGGAATTGTAGGCTTCAACAGCAAAGATATCACGCTCAAAAACCTGTCGGTAAGGCCGTCCACAGGATACACCCAATCGACCAACACCGACGCCACCCACTTCGCAGCCTGCCGCGGCACCATCCATTTCAAAGGATGCTACTTCGAAGGGCAAGGCGACGATGCAACAAACGTCCACGGATATTACCAGACGGTAAATTCCTCCGACGGCAACGACGCCAGGTTGCAGATCAAAGCTCGCACCTACACTCACGCCCAGGTAATCGATGCTCCCGGTGTAGGCGACACCCTCGAAATCGTGGAGAAAAAGACATTACGCCCCATCGCCACAACAGTCGTAGAGGAGGTAAATTTCGGACCGGAGTCAATCGAATGCGACGTAAAACTATCCGCGCCCTTGCCCACCGACTACGACAACTACTACCTCATGAACATCTCCAAGCTCCCTGAGCTGATATTCGAAAACTGCGTCGTCAACAGCCATCTCGCCCGTGGCGTGCTCGTCAAGACCCGTGGCGTCGTGATCCGCAACAACATCTTCCGCCACTGCACCGGAACAGCCATCCATATCGGCGCCGAAGCCTCCTGGCACGAAGGCTCACATGCCTGCGATGTCACCGTCGAAGACAACATGATGTTCGGTTGCGGAAGCGGTGCCGGTAGTCAGGGAGGTGCATCTGGCATTTCTGTCATAATCGAAGCCGACGACACGTCTTCAAGCCTCCTGCATCAGCGCATCACAATCCGCAACAACATGATAATGGGCGAAGGCAACAGATGCGGCATATTCGTCGGAAACGCCGCCGATGTCACAATCATCAACAACAGCATCTCCGCTTGCTCCGACGACATCATCACAGCCAACACCGCCGGACTCACAATATCTCGCTGACACAACGGCATAAACCGTAAAAAAGGTAAGAAGAAACGTAATTCTGGTTTCAACAATATCAGCCTATTTGCTAACTTTGTAACTCAATTTCAACTATAAAGTTATGCGAATATCAGGATACCTCCTGCTTGCCGCCGCTTGCATTCCGGCAATCGGCCATAGCACCGAAGTCAACGACACCACCAACATGCTCTCCGAAATTGTCGTCACCGGGTCGAACTCATCCGTCCCGGCCAACCTCATGCCATACACGGTCAGCGTTATCTCGCGCGATAAGCTCGAGGCTTCAGGATCGACGCAACTCCTCTCGGCCATATCAGGACAAGTCCCCAGCCTCTTCGTCACACAAAGAGGCATATTCGGCTTCGGAGTTAGCAACGGTGGAGCCGGACATATCAAGATGCGCGGAATCGGGGGCGACAAAGCATCCGCCGTACTGATGATGCTCGACGGACAGCCACAATTCGCAGGAATATACTCCCACCACGTCGCCGACTTCTACGACAAAGACTACGCCGAACGGGTCGAAGTCCTCCGCGGTCCGGCATCCGTGCTCTACGGCTCAAACGCGATGGCCGGAACAATCAATGTCATCACTCGCAAAACACGGCACGACGGCTTCCATGCCTCCCTCACAAGCCAATACGGGTCCTACAACACATGGCTGTCAACCCTATCTGCCACAGCTCGCTACGGACGCCTGTCATCACTCATCACGGCATCATACGACCGTACCGACGGAAATATCGACAACATGGACTTCAAACAGGCCGGTGGATATGCCAAAATAGGATACACATTCAGCGACAACTGGAGTGCATACGCCGACTATGCCATAAACAACTTCAGAGGTAACGATCCCGTGTGGCCTACACTATCCGACCCGGCATCAACCGACATATACCACCAGAACATCACCCGTGGCGAAACATCCGCAGCCATCACAAACACATACCGCAACACCGGAGGCACCGCGCGCATCTACTACACCTACGGCAACCACTACATCGACGATCCCCGTCACTTCCACAGCGTCGACGACCGTTTCGGCATCATCGTCTACCAGAACTTCCGCCCTTGGGCCGGAGCAGCTGCCACTATCGGCTTCGACTTCGACACATACACCGGCAAAATACCAGTCAGCGGTGGATCTTCAGGAAACTTAGGCACAATATCTCGCAAATCAATAACAGAATACTCACCCTACCTGACATATTCACAAGCAATCGCCGGCGAAAAAATAATACTCAACGGAGGACTCCGCATGGCCAACAGCGACAAATTCGGAACCAGGTGGATCCCACAGGCAGGCTTTGTAATAGCCCTCCCTGCCGACATTCGCCTCAAAGCATCAGCCGCAATGGGATACCGCAACCCTTCATTCCGCGAACTCTACCTCTACAAAATGGCCAACCCACATCTCGACCCCGAACGAATGTGGAACTACGAAGCATCAATATCACGCACCTTCGCCACCTGGCTCGACATCAACCTCACTGCATACTACTCGAAAGGCGACAACCTCATCCAGACCGTCGACATGCACAACGAAAACACAGGACGCTTCATCAACAAAGGCATCGAAGCCGCCATATCAAGTCCCCTGCGCCACAACCTCACACTCTCAGCCTCCTATAGCTACCTCCACACCTCACTCCACAACCTAACCGGAGCTCCGCGACACCAATACTACATCGGAGCAGACTGGCGTCCGTATAAACAACTCCGCATCTGCGCCGACATAAAAGGCATCGCCCACCTGTTCGTCCACGAAACATACAGACCCCAAAGCTACGCCCTGCTCAACCTAAAGATCGACTACGACATCATCCGTAACCTCTCCATCTTCACCACCCTCGACAACATCACCAACGCACGCTACACCATAAACCGCGGCTACCCCATGCCCGGCTTCACAGCAATGGGCGGCTTCCGCCTCCACATATGATATGAGCGCGACTCTCCGAGCCGCGCCAAAGCACAGCATCGTTAGGAGCGCAACTCTCGTGCAAAAGCACAGCATCGTTAGGAGCGTAACTCTCATGCAAAAGTACAGCATCGTTAGGAGCGCGACTCTCCGAGTCGTGCCAAAGCACAGCATCGTCAGGAGCGCAACTCTCGTGCAAAAGCACAGCATCGTTAGGAGCGCGACTCTCCGAGTCGTGCCCCAAAAAGCAGCTACTCCTGCTCTCCCAGCATGAGTTCGTAGATCTGCCGTGTCTCCTTGGCCGTGAGACGGTAGTATCCGCCTATAGTCTCACCCTTGTTGGCGTGCAGATGTTCCACCATAGTGTCGATATCGGGCGAGTCAATGCCAAGGTCTTTGAACGTGGCCGGCATACGCAGCACCGTCGACAGGAATGCCCTCAGGTGCGCCACCGTCTCGATTGCAGCGTTGCGGTCATCGCGCTCATCGACGCCGAATATACGCCGTCCAAGTTGAGCTACTTTCGACGGCTTATGATGCGCCATAAAAGCCATCCAGGCCGGCATCACAACCGCCAGACCGGCCCCGTGAGGCACCCGTGGGTAGAGTGCGCTTATTTCATGCTCCATAGCGTGGGAAGTCCAGTCTTCCCGACGGCCGCAACCACACAATCCATTATGAGCCTGCGTTCCGGCCCATTCGATATTGGCACGTGCCTGATAGTCCGACGGATCGCTCATCACCCTCGGCGACTCTGCCATCAGACCCATCAGCAGACCTTCGGCAAGACGGTCGGTGATCTCCACACGTGTCGAAGGTGAGAAATAGCGTTCAAGTATATGCGCCATCATATCGGTTATGCCCACTGCCGTCTGGTAGGCGTTGAGCGTGAATGTCATCTCGGGATTCATCACCGCGAAACGCGGACGGAGTATACTGTCAGTCCGCAGGCTCATCTTCACAGCTCCGTCGGTCTTGGTTATCACCGAATTGCCCGAGCCTTCGCTGCCCGAACCGGGAATTGTCAGCACGACACCTACCGGAAGGGCCTCCGTGATAGTCGCCTTGCCACAATAGAAATCCCAAAAATCCCCCTTGTAAGGAATACCGGCGGCAATAGCCTTAGCTGTATCGATCGCACTGCCGCCACCTACTGCTATAAGTCCGTCGATATGCGCTGCGCGACCCTTCTTTATACCCTCGTACACAAGAGTATCGACCGGATTGGGTTCACAACCTCCCAGCTCGATAAAATCGATACCAATCGTGCGGAGTGAGTTTTCGATACGGTCGATAAGACCGCTCTTTTTCGCATAGCTCTTTCCGAATACGATCATAACCTTGGTCGCACCCGTAAGGAAGGTGAGCATTCCTACTTTTTCTTCGGCGCCTCGGCCAAACTCATATAATGTCGGGGAATAGTAGCTGAAATTTTCCATAATGCGGTGAATTGTAGTGCACAATTAAAACAAGCGAACATCGCTATGGTTCACCGTCAAAAAATCAAAGCCCCGAAGCCACTGTGGGCATGGGGCTCTGTATGACGTAGTGAACAGGCATCAGTTGTTGCTGCGGTCCTTTATTGACTTGCGGAAGAACAGCTTGTGGTCGATATACTCCTGCGTAGCTATGAGCGTGGGTTTGGGTAGACGCTCGTAGTAGCGCGAGATTTCGATTTGCTCGCGGTTTTCGCTCACCTCCTCGAGGTTATCGTTATAGGGGGCGAATTCCTGAAGTTTCTTTTCGAGTTCGCTCTTCATCTCAGCCGCGATCTGGTTGGCGCGTTTAGCGATGACGCAGACGGTTTCATATACATTGCCGGTCTGCTGCGAGAGTTCGATCATGTCGCGGGTGACGGTGGTCACGGGCGTGTTGCTTTTCTTGAAATCCATGTTGAACTATGTTTCGGAGAATTTATTTTCTTTCAGTTGATTGATTGGAGAGAACAGAGGCGCGTCGACGCTTATTCTGTAACGTAACGACGGGCGATTTTGAGGATATTGTCGGCCTCTTCGCGGTTGCGGCTGTCTGGGTAATTATTGACAAAAGAATAGTACTCGTCGATAACGTCGCGGAAACGGTCGGCCTTGCGTTCATCCACCGAATTGATCGCTTCCTGATAGCGCGACTTGAGGATAAGCATTTCGAGATCCTCCTTATACTTAGAGTACGGATAATCTTTCACCGCGTTGCGTGCCACTATCACGGCGCTTTCGTAGTTGTTACCCATATAGTTGCCGAGATTATAGTAGAGCTGGGCATTCTGAAGCTGCTTGAGTGTCAGCTTGTCCTGAAGCTCGAAAATAGCATTCTGGGCTATCGACACCTTCTCGCTCCGTGGGAAGAAATCAAGGAAAGCCTGTAGCTCCTCTATAGCCTTGATTGTTCCGGTCTGGTCGAGCTGGGGCTCCGGTGAGTCGAGATAATAGCCGTAGCCCGAGAAGAAACGCGCTGCCTCGGCATACTTGCCTTTCGGATAACGCGAATAATAGCTCTTGAAATATACTCCCGAGCTTTGGTAATCCTTGTTCTCATAGTGGCTCATCGCAAGGAGATAAAGCGACTCCTCGGCATTGTCCGAACCCTTGAAGATCGAAATACAGTCCTGTAGCAGCGTCGCAGCCTGTACGTACTTCTTCTGCTCGAATGCCTGCTTGGCGTATTCGAACTTGTAATTGACGTCATCGCTCTTGAGCACACGCTGGTACTCGCCGCAACTACAGAGCATTAGCCCGGTAAATAGCAATATGATATATTGGCGTATGTGCATAATTCGGTATTCTGAAAGGCAAAATTACAAAAAAATCGGCAAAAGGCACGCGTTTACCCGTGCCTTTTGCTCTATTTTTTAATAATTAACAATCAGCGTGTCAGAAATTAACACGGAAACCTATCGCCGGACACCACGAATGCACCTTGTAGTCGGCGGTAAAAGAGGCCGCAGTTCCGCTCAGAAGATCAGGATAGCTGCACGATGCATTATCTTTACCGAGGCCGGCCACATAAAGCAGCGACGCATCAATCGTGAAATGATCCACCGGAGAGAACGAAAAACCAACCGAAGGCTCGATTTTGGTCATGCCGGGAGTCTCGGGATTGTAGTGCTTGTCGTTGACCGGAGACGTATCCACCATCAGGCCGGCGCGGATATCCATCCGGTGCGTAAGCGAATACTGTGCGCCAACACGGAAAGTCCACGAATTGTGGTACTCCTTCGGAAGGTGCTGATTATAAGGCTTGAGTGTCTCGCTCAGAAAATCGATATCGAGGCTCTTGTACACGTTCCAGAACGTCAGCTGCGCGTCGGCGGCAAGGAGCAGTTTGCTTATCGGCTTGTACGACACACCGAAGTTGAGAACAGCCGGTGCCGGCATCTCGGCCGTGAAGTTCGCTTCATTGAGCACATTGAGCTTATCCTGAAGTATCGACTGGGCTATCTCATTGGCATAGCGCAAGGCTGCATCGCCCGATTTCACCTTGAGGTTCATCTCCGAGCGGTACGACACACCTACAGTCACCTTATCGCTGACATCCCACATCGCTCCCACATTGAAACCTACCGTCGTGGCGGCGCGGCCTGTAAGATTGATCGATGCCGGAGTATCATTGAAACGGTAAGGATTGCTCATCGACGCAAGCAGACCATTGAGCGACGCCGCCGTCACAAGACCCTTGTTGAGGTCCACGCTGCCCCACGTGATCATCGCGCCGGCACCTACCGACAGGCCGGGAACAATCTCCCACGCAAGTGTGGGCTGAATAGTAAAAGCCTTCAGGTCAACACTCTGATTGAGCACAGCTCCGGGCCAGTTGTCTCCCCACTTGATACCGCTGCCATAAGGAGTGTAGAAACTCACACCGGCAGCAAGGTTGTCATACACCTTAAAACCAAGATTAAAAGCCATCGGAGTCGATGCCCCGTTTGAAGTCTTGTAGTCGGTCCCGGCCACCTTAGCCGTTCCGTGGGCGAAAATACCGGTGATACTTCCTTGGAAATCGATTGTATTCTCTTCAAATGCAAGACCGGCTGGATTGAAGATCATACTTTCAGCTCCTAATTTAAGGGCTGTACCGGTATGTCCCATACCATTTTGACGGGCACTCAGTGTATTAACCTGATAACCCTCGGCATAGCCGTTACATGCTACCGCGGCCGTGGCTACCACGGCTAAAATGTGTTTGATGTTCATTGTACTATTGGAAAAAATGAAGTGCGGTGCCCGGCCGGTTCCGGAGGGGCGCCGCACTCGTAGATATATATTTGATTTGAAGTCTACACGACTCCAAACCTTTATTTTATAAGGTACTGTGACGAGATTGATTCGTTGCTGTGTACACGGCGGATAGTATCCGCAAACAGACGGGCTACCGACAGTATCGTGCACTTGGGGCAGTTCTTCGTAAACGGTATCGAGTTTGTGAAGATCATCTCTGTAAGGCCCGAATCAGTTACGCGCTGCGAAGCCGGGTCGCTCATGATTGCGTGCGAAGCGAGGGCGCGGACACTCTTCGCTCCGTTTTCAATCATCAGGTCGGCGGCCTTTGTGATAGTGCCGGCTGTATCTACCATATCGTCGACGAGAATTACATTCTTGTCCTTCACATCGCCTATCACGGTCATCTTGGCCACTACATTAGCTTTCGCACGCTGCTTGTGGCACAACACCAGAGGCACATCAAGATACTTGGCGTAGTTGTTGGCTCGCTTGGCGCCGCCGACGTCGGGTGTCGCTATCACCATATCCTCGAGATTGAGGCTCTGGATATAAGGAATGAAAACCGACGAAGCATACAGATGGTCGAGGGGTATATTGAAGAATCCCTGGATCTGGTCGGCATGGAGGTCCATTGTGATCACTCGGTCGGCACCGGCTGTCACAAGCAGATCCGACACAAGTTTTGCTGCGATCGACACACGCGGTTTGTCCTTGCGGTCTTGACGGGCCCAGCCGAAATAAGGCATTACAGCGATTACCGAGTGGGCCGACGCTCGTTTGGCGGCATCGATCATCAGCAGAAGCTCCATCAGGTTGTCGCTGTTGGGGAATGTGCTCTGCACGATGTACACATCGCAACCGCGGACGGTTTCTTCGTACGACACTTCGAACTCGCCGTCGGCGAAATGTTCGATTTTCATTTTACCCAGCTCTACGCCGAGTTCTTTGCAGATTTCTTCGGCCATGTACTGAGACTTGGTACCGGCGAAAATCTTAAAGGGATGAAGGCTTGTATCCATTGGATAGAATATGATGTTGGTTTCAGGTCTTTATTTATTTTTACAGCAGCGTTTAGTCTGGGGGCGTTTGAAGTCTTTGGCTTTGATCTTCCACACTGCAGCACCGTGAGCCGCCACATTGATTTCGAACGGTCTGTCGCTGCCCAGATATTTGGTGCCCTTCTCGCCACCGAGAAGCTCCCGGGCCGCAACTTCGCCACGCTCAAGTCCGAGCACCGTAAACGCATGTTCCGGAATATTGACGGCTATCTCACAGTCATTGTCTCCGAAGTTCACGGCTATCACCAGCAATTCCCCGTCCTTGTGGCGCAGGAAAGCATAGTGGCGGTGAGGATTGAGCCCCGGATTATCGAGGTTCACATACATCAGGTCAAAGAAATCGCCCGATGCTATAGCTGCCTCCTCATTGGCAAGTTTGAGTATGCGTGCATACTCCTTGCGGAGCGATTTCTCTGCCGCCGTAAGCTTGCCCTTGCAAGTACCGTTGGCAAGAAAACGGCGCACCGTCGCAACACTCCAGTAATCAAATATCGTCGTACGTCCGTCGCAGCCGCTGTAGCCCTCGGCATCCGTGCCGGGTTCTCCAAGCTCCTGGCCGAAGTACACCATCATAGGTCCGCGGTTGATAAATGTCGCTACGGCAAGCGACGGTATGGCGCGACGGGCATCTCCGGCATAGAATGGCGACGCGAAGCGCTGCTCATCATGGTTCTCGAGGAAATTGAGCATATGCTGCCCTATACCCTCCACTGCCTGCCAGCAGCCGGTGATACGTGCCGCCGAACAATTGTCTGTCTCTATGGCTCGGAGTGTGTCGTAGAGGTTCACCTTATCATAAAGGTAATCAAAGCAGCCATACTCGATAAAAGGACGGTAAAGCCCTATATCATAAATCTCGGCGATAAAACTTATGCCGGGATAATGGCTCTTGACCTGAGGCACGGCCCAATGCCAGAATTCGAGTGGCACCATATGCACCATGTCGCAACGGAAACCGTCGATACCCTTCGACGCCCAATAGCGCAGGATATGGAGCATCTTGTACCATGTATCAGGAATAGGTTCGAAATGACGGCTGCCGTCCCCATAGTCGACACCATAGTTCAGTTTTACTGTATCATACCAGTCGTTGACGCCTGGAAAAGCCGTGAAGCAATCGTTGCCCGATGCTTTAGCCGGAAACTCTACATAAGCGCCGGCTCCCGATCCGAGGTCGATGTGCGGAGCGAACTGTTGGCGCGTGATATAGTAGAAATTATTGTCACGGCAAAAAAACATCTCCCTGTTGTCGCCATGACCGAAGTCTTCTATTCCGGCCGGTTTGGCATCTGAGTAGTATTGCCTTGCAACATGATTGGGCACGAAATCGATGATCACCTTCATTCCGGCGGCATGAGTGCGCTCGACAAGCGCCTCGAATTCGGCCATACGGTTAGGCACATCCTCTGCAAGGTCAGGGTCGATGTCATAGTAGTCTGTTATCGCATACGGGCTTCCGGCATGACCCTTGACTACATATGGGTTCTGTCGGGCGATACCATAGGCACTGTAGTCGGCATCATGAGCATGCTCGATCACACCGGTATACCACACATGCGTCGCACCAAGCGACCGTATCGACTCCAACACCGTATCGGTAATGCCGTTCAACTTGCCCGACCCGTTTTCGGCAAGCGTGCCATTGGCGACAGGCGACGCGCAATAGTTCGTAAACAGGCGTGGGAGGAGCTGGTATATGATTGGCTTTTCCGGTGTCATGATATCTTTCACTTGATTTGGTCTTGGGTTAATCCGGCGTCTTTGAGCGCCTGCTTGGTTGATCTGTAGCCGCTCAGCACCAGATCCTTGATGCGGCGAAGGTCGAAGACGGCATTCTTGGCTATGTCCGGAGTCTGTATCGACAGGTCGCACAAGGTCATGTCTTCGCTCTGGTTTGCCTTGGCCATGAGATTGTAAGTGCGCAAGGCCACATCGATAATCGAATTGTAGCTGTCCTTCTTGCCAAGCGGACTCACATTGATACCTATCAGACGCTCGCACTTGTCGCGCAAGGCCCAGGCAGGAAGGTTACGGAGCACGCCGCCGTCAACATAATGCACACCGTCGATTTTAACCGGTGGGAAAATTATCGGTATTGAGCACGACGCTATCATACGTGGACCAATTTCGCCTCTGTCAAAAATATGAGGCCGGGCATTATCAAGGTCTGACGCGCAGATATAGGTCGGTATATTCAGTTCTTCAATCCTCCGCTTGCCGCCGAGAGCGCCAAGTATATGATGCATGAACTTGTCTATCTTGAATAGTCCACCCTTACCCCAGCTCAAATCAGCGAAATCGCGGAAACCCTGACGGCTGAAGATATCAGCCATATCTATAGGCCGTACACCGGCTGCATAAAGCACCGCTATCACCGACCCTGCACTTACTCCGGCTATGGCATCGGGCTTAAGACCGGCCTCCTCAAGTGCGAGCAACGCTCCGGCATGGGCAAGACCTCTGGCGCCGCCACCACCCAGGGCAACTCCCAATTTATAAGGGCGTCGGCCTGCAGTCTCTGAGGCTACTTGTGTCTGGCTACTTGATAGAGGCATACCGTGTATTCTTTTTCGGCTGCAAAATTAGTGAAAAATTCTTAAAGTCCCACTATTTTAGACCTTAAAAAACAGCCGGCGCAATCTTCAGAGGTGCGCCGGCTGCAATACCGGGAGTCTCTACCGATAATAACGCCCTCTTAGAGACGTTCTATCTCAATATCTTTCCATTCCACTTTGATACCGCCGCCATCGTGGATCTGGAGAGCGATGCGGCCCTGAGCCTTGCCGATAGCCTCGTCAGTGAAATCAACCATCGGTTCGCCATTGAGCCAGGTCTGCACATGGTCGCCATCAACACGGATACGCATCTCGTTCCATTCGCCCTCCTTGAGTATATCTTCTTTCTCGTCAGGGATTGTCTGCAGCCAGCCGCGGCCATACGACTCATAGATACCGCCCGTATCATTACCCTTGGGTGCCACCTCGCACTGCCAGCCGTGCACGATGGCTGGCTCCTCGACAAACGAACGGAAGAACACGCCCGAGTTGCCGTTGGCAAGCTGACGGAACTTAAGTGTCAGATCAAAATCCTTGAAGTAATCATTTGTCGCAAGGTAGCCATACTGCTTGTCGGGGCCGCTCTCACACACCAACAATCCATCGTTGACATACCACTTCTCCGTCCCGTAAGGAGTCCAGCCGGTAAGATCCTTGCCATTGAATAGCTTCTGAGGAGCGCTGTCTTTCTTGGGGAGACGCTTGATCTTGATATTGCGGAACGATGCAGGGTCGCCGTGGTCCTGAAGACAGATCACACCCGTACGGGCAAGACCGTATTCCGGCGCATGCGACCACTTGCCGCTGTTCTTACGTGCGTACCAGTCATCGGTCCAGGCCTCGAATTCGAGCAACTTGTGACCATTGAGCCAGTGCTCCACATGACCATTGTCAAACACTATCCGCGAATTGTTCCACTCTCCCTGCGGATTTACAAAAAGCGAGTCCGGGTTGGGCAGATGCATCGCATAATCCACACCGAGTTTCTGCCATTCCTCAAGTTTCGCCGGAGCGTTGACCTCTTCCCAACCCTCATTGTCGATAAGCTGATACTCCGGTCCGGTCACATAAGGCACCTGGAAATAAGGGTTTTCAACCACATGATAGATCATGCCGCTATTGCCGCCGTGGCTCAGCTTCCAGTCCCAGTCAAGGATAAAGTTGTCATATTCATCTTCGGTCACGATATATCCGTTACCGTCGCTGCCGCTACCCTTGGCCTGGATGCAACCGTCCACCACATGCCACGGCTCAGTGAGGGAGTCGCCGTTGAAGTCGCGCCAACCTTTCATGGTCTCGCCGTCGAACAGCAGTTCCCAACCATCTGCGATTTCTGCTTTGGTCAGTTGATTGTCTTTTTTTGTCTCGCCACACGAGCTTGCAGCCAACAGAGCGGCAGGAAACAATAATGTAAGATGCTTGATTTTCATGGATTGATATATTGGTTTAGTGTATTTTGTCGCTTTCAGAACGGGAGCGTTTTCGTTTGCAAAGTTAACACATTTATTCCGCAACAATCCCGGTTTATTAAATTTTTTGTAATTTTGTCTCTCAATTATCAATAAAAGTCTCGAAAGACTATGAATCCTTACAAATCTGAAACCCGAAAAACTAACTTTCGCTGGACAATCTGCGCCCTTCTGTTTGTAGCTCTTGTCATCAACTATCTCGACCGCCAGGTCCTCTCTCTGACCTGGAAAGATTTTATCGCCCCCGAATTCGGCTGGACCGATGCCGACTACGGTCTCATCACCGGCGTATTCTCCATCGTATATGCCGTATCGATGCTTTTTGCAGGCAAATTTGTCGACTACATGGGCACCAAACGCGGCTACCTGTGGGCTATCGGCGTATGGTCGGCCGGCGCCTGTATCCATGCATTCTGCGGCATCGTCACAAACGGTGTCGTTTCAGGCCATTGGATCTTTTCTTTCCAGGAAAGTCTCGAAAGCATAAAAGCCCTTCGGACAGTATCTGGGGCCGCGGTCATGATCACAACCGTCAGCGTTTGGATTTTTTTGGCTGCAAGATGCATCCTCTCCATCGGTGAGGGCGGCAACTTCCCGGCTTCGATAAAGGCTATAGCCGAATACTTCCCCAAAAAAGACCGTGGCTTTGCCACTGGCATATTCAATTCCGGTTCTCAGATCGGAGCATTGGCAGCACCGTTCACCATCCCAATCATCGCTAAATTTTACGGTTGGGAGGCTGCTTTCCTTCTGATTGGCGTCTCAGGCTTCGTTTGGATGGGCTTCTGGATCTTCATCTACAAGCCACCGCGCAAAAACCCCCATGTCAACGCCGCCGAGCTCGCATACATCGAGCAAGACTCAAAAGACGCTGAAACACCGGCAACAGAAGAAAAAAAGGCCAAAGTCGGCTTACTCCAGGCCTTCACATTCCGCCAGACCTGGGCCGTCATTTTCGGCCGTTTCCTACCCGACTCAGTTTGGTGGTTCCTTCTGTTCTGGGCCCCGGCATTCATCAGCGATATCCACGGCCACACCTCTGCTTCGGCTCACGGAATGGCTGCCATATTCCTCATATATCTCATCTCAATGCTTTCGCTGGCCGGCAGTTACCTGCCGACTTACTTCATCAACCGCAACAAGGTCAATCCTTACGCCGGACGCATGAAGGCTATGCTCATCTACGCCCTCTTCCCTCTTCTCGGCATAACAGTAATGCCCCTTGGTGAGGTTTCCATGTGGTTCCCGGTTGTCATCATCGGCATCATCCTCGCAGCCCACCAGAGCTGGAGCGCCAACGTCTACAACGTTGTCAGCGACATGTTCCCCAAATCGGTTGTCGCCACTGTCACCGGTGCCGCCGGTCTCGCGAGCGGCCTCGGCAGCTTCATGAGCAACTACGGCGCAGGCAAACTCTTCGTCTACGCACAGGATATCAACCTCGTTTTCTGCGGTTTCGAAGGAAAGAACGCCGGATACATGATTGTGTTCATATGCGCTGGTGTTGCATACCTCTTCAGCTGGACCTGCATGAAACTCCTCGTGCCCAAATACAAACTCGTAAATCTCGACAAACAAGCATAACCGATGACAACATCGACCGAATTTATGGGCGCCGACTTCCTGTTGGACAGCCCTGCCGCAAAGCACCTCTACCACAACCATGCGGCGAAAATGCCGATAATCGACTACCACTGCCATCTGTCGCCGAAGCAGATTGCTGAGAACAAGCCTTTCAGGTCAATCACTGAACTTTGGCTCGGGGGCGACCACTACAAATGGCGTGCCTTGAGGGCCAACGGCGTCGACGAGCATTTTATCACCGGCAACGCTTCCGACCGCGAAAAATTCATGAAGTGGGCAGAAACGGTGCCATACACGTTACGAAATCCGCTATACCACTGGACGCACCTTGAGCTACGCACTGCATTCGGCATCTACGACATTCTCAACCCCGAGACAGCCGACGATATCTACAACCGTTGCAACGCCATGCTTGCATCCGATGGGTTCAGGCCACGCGACCTCATGAGGCGATACAATGTGGAGACCGTATGCACAACCGACGACCCGGTCGACTCTCTCGAATACCACAAAACAATCGCCGATTCAGATTTCGAGATAAAAGTGCTACCCACCTGGCGACCCGACAAAGCCATCGATTTTGCCGCCGACGGATACCTCGCCTACCTCGGTAAGCTATCCGAAGCTTCAGGCATAAATATAACCTCGTTCGAAACCTTCATCTCAGCTCTCGAGAACCGTCACGACTTCTTCAATTCGTGCGGATGCCGTCTGTCCGACTACGGCATGAGCGAGGTCGTATACTCCGAATGCAGCGATGATGAAGCGGAAGCCATTTTCTGCAAGATCCTCAACGGTCAACAAATCAGCAGCGACGAGCTTGCCGGACTCAAGAGCGCGGCCACACTCAGACTGATGACGCTCGATGCGAAATGCGGATGGGCTGTGCAGATCCATTTCGGTCCGATGCGAAACGTCAACAGCCGCGCATGGAATGCTCTTGGCCCCGACTCAGGCTTCGACACCATCGGCGACTACAGGGCCGCCGCAAACATCGCACGTCTCCTCAACGCTCTCGACAAGGAAGGAAACCTTGCCCGGACAATACTCTACAACCTCAACCCGGCCGACAATATGTGGGTGGCCGCCATGATAGGCAACTTCCAGGACGGTCGTATACCCGGTAAGATACAGATGGGTTCTGGATGGTGGTTCAACGACCAGATCGAGGGTATGACAGCCCAGATGAACGCACTGTCAACCCAAGGTCTCCTTAGCCGTTTTGTCGGTATGCTCACCGACTCCCGATCGTTCCTATCGTACCCGAGGCACGAATACTTCCGCCGCGTCCTGTGCAATCTCATTGGCTGCGATGTCGACCGCGGACTCATCCCGTCTCAAGAGATGCCGCGCGTGGAGAAAATGGTGGAAGACATATGCTATCATAACGCAAAAAACTACTTTAACTTCTAAAAAACGCTCTTGATTTACACATGGAAAAGACCTGGCGTTGGTTCGGACCAAATGACAAGATAACACTCGACATGCTCCGCCAGATAGGGGTGGAAGGCATCGTCACTGCACTGCACCATATCCCCAACGGAGAAGTATGGACTCCTGAAGAAATAGACCGGCTCAAATCCTTTATCGAGGCCCATGGCCTCAGATGGAGTGTGGTAGAGAGCCTCCCCGTTTCGGAATCGATAAAATATGCCGGACCCGACCGCGACCGACTCATCGAAAACTACAAGGAAAGCCTCGCAAACCTCGGAAAAGCCGGAGTGAAGACCATCTGCTACAACTTCATGCCCGTGCTCGACTGGGCTCGTACCGACCTCGAGTATCCCAATCCCGACGGAACATCAAATCTCTACTTCAACCGTGGCGAATTTGCTTATTTCGACATTCATATCCTCAAGCGCGACAACGCCGAGGCCGACTGGGACGAAACCACTCTCGCACGTGCTGCCGAGATCGCAGAAAGCATGACTCCCGAACGCGAAGCCAAACTGATCGAAAACATCATCATCAAGACCCAGGGCTTCGTGAGCGGCAACTTTTCGGAGAACGACCTCAAACCGGTCGATAAATTCCGCGAGCTCCTCAAGCTCTACGATGGCATCGACAAGGATGCCCTGCGCGCCAACATGAAATATTTTCTGGAAGCCATCATGCCGGTCTGCAGAGAGTACGGTATCAACATGTGCGTCCATCCCGACGACCCTCCGATGCCTGTCTTCGGTCTGCCTCGAATTGTGACTTGCGAGGACGATATCGACTGGTTTCTCAACGCCGTGCCCGACAGCCACAACGGCCTAACCTTCTGTGCCGGCTCCCTGAGCGCCGGAGCTCATAACGACGTCACTGTCCTGGCCCGCAAGTTCGCCGACCGCACCCACTTCGTGCACGCCCGTATCTGCACGGTCATGCCCGACGGCGACTTCAAGGAGTCCTCGCACCTCGACCCGAGGCTCATCGATGTCGTGCGCACTTTCGAAACACTCCGTCCGGGGGTTCCGATGCGTGTCGACCACGCTCCACTCATGCTCGGCGACGGCGACAAAGGCTACAACGCCGGGTATTCATTCCACGGACGTATGCTTGCGCTCGGCATGGTGTCGGGTATCATGGCAACCGTTAACTCTGAACAACAATAAGACTCCAATACGAAAATGAACGAATTATTTTCAGTTAAAGATAAAGTAGTCGTAATCACCGGGGGCACAGGTGTCCTTGGCGAATGTATCGGCGAATATCTTGCCGCACAAGGTGCCAAAATAGTGATTTTGGGTCGCCGGCAGGAAGAAGGCAACGCAATCGTGAAAAAAATAACAGACGCCGGTGGCGAGGCGATATTCCTCGTAACCGATGTCTTGAACCGCGAGACTGTCGAAGACAACTGCCGCGAAATCCTTGAGAAATACGGCCGCATCGACGCTCTGCTCAATGCAGCCGGCGGCAACATGCCTGGAGCCACAATCGCTCCCGGCGACACTTTCTTCGACCTAAAGCCCGACCACTTCCAGAAAGCGGTCGACCTCAACCTTACCGGTACAGTCATACCCACCCAGGTGTTCCTGAAACCTATGGTTGAGCAAGGCAAGGGCGCTATCGTCAATTTCTCTTCGATGGCAGCGTTCCGCCCTCTGACAAGGGTTTGCGGCTATGCTGCGGCAAAGGCCGGCATATCTAATTTCACAGCATTTCTGGCAAATGAGGTGGCCACAAAATTCGGCGAGGGAATTCGCGTCAACGCAATCGCTCCGGGCTTCTTCCTCACCAACCAGAACCGCAGCCTCCTCACCAACGAGGATGGCAGCTACACCCAACGCGGCCAGGATGTAATTCGCCAGACTCCGTTCAAGCGCTTCGGACGTCCCGAAGAGCTCTGCGGCACAATCCAATACCTCATCAGCGACGCATCCAATTTCGTGACCGGAACGGTGGCCGTAGTCGACGGCGGCTTCAACACATTCGCTATGTAAAAAGCAATAATCTGACAATGAGCAAAATCGTAACATTAGGCGAAATCATGCTTCGCCTTTCGCCTGCCGGATGCAAACGCTTCGTGCAGGTCGATAATTTCGACATCATATGGGGTGGCGGGGAGGCCAACGTGGCCGTGAGTTGCGCCAACTATGGCCACGATGCATATTTCGTGTCCAAACTACCGGCACACGAAATAGGTCAGGCTGCCGTCAACAGCCTGCGCCGCTACGGCGTAAAGACCGACTACATAGCCCGTGGAGGCGACCGTGTGGGCATATATTACTGCGAGACAGGTGCGTCGATGCGCCCGTCGAAAGTGATATACGACCGCGCTGGAAGCGCCATAGCCGAGGCTGCAGCCGACGACTTCGACTTCGACGCCATCATGGAGGGCGCCGACTGGTTCCACTGGAGCGGCATCACACCGGCCATATCCGACAAAGCGGCCGAACTGACCCGGCTGGCCTGCGAGGCGGCCAAACGCCACGGCGTCACAGTGAGCGTCGACCTCAACTTCCGCAAAAAGCTCTGGACCAAAGAAAAGGCCCAAAGCATCATGCGCCCCTTGATGAAGTACGTCGACGTGTGCATCGGCAACGAAGAAGACGCCGAGCTTTGCCTCGGCTTCAAACCCGACGCAGACGTGGAAGGCGGAAACACCGACGCAGAAGGCTACATGGGCATTTTCGAGGCCATGATGAAAGAATTCGGTTTCAAGTATGTAGTGTCTACATTGCGCGAATCGTTCTCGGCCACACACAACGGATGGAAGGCCATGATCTACGACGGCAAGGAGTTTTACCAGTCGAAGCGCTACGACATCGACCCGATAATCGACCGCGTCGGTGGCGGCGACAGCTTCTCGGGCGGCCTGATACACGGCCTGCTCACCAAACAGAACCAGGGCGAGGCTCTGGAGTTCGCTGTGGCAGCCTCGGCACTCAAGCATACAGTCAACGGAGATTTCAACCTTGTTACAGCCGCCGAAGTGGAAGCGCTCGCCGGTGGTAACGCAAACGGAAGGGTACAACGCTGATGGCACGGTTCGACAAACAACAGGTGATGGCAAAAATCGGGGCAGCTCCGGTTGTGCCTGTGTTCTACCACAAAGATACCGAAGTGGCCAAATCTGTCCTCAAAGCATGTTATGAGGGCGGTATACGAGCTTTTGAGTTTACAAACCGGGGCGACTTCGCCCATGAGATTTTCGGAGAGTTGGTCAAATATGCAGCTGCCGAATGTCCCGAGATGGCAGTAGGTGTCGGCTCTGTGGTCGATGCCGCAACAGCCGCGCTCTACATGCAGCTTGGCGCGTGCTTCGTTGTCGGCCCATTGTTCAATCCCGACGTAGCCAAGACTTGCAACAGGCGTCAGGTTCCTTATACCCCGGGCTGTGGCAGTATCTCCGAAGTAGGCTTCGCCCAGGAAGCCGGATGTGAGTTATGCAAGGTCTTTCCGGGCGATGTACTCGGCCCGAAATTCGTCAAAGGCCTCCTTGCCCCCATGCCGTGGTCAAAACTTATGGTCACGGGAGGTGTGGAGCCGACCGAAGAAAATCTGGCGACATGGTTCAAGGCCGGAGTGTATTGCGTAGGCATGGGCAGCAAGCTCTTCCCAAAAGAGCGCATCGCCGCCGGCGACTGGCAGTACATAACCGACAAATGCACCCAAGCCCTTTCAGCCGCATCGAAGCTCTGACGCAACAAACCAATTTGAGCGTAGTTTTGTTTGTCTTTTTGACAAGATATTGGTAACTTTGCGCAGAAATTGCCTCTTGCGCAACGTAAAAACTTGCCTACTATGACAGACATAACTCACCATAACGACACTTCTATCGAGCAATTCGACGATATACGCCCGTACGACGACCACCAGTTCCGCGAAAAAATCGCGGAACTGGTGCGCGAGCCGGGTTTCGAACACGCGGTGCGCTACGTCATGCCCGACGTCGATTACGACGATTTCGTGGCCAAGCTTCTCACCGTAGAGTCGCAGGTCGATTTCCAGGTAAAGATCATGGGGCCGTTCCTCGAAATGCTTGTAGCAAAGACTACTGCAGGCCTGAGCATGGACGGTTTCGACAATTATAAGCCGGGCACTCCCCACGTGTTTATCACCAACCACCGCGACATAGTGCTCGATGCCTCGTTTCTCAACCTTTGCTTCATCCGTAAGAAACTGCCCCTGACCCAGGTGGCTATAGGCAACAATCTGCTCATATTCGATTGGATAACCGATCTTGTGAAGCTCAACCGCAGTTTTATCGTAAAACGCGACACCGGCATCAAAGAAGCCCTCGCAGCCGCCAAGCATCTGTCGGCCTACATCCACCACACCATCACCCGAAGCAAGGAATCGGTGTGGATCGCACAGCGCCAGGGCCGTGCAAAAGACTCAAACGACATGACTCAAGAGAGTGTGGTAAAGATGCTTTCGCTCGCCGGCAGCGGCGACGCGAAAGACAACTTGCTCGAGCTCAATCTCATGCCGGTGTCAATAAGCTACGAATACGATCCTAACGACTACCTCAAGGTGCGCGAGTTCCTGATGCGCCGCCGTGATCCCGACTTCAAGAAAAGCCAGCGCGACGATCTCTTCAGCATGGAAACCGGCCTTCTGACATACAAAGGTCGGGTACACTTCCACCTCGGTGAATGCATCAACTCCGCTTTGTCCGCCGCCCCGGGCGCAGACCGCAGCGAGATAGTCCACAAAACATGCGGACTCCTCGACCGTTCCATCCACTGCGGCTACAGGATATACCCCTGCAACTACATCGCCTACGACGAGGCAAACGGCACCAAAGCATATTCAGACCGCTACACGGCAGAAGACGTGGAGGCTTTCGATGCCTACATTGACCGTCAGCTCACCAAGGTTGAGGTGCCCGACATCACAGCCGAGGAACGTGCGTTCATGCGCAGCACGATGCTGATGATGTATGCCAACCCCCTCAAAAACCAGCTTGCAGCCAAAGATTGCCTTACGAGCCGATGAGACTGCCCCTGTTGCTGATATTGCCTGTACTGATACTCGACGCCCTCGTCGACTGGTATATCTGCCGTGCCGTGTGGCAACGGTGCGAACGTCATGCGACGCTTTGGCGGCGCGTGGCACTGTGGTCGTCGATCGCTCTTGCCGTCTTCCTCGCAGCCATCATCGCCTGGCCGAAAAAAGCCGGGTCAGACAGTGATTTGACGTGCCTTATGTGGGGCCTGTATGCCTATTTCTCGGTATACGCAGCAAAATATTTCTTCATAATCTTCGACCTCATCGCCAAGATACCACAACTCTTCGGCAGCCGACGCCTAAGAGCCTTATCGGTTTCGGGTGGCGTTGCAGCAGTCGGCGTCTTCGCACTCATGTGGTGGGGAGCGCTGGTCAACGTACGGCAAACCCAGGTCAAGAATGTGGAGATTGTCAACCCCTCCCTACCTTCCGCATTCGATGGCTATAAGATAGTACAGATATCCGACATTCACACAGGCACTTTCGGGCGCGACACAAGCTTTCTGTCAAAGGCTGTAGAGCGCATCAACGGACTCGACCCCGACATCGTGCTCTTTACCGGCGATATAGTGAACCGACGCAGCGACGAGCTGATACCGTTCGTACCGGTATTGTCGCGCATCAAGGCTCCGGTACTATCCGTGCTCGGCAACCACGACTATGGTGCATACTACCATTGGCCTGATACCGAAGCAGAAAAAGCCAATATGGAACAGATGTACGCCCTGCAACAAGAAATGGGTTGGGATTTGCTAAACAACAGAAGCCATACCATCCGCCAGGGGCAAGACTCCATCGTGATAATCGGAGTTGAGAACATAGGCGACCCACCCTTCGATGTTCACGGCGACCTCGACGCCGCCTACGACGGCGACCTTGCCGACCCGACATACAAAATCCTGATGAGCCACAATCCGGCCCATTGGGTTGAAGATATCGCCGATGCTCCCGACAAAAACATAGCCCTCACACTCTCGGGTCATACCCACGCCATGCAGATGGAACTCTTCGGCCTTTCGCCGGCAGCCCTGCGCTACCCAACATGGGGCGGTCTGTACGGAGAAGAAGGCGGCAACCGCCTCTATGTCAACATAGGATTGGGCGAAGTGGGAATACCGGCCCGGATAGGAGCAACGCCCGAAATCACGCTAATCACCTTACGCAGTGGAAACTAATCAGGTATTGGCACATAACGTCGCCAAACGTGTAAATCTACCGGAATACGGCGTCCGCGCCGTCATAGACCTTCTCGACGATGGAGCCACAGTGCCTTTCATCAGCCGCTACCGCAAAGACCGCACCGGAGCCCTCACCGAGGTCGATGTACGCGCTATCGAAAGCGCCCTTGCCGCAGTCCGCGCTCTCGATGCCCGAAAAGAATTTGTGAGAGAGGCCATAAG
The DNA here is from genome assembly GCA_002491245.1 of Porphyromonadaceae bacterium UBA7176. Taxonomy (GTDB): domain Bacteria; phylum Bacteroidota; class Bacteroidia; order Bacteroidales; family Muribaculaceae; genus CAG-873. Next base: position 79,580 of record DKVO01000020.1, read on the forward strand.
CGCAACCGGGGCATTGACCGACGAGCTTTCCAAGCGGCTCGACGAGGCTGACTCGATGACTGCTGTAGAAGACATCTACGCTCCATTCAAGCCCAAACGCCGCACACGTGCCACCGCAGCCCGGGAAAAAGGGCTCGAGGGCCTCGCCAAAATCATAATGGCCGGACAATCCGACCCTATCAAGGCAGCCGAACGTTTTGTCAAAGCCGGAACAGTTGACACCCCCTCCGATGCCCTGCAAGGAGCCGAGGACATAATTGCGGAATGGGCATCGGAATCGACCCGTCTCAGAAATGCCACACGCCGTGCGTTGCGCCGCAAAGCATCGATCAAATGCTCACCGGCAAAAGGAGAGGAAGAGGCTCTCGCCGATTCACCTTTTGCAGGATACGCGTCGTTTACGACACCTGTATTCCGCTGTTCGTCGCACCAATATCTGGCTATACGCCGTGCTGAAAGCCAGGGCCTACTCAAGGTTAGATACACTTTCCCGGCGAACGACAACACTGCCGGTGAACTTGTGGATATGTACGTATCCCCAAAAGCCAACAAGGCATGTGCCAAACACATAGCTGCGGCCGTCACAGATGCCTACAAACGCCTGATACTCCCGGCTGCCGAGACCGAGATTTCTGCCGAGCTAAAGGAGAAAGCCGATACGGTGGCCATCGACATCTTCGCCGATACCCTGCGCCAGCTCCTGCTCGCACCTCCTCTGCTTGGCAAACGCGTCCTGGCTTTTGACCCCGGTTTCAGGTCGGGCTGCAAGGTGGCGGCTCTCGACAGCCAGGGCAATCTGCTCTACGACTGCGTGATATACCCACATCCGCCGCAAAAGGCAGAAGACGAGGCCGCGGCGACCGTGGCAGTCGTTGTCCGCCGATGCCAACCCGACGTAATCGCCATCGGCAATGGTACGGCCTCACGCGAAACAGAGGCATTCATAAAACGCAACGGGCTTTTCGACCCAGCAAAAGTATTTATCGTGAGCGAAAGCGGCGCATCGGTCTACTCGGCCAGTGAATTAGCCGCCAAGGAATTGCCGGGAAAAGATATAACTGTGCGAGGTACCGTGTCGATAGGACGGCGCCTCATCGACCCTTTGGCCGAACTGATTAAAATCGACCCGAAATCGATAGGAGTAGGCCAATACCAGCACGATGTTGACCAAACCCGTCTCAAAGATGCCCTCGACTACACGGTGCTGAGCTGTGTCAATTCAGTCGGGGTCAACCTCAACACGGCGTCAGAGCGTCTGTTGAGCTATGTGTCGGGTATCGGTCCGCAGTTAGCCGCCAACATCGTGGCTTACCGTGCCGCCAACGGCGATTTCGCAGACCGCCGCGAACTCAAGAAGGTGAAGCGCCTCGGCGACAAGGCTTTCGAACAATCGGCAGGCTTCCTACGCATAACGGGAGGTACCAATCCACTCGACAACACGGGAATACACCCCGAAAGCTATGGCGCAGTAGAGGCTATGGCCAAACGGCTCGGAGTCAAAGTCGCCGAGCTACCCGGCAACGATGCCCTGCTCGACAGTTTCGATGCAGCGCAACTCGCGGCCGACGGAATCGGCGGCAAGGAAACGATAATCGATATCATAGCCGAGCTCCGCAAGCCGGGCCGAGACCCAAGGACAGACACGGATACGGCCTCGTTTACCCCGACAGTATCTGATATCAGCGAACTTGCGCCGGGGATGGAGGTTGACGGTATTGTCGACAATATCACTGCTTTCGGCGCGTTTGTCAATCTCGGTATCAAGGACAAAGGCCTGATACACATATCGCAACTTGCCGAACGTCGAGTGGCCTCGGTGGGCGAAGTGCTGAAAATCGGGCAGATTGTACACGCCCGGGTAATCGATGTGGATCTTAAGCGCCACCGCATATCCCTGAGCCTGAAGAAATGAACGTCAACACAGCAAGCATCTGCCTTGGCGCCAATACTCCCGACGCATCTGTCCGCCTCGAGGCGGCATATGCTTTTGTCGACACCCTTGGTACCGTATCACAATCGACACCACCCTACCCCACGGCACCTGAATATGCCGGCGAGACAGAGCCCTACCTCAACCAAATCGTAATCCTTGCCACAGAACTCGGTCTGGAGGACCTATGCAGACGCACAAAAGCCTATCAGACAGCAGTAAGGGACGAAAATGAATACGCTCCGTTGGTCAACATCGATATCGACATCGTGGAGTGGAACGATACGGTTGTCAGGCAGGCCGATGCTTCAGCATCGTACTACCGCACAGGTCTATCCATGCTCAAGGACATATGAAGTCGGTCACTTTAGATGTAATCAGGGGAGTGGCGGCGATGCTGATTGTCCTGTTCCACTTCACGTATGCCTATAACGACAATGCTGCCAACGCCGGCGAATATGCAACCGACTGGGGTTGGAGTGTGCCTTGGGGATATGCTGCCGTCGCTACATTTTTCATGCTCAGCGGCTACCTTGCGGCACGTGTGCTGGCAGTAGCCGGAGAGAGACGTAAAGAGCGCAGCCCGAAAAGCTTTGTGTGGCACAAACTAAAAAGATTTTATCCGACATACTGGATAGCAATGACTCTGACAGCCGTTGTGTTAGCGCTGTTTTTCGCCGAGGAGGCACCAACATTCGTGGGCTGGGCCGCCAATCTGACGATGGTGTCGCAACTGATGCGCATACCGTTTGTCGACGGAGCCTACTGGTACATGCAATGCGAGCTGGTGCTGTGTCTGTTGACGGGGGCACTTGTCGCCATACGGTCGCCCCGACGCCTGATGCTTACACTGGGCATATGGGTGGCTATTGCAATCATATTATCGCAGACACTTGAAATCAAGGCCTTACGAGTTGTACGCATCGTGGCGGTGGCTCAATATTGCCATAACTACATCGCCGGCATCGTCCTTTATGGCGTGGCATGCAGGCGGAAAGTAAGCACCGGGGCATGGGTTGTGCTGGCCTTATGCTTTGCAAACGCGGTGGCGTGGAACGGCCTTCAATCAGCCCCGACTGTTTTTTTCGTCGCCACGGTAGTGCTTGTGGCATTTGTGGAGCGTCTCGATGGTGTGCTGCCTCCCAAAAACCGTCTTGTACGCTGTCTCACATGGGTTGCCGGCATTTCCTATCCTCTCTATCTCTGCCATGAGATGATAGGATTTACAATCATACGCCACATGCGGACAGTGGGATGGAGCAATCCGGCCATGATACTTATCCCAATCGCAGTATGCATACTACTGGCATGGGGTATAGACTGCGTTATCAGGAGCATCCGACAAAGTAAAAGTACACACAATTGAAAATCGCCGGATAATCGGTATCGGCCGGGTATTAATTTTGCAGAAACAAAAACGACAGATGTTACCCAGTCTTCTATCAAAAAATTATTCGGCGTGTTCTTTCAACCAGTTAAGCCGTCGCTGGTCGGGAAGATGCTTTACCGAGAAGTTCTCAAATCTGGCGTTAAATCCAGTTCCGTCGGGACAAGCCCCCATCACCCCGACTTTCATCGGGATATTATCCTGCATCCAAGCGTTACGCATCAAGATATATTCTTTGTCGTCGAAAGAGTAGAATATCTCCACCGCATCGAGCCTGCGCACAGCTTTGATCCAGACGTATGGCACAGGTTTATCAAGAGTTATCACACTCCAGTCGGAAGTATGGTGAGTGACCACAGCCGACAGGTTGTATTTGCCATCGACAAATTCAATACCAGCCTTGATGTAGTTTTCATGGTCGATACGGAGCATAAGACCAGCCTGATCAAAACGGACCTTGTAGTCTCCTGAGATTTTTACTTTTGCCTCAAACTCACCTCCGTATTCAGCCCAGTAGAAAGGCGCGTCGTCTACAGTGAAGCCATAATGAGATATACGCCAGTAGTCGCTTTGAGGAGTGACAGTCATTGACAACGAGGATCCTTCGATGCTCCACTGAGCCGGTTCATTAAACCAGTTCATTTTTTCGAGAGTCTGCGCATGAGCGCATACAGTAGCCAAGAGCACAATAAGCTGAATAAATCTTTTCATATATACCTGTCGGATTAGAGGATAATAACCATATTTTATCATTAACTTTGCAAAGTTAAATATTCTGATAATGACGTGCAATAGTCAAAAATAACCATAAACAAAAAGAGAGAGTGAGCATGGATATACGAAGCAGACTGAATTCGGAGTTTTCAAGGCAGAAGATCTGTGAGAAAACGACACAAGATGCTGTTCTGAAGCGATATACACGCATCGCAGAAGGATATGCGGAAGTAGAGAATGTGCTTGCCGTACTCAGTGACCTGCATACGAACAAGAGTTATGTTGTACCAGGCAAATTCTCCAATATCATTGACATAGACCGCAAGAACTGCCCAGGATACATACCATCAATATGGGAGGATGATATTTTCAAGGCAATCCATCCCGACGACCTTGAGAACAAGATGCTTCATGAACTACTGTTTTTCCATTACATCAACAGATTGCCTAAATCGCGAAAATTCAACCAGTGCCTTATGCAGAGATTACGGATGCGAAGCAGAAACGGAGAATGGGTAGATACACTACACCGCCTTTATTATATACCGGCGAAAGATGAAAGAACAGTACAATTTGCACTGTGCCTGTATGGTGGGATGAATTTTAACATGAGCAGAGAATCAATAGTAATGGATACCATGACCGGACAAATCATGGAACTGCCTCTATCGTCAGGAGTCAAGATACTTTCACCACAGGAAACAGCGGTGCTGAAATTGATTGAAGAAGGCAACCGCAGCAAGGGTATAGCTGACATTTTAGGGATAAGCCTGCATACAGTAAGCCGTCACCGTCAGAATATCATCGCGAAACTAAAAGTACGCAATTCTGCCGAAGCATGTAAAGTAGCACGCAGTCTTAATATATTATAATTGCCCCGAGGGACAATAAACGGCGGACGGGGGCGTTAATGTAGATGATGAAGAACCTGAGATTAATGTTGATTTGCCTGTTGGCCGCATTGGTTTGCGTCCCGGCAGCTGCGCGTGCGTTCAACGACAAGCTTCAGAACCGGCCTTATGCCGACCAACGGCGCTGGCATCTTGGTTTTTCGGTAGGCACATTCTCGAGTGGTCTTCATTTCACCCATAATGGTTTCATGACCGAGGATGGCGAGCAGTGGCGATTGGAACAGCCTGACTACCAACCGGGGTTTTGTGTGAACGGACTATTCGATTGGCGGCTCAATGATTATTTCGCCCTGCGTTTTTCGCCGGGTATGTATTTCGGCAGCCGCAATGTGACCATGCGCGAGCTTAACAGCGGCAACGAGGAGCGACAGAATATCAAATCGACATTTGTGGTGCTCCCTATCGACCTTAAATTCGCGGCGATGCGCTACCGCAATGCCCGTCCGTATGTGATAGGAGGCGTGATGCCGGCTTTCGATGTCACAAAGAAACGGAGTGAGATACTACAGCTCAAGTCGGGCGACTTCTATCTGACAGCAGGCCTCGGCTGCGATTTCTATCTGCCCTATTTCAAGCTTATCACGGAGGTGAAGTTCTGTTTCGGCCTCGGCGATGTGCTTGTCCACGACCGCCCCGACCTTGCCGATGACCCGATAAAGTATAAATTCACACAATCTATCGCCAAGGCAACGTCGAAGATGATTGTGCTAACCTTCTACTTCGAATGATGCGGATCAAAACCGGACTTATAGCAGTGTTTGCCTGCGTTTCGCTGTATGTGTCGGGCCAGACCGACGCCAACATAACGCAATACTATGCGGCCCCGACACTTTTCAACCCGGCAGCGACGGGACAAACTGATTTCGTTCGTATCCGCGGAGGAGCCCGTCTGCAATGGGTGGGTATCGACAATGCTCCCAAGACGTTTCTCGGCGCAGCAGACATGCCATTCAAAATCGGCAGCAAGCGTATCGGAGTGGGGGCAATCGTGGGTCAGGAGAGCATAGGTCTGTATTCGAGCCTTGACCTTGGTCTTCAGGCGTCGTACAAGCTCCGCAAATGGGGCGGCACATGGAGCGTCGGCCTCCAGTTGGGTTTCCGCGACCAGAGTTTCAAGGGTTCGGAGGTAGTACTACCCGACGGCGATGACTTCCATCAGGGCAGTGACGACGCTATTCCGACGAGCGATATCCACGGTACGGCATTCGATGGCGCACTGGGATTGTGGTATGAGCATCCGAAGTTCTATGCCGGCCTATCGTGCACGCATCTGATGTCGCCGACAATCACGATGAACGCCGAGAACTCGGCCGGAGGGTCGGAGACATCGGGAGAGCGACGCTATGAATTTCAGGCACGCCGCACGCTATATTTCACCGCCGGGAGCAATATTCCGGTAAAAAACACGTTATTTGAAATAATACCGTCGGTGTTGGTAAAGAGCGACTTTACTTTTACCACCGGCGAGATAATGGCCCGTGCGCGATACCGCAAGTTCCTCAGTTTCGGTATCGGCTACCGTTGGGACGATGCTGTGATGGCCACAGTTGCCGCCGAGATAAAGAATTTTTATATCGGCTACAGCTATGATTACGCGACGAGCGCGATCAGGAGCGCATCGTCGGGCAGCCATGAGGTTTTCGTCGGCTACAGCCTCAAGCTCGACATGGGCGAGAAAAACCGCCACCGCCACAAAAGCGTGCGCATAATGTAATGAACTCAATCACGGAGCCAATGCTCCGACCACAAAGGATATATGAAAAAGACAAGCAATATATTAAGCTCACTTGCAATCGGACTGTTAGCGGCATCGTGTGCCGTTGGCGGATCGCGCAATTCGTCGGGCGGTGAAGTGACCGGCGTTGGCGGAATGTCGTGGACAGAGCCTACGCCTTACGGTATGGTACTTGTAGACCGCGGCTCGATGAAGGTGGGCGTGGCCAAAGACGACTCCCTGTGGAACCTGAGCGCAAACGCCCGAGGCATCAGCGTAGATGGCTTCTGGATGGACGAGACCGAGATCACCAACGGCAAGTACAAGCAGTTTGTGTTCTGGGTTCGCGACAGTATCATCCGCGAGCGTCTTGCCGACCCAGCTTACGGCGGCAATGAAGATTTCAAGATAGAGGAGGACCGCGAGGGTAATCCTGTGACACCACACCTGAACTGGAACAAGGCTATCCCCTGGCGCAATCCCAACGAGGATGAGCAACGAGCTATCGAGAGCGTGTACCGCACGAACCCGATCACCGGCGTGCGCGAACTCGACCCCACGCAGCTCAACTACCGCTATGAGACTTACAACCACACAGAGGCTGTGAAACGCCGCAACCGTCTTGATCCCCGTCGCCGCGAGTACAACACCGACCGTCCGGTTCCGACTGATGTACCCCAGATATCGAAAGATACGGCGTGGGTGAACGAAGAGGGAGAAATAGTGCGTCAGACAATATCGCGCGGCCTCACTGGCGATTATGATTTCGTTAACACCTATATCGTGAACGTCTATCCGGATACGACGGCATGGGTCAACGACTTCGAGAATGCATACAATGAGCCTTATGTGAGGATGTATTTCGCCCACGGCGGTTACAACGACTACCCAGTGGTAGGAGTCAGCTGGGAGCAGGCAAATGCCTTCGCCAACTGGCGTACCGACTATCTGCGCCGCTCGTTGGGCAAGGAGGGTGTGTATGTGGAGCCTTACCGTCTGCCGACGGAGGCCGAGTGGGAGTTTGCCGCCCGAGCCGGTGTAGACGAGAATATGTATCCCTGGGACGGCGACCTGACCATGAGCGAGGACAAGGGCTGTTTCTATGCCAACTTCAAGCCTGCGGAGGGCAACTATGTTCGCGACGGACATGTGATCACCTCGCGAGTCGGAACTTATGCACCCAATGATTTCGGTCTCTACGACATGGCCGGTAATGTGAGCGAATGGACCTCGACGGCATTCACGGAGAGCGTAGGACGCCTTACGAGCGACCTCAACCCCGAGTACCGCTACGATGCGGCGGTCGAGGACCCTTACAAGATGAAACGCAAGATTATCCGCGGCGGCTCATGGAAGGATGTGGCCCACAATGTGAGGTCGGACCTCAGAATGTGGGAGTACCAGAACGAGCAGCG
>DKVO01000012.1 GCA_002491245.1 Porphyromonadaceae bacterium UBA7176
GATCGCCATCCATGTGGACTTTACTCCCATGGTGGACATGAACATGCTTCTGATTACCTTCTTCATGCTCTGTACTACGATGATTAAATCGCAGACTCTCCAGATTGTACTTCCTACAAATGAGGATGTCAAGAAAGAGCAGCAGAGCCAGGCTAAGCAATCCGAAGCTATCACGATGATTCTCGATACCGAGTATAATGGCGACAAACCTGCCGTCGACGCCGAGACTGGTAAGACCATTCATAATATATACTACTATGAAGGTATTGCCGACACTACATTCTCGACGCCCAAATATCTGCAGAAAGAGCAGTTTATTGGCAATGTGAACCACGAAGCTCAAGGTATACGTAAAATCCTGCTCAGCAAAAACAAGCAGGTTATGGAAGAGTACAACAAGCTCAAGGAGCAGTGGAAAAACAAGGAAATCACCAAGGAAGAGTTCCAGCAGTTAGCTAAGAAAAACGCTTCTGACTCGCTCAAGACACGTCCTGTTGTTGTGATTAAACCCGGTCCCAACACTACTTACGAAGGCCTCATCAATGCTATCGACGAAATGAACATCAACCAGATTTCACGTTATAGCATCGAGCTACCCACCCATACCGATTCCGTGCTTCTGCGTCATCTCGAGCAGACGAGCGGTCAGACAATTATTCGTCCCACTATTCGCGCTGCCAAAGCCGTCGCTGCCGCTCCGGCCGACGATGAGGCATCTAACCAATAAAACTCATAGTTATGGCAAAAGATGTAGATCTTACCTCAAGAGAGTGGCGCGACATAGTATTCGAAGGCAAAAACAAAGAATTCGGCGCATACAAACTGCGCGAGAGTTCGCCCGCCCGCCACACTAAAGCTATCGTATGGGTTATTATTTCGGTAGCTATAATCCTTGTTCTGCTTATCCTTTCGGTCAACGGCGTTTTCGCTAAACCCGAAGAAGAGCAGATTACTACCGCGACTGTCCAGGAAATCACAACTATGGAAGTTGAGGAAGAGATTATAGAAGAGGAAGAAGAGCAGTTCCAGCTCCCCGAACCCGAAGAAGTTGTAGCCCCCGAAGAAGTTGCTAACCAGCAGCGTGTGACCGACCTCCTTATCGTCGAAGACGAAAAAATCGAAGAGGATAAGCAGGTTAAAAACCAGGAAGAAGTGCTCGAAAACGAAGCTCAGGCCGGTGCCCTCGATATCACCGAAGGTACTAACGACCTCAACAAGATCACTATCAAGGAAGAGGTGATCGCCGCTCCGGTAGTTGAGGAAGAACAGCCCATGAACATCGCTATGGTAGAGCAGAAACCCGAATTCAACGGTGGTGAAGCTGCCATGTACAAATGGCTTGGCGAAAACATCGTTTACCCCTCGGCCGCTGCTGAAGAAGGCGTTTCAGGTCGCGTGGTTGTTGAATTCGTCGTTGGTAAAGACGGCTCAATCACAAACGTTCGCGTTGTCCGTCCGCGCCATCCGGCTCTCGACAAGGAAGCCGTTCGCGTGGTAAAGGCTATGCCCAACTGGATTCCCGGTCGTAACAATGGCCAGCCCGTCAAAGTTACCTACACTCTCCCTGTGACATTCAAACTCCAGTAGAATTCGCTTTTGAATTCCATACACTCCAAAGCCCGGCGCTCCAATGTGCCGGGCTTTAATTTTTTTTGCTATCTTTGCATCCAAGGAGCCATCTTAGGAGCGCGACACTCCGTGTCGTGTCTTTGCCAGCTTCTCCAAGGAGTGCATTAGGAGCGCGACACTCCGTGTCGTGCCACATATAGTCACCCTCAGGTAACCTTTGCATATAGACCCTTTTTTAATTATATCATACATGAAAAAACTCACCTTACTTCTTTCCTTGCTCTTGGCTTGTATATCTTTATCTTCCGAAGCGAAACCTAACCTTCAGATCGACCATTTCGATCCGCCCTGTTGGTGGACCGGAATGAAAAACCGTCAGCTACAGCTCCTTGTGCATGGTCCCGACATATCCTCAGCTTCTGTATCCACATCCTATCCAGGTGTTGCTGTCAATAGGATTGAAAAGGTCGAAAACCCGAACTACCTCTTCATCTACCTCGACATATCTCCCGAAGCACAGCCGGGTACGGTAAATCTGCAATTCAAAGAAGGTAAGCGTAAACTCGATTATAAATTCCCCCTCCTCGCAAGACGCTCCAAGCCGGGTGCCGACGGATTTGATACCGGAGATGTTTTATACCTCATTACCCCCGATCGCTTTGCCAACGGCAACCTCGCAAACGACACCATCCAAGGGGCAAGAGTGAATAGGGAGAGACCTTTCGGTCGTCATGGTGGTGATATAAAAGGTATCGCCGACCATCTCGACTACATCAAAGACCTCGGCGTGACAACTGTTTGGCTCAACCCTGTGCAGAAAAACTCGCCGAATTCATATCATGGATATGCCATTTCTGATTTCTATGCTGTCGATCCGCGTTTCGGAACTATGGATGAGTACACCGGGTTTATCGACGCTACCCACGACATGGGGATGAAAGTCGTGATGGACATGATTTTGAACCATTGTGGTGGCGACCACTGGTGGATGAAAGACCTCCCTACTTCCGACTGGCTGAACTTCAACAACACATTCGTTCCCACAAACCACCTCAAATGGACATTAATGGATCCTCACGCCGCACCATCGGAGAAAAAACGTTTTTCCGACGGTTGGTTCACCCGTGGTATGCCCGACCTCAATCAGCGCAACCCTTTTCTTGCCGACTATCTTATCCAGTCCTCAATCTGGTGGATTGAATATGCCGGTATCGATGGTATCCGTCAGGACACACATCCATACATGGATTTCGACTTCAGTGCCCGATGGTGCAAGGAAGTGTTCGACCAATATCCCGATTTCAATATCGTCGGCGAGACATGGTATCCGTCCGACAACGCTTTTGCTGCATGGTGGCAGGCTAAGTCAAAAGAAAACTCCGCCGATCCGCAGCTCAAGACCGTAATGGATTTTAACCTCGCCTTCCTCTCCCAGTCGGTATTCGAAGAGCCGAACCGCTACGCCGAGCAAAACTCTACCGGTTTGTTCAATATCTACATGGCGCTCGCAAGCGATTTCCTGTTTGAGGATCTCGACAATATTCTCGTGTTTCTCGACAACCACGACATGGCTCGATTTTCAAAGATTGAAGACAAGAACCTTGATAAATACAAACAGGGCATAGCCTTTATCCTCACCACTCGCGGCATTCCTCAGATCTACTACGGTACCGAAATTCTCATGACAGGTACAAAAGAGCAGGGCGATGGGGTCATTCGCACCGACATGCCTGGTGGATGGCCCGGCGATAAGCGCGACGCCTTCACTGCGGCCGGGCGCACTCCTCTCGAAAACGAGGCACACGCATACATGCGTTCACTCCTTCAATGGCGTCAGAAATCAGAGGCCGTCAAGCATGGTCGGCTGATCCAGTATGCCCCGGTTCCGGAGCATGGCGACTGTTATGTATATGCCCGTATAGCTCCCTCTGGCGAGACTGTCCTTGTGGTCATGAACGGAAACGACGAAAAAGACGCATCTCTCGACATGTCGCGCTATGCCGACGTTATTGCTCCCTTCTCAACTGGCACCGATGTTGCTTCAGGTCGGACATTCAACCTTTCGGAGCGACTCTCTGTTCCGGCAAGAGGCACTTATATCCTCAACCTTAAATAAAACAAACTGGAGAAATGGGGCCGAGATTATTACAGATAAATGTCACCGCCAACTGGGGTTCGCATGGGCGTATCGCCGAAGATATAGCCCTCGGGGCTCAGAAAGAAGGGTGGACTACCGCTATGGCTTATGGTCGCCACATGACACCATCTGCTCAGCATCTCTTTAGGGTCGGTTCCCGTTTCGATGTCTATCGGCATGTGGCGGAGACTCGCCTCTTCGACCGTCACGGCCTTGCATCCGTAGCTCCCACAAAAGCCCTTGTGTCATATATCGGCGACTACAATCCTGATATAATACACCTCCACAACATCCACGGCTATTATCTCAACTATCCTCTGCTTTTCGACTTCCTTAAATCGTGGGGTGGTCCTGTCGTATGGACCCTCCACGACTGTTGGCCGTTTACCGGACACTGTGCCTATTTCGAGTATGCTCATTGCGACAGGTGGAAGACCCTCTGTCATGATTGTCCCGAAAAACGCTCCTACCCGAAATCATCACTCATCGACAACAGTACCGCCAACTACAATCTCAAGCGTCATTATTTCAGGCTGATAAAAGACCGCCTCACTTTAGTCCCCGTATCCTCTTGGCTTGCCGGTATTGCAGGGCAGTCTTTTTTGTCCGATTGCCGGTGCGAGGTCATTCACAACGGTATCGATACTGATCAGTTCTCGCCATGTGCCCAAAAAGACACAGACCCACGCATCGTTCTTGGTGTCGCATCCGTCTGGGATGGACGCAAAGGTCTCGACGACTTCTGCAAGCTTGCCCGATTATTACCCGACGGATATCGGATTGTACTGATAGGCCTCTCCCGAAAGCAGATAAAATCGTTGCCTCAGGGCATCCTTGGTTTAGAGCGCACCGCCGATGTCGCAGAGTTGGCTCGGTGGTATTCAAGGGCATCTGTCTTCGTCAACCCCACAAAAGAAGACACATTCCCCACAACCAACATCGAAGCCCTCGCCAGTGGTACTCCCGTAGTCACTTACCGTAGCGGTGGAGCACCGGAGACCATCGGCAGTGGCACTGGCATCGTTGTCGGCAAAGACGATGTCAATGCTCTTGCCGGAGCTGTGCTCCGGATAACAGACTCGGCAGGCATCTATACACCCGACGCTTGTCGTCAGAGAGCGTTGCAGTACTATCGCCGCCAGAGGTGTTGCAGCGATTATCTCGACCTTTACCGCCGCATCTTGGCCTTGTAACTTTCCGCATGTCAATGTTCGCTGTGATGTTGCAAAATTAACACCGTGGCTCTCGGCTTTATCCGGCTTTTTTCAATTGCGGTGATTTTTACTTACTGCCCCTCCTGCTTCCAGATTTGCATATTCGGCCAAATATGAGTAAATTTGCACAGCAAAACAGGTCAACATGGACTTTACCCTAAATACATTTTCGGGCCTTGTCGAGAACGCCCTGAAAGCCATCTCATACCCTGAGGTGGCCCCAAAACTTTTCGACCCCATTCGCTACACTCTCTCCAGCGGAGGCAAACGCATTCGCCCGGCTCTGACTCTGGCGGTATACGCGGCTCTTGCAAAAAAAGATCCTTCCGAAGTTATAAATCAGGCCCTTGCTGTTGAACTGTTCCATAATTTCACCCTCCTGCACGACGACGTCATGGACCGTGCCGACATCCGGCGTGGTAGGCCGACTGTGCATCGCAAATGGAACGACAACGTTGCCATTCTCTCCGGCGACGCAATGCTCACTCTCGCTTCGCAGACCCTCGCGAAAGGTGCCGGAAAACATCTCGACGACCTCTACAAATGCTTCAATGCCACTGCGATGGAAGTATACGAAGGCCAGCAGCTCGATATGGAGTTTGAAGACCGAAACGACGTCGCTGTCGACGAATATCTCTTCATGATAGGGCTCAAGACATCCGTTCTCCTCGGTTGTGCATGTCGTCTGGGTGCAATCATGGCTGATGCCGACTCCGAAACGGCCGATGCTCTCTATCGCTACGGATACTCACTCGGAATGGCATTCCAGCTCCGCGACGACTGGCTCGACACATTCGGCGACCCAACCGTTTTCGGCAAGGAAATCGGTGGTGACATCCTCAACCACAAGAAGACTTGGCTTCTCATCACAGCGCTCGAAGCCGAACCCGAAGAGCTCCCGGCGATACTCGCCGAAGACCTCGAGCCTCGAGAAACCATAGCTCAGGTCAAAGCTCTTTACGAGCGCCACAAACTCGGAGACCGTTGTCAGGACCTCGCCACGAAATATAGTGCACAGGCAAAACTCGAGCTCGATAAAATCGATATGGACGTCGAAGCCCGTCTATTTTTCGGCACTCTTGCCGACAGCGCCTCATCAAGGAAACACTGATGATCGACACCCATTCGCATATCTACGGCCCCGAATTTTCGCTGCAAGGACAGCCCGATGGCTCCATGCAGGGGCAGGTCGAAACCGTCGACCGGGCTGTCGCGGCAGGTGTCGGCATGATGATACTTCCGGCGGTCGATCGCAGCAGCGTCACCCCGATGAAAACGCTGGCGTCCTTGCGTCCGGCCAACACTGCCCTTGCTGTCGGCCTACATCCCACCGAGGTCAAGGAAGGTTGGAGAGAGGAAGTGGCATATTTTACCGACCTGCTTGCCGACGGAACTCATTACGTCGCTGTCGGCGAGGTCGGCATCGACCTGTATTGGGACAAAACGTTCGAAGCCGAACAGATGGAAGCATTCGACATCCAGCTCGCCGCGGCCGAAAGCTTCGGCCTGCCTGTCATCATCCATCAGCGCGAAGCGCTCGCACAGACCCTCGAGGTTTTGTCGGGCCACAAATCTGTCCGGGCTGTCTTCCACAGCTTCGGCGGTTCTGAAGCCGATGTGGAACGCATCCGCTACTTGGGCGACTACTATTTCGGCATCAACGGCATCGTGACTTTCAAAAACAGTGGGCTTGCTTCAGTCTTGCCGCATATCGGCCTCGACCGTATACTTACCGAGACCGACGCTCCTTACCTCGCCCCGGTTCCGTACCGTGGCAAGCGTAACGAAAGTTCATACATTCCGCATATCGTCGATAAAATAGCTGCCTCTTTATCAGCCGAAAGACTGGACGTCGAGGCCGCGACGGTAGCGAACGCCAAAACATTTTTCAAACTTGAAAACTCCTAAATCCTAAACCTATAACCCTAACTCCAAACTCAAAAAATATGGCATCCATCGGATCAGTAATGACAAAGGTAGGCCGCAAAGCGCTGCTGTTGGGCAGCGGCGAGCTCGGCAAAGAAGTGGCGATTGAGCTCCAGCGCCTCGGTGTGGAAGTGGTCGCATGCGACAAGTATCCAAACGCCCCGGCTATGCAGACTGCCCACCGCAACTACGTGTTCAACATGCTCGACGGCACCACCCTCCGTCAGGTTGTGGAAATGGAGAAACCCGACCACATCATCCCTGAAATCGAGGCTATAGCCACTCCCACACTCGTTGAGCTTGAAGGCGAGGGCTATCACGTGACCCCTACAGCAAATGCTGCCAGGCTTACGATGAACCGTGAGGGTATACGTCGTCTCGCCGCCGAAACACTCGGATTGAAGACTTCTCCTTACCGATTTGCCTCGACTTACGAGGAGTTTGTTGCTGCTGTAGAAGAAATAGGTCTGCCGGTGGTTGTCAAGCCCGTAATGAGTTCGTCGGGCCACGGACAATCTACCGTCCGCAACTCTGAACAGATTGCCGACGCATGGCGCGAGGCTCAGGAAGGCGGCCGAGCCGGTGCTGGCCGTGTCATTGTCGAGGGTTTTGTAGATTTCGACTACGAAATCACCTTGCTCACTGTTCGCAGCATCTCTGGCACTGTATTCTGCCAGCCCGTGGGGCACATTCAGGTCGACGGTGACTACCGCATTTCCTGGCAGCCGCAGGCCATGAGCGAAAAAGCTCTCCTCGCCGCTCAGGAAGCAGCTAAAGCCGTTACCGATGCCCTCGGTGGTTACGGTATTTTCGGTGTAGAGCTCTTTATCAAAGGCGACGAGGTGATATTCAGTGAAGTGTCGCCGCGACCCCACGATACTGGTATGGTGACCATGATTTCGCAGGATCTCAGCGAGTTCGCTCTTCATGCCCGTGCTCTTCTCGGTCTCCCCGTACCCGATGTCCGTTTCCTCGGTCCGTCGGCTTCGAAAGCGATTGTGGTCGAAGGAGACAGCGATAAGGTGGTGATGGAGAACCTCGAGCAGGTTCTTGCCGAACCAGGTGTGCAGATGCGTATATTCGGCAAGCCTGAAGTGCACGGACACCGTCGTATGGGCGTTATCCTTGCCACTGCCGACACCGTTGAGGCTGCCCGTGAGAAAGCCGAGCGTGCTTATGCTGCACTCCAGGTCAAGGTGCTGCCGCGCGAGGAGTAACTTTTTTAGTCAGAAATACTCAAATTATGGCTGCAGAAATGTCTGTGGCCATAAATTTTTTGCAGCGGTATCAAAATTTTGTATCTTTGTGAAAACATCATTACATTGCACTTATGATACGCAAAATCAACATATTGCTACTCGCTGTTATCATATCTTTGGACGCGTCGGCTCAATCTGTCGACGAAAAGATTGCAAATGCGATGAACTGGTCCGACTGGTTTGCCCTCGATTCTATTTACAACGCAACGCCAAAGGACTCAATCAATGGCTTCCTTGAAATTTTCTCGCGCTGTCTGCTTGGAAATCGTCTCAATAGGCCGGATGTTTCCATTCCGGCGTTTCAGGAATTGCTCAATACACAGTCCGAAAATCTTGGCGTGGGCAATCTTGTATCTTCGGCCTATATGTTTGGCATGGATCTCAGCAGGGTAGGGCAAAACGAGGCGGCAGCAGCCATGACCAAGGCTGTGCTGGAGTCTGCGAAACAATATCTCGACTCTGCGACGATTGTTGGTTTGACCTCGACAGCAAACCGATATGCAGAATTATCTGTTTTTAGGCCCTATCAAATCGAATATCCGGATGCTTTGGCAGCTACAGTCCCGTTTGAGATTGTTCCGGTAGGGCCGAAAGACAAAAATGCAGTGTTGATGCATCTTCGTGAAAGCTATATGAATGGTATTGAGGCTGATATAACGTTTGATACCGGAGCAGGCACAAATATCATATCACCGGAGATGGCCGAAAAATATAATCTCACCCCTCTCGATGGTACAAGGATTACTGTCGCTGGTATAGCTGCTCGCGATGGATATATCGCGATGGCCAAAGAGTTGAAAATAGGAAATATAACGGTCCGTGATGTACCGTTCACTGTCATATCGATGTCGTCGGGCAACGATGAGGCCGACCGGTATATCGATAGTTTCAATATCGTTTTAGGAAGCGAACTGATGTTGCAGCTCAAGGACTTGACAATCGATTTCGCAAACCGTCAGATTACCGTCCCTACTGTAGTTCCGGAGAGAAGTGGGGTTGCTCCGAACATATGTTTCTCATCGACCATGAACATGCTTGCCAAAGGAGTGGTAGCATCTTCTCCGATGCTTGTGTGTCTCGACAGTGGCGATGCTTCTTTCGGATCTTCAGGCCGCAATTTTTTCGAGGCAAACAAAGATTACATCACAACCCATGCCCGTTTGGATTCTGTCCGCGAAGCCGGAATTGGTGGAGTGATATATTCTCAGTGCTATAAAGTGCCTGATATGTCTGTGTCTCTTGGGGGTAGCACTGTTTGTGTGCCAGAATTTACAGTGAAGACGGCAGAAAAGGCAATGCGTGCCGATTATGACTGCATACTCGGAGTCAAGTCCATGATGCTTTTCGGTAAAGTTCGTTTCAACATGGTTGACTTTGTACTCACCACAGAACCGTCGGCCAATTCGGTGGTATCATATACTCCTCAACATGGGATATGTGACTTCAAAGTATCAAAAGACAAGGGTATCAGTGCGTTTCAAGCCCTTGGAATAATAGCGGTCGGAGTTGGACGTACGCTGATAAATCCAAACGCTCCGGCCATCCCCGACTTGTAGCCGCACTTTTGTCACTGCCCGAGCTTGGGCGCAAGATAACGGGCGGTGATGCTGTCGGGATTGGTGACGATTTCTTCGGGCGAGCCTGTGGCGACGACGTAACCACCTGCATCTCCACCCTCGGGACCCATGTCGATGATATGGTCGGCACATTTGATGACATCGAGATTATGCTCCACGATAATCAGCGTGTGACCGAGGGCGATGAGTCTGTCGAAAGATTTGAGAAGCACGGCAATGTCGTGAGGATGAAGTCCGGTTGTAGGTTCATCGAAGATAAATATCGACGGTCGCGAGCCTCCTTGGGCGAGGTAATAGGCGAGCTTGACACGTTGGTTTTCACCTCCGGACAGGGTGGAGGACGACTGCCCGAGTTTGATATAACCCAATCCGACTTGTTGCAGTGGCATGAGCCGGTCTACAATCCGGCGTTCCGACGGGCCTTTTGTCGCTCCGAAAAATACTATAGCTTCATCGACAGTCAGGTCGAGGATATCGTTTATGTTCTTGCCGTTATATTTGACCGAAAGGACGTCGCGCTTAAAGCGTTGTCCGTGGCATTCCTCGCACTCAATAGTGACGTCGGCAAGGAATTGCATCTCTATCGTTATGCGACCTTCGCCTTTGCAGGCTTCGCATCGTCCGCCTTCGGTGTTGAACGAGAATGATGCCGGCGTGAGATCGAGCTGGCGTGCGGCCTGCTGCGATGCCATCAAGGCGCGTATTTCGTCGTAAGCCTTCAGGTATGTCGCCGGGTTTGAACGTGTCGACTTTCCGATTGGGTTCTGGTCTACAAAAACGATATCGCTTACTCTGGCAATGTCGCCGCTTATGCTTCTGAATGTACCGGGAGCATCGCCTTCTGAGTATAGTTTGCGTACCATAGCACGGTAGAAAATGTCGCGGACGAGGGTTGATTTGCCCGAACCGCTGACACCTGTCACCACTGTCATCACACCGAGTGGGAAATCGGCCGTGACATCTTTGAGATTGTGTTCTGATGCGCCTTCAACGCGGATATAATCGCGCCATTTGCGTCGTTGAGCCGGTACGGGTATTGTGTCGAGACCTTTGAGGAAGCGGACGGTGTGGCTTGTCGAGCTGTCGGGGAGTCTGTCGGGATTGCCTTCGAATACAATCTGTCCGCCCAGACGACCGGCATCAGGCCCGACATCGATTATGCGGTCGGCCGCACGCATGATTTCTTCGTCGTGTTCGACCACAACAACAGTGTTGCCAAGCCTTTGAAGTTTGCGCAATACGGCAATCAGGCGGTCGGTGTCGCGCGGATGAAGGCCTATCGATGGCTCATCGAGTATATACAGCGAGCCTACAAGGCTGCTGCCGAGTGATGTGGCGAGGTTGATGCGCTGACTCTCTCCGCCGGATAGGCTGTTGCTCAAACGATCGAGTGTGAGATAGCTCAAACCCACTTCAGAAAGGAATGTGAGACGGTTTTTTATCTCTATGAGTAGTCGCGACGCTACCTTGAAGTCGTTTTCGTCGAGGTTGAGTTGATTGAACCAGTCGAGGAGCTTGCCGACAGGCATCTGCACAAGTTTATCAATCGACAGACCTCCAACTTTTACGTAAAGCGCTTCGGGGCGCAGTCTCGACCCGTGGCAATTGCGGCATGTTGTTTTACCTTGGAAACGGGCAAGGGTCATGCGATGTTCTATCGCCTGACGGTTGGCTCTTGCGTTGTCGAAGAATGCATTGATGCCTCTGAGTTTGGTTCCGTCGCCTTCCCAAAGCAGGGTACGCTGACTGTCGGACAGGTCTTTGTAAGGCGTATGGATAGGGAAGCCGTAGGCCGAGGCTTTATCGATGAAGTTTAGTTTCCAGTTTTTTGTATTCGGTCCTCTCCAGGCCGCCACACAATCGTCGTAGAGCGAGAGATAGGGGTTGGGTATGACGAGGCGTTCAGATATGTCGAGTGTCTTGCCAAAGCCTTCACAGACGGGGCATGCTCCTATCGGGTTGTTGAAGTTGAACATCTGTTCAGACGGCTCGGTAAATACGATGCCGTCGTGTTCGAAACGCTTGGAAAAAGTATATCGGTCGATATCTCCGGCTTCGTTCCAGATCAGAAGTCCGAGTTCGTCGTGTCCTTCGAAAAAAGCTGTCTCGGCAGATTCTGCCAGACGTGAAATTTCGTCTTTTTCGGTAGACCATGCCAGACGGTCGATAAGCAGCTGTGGTATCTCTGTATCTGTATAATCTTCGATATCGATAAACTCGCCGGCTTTATCGACCACTCTTGTATATCCTTCTTTGGCATATATCTCGAGTTGCTGAGCAAGTGTGCGTCCTTGAGGAAGGGTGAACGGTGCAACTATTGCCAGACGTGTACCTTCATGATATTTCGCGACGGTAGCAATTACATCTTCTACGGTGTGTTTCTTTACTATTTCGCCTGTAACGGGCGAGTATGTACGGCCAATACGGCCAAATAGCATACGGATATAGTCGTAAATTTCGGTAGAAGTGCCGACGGTGGAGCGTGGATTACGGGTGTTTACTTTTTGCTCGATGGCGATAGCCGGCGGCAGACCGCGTATGAAATCACATTCGGGTTTGCGCAGTTTGCCCATGAATTGCCTGGCGTAAGCAGACAGGCTTTCGACATAACGCCGGCGGCCTTCGGCATAGAGGGTGTCGAAGGCTAATGATGATTTGCCCGAGCCAGAGAGGCCGGTAATGACGACAAGTTTATTGCGCGGTATTTCTACATCGATGTTCTTGAGATTATTGACACGCGCTCCTTTGACTGATATGTTGGATACGGACATCAGAGTTTGACTGGATTGGCGACAGGTATATCGGTTATAGCCAGGTCTATGACTTCGGCTACGGTATCGACATACCGGAATGTCATGCCCTCGAGATATGCAGAGGGCATGTCGTCTATGTCGCGGCGGTTTTGAGAGGAAAGAATGATGGTGTCGATGCCGGCGCGTTTAGCGGCGAGTATCTTCTCGCGGATCCCACCGACAGGCAGTACTTTTCCGCGCAGTGTTATCTCGCCAGTCATGGCAATACGTTCGGCCACACGGCGTTGTGTGAATGTCGATACGATAGATGTCGCCATCGTTATGCCGGCAGATGGGCCGTCTTTAGGAATAGCACCTTCGGGGAAATGTATGTGCAGGCTGTATTTGTCGAATAACTCTTGGTCGATGCCGCATTCGGAAGCATGGGCTTTAACCCATTGGTAGGCTATGGCTGCCGATTCTTTCATGACGTCGCCGAGTTTTCCTGTAAGAGTGAGCGCAGGGGTTTTCGACGGAGTGAGCGAAGACTCGGCCATGAGTATCTCGCCTCCGACTTCGGTCCATGCCAGACCGGTGACAACACCGGCGAAGTCGTTTCCTTCGTATCGGTCAGGGATATGAGGTGCGAGTCCGAGAACTCCATAGAGGTCGCCGGGTTCGACGGGAGTCGGGAATTGTTTGCCCGTCATGAGTGCGAGAACTGCTTTACGGCCGACATCGGCGAGTTTTTTGTCGAGTTTGCGTACTCCACTTTCTGAAGTATAGTTGCGGATGATATCGAGCAGGGCTTCGTCGGAAATCTGAAGTTGCTCCGGTTTGAGTTTCAAGTCGGAGCATACGCGAGGCAGGAGATGGCGACGTGCTATCTCGACTTTCTCCTCGACAAGATAACCGGGGATTTCGATAATCTCCATACGGTCGAGTAAGGGACGGGCTATGGTGGAGAGGGTGTTTGCTGTGGCGATGAAGAGGACTTTGGAGAGGTCGTAGTCAACATCGATGTAGTTGTCGTGGAAGTGGCAATTCTGTTCAGGGTCGAGTACTTCGAGCAGAGCGGCGGCCGGATCGCCTTTGTAGTCGTTTCCAATCTTATCGAGTTCGTCGAGGACGAGGACCGGGTTGACAACACCGGCGCGTTTCATAGCATCGATAATACGTCCAGGCATAGCACCGATGTAGGTACGCCTGTGGCCGCGGATTTCGGCCTCATCGTGGAGTCCACCAAAAGATACTCGCTCGTATACACGACCGAGTGCTTTCGCTACAGATTTTCCTATTGATGTCTTGCCTACGCCTGGTGCTCCGACAAGACATAGAATCGGTGCTTTCCCTTTTGGATTGTGCATGATCACAGCCAGTTGCTCGAGTATGCGCTCTTTCACTTTCTCGAGGCCATAATGGTCTTCTTCGAGTATCTGTCTGGCGTGGTCGAAGTCTGTGGTGGGTTTGGTTGCCTTGTGCCAAGGGATGTTGACAAGAGTGTCGAGATATGAGTACAGGACAGAATAATCGGGAGACGATGGATTGTAGCGGCGCAGCTTCTCGCTTTCTTTTTGGAAGAGGGCCCATATGTCTTTGGGCATTTTTGCCTTTTCGCCGGCTTCGAGCAAAGAGTCGATTTCGTCGGCGCTGTCGCCGTAGAGTGTTTCGCGGATTGTTTCCATCTGTTGGTGGAGGAACGCATTCCGCTGGTTCTCGTCCATCGCCTTTTTGGTCTTGTTCATGACCTGCCGAGTGAGTTTCTGCCGCTCGACCATTACGATGAGCTCAGCCAACAGCCCTTTTGCCCGGTCGATTATTTTGTTTTTGGTAAGCAGGGCTATTTTTTCTTTCTGGTCTACGGGGAAGTTGGTGCAGCAGTAGTTTACAAAATCCACGGGGTCGTCGACTTGTTTGAGCAAAGGTAAGAGCGGAGCCGGAATTATGTCGGTCAAGTCGTCGGATATGATACGACGTATTTCGTCGATAATCATGCCGAATTCATGGTCGTCGGGCTCGACATTGATATCATGCACGTTTTTGACACGTGCAGCAAGCCAAACTAAAGAGTCTTTTGCGGCTCCCAAAATCCTGAATTTGCCTCTTGACCTTACAAGAGCCATCGATGGGGTGCCTTCGTTCTCGATAATGCTGAGGACATCAGCCACGACACCGTACTTGTATAGTCCGGTGGTTACCGATGGATTGTCTTCGTCGGGATTGAGTTGACAAACGACGCCAATAGGCATTTTGTTGTCGTTGGCGTATCGGGCAAGTGTCCTTGCTGATTCTCTGCCTAACTCAAAGGTAACAGTCATGCCCGGAAAGAGCACGAGGTTACGTGTGGGAAGCAGAGGCAAGCAGTTGAGGTCGGGGTCTTTGCCGAAAGAATCGAGGTCAATCTCTATTTTATGAATGCCGAATGCGGCACCGGAAATATCGTTGGTTTTATCTTTGTTATCGTCCATAAAAAGCCTTGGGCAAAATTGAGACCAAAATTACAAAAAATACCCCTAAAAGCCTCGGTATGTCATTTAAAATCTGTTAAAGAAAACGATAACGGACTAAAAAATAGATTTTATGTTGAAGAACATAAAAAAAGAGCTGTTGCATTAGAAAAAATATTCATAAATTGCGAGCCGAAAAAGCAAAACGACTGAAACTACTGCTTTTTTATGACACCAAGAATAAATTAAACCCGATAGCATGAAAATCTACGAAACCAAAGAAATTAAAAACATAGCCTTGCTCGGTAGCAAAGGCTCGGGAAAAACCACACTTGCAGAAGCGATGCTCTACGAGTGTGGGGTTATAAAACGTCGCGGCACCGTAGCTGCAAACAATACCGTATGCGATTATTTCCCGGTTGAGAAAGAATACGGTTATTCGGTGTTTTCGACAGTATTCTATGCCGAGTTTCTCGGAAAGAAACTGAATGTAATTGACTGCCCGGGTGCTGATGACTTCGTAGGCAGTGCGATCACGGCGCTCAATGTGACCGATACCGGCGTTATCCTTGTTAACGCTCAATATGGAGTCGAGGTGGGCACCCAGAATATATTCCGCACGACATCCGGACTCAACAAGCCTGTGATATTCGCGATGAACCAACTTGACGGCGAGAAGGCTGACTATGAGAATGTGCTTGAGCAGATGCGTGAGATTTTCGGTCCGAAAGTCGTGCCTGTGCAATATCCTCTTGCAAGCGGTCCCGGTTTCAATTCGATGATAGACGTGCTCCTGATGAAGAAATATTCGTGGGGCCCTGAAGGCGGAACGCCGACAATCGAAGAAATTCCGGCAGAGGAGCATGACCGTGCGATGGAGTACCACCGTGCGCTTGTTGAGGCTGCTGCAGAAAACGATGAGAGCCTGATGGAGAAATTCTTTGAGGAAGAGCACCTTACGGAGGATGAACTTCGCATGGGTATCCGGAAGGGTCTTGTGGAGCGTTCGATATATCCCCTCTTCTGTGTCAGTGCGGAAAAAGATATGGGTGTACGCCGCATGATGGAGTTCCTCGGTAATGTCGTGCCGTTTGTGGAAGATATGCCGGCTCCAGTCGATACGGCCGGAGACGAGGTGAAGCCAGACCCGAATGGCCCGTTGAGCATATATGTGTTCAAAACTACGGTAGAGCCTCATATCGGTGAGGTAAGCTACTTCAAGGTGATGTCGGGAACTCTTAAGGCAGGCGCTGACCTCGACAATATCACTCGAGGGGGTAAAGAACGTTTTGCCCAATTGTTCTGCGTATGTGGCCAGCTGCGAACTCCGGTTGACGAACTCAAGGCCGGTGATATCGGAGCGTCGGTTAAACTCAAGGATGTGCGGACGGGCAATACTTTGAATGAAAAGGGCTGTGAGATATCGTTTGATTTCATCAAATATCCGGCTCCCAAATATCAGAGAGCTATCCGGCCGGTGACTGAGAGTGATGCGGAGAAGTTGAGCCAAATCCTTACACGAATGCACGAAGAAGATCCGACATGGGTTGTAGAGCAATCGAAAGAACTCAAACAGACTATCCTCAAGGGTCAGGGCGAATTCCACCTCCGTACGCTCAAATGGCGCGTGGAAAACAATGACAAGATGCCTATAGTGTTCGAGGAGCCGAAGATACCGTATAGAGAGACTATCACGAAGGCTGCACGCGCCGATTACCGACATAAGAAACAGTCGGGTGGTGCCGGCCAATTCGGAGAAGTGCATCTTATCATCGAACCTTATACCGAGGGTATGCCGGCTCCTGACACCTATCGTTTCGGCAATCAGGAGTATAAGATGAATGTCCGCGATACACAGGAGATACCTCTCGCATGGGGTGGTAAGCTTGTTGTCTGCAACTGTATCGTTGGCGGTGCTATCGACGCGAGGTTTATCCCGGCTATAGTCAAGGGTCTCATGGACCGTATAGAGCAGGGTCCGTTGACGGGTTCGTATGCACGGGATGTACGAGTGTGCATCTATGACGGCAAGATGCATCCGGTTGATTCGAATGAAATATCGTTCCGCCTCGCCGGGCGAAATGCTTTCAGTCAGGCTTTCCGCGAAGCTAATCCGAAGGTTCTTGAGCCGGTATACGATGTGGAGGTCTTTGTGCCCGGAGATGTGATGGGAGACGTGATGAGCGATCTCCAGGGTCGCAGGGCCATGATCATGGGTATGTCGAGTGAGAATGGTTTCGAGAAGATTTCGGCCAAAGTGCCTCTCAAAGAGATGTCGAGCTATTCGACTTCGCTCAGTTCGATAACAGGCGGACGTTCGTCGTTTACGATGAAGTTTGCAAGCTATGAGCTTGTTCCTGGCGACGTGCAGGAGAAGCTTCTCAAGGAATACGAGGAGAAGAATACAGAAGAATAAACTAACTACTTTTAATATGAAGAGCTGCACGGATGAACTCTGTGCAGCTCTTTGCAATATTTAACATTAAAGTTTTGTGTAGAAGTGTGGAAATGCTTTACTTTGTAATCCTTTTCCACCACGGAAATGACAAAATGGGGATGACCGGTTTTGACAGCGTGTAGAAGTGGTGTGTAAGCGTGCAGAGCTTTGAGGCATATGCTCTATAATATCAGGTCTCGACCAATTTAAATGGCGAAAACAACTACGCTCTTGCTGCCTAACCGAAGTACAGTAGGTTACGCTTAATCGCCGCAACAGTTGCAGCGACAAGACATCGCCCGACAGCCCTTTTTCCGAGGCGTGTCGGTATGGCGGTGCCAATATATCGGGAATAGGAAGGCCGGTGCTTCGGAAGCCGTCCGAAATTTAAGAAGCTAAGGCCGCGGTTGGTGGTTTCAGGCCTGCCGCAGCACGAAAAACAACTTGAGACTACGCACGTAGAAAGCTCATTAGTTCCACGTTTGGACGAGAGTTCGAATCTCTCCATCTCCACTTGACGGGTCGG
>DKVO01000001.1 GCA_002491245.1 Porphyromonadaceae bacterium UBA7176
GTTGGTTCGAGTCCATCTTGAAGCGCAGAGCGCCGGGTTCCGTGAAGGATCCCGGCGTTTTTGCGTTTAGGCCATGTCCTTGGTCTGAACGCAAAAAAAGCGCTGCACCTACATGCAACGCCTTGATATTGTATATAGTTCAGTGTCTTATTGCTTTTTCTTGCAATTCTTGCAGTAAGCCTGGCAAGGATGGTAGCTGCTGCCGTCGAAACAGTGGGTGCATATGCGCTCCTTCGGCAGGCCTATCGAGGCTATCAGGTCTTCCATTTTGTTGAATTGCAGTGACGATAGCCCGAGCCGGCGTGCTATTTCGTTCACCATCCTCTCATATTCGGGAGTTCCGGCGGTCGAGTAGCGGTCAAGTTTGGCTGTATGGTCGCCCTCGAAATCCTGGATGATGCGACGCGTGATAAGCTCGAGGTCGCTTTTCGACGAGGTAAAGCCGATAAACGGGCATCCGTAGACGAGCGGAGGGCATGATATTCGGGCATGGACTTCAGTTGCGCCGGCATCGAAAAATGTCTTCACGTTGTCGCGCAGCTGAGTGCCGCGTACTATCGAGTCGTCGCAGAACACCACCCTCTGGTCTTTGAGCAGGGCAGCGTTGGGGATTAGTTTCATGCGTGCCACAAGGTCGCGCCGCGACTGGTTGCCCGGTGTGAAACTGCGGGGCCATGTCGGTGTGTATTTGAGCACCGCCCGGCGGTAAGGGATATTGTGCCCTTCGGCATATCCTAAGGCGCAGCCGACACCCGAATCTGGTATGCCGCATACGCTGTCTGCCTCGGTCTTGTCGTCCTTGCCCATAGCTTTGCCGACAGCCTCGCGCATCGCTTCGACATTGATGCCATCGTAGCAGCTTGTCGGGAAGCCGTAGTACACCCACAGGAAAGAACAGATCTGTTCCTGCCCGGAAGCCTCCTGAAGCACTTCGAGACCATCGGCGCGGAGGCGTACAATTTCGCCCGGCCCGAGGTCGCGCAGCATGTGGTAGCCTAAATTCTCAAAAGCTCCGCTCTCGCCCGTTGCGGCATATCCGTCATCGTTGCAGCCGATGGCTATCGGCGTGCGGCCGAGGTAGTCGCGTGCGGCTATTATGCCGTCTTCGGTGAGTATCAGCATCGAGCAGGAACCACGCACTTTGCTGTATACAAGGTTTATACCTTCGGTGAAGCTCGAGCCCATGTTTATCATCAGGGCCACTACCTCAGTCTGGTTGATGGTATTGGCCGAGTGCTCGCTCAGGTGCATCCGCTGAGCCAAAAGCTCCTC
Source organism: Porphyromonadaceae bacterium UBA7176 (assembly GCA_002491245.1). Classification (GTDB taxonomy): domain Bacteria; phylum Bacteroidota; class Bacteroidia; order Bacteroidales; family Muribaculaceae; genus CAG-873. The sequence goes on from DKVO01000001.1 coordinate 1,273, forward strand.
GGCGAGTTCGCGCAGATTTTCGATTTTGGCAACCGTCACCACTGCGTAGCGCCCTAAATGCGAGTTGATAAGTATTGGCTGCGGATCGGTGTCGCTTATCACGCCGAGACCGGCATTGCCTTTGAACGTGTCGAGCTCGTCTTCAAATTTTGTGCGGAAATAGCTTCTTTCGATGCTGTGTATGCTTCGGTTGAAGCCCCACTCGCGGTCGAAAGTCACCATGCCGGCACGCTTGGTGCCGAGGTGTGAATTGTAGTCTGTACCGTAGAAAACCTCATTGACACAAGGTTTGCGCGAAACCGCGCCGAAAAAACCACCCATAGGGATTGTGCGTATTGAATTAGGCTGCAAAATTAGCAAAAAATCGCCAAATAGCATCTATGCGCATGCAAAAAAAAGTTTGGACGCTCGCTTCCCTTATTTATTATTGTATAGCTCTGTGATTATCATCGATGCAAGGGTGAGACCGAATATTGCCGTGGTGTGGGCAAAGGTGCCGTTGACACCGGATGGGCCGTCGAGGCGGTGTGGAAGTGTCTCGGGGCTGTAGACACAACGGAATTTGCGTTTGGGAAATGTCGCCGACCGGCGGAAACGTGTGCGCAGAGCCCGTGCGAGAGGACACCCCTCCACATCCCAGAATTCGGCGGTCCGGATTTTCGACGGGTCTAATTTACGGGCAGCTCCCATCGACGAGAAAAAGGCCTTGCGCGGCGCTGTCGACGGGTCGGTGCACCGTAGGATAAGGTCGGCTTTATCGGCGAGAGAGTCGATGGCGTCGACAACGAAATCCTCATTTTCAAGCCCGTAGCTATACGCATTCTCGGGGGTGTAGCGGTCGTGGATGGCGATTGCTTCACAGCTCGGATTGATATCGGCGATACGGGCTGCGACAACATCTACTTTTGCCTGTCCGACAGTGGAGTGGAGTGCCGGGAGTTGGCGGTTGATATTCGATGCTGCCACGGCGTCGGGGTCGACGATCCTGATATGCCCGATACCAGTACGGGCTAATGCTTCGACGCACCACGACCCCACGCCGCCGACGCCGAAGACTGTCACGCGGCAATCTGTCAGCCTGTCCATCATCTCCTCTCCGGCCACAAGGGCTGTGCGGCCAAGGGCTTCGCTGATATTATCTGTTTTCATGGTGGCAAAGTTATGAAATTTCCGCAATAACGAAAAATTTGGCATTTTAAGATTTTGTATGTAATTTTGTGCTTGCTAAATGCGCTATAACCAATCACGTGATATGAAATATTTACTTTATGCAGCTTGTGCGGTGGCTCTGGCCGGAGCCTGCACGGGCAACACTCACAAAAATCCCTTCCTGTCGTCGTATTCGACGCCTTATGAGATACCGCCGTTCGACAGTATCGATTACACCGATTATCTTCCTGCCCTTGAAGCCGGCATAGCCCAGAAGAAGGCGCAGATCGATTCTATCGTCAACAATCCCGAGGCTGCTACTTTTGAGAATACTATAATGCCCCTCGAGAACTCCGGCGAGATTCTCGACCGTGTGGCTTTGGTTTTCTTTGCTCTCGATGAGTCTAATTCTTCGCCCGAGATGGTGGAGATTGCAGAGACTTTCTACCCAACATACTCGCAGTTCGGCGACGAGATGACCATGAACGACGCTCTCTTCGAGCGCATCAAGACCGTGTATGACAACCGCGACGGGCTCGATCCCGACCAGAAACGCGCTGTAGAAGATTACTACAAGAGTTTCGTCCGCAATGGTGCCCTGCTCGATGCTGAAAAGAAAGAAGAGCTGAAGGCTGTCAATACCGAGCTTGCCAACCTCTACCTCGCATTCAACAAAAACCTCCTCAACGCCACCAATGCCTTCGAGATTGTTGTCGATGACGCCTCGCGTCTCGCCGGTCTCCCCGAGTCGAGCGTAGCGCAGGCTGCCGACGAAGCCAAGAGCCGCGGCATGGAAGGCAAATGGGTGTTCACCCTCCACGCTCCGAGCCGTCTGCCCTTGCTCCAGTTTGCCGACGATCGCGACCTGCGCCAGCAGATGTACCAAGGCTACACTACACTTGCATTCGACGGCGAGTTCAACAACCAGCCCATCATCAACAAAATCCTTCAGGCTCGTACCCGCAAGGCTGCCATACTCGGATTTAAGGATTACGGTTCGTACATGACCGACAACGTAATGGCCAAGACTGTCGACAACGCTGAAGACCTCCTGATGAAAATATGGCGTCCGGCAGTAGCCCGTGTGCACGAAGAAGTGGCCGAGATGCAGTCGTATGCCGACAACCACGGCGACTCTATCAAGATTGCACCCTGGGATTATTACTACTACGCCGAGAAAGTTCGTAAAGAGAAATACGATCTCGACGAGAACGAAGTGCGCCAGTATTTCGCCCTCGACTCGGTGCGCAACGGTATCTTCCACATGGCTGAGCGTCTCTATGGTGTCAAGTTCACCGAGATGCCCGATGCTCCCAAGTATTACCCCGAAGTCACAGTCTACGACGTGACCGACGCGGCCACCGGCGAGCATGTGGCTGTGTTCATGACCGACTACTATCCCCGAGCCTCGAAGCGTCAGGGTGCTTGGATGAGCGAGTTCAAAGGCTCATGGCAAAACCCCGACGGCACATCGTCGCGTCCGGTCATCTACAATGTCGGCAACTTCTCGCGTCCTTCTGGCGACACCCCGGCCCTGCTGACCATCGACGAGGTCGAGACTATGTTCCATGAGTTCGGCCACGGTCTCCACGGCATGCTCAGCAAAGCGCGTCTCAAGAGCCAGGCCGGCACCAATGTCGACCGCGATTTCGTAGAGCTGCCCTCGCAGATTCACGAACACTGGGCCTTCGAACCCGAGATGCTGCGCACCTATGCCCACCACTGGAAAACCGGCGACACTATCCCCGACGAACTTATCAAGAAAATCGAGGCTGCTGCAACCCATAACCAGGGCTTCACCACTGCCGAGCTCGTCGGCGCAGCTTTGCTCGACCTGCAATATGGCAAGCTCAATACCGATAAAGATATCGATATCGCCGCTTTCGAGGCTCAGGTGAGCGAAGGCCTCGGTCTGCCGTCGGAGCTGACTTACCGTTACCGTTCACCCTATTTCAAACATATCTTCGGTAGCGACGGATATGCTTCTGGCTACTACACTTATCTGTGGGCTGAGGTACTCGATGCCGATGGCTTTGAGCTATTCAAAGAAAAAGGCATCTTCGATCCCGAGACTGCCCGTAAGTTCAAAGAGAACGTACTCGAAAAAGGCGGCTCGGTAGATCCGATGGAACTGTACGTCAATTTCCGCGGTCATGAGCCTTCGGTCGACGCCTTGCTCCGCAACCGTGGCCTCGTTCCTCAGGCAGAGGTAAACCTCAATTCAAAAGCCGGTAAATAACAGAAAAATAGTAGAGTCCGGGAGTTTAATGCAAACTCCCGGACTTGCCAAAATATCAACCATACAACATGTTCAGAACAAATACCTGCGGAGAATTGCGTCTCAGCGATCAGGGCAAGGAAGTCACTCTTGCCGGCTGGGTGCAGCGTGCCCGCAAAATGGGAGGTATGACCTTTGTTGACCTCCGCGACCGATACGGTATCACACAGATAGTCTTCGAGACAGAGGATAATCCCATGCTTGCCGAGGCTGCCAACCATCTTGGACGCGAGTTCGTCGTGCAAGTCAAAGGTGTGGTTGCCGAGCGTACGTCAAAAAATCCTCAGCTGCCGACCGGCGATATCGAAATCATCGCCAAAGAACTCACTGTGCTTAATCCCAGCGAGGTGCCTCCATTTACGATCGAAGACGAAAGCAATGGTGGCGACGACCTCCGTATGCGCTACCGTTATCTTGATATCCGACGCACACCCGTGCGCCGCAACCTCGAGCTTCGTCATCAGATGACGATGGAAGTGCGCCGCTACCTCGACAGCAAAGGCTTCCTCGAGATCGAAACCCCCATGCTTGTCGGCTCTACTCCCGAGGGTGCGCGCGACTTCGTGGTTCCCTCGCGCATGAATCCCGGGCAGTTCTATGCCCTTCCCCAGTCGCCCCAGACGCTCAAGCAACTCCTGATGGTGAGCGGTGTCGACCGTTACTTCCAGATTGTGAAATGCTTCCGCGACGAAGACCTTCGTGCCGACCGTCAGCCCGAGTTCACGCAGATTGACTGCGAGATGAGTTTCGTGGAGCAGAACGATATCATTGAACTGTTCGAAGGCATGGCTAAGCACCTCTTCAAGGTTATCCGCGGAGTAGAGCTTACCGAGCCTTTCCAGCGTATGCCGTGGGCCGATGCCATGAAGTACTATGGCAGCGATAAGCCCGACCTGCGTTTCGGTATGCGTTTCGTAGAACTGATGGATGTGCTCAAGGGTCATGGTTTCAGCGTGTTTGATAATGCTGCATATATCGGAGGTATCTGTGCCACCGGTGCAGCCCACTATACACGCAAGCAGCTCGATGCTCTCACCGAGTATGTGAAACGCCCTCAGATAGGTGCAAAAGGCATGGTGTATGCCCGTGTCGAGGACAACGGAAACGTCAAGTCGAGCGTCGACAAATTCTACAGTCAGGAAACATTGCAGCAGATGGCTGCTGCGATGGACGCCAAGCCCGGAGACCTTATCCTCATTCTCAGCGGCGACGATGTGATGAAGACTCGCAAGCAGCTTTGCGAACTGCGACTGGAGATGGGCCGTCAGCTCGGTCTGCGCGACAAAGACAAATTTGCCTGCCTGTGGGTGGTCGACTTCCCCATGTTCGAGTGGAGCGACGAGGAGCAGCGCCTCATGGCCATGCACCATCCCTTCACCCACCCCAAGGACGAAGATATCCCCATGCTCGATACCGACCCGGCCTCGGTGCGTGCCGATGCCTACGACATGGTGATCAACGGTGTCGAAGTCGGCGGTGGCTCTATCCGTATCCACGACAGTGCCCTTCAGGCCAAGATGTTCGAAATCCTTGGCTTTACGCCCGAAAAGGCTCAGGAGCAGTTCGGTTTCTTGATGAACGCGTTTAAATACGGTGCACCACCTCACGGCGGTCTTGCCTATGGTCTCGACCGTTGGGTGAGTCTGTTCGCCGGTCTCGACAGTATCCGCGACTGTATTGCGTTCCCCAAGAATAACTCAGGTCGCGACGTGATGCTTGATGCTCCTGCCTGCCTCGATCAGAAGCAGCTCGACGAGCTTAATCTCGCCCTCACCGAACCCAAGAAAAAGTGACAGCAGGTTAAGGTAAATAAATGAAACTTAGCGCGATTATAAATGCCATCGAGGAGTTCGCTCCGTTACCATTGCAGGAAAAATGGGACAACAGCGGACTCCAGATCGGCCTGCCCGATGGTAATGGCGAAGTGACGGGAGTACTGATATGCCTCGACGCTACTGTAGCCATAGTGGAGGAGGCCAGCCGACGTGGATGTAACCTCATCGTGAGCCATCATCCTCTGATTTTCAAAGGGTTTAAACATCTGACTGGCTCGACGCCGCAGGAAGAGACCGCCGCGGCCGCTATCCGGGCCGGTATCGCGGTCTATTCGGCACATACGAGTCTCGACTCGACAGTCGGCGGTATCTCCTATTTCATGGCCTCGCTTCTGGGGGCTGTGACGGGTGGAGTAGTGGAACCGGCAGGAGTTGAGTACTATACCGTCGGTGTCACGTGCCCCAGGGCTATGTCGTCGGACGTGAGGCTTGTTCTTCTCGGCAATACCGACAGTTGCACATATTCCGACATCGAAGGAGAGAGTGCCGGAGCCGGAGAAGATTTTGATCCGGTCAACGGTATCCGCTTGATTCACGAGCCGCTGACATGCGTCAAGATCGATGTCGACAGTCTGCGCCTCGGCGGAGTACTGCGCTCGCTATCCGGTATGCCCGGTTACGACAAGATGTCGGTGGAGGTGAGCGCTTTGCATCGCCGCTCTTCCGATTATGGTCTCGGGGTCTATGCCACGCTGCCCGGCGATGGCATGACCGGAGCTGAATTTGTCGAGGCGTTGCGCCGGGTATTCGGTACTCCGTGCATCAAGGCGTCGGCAGCCTATCACCCCGACATGAAGATACGCCGTATCGCCTTGTGTGGAGGCTCTGCTCCTGATTTCATATGCAAAGCCGCTGCCGCCGGTGTCGACGCCTATGTTACGGCCGATGTCCGCTACCACGATTTCGCCAACGCGTCATGCCTGCCGATGGCAGTGTTTGATATCGGGCATTTCGAGAGCGAAATTTGTGCAAAAGACATTTTTTATCACGTTATTACAAAAAAAATCGCTAACTTTGCGGTCTATAAATCGGAAATTGAAACAAATCCGGTAAAGTACCTGTAAACATAATTATGGCAACAGATAAGAAACCCGAAGCACCGCGCCCGGTAGAAGAGCGCCTCAAAACCCTTTTCGAACTTCAGGCTATCCTGACGGAAATCGACCGTATCCGCAATGTGCGCGGCGAGCTCCCGAAGGAGGTGCAAGACCTCGAAAACACGATTACCGGCCTTCACTCGCGCATCAAACGCTACGAAGACGAAATTGAGGAGTTCAAAGCCAAGCGTGTGGCCGAAGTGAACAAGATAGAGAATAAAAAACTCCTTATCGACCGTTACCGCCAGCAGCTCGACAACGTGCGCAACAACCACGAATTCGACAACCTGACCAAGGAAATCGAATATGAGACCCTCGAAATCGAGCTTGGAGAGAAAAACATCGGCGAGATCGACCGTATGATCAGCAACCGCACAGCCGATATTGAGAACACCGACCAGCAGATTGCAGACCAGACTCATATTCTCAACGAGAAAAAAGCCGACCTCGACAATATCGTCAGCGAAACACGTTCGGAAGAAGAGAGCCTCATCGCACGCGCAAAAGACCTCGAGCCTCTTGTCGACGAGCGTACCCTCACTGCATTCAAACGTATCCGCAAGAATGCACGCAACGGCCTCGGCATAGTGGTTGTCGACCGTAATGCCTGCGGTGGTTGCTTCAACCGTATTCCGCCCCAAAAGCAAATCGACATCCGCACACACAAGAAAGTAATCGTGTGCGAATACTGCGGCCGCATCATGATCGACCCTGAGTTGGCGGCAGATGCCAATGCCATCCAGTCCAAGGAATAGGTCCAAGGGTCTTCTTATGTAAACGTCTGCGATGCGCGGCCTCGGTTTTCGTGGCTGCGCATTGTGTTTCAGATAGTTTTTTAACATAGCAGGATAATAATTTTTTATAAAACATATGGCAGCAGATACTTTCTTCTCGGAAATAAAGGAACTCATCAAGCAGGAATTGGGCTATCTCCCTGAAGGAGATGGACTTGATGAATTGCTATCATGCGGCGAACTCAAGACATATCAAAGAAGGGCGGCGATAATCGAATCCGGTCGGCTCGAACCGGATGTGTATATTGTCTGTAAAGGTATCGTGAGGTTCTTCGACAATAGCGGCGACCGTGAGCGTACATATGGATTTGCTTTACCCGGCACAATTTTTGTTTCCCAGCATTCGTTTGTGATGAACATGCCGTCATACTTCTGCGTCGAGGCCTGTTGTACTGCTGAAATTTTGAAAATATCGAAGGCCGATTTCTGGAGCACAGTTGAGCGACACTATGCCTTGGCCCTATTTTTGTTGCACTATGCCCACGGCGAATTATTCTATCGTGAACATAAGATTGCAGCAGTCCTGAATGGTAGCGCTGCAGATCGGTTCAGGTCGATGCTCGGAGACAGACCTGTAATTATAGAACAAGTGCCGCAGAAAATAATTGCATCTTATCTTGGTGTCACCCCTGAGTATTTAAGTAAACTTAAGCGGCAATACCTTAAGGACCAATAGAAGAAAAATGGAGTTGCTGTGTATTTCTTAACATAGTTCAATATTATTGCGCGGAAATAGTACTACTTTTGCGATTGTCAGTTATCTTATCCGGATTGAAGCAAAATACCAGTATTTATCAATATTTCCAAACAAATGCACGCAACTATGAAAAAGAACTACCTTCTTTCTTTTGTGGCTTTGATCATGTCGGTACCTTTGTGGGGCCAGACAGCTGTTGAGCCACAACTGCCACCGTTGTATGAGACTTTTGATGATCCTGACTCTTATGGAAGCTTTTCGGTCATCGATTCCAATAACGATGGTGTAACTTTCGAGATAGTCGATGGAGATGCCAAAGTACGCTTTTCCCAAGAACTCCCGACCGACGACTGGCTTGTACTTCCTCCTCTCAGGCTTGAGGCCGGTAAGGGGTATACATTTTCCTGCGATGCATATTGTCAATGGGAGCATTATCGTGAGAGGTTTGAGGTGAAGGTTGCTACGGAAGCGACTGCTTCGGCTCTGGAGAATGGAGAAGTGCTTGTCAAGCCTACTGTGATCTCATGCACGGTAGATAATCCATATAAAGCGGAGGCTTTGTTCGTACCCGAAACCGATGGAGTCTATTATATCGGTATACACGGTTGCTCCGATCCTGATGTGTTTTTTCTCCATATCGACAATGTGTCGTTGACCGTAGGTATATCTTCTCTTGCTCCTGCACAGGTTACTGAAGCAATTGTTGAGAGTGACCCTACCGGCGCCCTTGGGGCAAAATTGACGTTCAAAGCTCCCTCGCTTAATTTTGCCGGAGACGAACTGGAAGAACTCGCCGGAGTCAAGATCGCACGCGATGGCCAGCAGATAGCAGATCTACCGGCAAAGCCTGGACAGTCGCTCGATTATGATGATAAAGGTATGACTGCCGGTAATCATACCTATACGCTTACTCCTTACAACTCCTATGGTGATGGAGAACCGGTGAAGCTTAAAGTGTTTGTCGGATTTAACATACCTGTTCCGTCGGCAAAGATTACAGCGGAGAAGGGCGCTCATGCAGGGCAGGCTTTGGTAAGTTGGAGTCCGGTAGAGGAGGATGTGGCAGGCCTTAAATATCCCGAAGGCGCTGTGACATATAAAGTGATGCGTGTATGTGGAAATAGGCAGGAAGTGTTGGCGGAAGGTTTGACGACTACCGGATATACCGACGATTTCTGTCTGGCAGAGGATGCCCAGCAGGCGGTGTATTATACAGTCGTGCCTGTCTCTACGGCAGGCGAAGGTTTGCCGACAAACACTCCTTATATCTGTCTCGGAGCTTCTTATCAACTCCCGTTCGCAGAGTCGTTTGCCGAAGGTGAACTGCAGAACGGCGTGTGGGTGACAGATGGTCTGTGCGATATAAGGATATACAGCGATTACAGTATGTCGATGTTTAAATCGCAGGATGGAGACAATGGTTATGTCTACATGGCCAATAGAGATGTGTCAAAGCCGATGTCTCTGATAAGCGGTGTCGTTTCGTTGGCAGATGTTCCCGACGCTGTCATGACTTTCTACACGTTGTCGTTCAGATCTGATAATGATACGAAGCTTGAGGTCCTTGTGGACTGCTGTGACGGAACCTCTTTGGGAGAAGCTGCCGTGTTCGATGACAATAGTACTAATGATGGATCATTCCGTTGGACTGAGCGAAAGGTCAATCTTGGAGCCTGGGCAGGAAAAGATATAAGACTTGTTTTCCGCATAACCAATCTGTCATGCAATTATTTCATGATAGATAATATCGTGCTTAAAGGTTTGTGGCAACATAATCTTGCCGTAGGAGAGCTTTCGTTGCCATTTAAGTTTACTGCAGGAGTGAAATATGATATCCCTGTATCGGTGGCTAATATCGGTTCGGCAGATGCCGAAAATTATACGGCGGTATTGTTCCGCAACGGAATAGAGGTCAATTCTGTCGACGGGCCTAAACTGAAGACTGGTGAAACTGCCGAAATCAAATTCACAGAAGAGCCTTCGTCTACATGGGGGAAGACCGCTATGTACAAGGTTGAAGTTGTCTATGACAAAGAGGAGGAAGCCTCCGATAATTTTACATCTGAATGTCCGGTCGTAATCCGCAAGTCTGATTTGCCAGTGCCGGGGTCGGTGAACGGAGAGGTAAAAGAAGGTGGCCTCGCACTGTCGTGGGCGGAAGTGATTATCCCTGACGAAACTCCGGATAGAGTCAACGATGGTCTGGCAGACCTTACACCTTTCTCCTGCGATATGCCTGGATCTGTCCTGAGTGCCGACGATAATATTGGTGGTTGGTCAATGATTGACGGCGATGGACTCGCTTCAATAGGAGTCGAGGGCAAGACGTTCCCCAACTCACGTTTGCCGATGGCCTTTATTGTCTTCAACGACCAGGTTCTGGATGAACCTTGGGAGATGTTCGCCGACCATAATGGCGATGGTAATCTTTTCATCTCTTTCGCAGCAGTCAATGGCCGCAACGACGATTGGCTCGTCTCACCTCGTTTGAACGGTCAGGCGCAGCAGATCAGTTTCCATGTCAAGGCAATCCTCTCCGATATGCCCGAACGTTACGAGGTATATTATTCTACGACCGGCAAGGATATGGCCGACTTCAAAATCATAGGCTCGACCCGTGATGTGAATTCAGAGTGGACAAGAGTGACTGCCGACCTTCCGGAAGGTGCGAGATATTTCGCTGTGCGTTATGTGTCTTTAGACCGCTACGCCCTTCTTCTTGACGATTTTTCGTATATCCCTGCAGCTGTAGGCGATGGGCTGGAACTGTTAGGCTATAATCTTTATCTTGACGGTGGGCGGATTAACGAAGATCTGCTGACAACTCCGTCGATGTCGATAGCATTACCAGACGACGGCTCTGAGATCAAGGCTACTGCCGTTTACAACACCGGAGAGTCGGCACCTTCATCATCATTTATTTATAAAATGACAGGAGTGGAGTTTGTCGCTGATGATGCAGTCTCTGTTACAGCTGTTGTCGGTGGTGTTGTCGTAAACTCTCCGATGGGATCCCACATCTCCATAACCGATATTGCCGGACGGGCTTATTATGGAGCGGAATCAACAGGTCGCGACATGGTGCGGCTTGGGTCTGGGGTTTACATCGTGTCGGTTGGCAGGCATGTTGCAAAAATAGCAGTACGCTAATTTATAGATAATTTACGTTGTATCGTCCGGGGCTTGAAATTGGTCTCGGACGATATTTTTGTATAAACATGGCAGAGAGGGCTACAAAATATCATAAAAATTGAAATCTTATTTGAAGATGTGGCGAAAAAAACGTATCTTTGTGCGCTTTTTAGCACCTTTAGCGTAAATAACAAAACCACTTATCATACAATGGCAACCTTAGAGAAAATCAGAAACAAGTCAGTGCTACTGTTCGTAATCATCATCGTAGCCCTGCTTGCCTTCATCCTGGGAGACTTCCTAACCTCGGGCCGCACCTACTTCGGTCACCCCACAACCGTGGCCAAGGCCGGCGATGCCACAATTGAGTATCAGGACTACCAGAACCGCCTTTCGCAGGCCGGTGAACAGATGCGTCAGCAGGGCCGCGAGGTCAGCAACGACGTACTCAGTCAGCAGGTCGTGCAGGGAATGCTTACCGAGCAGCTTTTCAAGAACGAATATGATGCTCTCGGTATCACAGTGACTGACAAAGAGCTTACCGAAGCCCTCACCGGTGCAAACCCCAATCCGCAGGCTGTGCAGATGATCCAATATCTGGCTATGCAGCTCGGTCTGCCTGAAGCTACGGGCACTGCCGTGTTCGATGCGATGCAGAACCCTGCCAAATATAACCTTCCGGCACAGGTCGGCGACGAACTTCGCCAGATCTGGGCAAATCAGGAGGCCAATATCGAGCAGGCCATGCTTCAGCAGAAACTCATGCGTCTTTTCTCCGGACTTTACACTTACAATAAACTCGACGCCAAGAGCTACTACGACGACAACGTGACCACTCGCGAAATCGCTTATGTGATGAAAGATGTCAGCTCGGTCAACGATGAAGATGTAAAATGCGACAACAAAGACGTTGAGGCTCTCTGGAAATCTGAGAAACAGGTCTATAAACTCGGCGAACCCATGACCGAGGTCAACTATATCTATGTGGCCGTTGAGCCTTCGCCCAAAGACAGGATGGAAGCCCAGCAGGCTGTGGAGAACGCTCTCCAGGGCTTGCGCACCACAGACGGAACTGAGGCTGTCGCTGCCGATACCCGTTTTGTTGTCAACAACGCTACAACGACCGCCGAGGGTATCGCCACCAAGGCTCTCCGCGACTCTATCCTGTCGCATGAGCCCGGCTATGCTTTTGTGCTCAACCGCAACGGCAACAGCTATACTCTTGCCAAGTATCTCGGTTCGAAGATGGGTATCGACTCGTTGAATGTATCTGTAATCCAGGCCGTGCCCGGGGTTGACCTCAACGCCCTTGTCGACAGCGTGAATGCCGGTGCAAGTTTTGCATCGCTCAGCAACGACAGCATCCAGGGTCAGGACAGTATCTGGACTTCGCTTGAGATTGCATCTCTCGACGACGCCACACGCAATGCCCTCACAAATGCTGTGATTGGCAAGGCTTTCGTATTTACCGACAGCATCCAGGGTCAGGCCGTGAGCGCACTCTATCGTGTCAACGAGCGTCATGCTCCCGTAAAATACTATGAGGTTGCCACTATCGATTATGCTATCGATCCCTCGCAGGAGACTCTCGCCGACCTCACCACGGCGCTCCGCACTTATGTGAGCAACAATTCGTCGGCTGACGAATTTACCAAAAATGCCGTTGAGTATGGCTACTCGGTACTGTCGGATCAGGTAGGTCCGTCGTCGGTAGGTATCGGCAATGCCCGTGACTCCCGTAAGTTTGTCAAGTGGGCTCTCGATGCCAAGAAAGGTCAGGTTTCGCCCATGCTTCAGGACGACCGTCAGAGCTATCTTATCGCTATGGCTGTAATGGACAAGTATGATGATTACCTGCCTTGGACCAGCCCTGCTGTAAGCACTCAGCTCATGTCGCGTGCGCTCAACTCGAAGAAAGCTGATAAGCTCGCAGCTGATTTCAGCGGTAAGGCTAATGACCTTCAGGGTTATGCATCGGCTATGGAGACTGAGGTTGCCCGTGGTAATGTGAATATAACCACTCCGATGCTTCTCAATATCGGTATATCTGAGAATGAGCTTCAGGGTGCTATCGCAGCTGCCGAAAAGGGTAAGGTGGTAGGTCCTGTGAAGGGTCAGCGTGGTATCATGGTTTTCGAGGTTGAGAACATCAACACTGAAGGCCGTCCGTTCGACGAAGCTGATTATGGTGCACGTTTTGCCCAGACTTTCGGTATCGGTCGTATCCAGTCGCCGCTGCCTTTGCTTCTTGGTAGCGACAAGGTTGATAACCGCTCGCTCAATTTTGTACAGTCGGTAGGCGAATAAAAGCCTCCTGAAATATATCGCCGAGGGCGCTACGTGATTTACGTGGCGCCCTCGGTGTGTTTTTATGATGCTTCGAGGGGGCGGTTTTTTGGCACGACTCGGAGAGTCGCGCTCCTATCGATGCGATGCAGTGGAGAGGCACGATGCGGAGTGGTGCTTTTCTTCTTGATGGGGATACCATAAAGCGTATCTCCGA
>DKVO01000032.1:0-39310 GCA_002491245.1 Porphyromonadaceae bacterium UBA7176
GCCGTGTTGCTCAATACATGCTCGATACGCGACAATGCGGAGCAAAAAATCATAGGACGCCTGCAGGCTCTCAGGGCCAAGCGCCGTGCACGCCAAGCTGCCAGCAAAGGTCTGATAATAGGTGTTATAGGCTGTATGGCCGAGAGGGTTAAAGATGATCTTGTGGCTAACCACGGAGTGGATATAGTTGCCGGTCCGGACTCTTATCTCGACCTTCCGGCTCTGTTCGCTTCGGCTGAGGCCGGCCATCCGGCAGTCAATGTCGAGCTGTCGACAACGGAGACTTACCGCGATGTCGTGCCGGTGCGCCTTCCCGGCCGTCAGGTGTCGGGTTTTGTGAGCATTATGCGTGGTTGCAATAATTTCTGTTCATACTGCATAGTGCCATATACCCGTGGACGCGAGCGGTCGAGGCCTGTCGACAGTATTCTCAACGAGGTTGCCGACCTGCGAGTCAAGGGGTATAAGGAGGTGACTTTGCTGGGGCAGAATGTAAACAGTTACAGCTATGCCGCACCCGACGGGTCGATGGTCGGTTTTGCCGCTCTTCTTGCCAAGGTTGCCGAATCGGCTCCCGATATGCGTGTCCGCTTCACAACGTCTCATCCCAAGGACATGGGTCACGACACTCTCGAGGTGATAGCTTCGCATCCCAATATCTGCAAATGGATACATCTGCCTGTCCAGTCGGGCAGTAACAAGGTGCTCAAGGCGATGAACCGCAAATATACGCGCGAATGGTATCTCGACCGCATCGCCGACATCCGCGCTACCATACCCGGATGTGGCATCTCGACCGACCTCTTCACCGGTTTCCACGACGAGAGTGAGGAAGACTTTGAGCAGACGCTCGACCTGATGCGTACTGTCGGTTTCGACTCTTCGTATATGTTCAAATATTCGGAGCGTCCCGGCACCCTCGCTTCGCGTACGATGCCTGACAATATACCTGAAGATGTGAAGATTGAGCGTCTCAACCGTATGATAGCTCTTCAGAATGAGTTGTCGCTGGCTTCAAACCGCCGCGACATCGGTCAGCGTTTCGAAGTACTTGTCGAAGGTGTTGCCAAACGCAGCAAGGAGCAGATGGTTGGTCGTACGAGCCAAAACAAGACAGCCGTCTTTCCCCGGGGTACCGCCAAGGTCGGCGACCTTGTGACGGTTGAGGTTGTCGATGCCTCGTCGGCCACTCTGCTGTGCAAGCTGGTGTGATATGGCAGATCTGAAGACATACGATATCTACGATTTTGAGCCAATTCGCCGCTATGTGCGTCTCAACGGCGAGAAGCGCGTCTACGCCCGGGGGGAAAAGTTCTGTGGCATGGACAATAAGTCGAAGCTTTTCGCAGAGGTGGTTAGCGGTGCTTTCTCGTTTTCGAGGCCCGACTACAAGGGTGACGAGCAGATATTTTCGTTTGCATTCGACGGCGAATTTATCGGTTCGATCATATCGATGCCGGGTCAGAGGTCGGGTTTCGACATCAAGGCACAGTGTCGCTCTGAGGTCTTGGTGGTGGATGCTTCTGAGTTCAAAGGGTATATAGACAGTGAGTTTCTGCCCGATGCTGTTGCGATGATGAACTATGCGATAGCCTACGGTTTTATGTTGCGAGGGATCTCGTTCCGTTGCGATTCGCCGGAGATACGCTATTGCAAGCTTCTCGCCCGGGTGCCAGGACTTGAGGACCGTATTTCGAAAACCACAATAGCATCATATCTTGGGGTTTCACGGGAACATTTTGCAAGGATCAGGTCTAAAATGCAGAGGAAAAATCAACAGGTGTGATTTATGTCACATAAATCGGGGTGAGGATGTAGTACCTTTGTGTGCAATTATCATATGCACACTATGGCCCGATTATTAGTATCACTTGGAGCTGCGGTTTTGTTGTCATTGTCGGTTTTCGGTAAAACGCCGGACGATAATGTTGTTGTCAGCAAGGCTCTCGACGAATATGTTTTTATTGCCGGCAAAGATGGGGCGGAGGTACGACACTCTCGCAAGAGGGAGTATACTGCAACCCGTCATTCGGCAAGTGTTAAGCCCCATATTTTCTATAATGACAGAATACGGCTCGACAAAGCGTCGGGCGGTAAGATGCAATACCGTGACGTGAACTCGCCGGCTGTGTTTCACGACGATAGCAAGGTGTGTTTTTTTAGTCTTTACCTCAAAGCCAAGGACAAGAAGGGAACAGCAGAGTTCAGACGTACTTTTCTCGATGCCGCTCATTTTACGGGAGTGTTTGTGGAGGATGAATATCCGGTTGAGGAAGGAACTATAACTTTCAGGATACCACCTTCGATGCCGGACATATACCTTGTGGAGGAAAATTTTCCTGAGCAGGGTATAGAGCGGAGTAATGGTATGGATGGTGATGGTTGGCGAGTGATCACATACACGATCAGCAATCTCGGCAAGATGCCCGACGATGACTCCGCGCCATCGGCCTTGTCGTCGCGGCCCTATATAAGTGTACGTGGCTACTTTACTGATATCGAGGCATTCTACCGCTATCATGCGCCGTTGCTTGCTGTCGATACTGCATTGACGGAAATGCCGGTGGATATAGGTGGTGCTGACAGGCCCGAAATCATCGAACGCATCTATTCATTTGTGCAGAAAAAAATACGGTATGTGGCTTATGAGGAGGGAGAGGCAGCATTTCGCCCTGATACTCCGGCAGAGACCATGCGTAAACGGTATGGTGATTGCAAGAGTATGTCGCTGTTGCTGTCGACTCTTCTTAACCGTGCCGGAATAGAGGCATATATCGCTATAGTGGGGACGAATTCGATTCCCTGGCGCATCGCCGATAATCTGTCGCTTGCATCGGCAGACCATATGATCTGTGTAGTTCCTGATAGCGACGGCTATCTGTTTCTCGATCCCACGCATGTACAGATTTCATCACGTCATATCCCGTCGTGGCTGAGCGGTAAAGATGCGCTGGTGGTTGTTGACGGTGGTTTCAGAATGATAGATATACCGGATGTTTCGCCCGAAGAGTCGGCGGATGTGGCTGAATACTGTTATGTTCTTTCTGACGGTATGCTCGCCGGTAGAGCTAAGCGTGCGGCGACAGAAGATTTTGCCGAACGTCTTGCATCGGCTTTAGATGCAGTGCCGGTGCAGCACCGCAGTGCGTTTCTGGCTAAAAACCTTGTGCCGGCAACGAGAGCCGACATTCCGGTAGACAGTGTTTCGCTTGCTGCTGATATCCCGGGTAAAATCTGTATAGAAGCGCCCATCGTTAACACTTCGGCAGTGATTGCGTTGGATGATGTAGTGTATCTTGACCTCAATACTACCGGAGATCCTTTTTCGTCGCGTATCGACATCAGCGACCGTCGTGAGGATTATAAGTTGCCGGTTTCGGGAAGAGTTGTTCGGAGGATTTCGGTGGAAATACCAGAACAGCATACAGTAATTCTGCCTGAAAATTTCGAGACATCCGGTCCTTCGGTAAATTTGTCGTGTATGTTCTCGCAGGATGGTAATACTGTGACAATGACAAAGACGATGGAGCTTGCCGGGGGAATAATTGCCTTAGGAGATATCCCGGAGTGGAACAAAGCTCTTGCCGAGTGGACTGATGCATGTAACCGACAGATAGAAATCAAATAGATACAATACTATGAAAAACATTATTATTGCGATACTTACGCTATTATTGTGTGCATTAGCAGTAAGAGCCGACAAGATGTCGGACTACCGTGCGTTTGCCGATACAGTGCGAGCCGATGTTTTTGCAGAAGTTCCACCAGGATTCGATGTTAAAGATATACCGGCCAAATATTCGGGAGAGTCAGCCGTGGTCAAGGCTGTCTACGAAAATATCAATGCGAAGAAGAAGACAGGAATGGGTGTGGGAGTCGGAATAGTCGGATTACCTTCGATAACACGTCGGGCGAGGGTTGAATTCGGACATCTGATGCGTATGCTGATACATGTCAATGACAAAGCCGCGCTCGAGAAGTACTCGGAGTTTGCTTTCGATACCGATGATAAAAGGACATTCTATAAAAGTTACGAAAAAAATCGTCATACTATTGGTGTGCGCCTTATCAAGCCCGACGGGCGGATAGTAGATATCGATACTTCCGATTTCGTTGAAGTGGAGGAGGGTAAAAAAGGCGACGAGAAGAGTCGTAAACTCGCAGTCCCCGGCCTCGAGGTAGGAGACGATATCGATGTGTTTTTCTTTACCGAGACCAAGCTACAGAACATCCATCCCGATCCAGTCGATTTTGTACTCAAGGCGGAAGCTCCGATACTGAATTACAATATACACTGCGAGATCGATGATAATCTGACGACGCAGTACCGGACGCTCAACGGCGCTCCAGATTTTACCGTCGGACGAGATGCGGATAACAATTATATCCTTGACCTTGAGCTTAAAGATATAGCGGCAAAGGAACCGAGGCTTTGGTATAACTCCCTTCAACAGTCGCCGCGGATAATGATGCGTATATTCAACCGGCGTAACAGCGAATCGTTTACGCCAAAGAGTGCAAAAAAAGACGGGCTTCAGCAAAATCCGGATGTTAACACGATGCTTGAAGACCGTTGGGATATCGATGATGCATGGCTCGACAAGGGGGCCGGTTACGGACTATACTACTATGGCGCATTCAAAGATGAGCGCAAATTGACGAAGGCTCTCAATAAGCTTGCCAAGGACGGAACGATAAGTCAGCGACAAATGGCCGATTATATCTATAATCTGTTGGCTTACGCCTATATAGGCAACAGGTATTCGTTTGATATACTTGATTTTGCCAAGGCTTACAAGGATTTTACCAAAATGTTTGGAGTAAAGATGGAAGCAGGCTTGTCGTCGTGTGACTGGCATGAGCCTCTTGACCAACTTCTCAATCACAAGCATAATATCTACTTCATGCGTCTGGACGGAGATACGGCGCGGTATTACTTTCCACCGACCGGTAATCCGTTGATAATTGCTCCGGGAGAGATAAGTCCTCATATGCAAGGGCGCGAGGCCGTGATGTGGGCAAAGAAGAAAGAGCGCAAGCAGAGTCCACTTCAATTCTTTACAATACCTGTGACCGGAACGGACGCCAACCGCAATGTGACCACACTTGATGTGACGGTTGACAATACAATGCTGGGAATACGCCGGAGTGAGGCTTACAGGGGGTCGACCAAAAGGTCGTCGTCGTCGCTTATCTCGTTAGAAGATGCAGACAAGGGTTATTCATCCTGGCTTAACCGCTATGGGCTTAACCCGGTAATCAAGGAAAAAAAGAAAGAGACGGCTGACCGTGAGGAGCGTTATGCTGATGGCCGAAAAGAGCAAGTCGAAGCATTCAAGACGGAGATTGAGTCGTATCATGGTTCGGCTCCGGCAGAATTTATCGATGGCAGGATAACCGATATAGGCATAGACCCAGACCAACCGGACCTGTGCTACGATACCGAGTACCGTATGGATGGATATGTGAAAAGGGCCGGAGCAAATTTGTTGATTTCGGTGGGAAAACTTTTGAGTGAACAAATAGAGCTACTGCCCACCGACCGCGACCGTAAAGATGATCTGTATATCGGAAATCCACGAGAGTACCTTACGGTCATAAATCTTGTTGTGCCCGATGGCTATGAGGTTAATGCAAAAAGTCTTGAAGCCTTGAAGACTTCGGTTAAAGGAAAGGATGCTTCTTTCGATGTTGAAGCCGAGGAAGGCAGCGGCAAGATAACGGTTACTGTCGTGAAGCAGTATCTGTCACCGACTGTTGCAATTGCAGATTGGCCTGAGTTTGCAAAAGTTGTTGATGCAGCCAATGCATGGAACAGCAGCGTCCTCGCATTTGAGCGACTGTAGACAAAAAAATTTGGGGTATAGAATTAATTTTGTAATTTTGCAATTGAAATGGTGTCGGCCTGTTGTTGTGACAGGCAGACCGCAAAAGGGAATCCGGTGAAAATCCGGGACAGTACCCGCTGCTGTAATTTCCGGACGGCTACCTGCCGTCAGAAATCTTCGCAAGGCCATTGGGGTCGCAGACTCTGAGAAGGCGCGATGATTTAGGAATAAGTCAGAAGACCTGCCATTTCAAAAGAGAGAATAAACCTGCGGGAAAATGGGTAAATTCTCCCACTGCCTTGTTGGCAGTGCTTAAATTGTGTCAAACCCATTCATGCTTCTTTTATAAGAAGTTCTTCCCGCACATTATAGGCCATACCGGCCGTAATCTAATTTGGAAGGCTTGAATGGAACTGACATTTTGCCATTTAACACATCGTCTACCGGCAGTAAGGCCACTTGTAATAAGTTGTCTGGTCATGTTGCCGCTGTGCGGCTATCCTGTGTCTGCTTATGCCGAAAAGGCCGGATACAGTGATTCGATCCATTCTTTGCGCGAGGTGGTTGTGACATCGAACCGGCGTCCGCTTGCTACAGTACAATCGCTCCAAGGGCCTCAGCTACAGGCTCTGTCGTCTACATCGATAGCTGATGCGCTGAAGTACTTTGCCGGTGTGCAAATCAAGGATTACGGCGGTTTGGGTGGATTGAAGACAATCAATGTCAGATCTTTGGGCGCGCAGCACGTGGGCGTGTATATCGACGGAATCAGAATTACCAATGCACAAAATGGAACGGTAGATCTTGGTAAATTCTCATTGTCGACTCTTGAGTCGGTCTCCCTTTTCAATGCCAACAAGCTCGACATCTGCCAGTCGGCTTCGGAATTTGCCTCGGGAGCAACCGTCTACCTGCGTACTCGCCGCCCGACTTCTGACTCACTGTCGGTGTTGGGTGCGATTGGTTCGTTTCATACCTATCGTGGCCGAGTCAACGCCCAGATGAGCCGCAAAGGCTGGAGCGGATTTATCGATGGCGAGTATCTTAAATCTAAAGGAGACTACAAGTTCCGTTACAAGTCGGAGTATGAAGATACTGTCGGAGTGAGACGTAACTCCGATATAGAGTATTACAGGGTTGAAGGTGCGCTGTTTAAAAACGGGTTTTCATCGCATCTTTATTGTTATGTGTCGGAGCGAGGTGTCCCCGGAGGAATTGTGCGTCGGTTGTCGGACAAATACATAAATGTAGGACGCGAATGGGATGCCGATTGGTTCGGACAGGCTTCGTGGACTCACCGTTTTACGAGTGCTCATCAGGTATTGTTCAACGCCAAATATACACAGGAGTATCTTCGATATTGCACCGACTACCCTGAAAACCAGAATACAGCACGGGTGAACAACCACTATTGGCAAAAAGATGTGTATGCCTCGGCCTCTTATGCGTGGAGTCCATATCGGTGGCTATCAGCCAATATAGGATACGATGCCCGTCATTCGTGGCTTAAAGCCGACCTTCGTAATTTCCACACAGTGAGGCGTCTTGACCAGAAGGCGGTGGTGGCTATGCAGGCGCAATATGCCGGGCTGCGTCTTGCGGCATCGATGCTTTACCAACATTACAGGGACCATACGGTGACTCATACCGGCGCGGCTGATCCTCTCAGCCGTTTCACACCGTCGGTTACACTCGGTTATTCTGTCAAGGGTTTCTCTTTCCGCGCATGGTATAAAAAAATCTTCAGAGCGCCGACGCTCAACGACCTCTACTATACCCAGGTGGGCAACCGTAACCTTAAGCCTGAATATACGCGGCAGTTCGACCTCGGGGCCGAGTATAATTACAACACATCGCAATGGAGTGCTTCGGCCCAGCTCGACGGGTATATCAATAGTATAGACAACCGGATTGTGTGTCTGCCTCTCAAGGGGACATATTCGTGGTCGATGATGAATTATGGCAAGACGTATTGCCGGGGTATGAATGCTAATGTGTCGGGTCGGTACTCGCCCGGAGATTGGACTTTCTCGCTTATAACGTCGCTTACATGGCAGCGAGACCTAAACCGAACAGACCCGGAGAGTGAATCGTACGACAAACCGATATGCTATTCGCCGACATTCTCATGTGGTATTACAGGCATTACCGGTTGGCGTTGGCTGACCATGACGGTATCGGCACTTCATGTCGGTGAGCGAATGTGGTCGTATGCCGACCCGGAGGATGTGTTGAAACCATACAACAACATCGATGTGAAACTTACCGGCACGTGGCGACGGGCGACTGCATCGCTTGAGATTAATGACCTCCTCGATGAACAATACGAACATGTGCCGCGCTACCCGATGCCCGGGCGCAGTTTCACGTTTTCTCTTTCGTATTCAATCTGATAAATCATACGTTCATGAAAAATTTTTATCTCCGCTTATTCATCTGTCTGCTGGCGATATGCTCTGCCGGCGCTCTTCATGGCCAAGAGAAAATAATACTTCTCAATGAAGGAAACTGGCAGGCCGACAATGGCAAGATGACATACTTCGAAAACGGTAGGGTTGTGAGCAACCAGTGGTTCCGCGATGCAAACGGGTATAAATTGGGCGACACGCCCAACGATATTATCCAGATCAACGATAATCTGATAGCAATATCGATAAACTGGAGCAATATAGTCCAGTTCATCACTCCGGAAGGCAAGGCTGTAGCAGCGACGGAAGATGTGCCCAACAACCGCAAGCTTGCCACCGACGGGCGCTATGTCTATGTGTCGTCGTACGGGCATGAATGTGGTACGGAGAAAGGCATGATGACATTCGAGAAAGGATATGTGGCCAAAATAGATGTAAATACATTTAAGGTTACAGATGCCGTGGAGGTAGGATATGAACCCGAGGGTATAGCTTACTTCAATGGCTATCTGTTTGTGGCCAATACGGGCGGATATGCTTTTCAGGAGGACCACGAATACGAAACGACTGTGAGTGTGATAGATGCGGCGACGATGAAGGTTGTGCGCGAAGTTGACACCAGACAGATCAACCTCTATGGCAAGATGTCGCAGAGCGGTCAGTATCTATGTATCAATTCACCCGGAGATTATTATGATATTCCAGCAGCGACTATAATCTTTGATTGTAAAGCGGCAATCGAGGGGAAGGATGATGATGGATGTTTCCAAAAGCTTGAGTATGCGTCGACATATAACTGCACGACAACTGACGGTAAGTTTTATGCCATAGGTTCACGGTTTTCGTACTATACGAGCGAGTATACGTTCAATTATGTTGTCTTGGATCCGGCAAAAGTGCTGGAGTCTTATGGCGCTGACGGTGTGGAAGAAAATTTCCCGGGTACTGTGCTTGCCGATCTAAAAGGTCTGACGATGCCATACGGTATCTATATCAATCCATATACGGGTTATATCTATGCCACTGATGCGGGTTCGTTTGCCGAGGCCGGAGCCTTGCTGCAGTGGTCGCCCGAAGGAAAATTTCTTGGACGCCACAGGGTATATATCAACCCGGCTCATTTTCTTGCCCTTCCGCCCGATGGGCATCTTCCGTCGGGTATAGAGGACATCGCCGCAGACTATCTGGACGACAACACCATATATAACCTACAGGGAATAAGGGTGGAACATCCGCATCCCGGACAGGTATACATACGTGGCGGAAAGAAGTATATATGCAGATAACAACCAACTAAAATAAGCCAATTTAGATGAAACTTAAAACATTACTCCTTTCGACGATGATGTTGGCCGGCGCAGGGCTTTATGGCCATGCCACCGATGTCACCGTGAAGATGAACGCGGTGTCGAAAACAATGACATTCACCCCCAAGGGTGGTGGAGAACCGGTAGATGCAGGCTCTCCTGAGAATAACATCTACAAATTTGCGACCGATGGCGGTGATTATGTGCTTACAGCCTATGCAACTGATGGCAAGACTGTAAACGGGACTATCGAAGTCAATATTGATGGAGACAGTATCGCCCAGCAGATTACCGTGCTTACGTTGACAAGCTATGCGACAAACGCCGGTTGGGTTGTCGACAAGGACTACACAATCGACGCCCAGGTGAACAGCCGCGAGGGTAAAGCGCAGGTAATTACGATGGGTAACAGTATTACTGCCGGACGAAAAACTTTCTTAGCCCTCAACGGCAACAGCTATTTCGTCAATTTTGTGCCGAGCGAAGAAAGGGTAAAAGAAGGGTATACCACCTTTACCAAAACAGGTACTCTTACGGGTAACATTAATATCACTGGAAAGATACCGCTTGGAGGTGATTTTACGGTATCCATACCGAAAGATGCCGGGTTTGAGATGAATTACAAACGGGTACATTTCACTGATTTTGTCCATATCGAGCCAAAGAGTGTGGAGGAAAAAGGTGGAAATATAGAATATACATATTATCTCGCCCAGGGTCAGACCTATAACTACCGAACATGGAAAGAGGGCGGTCTGACTCAAGCAGCACAGTTCATTTATTCGGCAAAAGAAGAGGAGCGACCGGTTATTGTATTTACCGATGCAGACTATGACGCATATGATCCGTCTACAATCAACCACAGCCCTCAGAGCAATATGGGATACGAGACCGGCGACATATTGGTGAACGCAAATTATCGCGGACACATCTCGATGAAGACCGGCGAAACTTTCAAGGCCCATGCCATGCGTATGTGGGAACTGACCGACAATCAGTCGAACAACTACTTTTTCGAGCCTGATTTTCATTATACCATCATAGGGCTTGACGGCAAGCCTTGCCGTGATGTGATAGAAGTGGGAACCTCCGAGCCCAATACTTCTGCATGGGCAGATCTTAAAGCAACAGGCAAGGGCACGGTGATTGTTCTGGTCACTTACGACGGTATAAAGGTCAACAGTTGGAGCAAGACGGAGATGAAACCCTATCTCGGAGGTGAGTTCTGGGGCGCGATATGGCCGGAAAATACGGCCGCATATGTCGTGTCGGTTGATGAGACTCCGGCGGCCGTGGTTCCAAACATGCAGATAAATCAAAATTATAATAAGGAAACCTTGAAAAATGCCGGACTCAACGTCGATGCAGAGCATGATGTGTTCTACTATCTTGATACAGAAGAGGGGGCTTCATATACATTCAAACCTGAGGGTGTTGCGTCTGTTTCGATAGCTTATCCCAATATCGGCGAGAGAATGGCAACATACAGCGGTTTTGCGACCGATGGCGTGACAAAGAATGAGGACGGATCATATACGCTTCTCCTCAAGGAGGGCCGTCAGATAGTGAAGATGACTGATGCGTCGGGTAACTCGGCTTATCAGGTGCTGCGGGCTCGCAAATGCCACCGTGAAATCACGAACGCCACACGCCCCGGAAGTCAGATTTTCCAGCCCGGCGACAAGGTGAAGATACAATATTCGGGACTATATCATCCGGCAAACAAACTCGCAGGGATATACAATATGTCGGCCTATGTGACATACAATGGAGTACCTAACGGATCGTCTCTCATTCTCGGATCCGGACAATATACCTTCGGTTCGGCAGCGTCCGCTCAGGCTGTGACTGTCGATATCCCTGCCGATTTTAATGTGGAAGATGAACCTTTTATCAATATGACAGAGGGCGTTATTCAGGTCAATGGTTACGGCGATCCAATAGGTAATCACCGCGAGATAGATCCTGTTGGCGGTCGCTCGCCCAACTTTACCGCTATCGCTCACAAGACTTATTTCGGTGCACTGCCTGATGTGAGGATACCGGTTACGCCGGCAAAGGAATTCGAGATAAAGCTCAATCCTAATGTAGAGGACATTAATCTGATAATATCGTTCAACGGAGCTGAAATCAAACCGGGCGATAATGGGCTGTATTCCGGTACTTACGGTAACTACAGTGTGACCGCATCGAAGAACGGGTACCGTTGCTTCCGTCATGAGTTCAATATTCCTGACGA
Organism: Porphyromonadaceae bacterium UBA7176; assembly: GCA_002491245.1. Classification (GTDB taxonomy): domain Bacteria; phylum Bacteroidota; class Bacteroidia; order Bacteroidales; family Muribaculaceae; genus CAG-873. The sequence continues at coordinate 11,783 of DKVO01000032.1, forward strand.
TGCCGAGGGCCTTCAGGTATTCGATATCGAGCTGGTTGAGGATGCGAAATCGTGGGATGGCGTGACTATGACCGAACCTGCTTTGATTGACGGGGTGTATAGTATCACATCGGGAGCAGAACTGGCCTGGTTTGCCGCTCATGTCAATGAGAATGCAGCTAACACCACCTCGAAAGCAGTGCTTGCCAATGATATAGAGTTGGGCAACTATGACTGGACTCCTGTAGGTTCGACGGCAGCAAAAGCGTTCAGCGGTACGTTCGACGGGCAGATGCATACAGTCAATGGTCTTTACATAAACAAACCGAATACTCAATATGTGGGCCTTTTCGGCTATTTCAAAGGCTCTGCCTCCAACGTTGTGAAGGTCGGCAATCTGTCGGTCAATGGCGAAGTGACAGGTAAGAACTATGTGGGAGGTATTGTAGGGTCGTCGACCGATTATGTTGAGATTGACCGTTGCAGCAATGCTGTAGAAGTAAATGGTGGAAACAATGTCGGTGGTATTGCCGGTTATATTGTAGGCGCAAATTCCAAGGTGACAAATTGTATGAATATCGCAGATATCAAAGGCACTGGAAATTGCGGAGGTATTGTGGGTGGTCACAATGCGACGGCTACAACCTTTAAAAATCTGCTGAATGTCGGACAGTTGACCGGTAATTACGTCGGCGGTTGCGTAGGTGCTTCATCTGCCAAACCCGGATTGAGCAACGCATTTACTACAAAAGATTATGTAGTTGTTACAAATCAGACCTCGGTGACGGAAGAGCAGCTTGTGTCGGGCGAAATAGCATGGCTTCTTGGCGAGGCATTCGGTCAGACTATCGGAGAGGATATCTATCCGGTGATTGACGGCGCGGATGTATATAAAGTGTCATATGAGATAATGACAAGCGGCGGAGAGTCTGCTGTCGATCTGTCTGACGATGAGATGTCGCTCTATACTAACGGAGAACTTCCCAAATCGCTTGACGGCGAAGATGTTCACTGGTTTGAGGATGCAGAGATGACACGTCCGGTTTCGACAGTTGTGGCAGACATGCATCTCTATGCTAAATACGGCATTTTGACAGGTATTGATGGTATTGATGCAGATGTCGATGATAGCGAAGTACGCTGGTTCAATCTACAGGGAGTGGAAGTAAATGCTCCGATGTCCGGTGTCCACGGTATTTTTATCCGTGTCGTAAACGGTAAAGGAGCGAAAGTGGCTCTCTGATAACCAAATTCGTTTCAAGTGTGTGGAACGGGCCGGCGAGAGTCGGCCCGTTTTTTAATCAAAATTGAAAAAACTATTGCATTGGTGCGAAAAATGTAGTAACTTTGCAGCACTAAGGCGCATGTGGCGTAATTGGTAGCCGCGTTAGACTTAGGATCTAATGACTCAGGTCGTGGGGGTTCGAGTCCCTTCATGCGCACTTAACGACGGCAGAGGCTGAGCTGTAAGCGATGTTTACGGCGCAGCCTCTTCTGATTGGTATATAGTTATTCACGCAGCAAAATCAGCCTGAAGAAATGTCAAGAAAACGTAAACCGCTGCCACTGCTCGAAGATATAGAGATTAGCGATGTTGCTGCCGAGGGTAATGCCTTGGCGCGTGTCGATGATATGGTGGTGTTCGTGCCGTTCGGAGCTCCCGGCGACAGAGTAGACATACAGATAGAGAAAAAGAAAAAGCGCTATGCCGAGGGTCGGATAGCACGCATCGTGAGTCCCGGCGAACTTAGGATCGAGGCCCGTTGCGAGCACTTTACCGTGTGTGGCGGTTGCCGTTGGCAACATCTTCCGTATGACTATCAGCTTGAATGCAAGCGTCAGCAGGTGGTGGATGCCTTGACGCGTATTGCAAAGGTCGATCTGCCTGAGATTGCTCCGTGTCTCGGAAGTGATGAGATATGGGAGTACCGCAACAAAATGGAGTATACTTTCTCGAACAAGTGCTGGCTCACTTTCGAGCAACTTGCTTCGGGAGAAGAGTTCCCCGACCGCGATGCCGCCGGTTTCCATATTCCGGGAGCTTTCGACAAGGTACTCGATATACACCGTTGCCACTTGCAGGATGATTTCGGCAACCGTCTGCGCTTGTTTGTGAAGCAATACTGCAAGGAGCATGGTCTGCCTTTCTACGATCTGCGTGCTCAGGAGGGTTTTATCCGCACTCTTATGATACGTATAGCATCTACCGGCGAGATAATGGCAGTGATAGTTGTCGGCGAGGACAGGGCAGAGGAACTCAAGGGCCTCCTTGAAGCAGTGAGAGAACGTTTCCCCGAGATAACTTCGCTGATGTATTGCATCAATACCAAGGTCAACGACAGCCTTGGCGACCAGACGATAGAACTTTACTCGGGTCGTCCGTATATCGAGGAGGAAATGGAAGGATTGAGATTCCGTATCGGGCCGAAATCATTCTATCAGACCAACTCCCGACAGGCTTACCGGCTTTATTCGGTTGTGCGAGATTTTGCACGGTTGACAGGTAAGGAACTGGTGTATGACCTTTATACGGGTACGGGAACGATAGCTAATTTTGTAAGCCGCAAGGCTACGAAAGTTGTCGGTATCGAATATGTGCCGGAGGCAATCGAGGATGCCAAGATCAATTCGGAGCGCAACGGCATTGACAACACGCTTTTCTATGCCGGTGATATGAAGGATGTGCTCAACGACGAATTTATCGCCTCCCACGGTACACCCGACGTGATGATTGTGGATCCTCCACGGGCCGGAATGCATCAGGATGTTGTGGACACCATACTCCGGGCCGCTCCTGAAGTGATTGTGTATGTGAGCTGTAACCCGGCAACCCAGGCCCGTGACCTTGCGTTGCTCGATAGGCTATATCGGGTTGTCGCTGTGCAGCCGGTCGATATGTTCCCTCATACGCAGCATGTCGAGAACGTTGTACGCCTCGAAAAGAAAACGCCTCAGGAAATAGCTCAGTCCGAAGCGAGCGAAGAGTTGTAGTAGCGTGGATCGCCGGAGACTTCCGCTCCGAGCCAACCGGGGCGATCGAAAGGAGTGTCTTCGGATGGAAGTTCGATTTCGGCGATGACGAGGCCCTCGTGTCTTCCACCGAAGACATCGACTTCCCAACGGAGACCATTGCCGGCAGGCACGATTTTGCGGATTTTGTCGATGCGTCCCCGGCAGGCTTCGAGCATGTCTTCGGCATCATGCAAAGGTATTTCGTACTCCCATTCGTTTCGAGAACAACCTGTGTTTCTTGTCTTCACGGTGATGAAACCTTGGTTGTCGAGCACGCGGATGCGGACAGTACGGTCGGGGTCGGTGTTCAGATATCCTTGGCGGATACGGTGCTCACATGTGACGTAGGGCATGAAGTCTCCGCAGACTAAGAATTTTCGTTCAATCTCTTTGGCCATAACATTCAATTTGCTGCAAAGATATATAAAATATTTTGTAATAGCCGTGGTGACGTTGGTGCAAGGGCTTCCGGCCCTCGCCGACGGAGAGGGAGGTGTGTTTGTGCGCGGTATCGTGCGCGATTCATTATCTCTTGAGGGTCTGCCGTATGCTTCGGTGCGAGTCGATGGAGGTTCTGCATCAGCAGTGGCTGACGGTAGCGGAATATTTGAGTTTACAGTGCCCTGGGGAACTTCGTCGATCACGGCGTCGTGTCAAGGCTATGCAGCCAGGACGGTTCCGTTGAAGAGCCGGGGCTTGCAGATTTATGATATATACCTTTCGCCTGAGGCTACCGAGCTTGCCGAAGTGGTGGTGAAGAAGAAAAAGTACAGCAAGCGCAACAATCCGGCGGTGGATTTTGTGACGCGCCTTAGGCGTCTCGGTCCGGCGTCCGACCCCCGGCGTAATGATTGGTATAATTATGATACCTATGAGCGAATATCGCTCGGTATAAATAATTTTGACACAGTGCAGACAAAAGGTCTGCTCAAACGTATGCCCGACCTTGCCGAGCATATAGATACGTCGGAAATAAGCGGAGCGCCGGTGCTCAATCTCTCAGTCCACGAAACTGCGACCGCCAATCATTTCCGCCGTAAGCCTGAGTCGAAGCGCCGTATAACCGAGGGTATACGTACAGTCGGGGTCGATGAGATTGCCGAGGGCGATAATGTGCAGACCATACTTGCCGACCTGCTCCGCGATGTTGACTTGTATGAGGGCAACATGACGTTGCTTAAAAATACGTTTGTGAGTCCGTTGTCGTCGCTGGCTCCAGATTTTTATCGCTTTTATCTTGTTGATAGCATGGCAGTTGTTCCCGGTAGCGACAAGCCTCATATAGCGCTGGCGTTTTATCCGCGCAACAAGTCGTCGCTTGGTTTCCAGGGGCATCTGTTTGTGGAGCGCGACGATACGGCTATGCTTGTAGACAGGGTGGAGTTGAGTGTGTCGCCGGAGATCAATCTCAACTTTATCAAAAACCTTAGGCTTACCCAGACTTTCGGACGGGCGGATGACGGTTCACGCCTGAAGCAGACCGACTGCCTGCTGCTTGACATGCAGGTGCTCCCGGGTACGCCAGAATTGTATGTGTCGCGTAAAATCGATTTCAAGGGTCATAACTTTGATAGGCCGGCTGGAGCCGACACTATTTTTGGTCGCCTCGGCGACGAGCACATAGCTGCCGAAGCCCGAGGCCGCGACAGTCTCTTCTGGGCGGATGTGCGTTCGCTGCCGATGCAGGACGGCGAAAGCCGTGCCGACGAGCTGATGATGAAGTTGCGGCGCAATAAATTGTTTTTTTACGGCGAGCGTTTCCTGCGCAATATGGTGACGGGCTATTGGGCCACCGGCCGTAACAGCCGTTTTGATATAGGGCCAATAAATACTACAGCGAGCTACAATAGTCTTGAAGGCCTGCGTCTTCGTGCCGGAGGTATGACCACGGCCGCGCTTTCGCCCCGTTGGTTCGGACGTGGATATGCGGCCTATGGTTTCCGCGACCACAAATGGAAGTATAGCGCAGAGGTAGAGTATTCTTTCATAGATAAGCTCAAGCATCCGCGCGAATTTCCCATACATTCGCTCCGGCTGAGGCATGAGTATGATGTAGACCGCCTTGGGTCGCATTATCTCTATACTAATGCCGACAATTTTGTGTTGTCGTGGACACGAATGTCGGACCGTCGCTTTACTTATCGCCGGTCGACCAAGCTCGAATATACACTTGAGCTTACAAACCATTTCTCTGTGGTGGCATCGGCCGAACATCTGAGGCAGGAGGCTTCGCCGTATCTGCAATTTGTGACGAACAGCGGACTCAAACTCGGACATTATGACATGGCGGTGTTCGGTGTCGACCTTCGCTATGCTCCCGGTGAGACGTTCTACCAGACACGTAGTTACCGTGTTCCTGTCGACGAGACCGTTCCCGTGTTCGCTTTGTCGCACCGCTATGCTCCCGGAGCTCTTTCTGGGCAGGGTTTCGGCTTCAACCGTACGGAGCTGTCGGTGTCGAAACTTTTCAGGCTGTCGTTTCTCGGTGCTATGGATGTGCGTATCTCGGGCGGACATGTGTGGGGACCGACGGTATTTCCGGAGTTGTTCATTCCTAATGCCAATCTTTCGTATACGATACAGCCGGGTTCGTTCGCACTGATGAATCCGATGGAGTTTGTCAATTCATCGTATGTGTCGTGGCACCTCACTTATCATGCCCGGGGTGCTTTGTTCAATCTCATTCCAGGAGTGAGGCGTCTTGGATTGCGCGAGGTTATTGGCTTTTCGGGTATCTACGGACACCGTGATTCGAAAAACGGTGGCGACCGCTATCTTGTCTTGCCGTCCGATGCCACGACTACTGATATGACGAAACCGTATATGGAGGTGTCGGTCGGTATCGACAATATACTTCGTTTTATCCGTCTCGACTATGTGTGGCGTCTCAACTACCTTGATGTGCCTTATGCTATCGACCGCCGCGGCCTGAGAGTTGCCATGCAGTTTACTTTCTGATTTGCATATCACGTGTTTTTTGAGTAATTTTGACAAAAATATATTCTGAAGATATGAATAAATTTACATTACCGGTTTTTATCATACTAATATTGCTGACCACAATGTGTAAAAAAGTAGAAACGCCACTATATGAACCCTTTACTGGTACTCCTCATGGCACGGCGCCATTCTCGCAGTTTAACGATTCGATGTGGATGCCGGCTATCGACCGTGGTATCGACCTTGCCCGTAAGGAAATAGATGCCATAACGGCGCAGACTGCAGCCCCCGACTTTGAAAACACTATTGTGGCTCTCGAAGGTGTCGGTGAAGACCTTGACCGTGTCCTCAATGTGTTCTATCCTTTGATGTCGGCCAACAGTACCGATGCCATGATGGAAATTGCAGTGGAGGCGTCGGGCAAATTGAGTGATTATTCCACAGCCATTACACTTAACGAAAAGTTGTGGGAGCGCGTGAAAGCGGTGTATGACAATCGGGCAAATCTCAATCTCAACTCCGAGGATTCGATGTTGCTCCAGACAACTTACGACTCGTTTGCCCTTTCGGGAGCGACTTTGCAAGGCGAAGACCGCGAGAAGTATCGCGAGCTTTCATCAGAACTGTCGGCCTTGACTACTGCTTTCGGCCAAAATGTGCTCAAGGAGATGAATACTTATGAGGTCTATCTTGGAGCCGACGACCTTGCCGGACTACCTGAAAGCTCAGTAACAGCTGCTGCTGAAGCTGCCGAAGCCAAAGGCCGCAAGGGTGAATATCTCTTTACTCTTGACCAGCCTGTGTATAGTGCGTTCATGAAGTATTCGGAGCGTCACGACTTACGTGAGAAGATGTATCGACTCTACAATGGCCGTAATACCAAAGGCGAATACTCAAACCTCGATAATATACGCCGTATCAGTGAATTGCGTCTTGAGATTGCAAAGTTGCTCGGCAGTGAAAACTATGCATCGCACAGCCTTAAACGCACGATGGCCCAAAAACCAGAGGCAGTGTATGATCTTCTCGACCGTCTGCGCGACGCTTACCGTCCGGCTCTTGAGGCCGAGCTTGCCGAGCTTACAGAATTTGCCTCGAAGCTTGAGGGTAAGCCTGTCAAGGTGATGCCTTGGGACTATAGCTATTATTCCAATAAGCTCAAGGGCGAAAAATATGCTTTCGATGAGGAGGCTCTCCGCCCTTACTTCAAGCTTGATAATGTTGTCGACGGAGTTTTCGGTCTCGCAACCAAACTTTATGGTCTCACCTTTACTCCCAATGACAAAATAGAAGTGTATCATCCCGATGTGAAGGCTTATGAGGTTAACGATGCCGACGGTCGCTTTATCGGCGTCCTCTATACCGACTTCTTCCCCCGGGCTTCAAAGCGTCCGGGTGCGTGGATGACCAACTTCAAGGAGCAGTATATCACGGCTGATGGAGTAAATTCGCGTCCTCATGTTACGATTGTGATGAATTTCACTAAGCCTACAGCAGAGAAGCCGTCGCTTCTGACTCCATATGAGGTCGAGACATTCCTCCATGAGTTCGGCCACTCCATACATGGTTTGCTTGCCGACACAAAATATGCGGCTCTCTCTGGCACCAATGTATACCGCGATTTTGTGGAACTGCCTTCGCAGTTTAACGAGAACTATCTTACTGAGCGTGAGTTCCTCGACGGTTTTGCCCGTCATTACCAGACCGGCGAACCGATACCCGACGAACTTGTTGAGCGTCTTGTGCGTTCGCAGCAATATGGCGCGGCTTATCAGTGTATGCGTCAGTTAGGTTTCGGATATCTCGATATGGCATGGCACACGATTGACAAACCGGTTGAAGATCCAGTAGCCTTCGAGAGCAAGGCTATCGAGGGTGTGCGCGTGTTCGACGATGTTGACGGAGCTATGATATCGCCGCAGTTCAGCCACATATTCTCAGGTGGTTATGCTGCCGGTTACTACAGCTATAAGTGGGCAGAGGTGCTCGATGCGGATGCTTTCGCTTTATTCAAGGAAAAAGGAATATTCGACCGTGCTACTGCCGATAGTTTCCGCAACAATGTGCTGTCGCGTGGCGGTACGGAAAACCCGGCAGAGCTTTACCGCCGTTTCCGTGGTCAGGATCCGACAATCGACGCTCTTCTTAAACGCGACGGTATAAGTCATAATCCTTCCATCGCTCCGATGAAGAAAGACTAAGCAATTTATAAGATGATAAAATTTTGGCGGTTGTGTTCTATGACACAACCGCCTGTTTTATACTTTACAAATGTGTTCGGAAATTAGAATGGGTTTTCGTCGTCGGTCGGATAGGTGCTGTCGTTACGGTCGAAGCCGAGTGCAGCAGCGTCGGCCGCAGCCTGTGCCGGATTGGCTTGGGCGACAGCTGTTTCGGCGTTGTCGCTGGCCGATATTGAACCGTAGGTCTGGCCATCGGCCTGAGGGGTGTTGTCCCAGTTCTCGAAACGGACATATTCATGGCGGAAGAACATGTCGACGGTGTCGGTGGAACCACTACGGTGCTTGGCGACTATGAATTCGGCTTTTCCTTTGATGTTGTTGCCGTTTTCGTCGACTGATGCTTTGAGGTAATATTCAGGGCGGTGTATGAAGCACACGATGTCGGCATCCTGTTCGATGGCACCCGATTCTCGAAGGTCGGAGAGCTGCGGACGTTTGTCTTTGTTTCCTCGGTCTTCAAGCTTACGGTTGAGCTGAGAGAGGGCGATAACGGGTATGTCGAGCTCCTTGGCCAATTGTTTAAGCGATCGGGATATGGTGGAAACTTCCTGTTCTCGGCTTCCGAGCTTGATACCTGCAGTCATGAGCTGGAGGTAGTCGATTATAATTAGTTTGATACCGTGTTCACGCACAAGACGACGGGCCTTGGTGCGCAGTTCCATCATCGAGAGTCCGGAGGTGTCGTCGACGTAGAGAGGAAGTCCGTTGAGACGCTGTATGCGGTTGAGGAGCTTTGTCCACTCCATGTCGGTGAGCTGTCCGCTTTTGATTTTGTTGCCGGGTATCTCGCAGGCGTTTGATATGAGACGGTTGACAAGCTGCTGATTGCTCATCTCAAGCGAGAAGACAGCTACGGGGTTGTTTTGCATCGCGATATTGAGTGCCATAGATAGAACAAATGCTGTTTTACCCATAGCAGGGCGAGCTGCGATGATTATGAGGTCGGAACTTTGCCATCCCGAGGTTAGTTTGTCGAGGTTGTGGAAGCCGGTGGCAAGTCCGCTGATACCTGTCTGTCGTTGGGCCGCAATTTGCATCAGGTCGATTGCCTTGGTGAGCAATGGGTCGATCTGCACGACATCGCCTTTGAGGTTTCGTTGCGATATCTCGAATAGTTTGCCCTCTGCTTCCTGAAGCAGATCGTCGATATCATTGCTCTCGTCGAATGCATTGTTCTCGACATCGGAGGCAAAGGCGATTAGCTCGCGTGCGAGATATTTCTGGGCAACGATGCGCGCATGGTATTCGATGTGTGCGGCTGATGCCACGTTGACTGTCAGCGAAGCCACGAAACCGGCACCACCGACTTTCTCGAGGTCTCCGTTGCTACGCAGACGGTTAGTCACCGTGATCATATCGATAGGTTCTTCTCCGAGACCCAGCGACTGGATGGCGCTGTATATTATGGCATGGCGCGGCTCATAGAAGCTCTCCGGCTTGAGGAGGTCGCAGACGAGGGAAAACGCATCTTTCTCGAGCATGAGAGCACCTAAGACAGCTGCTTCGATTTCGACTGCACGCGGTACAAGCCGTCCGACTATTTCGGGAGGCAGTGTGCGTGTCTGAAATCTTGAGTTGCGTTGTCCGCGGCGGTCTGTGGTGGCGTTGTCCATTTATTTTTTCTTTCGGGCGTTATCGATAAAGCTTTTTGTTGGAACGAAATATATCTCGACCCTCCGGTTCTTGGCTCTGTTGGATATACCGGAATTGGGTGCGACCGGTTCGTCGTTGCCCAATCCGTATGGTATTATGGGGCTTTGTCCGCCAAGTGCGGCCGCATAGTGTTCGTCGATGGCATTGGCTCTGTCGGCAGTTATCCGTTCGGTATATACGGCGTCGCCAGTGTCGTCGCTGTGTACGGCAAGAACGGTTTTGTATTTGTCAGACCTTTTGATGTATGGAGTTAGTTTGTCGAGCAAGGTCTTGCCGTTGTCTTTTATTGTGACAGAGTTTGGTGCGAAAAGCTCGCTGCATGGTATTGTCACGACTGTGACTTCGCCATCGCGCACCCCTCTTGAGTCGAATCCGGCCTGTGCGAGTGTGCGTGTGAGCAGTCCCATAGCTGCGGCTACAGCTTCTTTGTGTTTTACTGCCACTACCGGTTTGGAAAGGTTTTCTTCGATATTTACCGAATATGGGTCTTCCTGAGGTTCGGCGGCATAAACTCTACTTGTCAGACCGACGGTTATGGCGAAGCATATGAAAAGGGCTGATAAGGTTTTCATTGCAGCAGACATTCTTCGTAAGCTATTTCTGCACGCACCATCGCTTCGATTTCTTCGGCCGAAAAGTCGACCGAAGCCGGGTGGCGGCGCAGTTGTCTGGAGATGAAAGAAACCATTCCTGCAATATCGGTTTCGGAGTCGTCATCGTCGTCGATATTGATGTCGAGGTCGCCGTTTTCTTCGTAATAGTCGTAGATGAGGTCGAGCACTTCGCAGACGGCATCTTCGTCGCGTCGGTTGTCGGCGAGTGCGGCGAGCATGGCCGCTGTAGCTTTGTTTTCGTCGTATTCTTTCATCGTCAGTCTGAGGAGTTAGAGTTGATGTCGAGAAGGCCGACAGGAAGGTCCATCTCGACGGTATTGTTGTCAAAATCGATATCGTTGATAAGTTCTCCGGCGGCCGGCAGGAGAATTGTGTTACCCGAAGGACGGGTGACCACAAAAAGGGGATTTTCGGCCGTCGGTTCGGTGTAGTCGCTTATCGTTCCGATAGATTGGCCGTTATCGGTTATTCTGAAGCCTATGAGGTCTTCGAGATATATCTGTTCAGAGTCATCGGGTGTGTAGTCTTCGATACCCTCGAGCAGGAGGGGTTTGTTTGCGAGCATTGCTGCCGCTTTTTCGTCGCTGATACCTTTGAGCGACAGTAGGTAGCCACTGCCTTTTGTCCGTACGGATAAAACTCTGAACGGGACTTCGATACCGTCGATGGTTGCAAAAACGAAATCACCTTCGGCCGGCTCTATGCCTTCGAAGTCAATAGCGGCATAAATCTCGCCTTTTATACCATGAGGCTTGCCGAATGCTCCGGCTTCTGTAAGCGACGGTGCTGTCATTTTTTCTTCTTCTTGCGACCGGAGGGAGTCGGCGCTTGCTTGAACTCGTGAATATGGATATTGCCCTGGTCGGTTTCGATTGTACCGTGACTCATGGCTCGGAGGTCTTTCAGCACACGTGTATCATCGACGCCACCGGGATTAGCTGCCATCAGAGTCTTTTTCATCTGGTTTGCTATCAGGTTGACGAGTGCGTCGCGTTCCTCTCCCGGCTCCATAGCCGAAGCTGTATCGATAAGACGAGGGATAAGTCGGCCGTAGTGCCTGTAGGTGAAAGTGCCCGGACGCTCGGCCGGAACAGGGTCGGGCTTGTCGCCGAACACACGGCTGTCGACGGGCTCGAATGGGTAGTCGATGTCGAGGGAGAAGTCGCTCATGATGGCGAGGTGGTCCCATAGCTTACGACGGTATTCGGCGGCATCGCCGGTGGCCGGGAAGAGCGTGAGCATAGCCTCGACAATTGTTGAGGCGCATACATTGCGCTCTTCGCGGTCTTCGATGGTCGAGCAGTAGTCGACCATATTCTGTATATTGCGCCCGTATTCCGGGAGTATCAGTTTCTTGAGTCTGTTTGTGTATGTGAGCATCGGGGTGCTGTTTTAATGCGACCCCAAAGTTAATTAAAAAATCGCAAACAGCCAAACTCCCAGGGAAGGCGTATCGTGCTTCGGTGGCTATTAATCGAGACGGCGGCGGACATAGTCTATCACCATATCGGCTAATTGCTCCATCGGCAGACTCGACGAATCGATGCACAGGTCGTAGCTCGATGCGGCGCCCCAGCGCTTGTCGGTGTAGAAGTTGTAGAAGTTGGCTCTGAGTTTGTTGGTGCGTCCGGCCAAAGCCTTGGCTTCGTCGAGGCTTTTTGATTCGCAGCGTTCGACGATGCGTTTGGCACATTCATCTATAGGTGCGTGGACAAATATGTTTACTACATTGTCGACATCTCGCAACACATAGTCGGCGCTGCGGCCCACGATTACACAAGGCTCACCTTCCGCCAGTTCGTGGATGAAATCGCATTGGGCTTTGTATACTTTGTCGGAACTTCCACCACTCGGGTCTCCGACCCACGACATCGGATAAAAGCCCATTGAGAACGGTATGATACTGCCCATTATCTTGGGCGCTTTTTCGTCGCCTTGCTCGAAATACTCGATATTGTATCCGGCCTTTTCAGCCGCTTTTATCAGCAGCATCTTGTCGTAGAAAGCGATGCCGAGACGGTCGGCAATCATGCGCCCGAGTGCGCGACCGCCGCTGCCGAAACTGCGGCCTATTGTGATTACGTATTTTGATGGAAGCATTGGTGTTTAAGATGTAGAGATGTGTCAAAATTCAGAAGTATTGACAAGCATCTGAATTTTGACACAATCATATTGAGTTTTCCGGTTTATTCGCCGGTTTTTGTGCTCTTGCGTTTTTTAGTGGTTTTGGCTTCTGCCTTATCTTCGGTTTTTGAAGCAGCTTTGGCCCGGGTCCTTTTCTTCGGTGTGCCTGTGGCGGCTTCGTTGTTTGCTTCTTCGCGCTTACGGTGTTCGATGTTGTACTGCTCGATATTCTTACGCATCGACGCAAGTTCTTTGTTGAGGACTTCGATTTCCGCTCCCTGATTTGCGATAGTCATCAGCAGGGGGTTGAGCTCTTCGTTGTCGACCTGCGAGGGGAATTCTTCTTCGACGCGCATGAGGAAGTCGGCCAATACGTTCATGTAGTTTGTAAACGCAGCGAAGTTGGTTTCGTAGGGGCTGAAAGCCGCGCGGTTGCCCATGTAGTAGAAGTGGTCGCAACTCTGGAGGTACTGCCAGTCGCGCTTGAGTGCACGGTTCTGGCATTTGCGTACACGCTCTGAGGCAGAGTAGAGTTTTTCGAAGGCTTCGTTCTGCAGTCGGTTGCCGAGCCATGCCGAGGTGTCACGGGCTTCGTCGGCACTCGATATCGGGTGCATCACGCTAAGGTCGCCGACAGGTTTTATTTTTGCTATCGCTTCCGAGGGCGTGACGAAGTCGATGCCATGTTCGGCTGCGAAGCGCGGCAGAGCTTCGAGGAATTGGAATATGCCGGTAGTGGCCGGATGGAGGTCTCCGAAAGTCTCGAGGTTGAGGAATACGTTGATAATCTGTTCTTCCTGAGGTGTAGAGGCTATCCAGTCGATATATTTATCGGCGGTGAGAGGGAACTCGTTCCATGAAGAGTCGTTGAAGCGGTATGCGATGTCGTCGCTGAGTTTACCGTTGCGTAGGAGCAGGCGCAGTTTGGGAGCCGATGCTGCGGTGTAGATGTAGTTGGGCGATTTCCATCCGAGGATATGCTTGGCACCTTCGGTCAACACGCCCTTGAAGCCCATAGCTGTCAATTGAGGTGCGAGATCGTCGTCGTAGATGAGTTCGGTGTTGCGTATGACTTTAGGCGATACGCCGAAACGGTTGCGCAGGATGCTGCATGTGTCGGCCACCTGCTGGGCAAATTCCTCGGGGTCGGCCAGGGATGCGAGCGAATAGGCGAACGGTTGGGCGACAAATTCAACGCATCCTGTGTCGGCGAGCTTTTTCAGCACGTCGATGAACTCGGGCACATAGTGCTCGAACTGTTCAAGAGCCACACCCGATATGGCTATCGAGCAGCGGAAACGTCCCTGATTGCCTTCAATCATGCGCAACAGTGTTTCAGCGGCCGGGATATAGCTGTTGCGAGCTATACGTGTAACGATATCATCGTTGGTGAAATCGTCGAAGTAATAGTGGTCGCGGCCGATGTCGAAGAAACGGTAGCGTTTCAGGCGGAACGGCTGATGTATCTCAAAGTTAAAACAAATAGCTTTCATTGTTTGATATTGTTTGTTGAGGCCGTCTTTGCATCAGCGACCCAGTACTTTATTATAAATGTCGATAACTTTTCGGCCGGCTTTGTCCCATGTTATCTGAGCGACTTCTGCTAAACCGTCCTCGCGCATCTGGCGGTAGAGGGCAGGGTAGGATATGATAGCATGGATAGCATCGGCCATTGCGTCGATATCCCAATAGTCGGTCTTGATCACGTTGTCGAGGATTTCGGCGCATCCGCTCTGCTTCGATATTATCGACGGCACGCCCATCTGCATGGCTTCGAGCGGAGATATGCCGAATGGTTCGGATACCGACGGCATGATATACACGTCGCTGGCCTTTAGCATTTCGTAGACCTGACGGCCTTTCTGGAAGCCGGGGAAGTGGAAGCGGTCGGCTATACCGCGCTCGGCCGCGAGGTTGATCATCTTTTCCATCATATCTCCCGAGCCGGCCATGACGAAGCGCACGTTGTTGCAGTTGCGCAACACTTTGGCGGCGGCTTCGACGAAATATTCGGGTCCTTTCTGCATCGTGATGCGTCCCAGGAAAGTCACCACTTTTTCTTTTGTTGCCCTCGGCATCTCGATGTCGAGCAGATCCTGGCTCAGAGGCACTACGGCGTTGTGTACGGTCGTCACCTTGGCAGGGTCGATACCATAATGGTCGATGACCGTCTGTCGGGTGAGGTTGCTCACCGTGATCACATGGTCGGCATGTGTCATGCCGTCGCGCTCGATACCGTAGACAGTGGGGTTGGGCTTGCCTCGCGAGCGGTCGTACTCGGTGGCATGAACATGCACCACAAGAGGTTTTCCGGTCACTTGTTTGGCGTGAATGCCTGCTGGGTAGGTGAGCCAGTCGTGGCTGTGGATTATATCGAAATCAAGAGTTCTCGCTATCACGCCGGCAGTGATCGAGTAGTTGTTGATTTCCTCGAGAATATTGTCGGGATATCGGCCTGAAAACTCGATGCATCCGAGGTCGTTTGTACGCATGTAGTTGAAGTCGGCGTAGATATGGTCGCGCAGACGGTAGTACAGGTCGGGATCCATCACCTTGCCTATGCGCGACTCCACATAGTCGCGGTTGACGTCGCGCCAAGCCACCGGAACTTGCGATGTGCCGATGATATTGGCGAAACTCTTGTCTTCATCGCCAAATGGCTTGGGAATGACAAAGGTGATGTCCATGTCGCCGCATTCCCACATGCCGCGCGTCAGGCCGTAGCTTGCCGTGCCGAGACCGCCCAGGATATGAGGGGGGAACTCCCAACCGAACATTAATGCTTTCATATTGACTTTAATTATATAAGATTGGGATTAAGCGTTATGGTCAAAACGTTTGAGGCTACGGTAGGCCCTGAGAACCTCGGCCACATTGGTGGCATGACTCACAGCTCCGCGTCCGGTATAGGGAGGATTACCATCGTAGAGCTGGCTGAGCGAGGCGATGCAGCCTTCGGTCATCTCATCCTCAAAGCCTATGAAGAGACGGTCGATATATCCGACGCCGCTCATGCCGAACACACGCAGATAAGCGTCGGCATAGAAGCCGGCCAACCAGGGGCGGACAGGGCCGTTGTGCATCGCGAATTCGCGTTCGTCCGGCGAACCGAGGTAGTTGGGGCGGTAGCCATAGCTTTTGGGCGACAGCGTACGGAGTCCTTTTGGTGTGAGCAGTTCGCGCGTCACTACATCGAGGACACCTTTGCGCTGACGGCGGTCGAGGGGCGAATAGTCAAGTCCGATCGCTATGGCCATATTCGGGCGTACCGAAGGGTCGGCATAGCTTCCGTCGACGAAATCGTAGAGGTAGCCGCTCTCGTTGAGGAAGGTGTCGGTGAACGGTTTCTTCATCTTGTCGGCGGCTTCAAGCCATTTCTCGCGTTCTCTGGAGAGGCTGTCATCGCCCTCTGCGAGCGAGGCTGCAAACATCAGTGCGTTGTACCACAGTGCGTTGAATTCGACAAGCATTCCGGTGCGCCGTACCACCGGTGCGCCATTGAGCATGGAGTTCATCCATGAGGCCGGACGGATGTGTCCGTCGGTGCTGAGCAGGCCGCTGTCGGGGTCGACAAAGAGGTTGGGGTATCCGTCGCGCAGGATAGCGTCGACAAGCTGGGCTACGGGCTCAAAGTATTTCTTTCGGCATTCTTCGAGTCCTACATTTTTTGCATATTGCTGTATGGCCCATATGGCCCACAGTGGTATGTCGGGCAGGTCTATACCCTGTATGTGTTTCGACAGCTGTCCGGTGTCGGCGTATCGTATCAGCGATTTGAGGGCCGTATCACATATTGCCTCGAAGTCGGCGCGGTGGTCGATGGCGAGCGTAAGGCCCGGAAGAGCCATGAACGTGTTACGGGCCAGTACCACACCCCAGGGGAAGCCCGAGATGATGTATGTCCCTTCGCCTCGGCGTATATAGAATTGCTTGGCGCTGTTCTTCAGACAATTGTAGAACGACGTGCGCGGTGTACGTCCGGCAACTTCGGTCTCGTACATCTTGTTGAGCTTACGGGTGTCGACCTTGCTCACGCCGGCAGAAAAAATTATCGACTCGCCTTTTTTGATTGGCACCTCGAAGTATCCCGGTACCCACAGGTCTTCGCAGTATGGTACTCCGCGCTCAAGATCTTTGACATATTCGATGCCGTTGTACCAATTCGGTTCGTCGACCCATGTCGGTTTGCGGTTAAACTGCATGTATAGAGTCGGATATCCGTCGTAGAGACAAGCCGATACGCCGTTGGGCACCTGAGCGATGTCGCGGTTGATAGCATCGTTGGCCACACAGAGGCTGTTTACCTCGCGGAAAGCGAGGAACGGGCGGAAGCGGAGTGTCGTGGGCGAATGGGCCTCGACAAGAGTGTAACGTATGAGGATACGGTTTTCCTGGCTGATAAAAATCTTCTCCTTGGTCAGTATCACGCCACCTACACGGTAGGTCATGCGCGGCACTTCCTCGCAGTCGAACTCGCGGATATATTTATGTCCGGCAGGGCTATAGACACCGCCTTGGTAGCGGTGGATGCCTAAGTTGAATGGGGCTCCGTGCTGGATTACTGTCTCGTCGAGGCTCGACAGAAGCACATGCGGCTTATTGTCCATCTCCTCTATAGGGATTACCAACAGGCCGTGTTGCTTGCGTGTGTTGCATCCAACCAGCGTCGTGCAGTGGTATGCTCCAGCCTGGTTGGTGCGGAGCATCTCCTTAGGGAGCGACTGGTCCAAGTTGATGAGCAGTTTCTTATCGAATTTAAGATAACTCATTTGGGTGTTTGGATTATATACGGTGTTTATGTTCTTTAATGTCAAGACGGTCGGGGTTGTGTGTTTACCCCAACGACGTGCGAATTTAAACCAAATAATCAACAAAAGCAAGCAAACATGCCGTTAAACATGTTTTTTGCAGGCCGCATGGCAGGTATGGTCCGGTAAACATTTAAGATTTGTGTATGTCAATAAAAATAGTTAACTTGCGCGATATTTGAACCGAGCATAATGTTGGCCATGAAATACGATGTCTTTATAAGTTATTTTAATGGTCATATGACCTCCGGAGAAAATTTTTATCAGTAACTTTGCTGAATAAAAACCGAAATATACATGAACGAAGAAGCGCTAAGCCGCATGTACTTGAAGGAGACATCGTTCCAGGCCTTGATGCAACACCGTGTATTCAACGTATTGCTCGTCGCCTCGACCTACGATGCATTCATGATGGAAGAGGACGGCAGGGTCGAGGAACAGCTCTACAACGAGTATGTGGCCCTCAACCTCAGCTCGCCTCCGCGCGTCACACGCGTCTCCACGATGGCCGAGGCTGTGGAGGCTTTTGCCTCAAAGACATTCGACCTCGTCATTGCCATGCCCGGCAGCGATATATCCGACACCTTCGATGGAGCTGCTGAAGTAAAGAAACTTTACCCCAATGTCCCCATCGTTGTCCTCACTCCTTTCAGCAAAGAGGTGTCGCGGCGCCTTGCCATGCAGGATCTGAGCCATGTCGACTACGTATTCTCATGGCTTGGCAACATGGACCTCCTGCTTGCCATAATAAAGCTTCTCGAAGACAAACTCAATGCCGACGACGTCACCGACGTCGGTGTGCAGATGATAATGCTTGTCGAAGACTCCGTCCGCTTCTATTCGTCCGTATTGCCTCATATCTACAAATTCCTTCTCAAGCAGTCGATGCTATTCTCCACCGAGGCCCTCAACCAGCACGAGCAGATGCTTCGTATGCGCGGACGTCCGAAAGTGATGCTGGCGCGTAACTACGAAGAAGCCGTCGACCTCTATAAGCGCTACGGTGGAAAGATGCTCGGCGTAATAAGCGATGTATCATTCGCTCGCGACGGTCAGAAAGACCGTGCCGCTGGCATACGACTTGCCAAATGGCTACGCGAGCAAGACCCTTATCTGCCTATTATCATCGAATCATCGGAGTCGTCGAACGCCGGAGCAGTGGCCGAATTCGGGGGTACATTTATCGATAAAAACTCCAAGAAACTGCCCGTTGATCTCGGCGAGGCCATTATGGCCAACTTTGGCTTCGGCGACTTCATAATCCGCAATCCGGCCGACAAAAGCCCCATAATGACAATCCGTAATCTTAAGGATATGCAGGAAAATATCTTTAAGATACCGGCCGACGCCCTCCTTTACCACGCTTCGCACAACGACATTTCGCGTTGGCTCTATTCCCGGGCACTTTTCCCTATAGCCGATGTGGTGAAGCGTCACCACTTCACATCGCTCGAGGAAGCTCCGGCAGTAAAGCAGCTATTCTTCGATCTCATCATCAAATACAGGAAGATGAAAAACCGTGGTGTCGTCGCGGTTTTCAAGAAAGACCGTTTCGACCACTACTCAAATTTCGCCCGTATAGGGCAGGGTAGTCTTGGTGGCAAAGGGCGCGGACTGGCATTTATCGACTCTATAATAAAGAAAAACCCTGTCTGCGACAACTTCTACGGCATCACCATATCAATACCACGCACCGTCGTGCTCTGTACCGATGTGTTCGACGAGTTCATGAGCTCAAACAAGCTCTATCCGCTCGCCCTTAGCGATGCCTCCGACAGCACAATTCTCGAAGCCTTCCTTGCCGCGAAGCTGCCTGAGCGTCTCGAAGAAGATCTCCTTGCACTCTTCGATGTCGTCGACAGGCCATTTGCCGTGCGTAGCTCAAGCCTCCTCGAAGACTCCCACTACCAACCTTTCGCCGGTATCTACGCCACATATATGGTGCCCTATACCTCCGACCGCGATATGAGGTTGCGATGGCTCGAAGATGCGGTAAAAGGAGTCTACGCTTCGGTTTTCTATGCTGCCAGCAAAACATACATGACAGCCACAAGCAACGTCATCGATCAGGAAAAAATGGCTGTCATAATCCAGGAAGTCGTTGGTGAGGACCGGGCCGGATTTTACTTCCCCTCGTTTTCTGGTGTAGGCCGTTCGCTCAACTACTATCCTCTCGGCGACGAAGAACCCGAAGACGGCGTGGTAGAGCTTGCTGTAGGCCTTGGCAAATACATTGTCGATGGTGGACGTGGACTACGCTTCTCACCCCTCCATGCCGACCATGTTTTGCAGACATCGACACTCGACCTTGCCCTGCGTGACACGCAGACCAAACTTTTTGCCATAAAACCTGTCGGCACAGATGCTCCTGATGCATTCTCTGTCAATCTCGACGAAGGTGATAACCTCGTCAAAAAGAATGTGCAGGACTTTGCCGGGACGGGTGCTTTGCGTTATATGGTGTCGACATTCGATCCTCTCGACGGTATGCTCAAAGACTTCGAGGAAGGCCGCGGAAGGCGTGTGGTGACATTCTCCAACATCCTCCGCGACAAAGTCCTGCCGGTGGCCGAAGCCCTCGACTTCATGCTCAAACAGGGGCAGATGGCGATGCAACGTCCCGTCGAGATTGAATTTGCAGGCAATATAGCTCCCAAAGTAAGCGAAAACGGCATCAAGGGTCACATATATTGGTTGCAGATAAGGCCTATCATCGACAAGAAAAACCTTATAAACGACACCGTCCTCGACCGTCCTGATTCCGATCTCATCCTGCGCAGCAGGACAGCTATGGGAAACGGCATGATAGAGGGAGTGAAAAGCATTGTATATGTGCGTCCCGACAAATTCGATTCGTTCAACAACCCGTCTACGGTCGACATAATCCGTCGCATCAACGACGGATTTGCTGCCCGTGGTGAAGGCTATATCCTCATCGGGCCCGGCCGTTGGGGCTCATCCGATCCTGCCCTCGGTATACCCGTGCGTTGGACCGATATATCGGCGGCCCGACTCATCGCCGAGGCTTCCCTGCCGGGCTACCGTATAGAGCCGAGCCAAGGCACTCATTTCTTCCAGAACCTTACCTCCTTCGGTGTCGCATATTTTACTATCGACCAGGAGGCCGGCGAAGGTCTCTACGACAGCGCATACCTTGACTCCTGTCCGGCCGTTTACGACGACGGCACTGTGCGTGTCGTCACTTTCGACACGCCGCTTGCTGTGGCCGTCAATGGCCGATCCGGTCTTGGCACTGTCGCCAAACCGGGTATTGATTCCTACAACAACTTAGACAATCCAGAATAATGAGCTTTATATCGAAACTTAAACAAGCTTTCGGCTTCGACACCGACGACGACCTTTTCGACAGCGACTCCGGCATCGTCAGCGACGATGACGATATCCAGGTCCACGGCAGCGATAGTCAGGAGCGGACGGCTGTTGTGGTAGACATGCCCGATGCGCCGGCGGTATCGTCCGAAATGAAAGCACGTATATTCGAAGGCGTGGTGGCTGTCTTCAACAGTGCTCTTCCCGAATTTCTCGCCAAAAGTGTCAATCCGCAGGAGCAGCAACGCATCTTGGCCGACTCTATCGACAAATCGGTCGACCGTTATCTCGATGAACTTCTGTTGCAGGCAAATACATATGCCGAAGCTCGCTTGAAAGCATCTGTTGAGGCTTCAAAACGCGATGCCGACCTTTTGCGCTCCGAAATGCAACAGCTCGAGCAGCAGCGTTCGTCGATACGTGAGCAGCAGCTGAGTGCCGATAGGCGCCGACGGGCACTTGCCGACAGAGTGACCGACCTTGAAGCTCAGGTCGAGAGGGTCGAGGCCGAAAGGGAGCAGTTCGAGCTCGAAAATAAAAGTCTGCTCAACAAACTCAAGGTCGCCGACATACAGCCTGGAATTGTCGACGATATGTCAAAGACTATCGAAGACCTTAAAGCACAACTCGCCGAGGCTAAAGGTGGCGATGCAGCTGAATCGGTAGCAAAAGAGTATGAACTTAAAATCGAAGCTGTGCGCACCGAGGAAGCTGCTAAGCAGACCGCGCTCTTGCAGACTATCGAAGACCTTAAGCAGCAGGCCGAAATGGGACAGGTTATGTACAACGACCTCCAAGGACAGTATGCCACCGAGAAAGAAGCCCGTTCGGCAGCGGAGACAGAGCTTGCTCAGGCTCGCGGATTGCTCGATGAAGTGAAGACCATGCAGGCCCAGTTTGTCCAGATAGAGAAGATGATAGCCAAGCGCGATGCGCGGATCGAAAAACTGAAAACAGACAATAAACATCTGCGCGACGAACTCGCTATGCTTAAAGACCAGCTTGCAGCTGCCGAAAGTCCCAACTTGTTCGGCTATGGTGAAGCCGCCGATGCTGCCGACGACAGGGCCGAGAAAGTGCTTGATTCGGTAGCCACTGAGATTGCCGCTATCGAAGACGACTTTGAGTGCCCCGACTGGTTTGTGGCCGAGCCTGCCGCCGACGCGGTGCCGCTAAGGGCCGAAGACACTCCTTTTGGCTATACCGAGCCGCCGAAGAAGCCGCGTAAACCCGATTCCGACGCTCAGTTGTCGCTTTTCTGACATATTTGCGTCATAACCGAAAACATTAAGCTTACAACTTGCGTTCTTTAGACAAATGCGATACGTAAGTACCACTTCAAATTCACGTCCGGTCGACCTCCGCGAGGCCGTCAACCGTTGCGTTGCTGCCGACGGCGGTCTGTTCATGCCGGCCGAACTACCCTTGTTCCCCAAGGCATTCTTTAATAATATCGGGGAGATGTCTCTTCCTGATATCGCCTTTGTCGTTGCGAATTCCTTCTTCGGCCAGGATGTCGATGGCGCTGTACTCAAAGATATAGTCGACGATGCTTTCGCTTTCGATGCCCCATTGGTCTCCCTCGGTGGTAACAGATATATACTCGAACTTTTTCATGGCCCTACGCTCACATTTAAAGACTATGGTGCGCGTTTTATGGCTCGCATCATGAGTTATATCGATAGCCGGCAGGAAGTCTCGCGCAACGTCCTCGTTGCCACTACTGGCAATACTGGAGCTGCCGCGGCAAACGGTCTTTTCAAGATTCCGGGCATCAGTGTATCTGTCCTATATCCCAAGGGACAACTATCGCGATGGCAGGCCGCCCAGCTCACGGCTTTGGGCGAGAATATTTATCCTATCGAGATTGTCGGCACTGTCGAGGATTGCAAGAGACTTGTGCAGAGCGCTATCGCCGACACTTCTTTGGGTGAATACCGCCTTACCGGAGCCAACTCCATTAATATAGCGCGCATCATTCCACAGATAACCTTTGTCCTCCACGCATACGCAAGGCTCAGGGAAGCCGGTGTCGAAAATGCCGGTGAGGCTCTGTATTCAATTCCGTCAGGAAACCTTGGCAACGTTGTGGCCGCTGTCATGGCTCGGCGTATAGGATGTCCCACAGGTCCTCTCGTTGCTGCTACAGCCGCCAATTGCCAGCTTGCGCCTTTGCTTGCTGGTAAAGACAAGCCACAGACCAAACCTTTGAGGACTTTGGCTCCGTCGGTCGATATGGCATATCCATCCGGTTGGCCTCGATTGTTGCATCTCTATGGAGACAATCTTGAAGCGATGCGCCGCGATATCATCGCTCCCGATGGTATCTCCGACAGCGATATTGCGACAACCGTCAACAACCTCCGCGGCCGTTACGGATATACAATAGATCCTCATGGAGCGGTTGCTTATGCAGCTGCCGAAGCTGTCGACAACGGCGACAGGCCCAAAGTCATTTTTGCCACCGGACATCCGGCTAAGCAGCTCGACATAATGACACGGATTACTGGCGCGGCTATCGACATGCCTCATCAGCTTTCAAGGTTCATGGCTGTGAAGCGTCCTCCTATAATCATTCCGCCTACTCTCCCGGCGATAAAAAAACATCTTCATTCAATAAACTAAACCCAAAGAAATCATGGCAAACAAACGCGACCTCAAAAAGTTTGTCCGCAACACCTGCGGTGCTCTCGCCCTCGATATGGTCACTGTAAGCGACCTCTTCCCCCAGATCGATTCTAAAGATGTCGAAAAAGTGGTGTATGACTGCGCCGTGCTTCAGACCTCTACCTTGAGCAAGGCTGGTATTTCATTCGACCGCTCAGCATCCGATTTTGAGTCTAAATCCGCATACTCGGCTGCCCGTCGTTCCTACTTCCGCAAGGCTTATCGCGCTCTCAAGGAGCAGTTTGCCGCTGATGTCGACAAACTCGTCAAAGTCATGAACCAGGCATTGCCCGACGACGTTCGACAAATCCTTCGCAAAGCGGCTGCCGATGCGTAAATTTGCCGCAGCAATCCTTCGCCTGTTCGGCTGGAAAGTATCGGTCACTGTTCCCGATTATCCGAAGTGTATCGTATGCGTGGCACCGCATACGAGCAATTGGGATTTCATCCTCGGCGAACTGGCCTATACATCGGTAGGGCGCAAGGCCGGTTTTTTGATGAAGGACACATGGTTCTTCTGGCCTCTCGGATCTTTTTTCAGGGCCATTGGTGGTATTGCCGTGCCGAGAAAACGCAAGGGGGAGCGTTCGCTCACTCAGGTGGTGATAGAGAAATTCGACAGTGTCGGAAAGCTCACCCTTGCCATTACTCCCGAAGGCACTCGACGGCGTACGTCCGATTGGCATACCGGATTTTTACGTATGGCCTATGGAGCCGGTGTGCCTGTAGTGCTCGGTGCGATTGATGCACCATCAAAGCGTATATTGATCGAACACACTTTCGAGCCTTCTGGCGATATCGATGCCGATATGAGGGCGATTAAAGAGTACTACAGGCCATTTGTAGGTATTAAACCACACAATTTTACTACCGAATGAATACATTTACCGATTTCATACGTGTGGCGGCTCTGCCGCTCGATATCGTGTGGGGCGATAAAAAAATAAATTGCGAGGCTGTTGCCGACGCCTTGGGCAAAATGCCCCAAGGTACAGATATCGTGGTATTGCCGGAGTTGTTTTCTACCGGATATGCCGACGATCCCGATGCCATGACCGAATTGGCCGAGCCTATCGATGGGCCAACTATGGCATCACTTAAAAGTCTTGCCGGGAGCTTCTCTGTTGCCATTGCCGGCTCTTTCCTTGCCGTGCACGACGGTAAGCTCTACAATCGTGGCTTTTTTATCGAGCCAAATGGCGATACGACCTTTTACGACAAACGCCATCTTTTCTCGTTGAGCGCGGAGTCTCGTATCATGGAGCCGGGAAAAGAAAAAATGCCGGTTGTGCGCTTCAGAGGGTGGAATGTGTCGATGATAATTTGTTACGACCTGCGTTTTCCCGTATGGTGCCGATGCTGTAAAAACGAGTACGACCTCTTGCTCGTCCCGGCTAATTGGCCGCAGGCTCGAGGATATGCATTCACTCATCTCGCTATAGCGAGAGCTATCGAAAACCAGTGTTGTGTCGTGGCGGCAGACCGTGGCGGAGCCGATGTATATGGTAAATACGATGGCCTTACACAGATTTTCGATAGCAGGGGTATGCCTGTCGGAAATCAGATTGGCCCCTTTGTCGTCGCCGACCTTAGCCGTAAGCGTCAGGACGATTATCGGGCCGGTTTCCCGGCAGCCGCCGATGCCGACGACTTCAGCTTCCTACAGTAGTAAGAGCCTGTATAGGACGTTCTTATTGAGCTTTCCTTGACCTGCGAGGAGTTGGTGCTAAGATCGGAAAGGCGAGAACATAACCGTCGACAGATATTTCTCCGCGCGGTCTGGGAAGACCACAACGATATTCGATCCCTTGGGAGCCGACCGGGCGGTGCGCAGGGCCGCGAGCATCGCTGCGCCCGAACTCATACCGGCAAAGATACCCTCGTTGCGTATTATGCGGCGTGCGGTTTCGATAGCCTCATCGCTCGACACCATCTCCTGTATATCGATTTTAGAGGGGTCGTAGATTTCGGGTACTATGGCCTCTTCCATGTTTTTGAGTCCCTGTATATAATGACCCTTGACTGGATGGGCGCACACTATCTTGATTTCGGGTTTAAGTGCTTTGAGGAAGCGCGAGATACCCATGATTGTGCCTGAGGTACCCAAAGCGCACACCAGATAGTCGATGCGGCCTGCGGTCTGCGCCCATATCTCGAGTGCGGTGTTTTAGTAGTGTGCCTGGTAGTTTGAAGCATTCCCGAATTGGTCGGGCATGAAATATTTCCCTGGGTTCTCTTCAACAAGGCGATGGGCTTTTCTTATAGCTCCGTCTGTGCCCTCGTCGGCAGGTGTGAGCGTTACCTTCGCTCCGTAACTGCGGATTATGGTACGGCGTTCCTCCGAAACTCCGGCCGACATCACAATTTCTACATCATAACCTTTCACGACGCCGAGCATCGCCAAGCCTATGCCGGTATTGCCCGATGTCGGCTCTATGATAGTCATGCCTTGGCGTAGGCGGCCTGAATTCTCTGCATCTTCAATCATTTTGAGAGCTATACGGTCTTTTATGCTGCCGGTTGGATTGAATCCTTCTATTTTGGCATAAATATTAACCCCGTCCACATCGTTGATGCGGCTGAGGCGTACCATCGGAGTGCTGCCTATTGTCTCGAGTATATTGTCTTTTATATCCATTTTTATTCTTCTGACTGTTGGCGGGCCTGGTCGAAGCGTGCCCTCATACCAGGATTGCCATAAGTGAGCTTTTTTATTGTCAAATCATTTTCTACTGTCTGGTCTGCTTTGAGCAGACGTTCTTCCGATGCCTGGAAGTTGGCTTGGACGGCTCGCAAAGCCTTGATTTGTTTCTCAAGGTCGTCGATGATTTTGTCTATACCGTTGACGGCTGCTTCGTACTTGCTTCGGGCTGCAGCTACATTACGTTCGAAACCGCTGCGGAACTTTAGTAGTTTCTCCTCGAACTTGGCTAAATCAAGCGATTGCGACCTCGACACCGCAAGTTCTTCTTTCAGTTCTATGATTTCGGCAAGGTTTTTCTTCGATGCTTCAGTGAGCACCCTGAGTAGTGGCAGGAAAAACTGGGGACGGATCACATACATCTTCGGATAGCGGTGTGACATATCAACAATTCCGTTGTCATAAAGTTCGTTACCTTGCTCCAACATGCTCACCAGCACTGCGTACTCACAGCTTTTGTCCCGTCGGTCTTTGTCGAGTTTTTCGAGAAAATCGGTGTTGCGGTGTTTGGTCGCGGTTGTGTCGGCCTCGTTTTTCATCTCGAACATTATCGATATATACTCCTGGCCATCAACACTATCGCGGAAGATAAAATCCCCTTTTGTGCCTGTTCGGGTATCGTTGTCCTTCTCAAAGTAAGCGTCAGGATACATGCCCATAGCCTGCATTTGTGCGAATTGGGTAGAGCAGTGTATTTCGAGAGTTTCTCCCACCATCTTTGTCGACAGACGCATCTTGAAGTCTTTCAGACGGTCTATTTCCTCCTGTTTGTCGGCCAATTGCATGGCATGACGGGTTTTTATTTCCTGTTCGCGTGTCTGTGCGCTTGCCCGGTCGGCTTTGATTTGGGAGTTAAGCTCTGTGATTGTTTGTTGGCAGCGGTGGAGTTCATCACTGCAGGAGTTGCGCACGTCAAGTATATCTGCCCGATGCCTTGCCTCGATAGCCTCAAGCTCCGATTTACGTTCATTGCTGTAGTTGGCTACGATGGTCTTGAGCCGCTCTATTTCCTGTTGAAGCAGGCTTGCTGCACGGTCTTTTTCAGCAAGTCGACGGTCAAAATCGCGTTCGGCTTCGAGTATTTGAGCGCGTTCGTCCGCCTTGTGCTTCTGCGAAAGTTCGGAAGTACGGCGCATGATCTCTTTTTCGAACTCTGTATTTCTTACCTGTGCCACTATAGCGGCATAGTCGCTTTCGTCAACCTGGAATGTGGTGCCGCATCGGGGGCATACGATTTCTTTCATCTTCTTTACTGCTTTGGACAACAAAATTATACAATTAATCCGGGATATATCCGCTATTTTTCAGAAATATTTAAAATCGGGCCCGAAATCGAAGATATTGATGCTGTATCTGTGGTTCTCTAATGTTAAATAGTGTTAACCGATTTGCACGGTTCAAATATTATCTCTAATTTTGCAGCATCAAAACAGCGCGGAGTGGAGCAGTGGTAGCTC
>DKVO01000032.1:39579-118690 GCA_002491245.1 Porphyromonadaceae bacterium UBA7176
AGCTCGTTGGGCTCATAACCCAAAGGTCGTAGGTTCGAGTCCTGCCTCCGCAACAATTAAAAACCGTCCGATGATATCGCGACGGTTTTTTTAATTTTGAATAATCTGTTCCGTATATGGTCTCTGACAAAATTAGTAAGGGAAGATCAACGGTAAGTACCGATGATCTCGGCAAACGTACGATTGGGCAGCTCTTGCTACAATATTCGCTTCCGGCGATTATTGCCAGTCTGGCTACATCGCTCTACAACATCGTCGATAGTATCTTCATTGGGCGAGGTGTGGGAGCAATGGCAATTACTGGCCTTGCCATCACCTTCCCTTTGATGAACCTCGTGGTGGCATTCTGTGTTCTGGTTGCCGTCGGTGGTGCCACAATATCATCGATATTTCTTGGTCAGGGAAACGCCGAAAAAGCCTCGAAAGTTGTTGGAAACGTAACTATTCTTTGCCTCATACATGCTTTGGTGATTACTGCGGTCGGCATCATCTGGCTCGACCCGATACTATATTTCTTCGGAGCCACGGCCGAAACCATCGGTTATGCTCGCGAATTCATGTATATCATCCTGGCCGGAACGCCCATAACGTATGTATTCCTCGGGCTTAACAACCTGATGAGGGCTACCGGCTATCCTCGCAAGGCCATGATCTCTGCCCTGCTTTCGGTGGCGGTTAATATTGTCGCGGCCCCGGTTTTTATATTCGTGTTTCACTGGGGGATTGCCGGTGCGGCCCTCGCAACGGTATTGGGGCAGTTGTCAGCATTCATTTGGGTATTGGCCCATTTTATCTCACGCAAGAGCGAGATCCATTTCTCTCGCCGTTCTTGGAAGATCGACAGGGCCATTGTCCGTAAAGTCTATGCTATTGGCTTGTCGCCTTTCCTGATGAACTGCTGCGCATGCCTTGTTGTGGTGTTCATCAATAAAGCTTTGCTCGACAGCGCCGGTCCGCTTGGCAACATCGCTGTGGGTGCTTATGGCATCATAAACCGCTCCTCGATGTTTTTTGTGATGATAATATTCGGCATCACACAGGGTATGCAACCGATTTTAGGCTATAATTACGGCGCGGCAAGTTGGCAGCGTATTAAAGAAACTCTGTCAAAAGGCATATGGCTCGCTTCTGGTGTGTCTTTGTTCGGTTGGCTGGCTTCTGAGCTATTCCCCGATGCTATCAGTGCCATGTTCACTACCGAAAGCTCGATGATAGAGATCGCTCGCAACGGATTTAGGATATTTTTCCTGTTCTATCCTCTTGTCGGTGCGCAGATTGTCATTCAAAACTATTTTCAGTCCATCGGCTTGCCGAAACTGTCGATATTCCTCTCCCTTACCCGACAACTTATCTTCCTGCTCCCTCTTTTGTGGCTTCTTCCACCGCATTACGGAGTCGACGGCGTATGGATAGCCATGTGTTCGAGCGACTTTATCGCGTTTGTGATAGCTGCTGTCACAGCCATCGTGATGAACCGAAGGATAGCCCGTAAACTTAATTTGATGAAAGCCAATGACCGAAAATCTTGAACTCCGGGTCGACCCGGCTACCGCAGCCATTTCCGACCGTCTCGCCGCCGAATGCGCGCGCTCACTTCATATCGATGTTTCACGTATCGCACGGGTCGATATCGTCCGCAGGTCTATCGATGCCCGTCAGCGTCGTGTAGCCATAAATCTTCTGGTCAAGGTCCATGTCGACGTTGTCGATGAGAGCGCAGTTGCTTTTGAGCCAGTGGTCTACGGCGATGTTTCGTCTGCTCCCGGTGTGATTGTGGTCGGTGCCGGCCCTGCCGGTCTGTTTGCTGCTTTGGAACTTATCGAGCTTGGATTGAAGCCGATCGTCCTCGAGCGTGGTAAAGATGTCGATAGCCGGCGGCTCGATATGGTAGCCATAAACCGGGAAGGACGGGTCGACCCTGATTCTAACTATTGTTTCGGTGAAGGCGGCGCCGGTGCATACTCCGACGGTAAACTGTACACCCGGAGCAAAAAAAGAGGTCCGGTCGAAAAGGTTCTGAAGATATTTTGCCAGCATGGAGCCAAGCATGAAATTCTTGTCGATGCGCATCCTCATATCGGTTCTGATAAACTGCCTGCTGTCATAAAGGCCATGCGGCATACAATCGTGGAGAGTGGAGGCGAGGTGCATTTTGCCACACGGGTGGAGGGACTCATCTTCGGCAGTGATGGCAAATCTGTGGTCGGTGTTGTCGATAACTCCGGCAAGATATGGTCAGGTCCAGTAATACTCGCCACAGGGCATTCGGCTCGCGATGTATATCATTTTTTGAAAGACCAGGGAATAGAGCTCGAGGCGAAAGGAATAGCTGTCGGTGTCCGTCTTGAGCATCCGCAGGAACTTATCGACAGGCTTCAGTATCATTCTCCTCAAGGTCGGGGCAAATATCTGCCGGCGGCGGAGTATTCAATGCTCACACGTGTCGGCGACAGGGCGGTGTATTCGTTCTGTATGTGCCCCGGCGGATATATCATTCCGGCTGCGAGTGCACCGGGGCAACTTGTGGTCAATGGCATGTCGCCGGCCAACCGGGGTACGCGCTGGGCCAACTCCGGAATGGTGGTTGAAGTGTTGCCCGACGACATTCCAGATCCGGATGACCCGTCGGAGAAGCCGCTCAAGATGATGCGCTTTCAGGAAGAAATCGAGAGGCGTTTCTTCGAAAGTTCCAATTGTACACAACAGGCACCGGCCCAGAGGATGACCGATTTTGTCGCAGGACGTCTTTCGGCCGATCTTTCGCGGTCTTCGTATCCTCCAGGCTTGCTTTCGAGGCGTGTCGATCTGCTTCTCCCTCAACCTATAGCGCACCGTTTGCAGGAGGGCTTTAAGGTTTTCGGGAGCAAGCAGAAAGGTTTCCTGACTTCAGATGCCGTGCTCATAGGAGATGAGACCCGTACGTCCTCACCCGTGAGGATACCGCGCGACCGCGACACTTTGGCACATATCGGTATGCCAGGCCTCTATCCATGTGGAGAAGGCGCCGGATATGCCGGCGGAATTGTGTCGGCCGCGGTCGACGGCATCATGTCGGCCCGTGCGGTCAAGCTTCACCTATCATCGTGAGGAACTTATCCTCGTCGATGATTGGCACACCCAATTTCTGAGCCTTCTCGAGTTTGGCCGGACCCATGTTTTCTCCGGCTAAGATATAGTCGGTCTTTTTAGATATCGAGCCTGAATTTTTGCCTCCGTGGGCTTCTATCATGGCTTTGTATTCGTCGCGTGAATGCTTGGCGAACACACCGCTGATCACGAACGTTTTGCCGGCTAATATGTCGGAAGCCTTTTCTGCCACCTCGTCTTCGGCAATGGCCATGCATACTCCGGCCGCTCGCAGGCGCTCTACCATACGGCGGTTGTCGGCATCGGCGAAGAAAGCCTCGATTGTGGCAGCAATGCGCGGACCAACGTCTTCGATGGCTGCAAGTTCGTCGGCACTCATACCCATTAGCCGGTCGATATCTTTGGCGGCACGCGCAACTTTCTTTGCTGTAGTTTCTCCTACATATGGTATTGAAAGAGCGAATACGACACGTTCGAAAGGCACGCTCCGGCTTGCTGCAATACCGTCAATCACTCTTGCCGCACTTTTTGCCGCAAAGCCATCTACAACCAGCAAGTCGTCTGCCGTGAGGTCATAGAGGTCGGCCGGTGTTGTGGCAAGGCCGTGGGAGTAGAGTGCCGCTGCTGTTTCTTTGCCTATCCCGTCGATGTTCATCATGCTCCGTCCGACAAAATGCTCTATACGTCCCACAATCTGGGGGACGCATCCGTATTTGTTTGGGCATACCCAGGCTGCCTCGCCTTCGACACGTATGAGCGGCGTGCCGCAGGCCGGGCAATGGCTTACGAATTCTACTGCCGGTTCGCCGGGATGTCGTTCAGAAAGCTCTACTCCTGTGATTTTAGGTATTATCTCGCCGCCTTTCTCGACATAGAGCATATCGTGTTCGTGTATGTCGAGGGAGCGTATGATGTCTTCATTGTGCATGGATGCGCGTTTGACAACCGTTCCTGACAGAAGTACTGGCTCGAGGTTTGCCACAGGGGTGATGATGCCCATGCGTCCGACATCGAACGATACAAACCGAAGACGTGTCAGGGCTCGCTCGGCGGCGAATTTATAGGCTACAGCCCAGCGCGGCGACTTTGCCGTGAAGCCGAGGTTGAGCTGTTGGCGCAGTGAATTGACTTTGAATACGAGACCATCGGTAGCTACGGGCAATTCTTTGCGGGCTTTATCCCAATAGTTTATGTAGCGGTCTACATCTTCGATAGTTTCCAGTTTTGTCATCGCGTCTGATATCTTGAAACCCCACGACCTGGCTGCCGACATGTTGTCGTAATGGTTATCGTAAGGCAATTCCGGCCCCAAGAGGTAGTATAGATAAGCGTCGAGCCCACGTCGGCCGACTTCCGATGGATTGAGCAATTTCAGTGTCCCGGCTGCGGCATTGCGTGGATTGGCAAACAGAGCCTCTCCTGCAGCTTCCCGTTCGGCATTAAGTCTTTCGAATGCAGCCCAGGGCAATACTATCTCACCTCGTATCTCAAAAAAATCGGGCCATCCGGTACCCTGCAGTTTGAGTGGTATGGATTTGATTGTGCGTACATTGTCGGTGACGACATCGCCTTTTTCGCCGTCACCACGTGTGACAGCTCGTACCAGTCGTCCGTGCTCATAGATGAGAGATATGCCTGTGCCATCGAATTTCATTTCACCAACGACAGTCGGTTTCTGACCCATCAAAGCTTCTCCTGTGCGCTCGAACCATGCATCAACATCGCCGATAGAGTAGGTGTTGGCCAGCGATAGCATGGGATAGATGTGTGGTGTTTGTTCAAAGCCTTTGTTTATGTCGCTGCCGACGCGTTGGGTCGGTGAGTCTGGGTCGTGATGCTCAGGGTGGGCTGCTTCGAGGGTCTCGAGCTCCTTCATGAGCATGTCGAACTCCCGGTCGTCTATCTCGGGAGCGTTGAGTACGTAGTAGTTGTAGTTATGGCGGTTAAGTTCGTCGCGCAGGGCGTCGATACGTTCTATGTCGTTCATATTCCTGATACTTTGTCGGGATGTTTGGCTATATAGTCTTTCCATGAGCCGGAGCCTTTTGCTACGGCCGGTTTCTGAGATTCGTAGAAGTGGCAGAGGGCTGCGGCGAGAGCATCGGTGGCATCGAGTTTGGGCAGCAGATTTTCTCGGGGGATGCCGAGGATACGCACCAGCATTTCGCATACTTGCTCTTTTGAGGCCGCTCCGTTACCTGTAATTGCCATTTTTATCTTGCGAGGCTCGTATTCGGTGATAGGTACCTGACGGCGCAAGGCTGCTGCCATAGCGACGCCTTGTGCCCTTCCCAGTTTGAGCATGGATTGGACGTTCTTGCCGAAAAACGGGGCCTCGATAGCCATTTCGTCGGGGCAATATTGCTCCACAAGCATACTTACACGCTCATAGATACGTCCTAACCGAAGGTAGTGGTCTCCGAGTTTGCCAAGTTCGATCAATCCCATAGCTATCAAGGCCGGCTTGCGGTTGTAGACGCCGAGAATGCCATAGCCCATGATGTTGGTGCCGGGGTCGATGCCTATGATTATGCGGTCGGCGGTCTTAACTTTTTCTTCCATCGGCTTTTGTATGGTCGTATATTACATCGAGCCGCGACTCGAACATACACACACCGGCGCCCCATGTTTTGCTGATGAGGCCGTACATGCTTATGACTGCATTATTGTGGAAGTTTTCGAAAATTTCTTCAGAGGGTATACGCAATTGCAGGGCGAAAGTCCTCACTTGCTGTTCCTCCTGACCTCCGTCCGTATCGATTGACTGCATTTCGGTGAGCAGTATGCCGTAAGCATTCCATTTCTCTGCTTCAGGGATGTATGTGCCGCGGATAAAATCTATAAAGGCATCGGCAAATCTGGTGTCGACGGCAAATGTGGTGTTGAAGAGTATCATCGTGTGGTTTTGTGGCGTGTTTTGTTTAGTTTACGTTTAAATGCCCTTGCTGCAAATCCGATATGGCGCAGCAGGGTTGGCAGGAAGCCATAGTAATATGCCATTATCTTGAAACGCTCGCGTAATGATTTGCCACGGTTGCGTGTGGTCATTCCTTCGTTGAGGTAGTCGACGAGAACCGTTTCTGCCAGTCCTGTGTTTTTGTGAGACCGTTGTAGGCAGCGTATACACCATTCGTAGTCGGCAGAGTAGCGGAACTTGGTGTTGTAGAACCCCACTATTTCTTTCTTTACGATAAAAGCCTGATGGCACACCACCATACCTTGAGCAAAAGAGGACAGCGATAGATTATCAGGAGCTGTGAGATGCCGGGGGCCGATGTAGTTGCCGTTGTCGTCGACTATATCTGTCTGGCCGTAAACGATGTCGGGGTCTCCGCTGTCGGTTATAGCGTCGGCTATGCGTTGTAACGTTTGAGCATCGTGAAATTTATCTCCTGCATTGAGATAGATGAGATATTGTCCGGAAGTGTATCCAAGGCCTTTGTTCATGGCATCGTAAAGACCTCGGTCGGGTTCGGATATCACCTGGCGGCGTGTATCGGTGTGTTGGGCAGCGATATCAAGCGTTTTGTCTGTCGAGGCCCCGTCGATTATGATATGTTCGTAGTCGGCGAAAGTCTGGCTATCGATGCTTTCGAGTGTGCGTCCGATAGTGGCTCCGGCGTTGTATGTGGCTGTAATTATCGAGAATAGAGGTGCTTTCATATCGTCGGGTCGCAATTTTTAAATACTTCGTTTATTTTGGCTTCAGTCTGCGGAGTGTTTTCGCGTACTCTCAGTGTGAATCCGAACCTTTTGTTGCCTATCTTTTCGGCCATACTGTCGGCAAATCGGCTTATGGCATTGTTTCCTACTATTTCGTAGGCAACCGTATGGTCGGAGGGGGCTTCGTGCAGACGTTTAGGGTTGCTGTTGGGATGGCCTTGCTCTATACCCGTGAGTTTTGTGACACGTTTCGATAATGCCCCGGATGCATCAGCGGCGATGCAGAGGAGGGCGTCGTCGCGCCCGGAGATTGCGGCAAAGATCATCGGCTCGCCGTCATAGAGCTTCATCGGTGTGTTCTCTCCCTTGGAGTATATCTCGGACAGAGGTATGCGCAGAGCTTTTTCTCCGGCGTATCCGAGTATCAGATATGCGTCGGATAACTCATGAGGAATGGTAAGGGCAAGTCGGCAGTCGTCGTTGCAATCCATGTAGAGGTCGTTGCTGGAGTAGAGCAGATTGTCTTCACCGGTGAAGTAGAGATATCCGGCAGGTTCGACATACCCGGTTTCGTAGTTGTGGAGTATGTTGGGTCGCCATCGCGATGTGGCTATTGCTGCAGTGTCCGGTTCTGTGGAGGATTGTGCTTCCGTTGTAGTTATTACCTGCGTCGGAGATGCGGCCTCGGCTAAGGTTTGTGGGCTTTCCGCAGTTTTGTCGTCTTCATACTGGGCGAGTCTCATGCGGTGTTCGGCCCGGAGTTCCTCGCGTTCTCGTTTGAATTCGTCGATGGCCTCGCCGTGGTATTCTCTTGTCGATTGGCCGCTTTGCCTTACGAATAGCCGTCCGTCGATGAACACAGGGTCGAGCGATTGGCCTACAGAGATACTGATGACTCCTTTTTCGGCTTCTTCGTCGACCGCAACTTCGATTTTTCTGGCAATACGTTCGCCAAACGTGCGGTTGACGAGGTCTTCGATAAATACACACAGATTGTCGATGTTGCTTATTTTGTGGCGATGGGTTCCGGCCATTACCGGATGGCGCTGGTAGTATTTGAAGTCATCGTGCATGCCAACCTCATAGCCGTCGTTGTTCACGCCGATGTATAATTGACCGCCGTTAGCGTTAAGGAAACCGGCTATACGGCTGAGTATGTGCGCTTGTTGCGCATCGGGAGCTTCGCGCATTTCTTCGCCAGGGGTTGTAGCCGGATATACGAGCGAGGTCTTGAATTCGAGGTATTTGGATTCCGATCCATAGTATTTGCCCCGTCGGGTTTCATTGTTGACATTGAGTCGTTCTTTAATTTTCTCCTTGATGTCAGAGGCAATGCTGCTATCACCGGCTGATGTATGCATCATGTTGTAGGCAAGCACCAGACGGGCGATCGTACCTTCGGTTTCGTTGGCTGGCGCTTCTACAGTGGCATAGAGTTCGGCGTTTCTTGCCGGATTTTCGAGCCACGAAACCATCTCAAGTCTATGGTATATCATCCGCAGTAAAGGGTCGGCAAGCGCGGTTCCTGCCATAGCTTCGAGTTTGTCGGAATCAATACGGCTGTTGGTGGCATAGAACTGGTGTAGTGTCAGCAACGATGCGTGTGTGAGCAGTTTGTCGGCAAGTCGGGTGTCGGCTATGGCGATCGCGAGTATGCGGCCTAAACGCAGATAATCGCAAGCTTTGATTAAATCGGTTTCTGCGATTGATTTAAAACGTATTATCTCGATAATCTCGCGCATGTTGTCGACCGAAAGGATTTCGTCGATGTCGCGGAAGACTGTTTCTTCAGTTCCGTGAGATTCGTTTTCGGTGGTGTCTATTTCGCCTATGTTCTCGATAAGCTGTTGGAACGCTTCGCTTTTGCCAAATGTAATATCACTATTGTCGGGGTAGCCTGAAATGTAGGCTTTGAGCTGTCCTTGTTGGCCGATATTGATGAAACGGACTTTTACGATATCGCCTATGCTGCAGTGGGATCCGTCGGATGGCCGCTCTACATACAATCCTATGCCCTTGAAGGAAATGGCAGAGTAATCGCGCTCGGTATTGCCTGTGATTACGGCGAGATATTCGTCGTCGAAGTTGAAGGTGTTTTCGATATAGTGGTTTACAGTATCGCGAAGTGAGAATATGTAGGACCCGTCGGGTTCGATATCAAGTACTGTTGCCAAAAAACCACGCACAGCACCGTCGGAGGTGCTGAAGATGTGCATCGGTGGTTGTTTGAGGTTATACCCTACAATTTCGTCGCGACGGATAGAGCCTTTACCTCCGTCGAACTCGGCATCGTCGATGTGGCATAGGAAAACGGGGTTGTTGCTGTAGGCTTCGCTGACTCCGTCGATTACGATATATACTTCATCGCCTATGGCGGCGTGACGGCGAGGTGTTTCTGTAACTGTTGCAGCAGGTGCGGTTTTGTCGAAGAGATTTATTTCGATATCATGCCACCACTGGTTGTGTTCGGCGAGTTTGCGCAGACGTGTTCCGCTGAGACTGCGGACACCGTTTACCATGATCTGAGGCTTAAGCCAGTTCATGAGTCCATCAGGAATGGCACGTTCGGTGATATCGGGGCGGCCTTCGGGGCGTATCATTATGCCATCTGACGATACTGCCACTTCGATACCGCCTCCGGTATAGCGGTGAGTTCCTTCAAGCTTGCTGAATATGTCGCCTGCCGGCATGACGGTGGCTTGTGTCATGAACATGGTCGGTTGTTTCAGTTGCCCGTATGTGAAGCGAGTGTCGACTTCCGCCCCAAGCAGGGCGAGAAACGATTTGGTAAGCAGGGCTTCGACATTGAGAGGACGCATAAGCGACACATATCGGTAGAATAGTGACCATAAGCGGCTGTTGTCGACATTCCTGTCGGACAGTAGCATCTGTAAGGCGATAGCCGTGAGGATAGTTTCGATTTTTGATTTCTGTTCCCTCGTCTCGGCAACCGGTATGGCGTCGATTTCGCATCTGGCTTGCCTGACATATATCTGGAACTGCTCGACGAACGCTTTGCGGAATGGGTCGCGCTTCCAGTTTTCGAGGTCGCGGTTGAAAATGCTTTCGAAAATGCGGTTGAGATAGTTGCCTACTTTATCGGGGAACAGTCGGAATATAAGCATCAATACGGCAAAGCGTCTTCCGGGGTGATATAGATATCCGGAGCGTTGGAGTTTGTCGAGCAGCCGCTCTACAAATCTGTCCTGTCCATTTTTGTCTATTATATCGAGCGTGCTTTTGTAAGGCTCGATATTGTCGACCATGTCGGTCAGTTGTTGCTGTAATGCTCTCCGTTGCTCCGACTGGACTCCGTTGAGATAACTGGAACCCTCGAGGAGAAAGAGAAGGATTTCGCGCAAGGCGTCCAACAAGGCCCGATAAGTATTGTTGAGTCTCTTGAGGTCGGCCTGTAGAAACCATTCGGGCAGATGGCGCAGGATTGCCTTTGCGGCAGTCAGCGGCCATAGACCATTGGCCGCCTCCATCTCGGCAAATGCTGCTTCAAGGGCAGGAAGATGCTTTACAAGTGAATGTATATATAGCCTTAAGTGACTGTTTATCGCAGCTCCTTCAAGGATTGTGTCGAGATCATAGAATTGCAGACGCGACTCTTCGTCGGCACGTGTGATTGAGAAGAAACCGGGAGTCAATTTTGTAAGTCTGCATCGTACTTTCTGATCGGTGTTCAATAAGCCGTCGTTTTCGTAAATCCTAAAAAATATGCCGTTGCGGTCTTTGACAATATATGGTTCTTCGGCCGGACTGTCCGGGACATTGACGACTGTACATTCAAAAGTTTCGCCTTTCTCATAAGCGCGGCTGTAAATGTCGAATACATAACGGGCAATATTGGGTGTCAGCACAGGCATCCCTGCAGGGTCGATACTTTTAACACGGCAATAAATATGGGCTGGCGCAGGTGAATTACGTTGAAACTGCAACTTTTTCATCGCTACGGCTACAGGGCCGTCAGGACCGTCCACTTCTATCAAAAATTCTTTATCGTCGGGCGTTGTGCCTCCGACAACTTTAAATTCGTAGCATTGGTCTATCTGGTAAATCATGATAAAAATATATTTGAAACGTTATAGATGCAAAAGTACGTAAAAAAAGCCGTATCATCTTCGGTCATGCCCTCTTGTTTTTATTATTTAACGAAAGGGTGAAACATAAATCCCGAGAGAGCATAGCAAGTTTTTAACAGGTGTCGAGCCGAGCTAAATAAGACTGACCAGTCTTTTATGATAAGGCCTTTTTTGTTATCTGCAGGGACTGAAAATTGAATGTGGTCTAAAAATTGGGTTGATATATCGGATGTGAACGAATAATTTTTACTACCTTTGCATTCTGAAACTATAACATATCTCCGTATGAAAAACGTAGCTCGCCTCCTGGCTGAAAAACTTCTGAAAATAAACGCAATAAAACTCCAACCGTCCAATCCTTTCGTATGGGCTTCGGGTTGGAACTCGCCTATATATACCGACAACCGCCGTACATTGTCGTATGCCGATGTACGTTCTTTCATCAAAATTGAGCTTGCACGTCTTATACTTGAGAATTTTCCCGAGGCTGATGCTATCGCCGGTGTAGCTACCGGAGCTATCGCCCAAGGTGCACTGGTAGCTGATATGCTCAATCTTCCGTATGTCTATGTGCGTTCGTCGCCCAAGGACCACGGGCTCGAGAACCTTATCGAAGGAGATTTGCGCCAGGGCCAAAAGGTTGTGGTGATAGAGGATCTCGTGTCGACTGGCAAGAGTTCGCTTAAGGCTGTGGAGGCCGTACGTAATGCCGGCGGAGAGGTTGCCGGTATGCTCGCTCTGTTTACTTATGGTTTCCCTGTGGCAGAGAAAAACTTTGAGGACGCCGGTGTGAAGCTTGTAACCCTGAGCAACTATAATGCAATGCTTGAGGTTGCACTTGAGACAAATTATATCTGCGAGAACGACCTTGAGACTCTCAACCGTTGGCGCAACGATCCTGCATCGTGGATGCCTGAACGATAAAATTAAGACAGACTGACGATGGCAACATATACATCCAAACCGGCTGTAGTGGTTATGCCCTGCGCCGAATTGGCAAGTAAATTCAGTGATTTCCGTGCCCTGCAATCCCGGCTTGATGAAATGCCGGCTGACGAACGCAGTCGTGTGGGAGATGTGTCGTTTACCGAAGACTCGATTGTGATCACTACTCCACAGGTAGGGGCGATTACTCTCCGTGCGACTGAGCGTACGTCCGACCGGGTGGTGATGCAGGCTGAGGGTTCGCCTGTGCCGATGGGCATAACGATAGAACTTTCTCCGGTCAGCGATATGGAGACCGAGGTTGTCGGCAAAATGGAAGTAGAAATTCCTGTTATGCAGAAGCCTCTTGTCGGACCTGCGCTCCAAAAAGCGGTAGACCAGTTCGGCGAGATTTTTGCACGACTTGCATAGCTCTGCCGCCGGAAATACGAAAATTGATTTTATGTCAGGAACAACCATACGGGCAGTTGCGGCTATTGCCGCCGCTGCCTTTGCCGTTTTGTCGGGCGGCTGCCATTCGATTGACGATGACCGTATTCCGGTCGCTCCGGTTAATATTGTATTCAATACAGTAGCGGACTGGAATATTTACGGCGTAGCCGGGGCTATGGATCACCGTTCGTTTATAAGGGAGAAACGAGTGCCGTCAAAATTCCCGTATACGGCATCGACCTATACCGGTTTCGGAGGCGTGCTGCTTGTATGTGATGTGTTGGGTAATCCCCAGGCTTTCGACCTGTCGTGTCCGGTAGAAGCTCGGCAGGACGTGCGTGTGTCTATAGATGAAGAGTCGACATTAGCCCGTTGTCCAAAATGCGGCAGTACGTATAATGTTTTCTCGCTTATGGGGCATCCTGAGAGTGGCCCTGCAGCTGACGACGGCTATGGCCTGAGGCGTTATAATGTAGGCCCAGGTCGCGGAGGTTCGGCATATATGGTCGTGTCGTATTGATTATCTGTCATTCACGTCGGTGATCGCCGTTTTTTGTGTAGGTGGTGCAAAACTATCGGGATTTTTGGCTAAATTTGCACCATGTTGGACCGGATAGGACAATTTATTATCGATGCAGCTGAGGTGCTTTGCGGCTATCCGCTGTTTTTCCTGCTCATCGGAGGCGGATTGTATCTGTTTGTCAGTTCCGGTGCTGTGTCATTACGCCGTTTCCCTCATGCCATCCGTGAGTTGAGGTCGAAGACTGACGGCCAATCAGACAATGGCCAGATTTCGTCCGTGCAGGCATTGGCTTCGGTTGTGGCTGCTACAATAGGATTGGGCAATATCGCAGGCGTGGCTATCGCTCTGGTGCTTGGTGGGCCCGGTGCTATTTTCTGGATGTGGGTAAGCGCTGTAGTGGGTATGTCGACCAAATATCATGAGGGCGTACTGGCTATAATGTACAGGGGGCGAGATGACAGGGGCAATACTCAAGGAGGACCGATGCATATAATCGAACTCGGGTTGGGGCGCAGGTGGTCGCCATTGGCAAAATTCTTTGCTGTGGCCGGTATGTTCGGCACTTTATGTATAATGAATGCCAACCAACTGACAGAGGCTTTTATGACGGTATTTACTAATTCTGACAGTTTGGACTCGAATTCGTTTATAAGCGGAGTCGGGGCTGTGATCGGATTAGATTATATCCACACTTGCCGTTTGCTTTTCGGTGTGGGCGTGGCTGTGCTTGTAGGTATTGTGATACTCGGTGGTATACAGCGTATCGCTACGGTGGCAACCATTCTTGTTCCTTTTATGGTCGTGGTCTATTTCCTTATGGTCCTTTTCATTATTGTGACCAATATCGATGGCGTGCCGGCTGTGTTCGGCCGTATTTTTTCGGAAGCATTCAACTTCCGGGCCGGTTTCGGTTTCCTTGTCGGGACAGCCATCATAGGCGCCCGTCGGGCAGCGTTGGTCAACGATGCCGGTATCGGCACGGCTTCTATCATGCATGGGGCGTCGCGAAACGATAATCCTGTCCGCGAAGGGCTTGTTGCCATGCTCGGGCCGGGCATAGATTCCGGTCTTGTATGTACCCTCACTGCAATGGCGATACTTCTTTGCGGCGATATAGATGCCGATGGTGTCAAAGGTCTTGAAGTGGCGATGAAAGCGTTTGCTGCCGGCATACCTTCGGGCGACATCTTGCTGATGTGTATAGTTGTATGCTTTGCGTTGTCGTCGATGTTCTCATACTCTTTTTATGGCACGACATGTGCCAACTATTTGTTCGGAAGCCGCTTCGGACGTCTATACGTCTGGTTCTTCCTTGCATCGCTTATAGTTTTCGCAGTGGTGCCGATCGAGGCTGCCATCGGCGCGTGCGACCTGTTCTATGCTCTGATGGCTATACCGACAATGACTGCGGTGCTTCTTCTGAGTGGTAAGGTGAGACGTGTGTCTGACCAATATTTTAAAGAAAAAATGTCAAAAATATAAATATTATGTTGCCAGAGTTTATAACATGGGATGTCAATCCTACGATAATCGACAGCTTCGTATCGATCCGATGGTATGGGCTGATGTTCGCAATCGGTTTTTGGATAGGTTTTAATGTCGTCGCCAAAATGTTCCAA
The DNA here is from genome assembly GCA_002491245.1 of Porphyromonadaceae bacterium UBA7176. GTDB lineage: Bacteria > Bacteroidota > Bacteroidia > Bacteroidales > Muribaculaceae > CAG-873. The sequence continues at coordinate 53,937 of DKVO01000032.1, forward strand.
CGAGAGGGTGCGCCCGAACGATGGATGGGCATATTGCTTATCTATGTCGGCATCGCCACTATAGTAGGTTCCCGTCTTGGTCATGTATTCTTCTATAAGTGGGATTATTACAGTGCTCATCCGTGGAAGATACTCGCTACCTGGGAGGGTGGCCTTGCAAGTCACGGCGGTGCGATAGGTATTATTATCGCGGTTATTTTGTTCTCGATATTCACCACCCGGCGAAATCCTCTCTGGACTTTCGACAGGCTTACGGTGGCTATCGCTCTTGTTGGTTGCCTCATACGTATCGGCAATCTCATGAACAGCGAGATTTTCGGTTATGCCACCGACCTGCCTTGGGGATTTAAGTTTGTGCGATCGCCTGAATGGCAGAGCGAATATGCTCCATTGGCTTGCCATCCGACACAGATTTACGAGGCATTGTGTTATCTTGCTCTTTTCGGGCTCATGATGTGGATGTATTGGAAGCGCAATGCCGGTGAACGTCCGGGCCTCCTGTTCGGGACATTCCTTGTGGGCACTTTCGGTTCGCGTTTCTTCATCGAGTTTATCAAAAACGACCAGGTGCCTTTCGAAGCATCTATGACACTCAATATGGGCCAGTGGCTAAGTATACCTTTCGTAGCCTTGGGAGTGTTCCTGATATGCTGGGCACTTACCCATAAACGTATCCATATCGACTATCCGGGCAAATTTGCTCCCGATAATATAAAGAACAAAAAATGAAAGCGTCTGCAACTCTCCTTATCCTATTGTTGTCTTTTACGTGTTTCGCCCGGCCTGTAGCGGAGAGCGAGGAAGAAGACCCTTATTATCTCCTTTCGGGCCAGGCCGACAAAGCAATTGCCGACGGCGACTATGAATCGGCTGCGGCACGTCTGCTCGAAGCGATGTCGGTACGTCCGGATGCGCCGGAGAATGTACTTTTGCTGTCGAACCTCGGTATGGTATACTCTTTTATGGACCGCGACAGTCTTGCATTATCGACTCTCAACAAGGCCCTTGAGAAAGCACCTTCGATGCGCACTGTGCTTGCCAATCGTGCTCATGTGCTGCTCAAGATGGGTCGAGATCCAGAAGCCAAGACAGATTTGTCGAGGCTCATAGAAATTGATTCTCTTAATGCCGAGGCTCGATATCTCCACGGTCTTCTTGCCCTTGCCGCTAATGAAGACAGTATTGCCGGACTGGATTTCGCGGTACTCGAGAGCGTGGATCCCCAAGGTTTGACCACAGCAATCGCCAGGGCTGCATTGCTCACCAAGCATGGTCGGACGAGGGAAGCGCTGCCATATCTGCGGCGCATGTCGAGTCTCGACCCTCAGCCCGAACATTTTGCCGCATTGGCAGAGACTCTACTTGCCCTCGGTGAACTTTCTGAAGCCGGAGAGGTCATTAATTCGGGTATGGAGAAATTTCCCGATAACGCAGAGCTATATTACTGCCGGGCCAAACTCCATCGCGATCTCTATGAACTGGACCGGGCCCGGGCGGATGCCCGACGGGCTGCAAGTCTTGGAATACCGGCAAAGAAGATAAAGGAATTGTTTAAGTGACAGGTAAATGAAAAATCCCGCTGAATGCGGGATTTTTTCAGTATGTTGTGGTCATCGATTCGGGTACTGCGATGTAGAAATCGGCACGTCCGATATTGTCAGGGTCGAGTGTCGATATATCTTCCTGACGAACCGACGTCACTGTGGCTATCTTGAGTCCGGGACGGTAGTGATTGAGGTAGGGGATTATGCCATCGCGGCCGTCGGAGTGGTATGACCCATTGATATGTATAAACGGTCCTGTCAGATTTGACGCTATGAACCAGGCCATTGTCGCATCTTTGATTGCCTGGGCCTCAGCCAGGCGTTGCATCTGTTCAGGTGTGCGGCGAGAGAGCATCATCATGGCTCCGAACTTGGAGGCATTTGCTTCAGCATCGTATTCAAACGGAATTGGCAACGGTGGCAACCACGATTTGGCAACAGATGAGAGCGAATCAAGGCAGGTGAGTCCATTTTCGTTTACAGCTGCGGCATAGCGGCGAGGTACATTTGTGGCGACGAAACGAAGGCCATTGTCTTTTGCATAATATACAACCGGATAATAGTCGGTCGAGAAGTTGTCCCACAGTCGCGCTTCGGCTTCGAACCGGTCGAACGGTATCTGCCGATGCATATACTCGTCGAGAATTACCTGATTGTCGCTTTCGAGCATTTCTTCGCCGAGCACAAGAGTCTGGCCGTGGATGCGGTGGAGAGCTTCGGTGATGTTGAGTTCCATCCAGTGACTGATGGGGCAGTTGTGGTTCTCGCCAATAAACACCACATCGGCTTTTGCGAGCGAGTCGGTCATAACGTCGAACGAAATTTCCTTTCCTTCGTTGTCGAATAGGCGGTAAGCTGCCATATCTGCCGCTGATACTGATGCCGACAGGATGGAAAATGAGAGGTATGCTATGAATTTTTTCATGTCGTGGTCAAGATTTGTTCTTATTTGAGGCTGGCCTTTTTATCACTCATGTAGAGGAGTACAAAAAGATCGGGGTTGATATACGATTTGAACGCATCGCGCATTTCTTCAGGCGTGATGGTGTTGATGATATTGTCATATTCCTCGAAGTCGGCGAGTGTCTCTCCGTTTTTGATAAGTCCTCCGATAATCTGCCGCCACATCGATGAAGCATATGGATTGAGGGCCTCGCGACGGGCTACGATACAACTTTGCTTGATATTTTCAAGCTCGGTGCTGTCGACAGGGTTGTTGCGCAAATCATCGACCACATGCATCATGGCTTCGTGTACCTGAGGCATGTTGTCGTTTTCGGCCGACGAATTTATATCGAAATAGAAGTATCCACGGGGTTTGCCTTCATATTGCAGCATCACATATGGCGAGTATACCAAAGCACGTTTTTCACGCAGCTCGGTGATGGTGTGGTTGCGAAGCAGATTACTCATGATTTTGAGAACGAGCGAATTGCGCAAGCCCGGATTGTATTTTCCGAAAAAGAGATAGTCGAATGCCGTCTGAGTCGGATTTTCGTTGGGGAAACGTTGGGTAAGGGTATCGGTCGGCAAATCGAGTTTCGACGGGGTACTGTAGCGAGGAGATACATATGCAGGCATCCTGCCGAATACCGATGCGAAAGAGCGTGCCAGCGAGTCGGGCTTGAAATCGCCGCATACGATATATACGCTGCCATCGGTACGCCCGTATAGCTCCTTATAGAATGTAGCCATGCTGTCGAGGCTCATTTTACGGATGTTGTCGATACGGGCTTTGTCTTTGTCCTCTGCTTCTGCATATGCTCCTGAGTAATCGAGTGTATTGCCCATGAGTTCGTCCATACGGATGAGCAGTTGGCGGTCGGGTGCCCTGTTGAGCATTTTTGTGAGTATTGACTCTTTGCCGTCATCTTCGAGCATTGATTGGCGTATCGATTCGAATTCGTCGTAAAGGAGTTGGGGATCAGTTATTTTTTCGTATACGAAGTTGAAGAATTCGTTGTGCTTCGAAGTCTCGAATGCACCGAGGAACCCATGCCAATCGTTTTCGAGCGTGGTGTTTAGCGCTATTCCTGATTGATAGAGATAGTCGCCGATTTGCCCTGCCTTGGCTATGCCTCCCATATCAATATAGCTTGCGGCGCCTCCGAGCAGCGGTAGTTTTTCGGCTTCGATAGAAGCGTATCCGCCGGGGCTTACGAGGCTGAAGAGCGATTGACCTTCTTCTTTTGTTGGCTTGAGCAGTAAGGTGATACCGTTCGAAAGGTGGTATTCGTAAAGATCGAGCCCCCGGTAGTAGTGCATATTATTGATACTCGATGGGTCGAAAGTATGTTTTTCGGCGAGGATTGCCGGTGTTTCTGCTACCGGGTCGGTCTTTTCTACAGGCTCAATAAATTCGTATGCCACCGATGGCATGGTAGAGCCATAGTTCCACCAGGCCGTTATGTCGTCGATACGGCAGTTTTCAGCCTTTCGTGGAGATGTATGGACCGCGATCAGAAGATTTTTGTCATAGTTGGCCATCCATTTAGAAAGGAGCTCGCGCACCTCCTCCGGAGTAATGGTCCTGACAGCTTCGATGAGTGCTTCGGCTTCTTCTCTGTTGGAGATGTAGCGGTCGCCTGAAATTATATAATCGGCGAAGTCGTCGCACCAACCGGCCGAACTGTTTTCACGGCCAGCGAGATTTTTGATATTTCTTATCCTGTTGTCGGCCTGGTATTTTATCTCATTTTCCGAAAAACCGTTTGCCAAAGTGTTGTGGACGATATTTGAGACTTTGGCCACGCAGGAGTCTACTGAAATATTCCTGTCGGCCGAAGCGCTGAATACGAGATGATTGGTGTTGCCAAGATACCAGGAGTCGGAGACATCACAGCGGACTCCCATGTCGCTGAAACGTTTTGTAAGGGCACTGACAAGTATCTTACCCATCTCTTTGGCTCGGGCATCATCTATTGTGCGGACCGTGATACCTTGGTGAGGTATGATGAGTTCAACCTGATCATGGGTGGTGAGCGAGTCGAGGTCGGTCATAATCTGACGCGAAGGAGTGTATTCAAGGTCGTAGTGGCGATAACCGTCCGTGTTGCCGCGTTTTAGAGATGAAAACTGGCGTTTTATCTCGTTTTCGACAGATACGGGGTCGATGTCACCAACGACGACTATGGCTCCAAGCTGTGGCCTGTACCATTTTTTGTAATAGTTTTCGAGCGTTTTGGATGTCATGCGCTTGACTTCTTCCGGGGTGCCGAGAGGCATACGGGAGGCGAAGCGGCTCTGGCCTATCTTAAGATCATAGAACGGGTCTTCCTGCACAGTGCTGCGGAGCTCTTCGAGGATAATGCCTTTTTCGGTCTCTACACGTTCGGGGTTGATTGTAAGCTCTGAGGTCCAGTCGCGTATGATCGACAATGGCTTGGAGAAACCGCTGCTTTTAAGTTCTTCTGTCACGGGAGTGGCGAAGAGATATATGGTGCGGTCATGTCCGGTGAAAGCGTTGATATCGATGCCGTAGCGCATACCGAGCGACTCGAGGTAGTTTACAGCTCCGCGGTCGGGAAAATGCTTCGATCCTCCGAATGCCATATGTTCCAAAAAATGGGCGGCACCTCCTTGGTTGTCGTCCTGCTGTACAGAGCCAACCTGCCACACAAGGCGGAACTCGGCGCGTTTTTCCGGATAATCGTTGGGGAGGATAAGATAATGGAGTCCATTCGGAAGATAACCCTCCACAGTACCTTCAGGCAAAGATATGGTATCTGTGATTTCTACTGCTCCGGTAGAAAAAACGAAAGACAGAGCTGCCGTTAAAAGGAAGCTCTGTCTGATATGTTTTTTTAGAAAATTTGTCACGTTTTTTAAGCTTGATTATGAAATGTGATTCAAAATTAGCTTATATTTCTTTATTTTGCAATAGTGTAAGAAACTTTAACGCGCGAATATCCGTATTGGTCGGCGTGGTCGAAAGGAAACTCGAAAGTCATGACACCGTTGGCAAAATCGATGGAACCTTTGGGTGTCACATACAGGTTGTTTTCTTCAAGCTCCCAATAATCTTCGTCGATATCGTTGATACCGAGGTACATCTTTGGATCAGCCACGATGTTGTAGCCCATGAATTCTACAATTTCGGCATTTTGGGCTGCGAAAAGGTCGAGGTTGCGGTCCCAGGCGCTGAACTTGTAGCTGAAGGGGATCCATGATGTGTGACCGTTGTATGATGTATAATCCTCAAACAACTCATTGTAGATTTTATCACCGTTTTTATCAAGCATATAATCAGCCTCACCTGTTGCTGTGAATTCGATTTCGGCAGTCTTGCTGGAGGCGTCATAATTTACAATCTTGAAGTTGGGGAGGCTTACCTCGAAAGTCTCGGCTGTGTTTTCGTTCCAATTGAGAAGCTCCATCAGGCGTGTGCTGTTGGGCGAGTCTTCGACGTCGAAATACTCCTTGTCCTTCACAGTGAGCTTAAGCATGGAGTCGTAGAGGTAGTCGGTCATACCCATAGGGTTCGACTCCATCGTGAGGGCGATGTTGTCGGCCGAAGCTTCCGAGCCGAGAGTGATCACACTTGTACCGCCGAGTTGGATCGTAGTAGGCTCTACGAATGGAGCTCGGTTGCCGTCGCCGGGAAACTCTATGGTGCCTGTGAGCGAGATATTGCCCATCCAGGGAGTGAGGTCTATTCCTTTTTCTGCCTTGATCTGGGCAATAAGGGCTTTCTGTTCCTCGGTCAAACCGCCAAATATTGTTGGAGGTGTGACCGTAAAGGTGACGGCTTCTTTAAGCTCGAACTTGGATGTGTCCAGACTTTTTATTCCGAGCATCAGCGATACTGTCTGTTCGATTTCTGCTCCGAGAGTCTTTACTTTGATATTGGCAGTGGTCGCACCTTTAGCTATAGTCACTGGGTTGTCGACTACCGTCAGTATGGAATTGTCAGTTGGTGTCTGGTCTGATTTGGAACCGGTTAAAACGAAAGCGAAGTCGAATTCTGTGGCTTCGGCCAACGGAGCACTGAAGCGTACGCTGACATCAATGTCGTCAGCATAGTCGGCGCTTATGTTTGTGGTGCCATCGGGTACTGCCAGATAGATTTTTGTAGTCAGTGTGGGTTCGTCGCCTTCATTTTTGTCGTCGGAGCAAGATATCAGGCCTGCCGAAGCAAGGAAAAGCGCGGCGCTTGCAAGAATTTTAGTTGCGTTCATAAATTATACTTATTGGTTGTTTAAATTCGGTTTTATATGCTCTTATTCGTCGAATGAGTTCTTGGGCCAGCCTTCGTTCTGGGTCATATTTTCGTTATATAGATATTCTTCGCGAGGTATGGGCCAGTTCCAGCGGTAATCGTCGGCATCAATACGCCTGTCGGGAGCCTGCGACACAGTCCAGTTGCTGAGTGCCGAGCGGCGGTAATGCTTGAGGTCGAAGAAGCGTTCGCCTTCGCCTACAAATTCTTTCTGTTTCTCAGTCAGGATAGCCTGAAGCAGCGGTGTACCCCTTAAGTTGGTGTCGATACCCGAGGCACCGCGAAGGTCGAGGTATTCGTTGACGATAGCTATGGCATCGGTATCCTTGTTTGCCAAAGCATAGGCCTGGGCCTGTATGAACACAGCTCCGGCAAGGCGTTGCTTGCTTATCATCGATATCGTCTTCTGTTTCTTGCGCATGGCGTTGTATTTTCCCATGTAAGGCTGGTAGCCGAGAGTTGAGGTCGTTACTGGATATACACTCCATTCCTTGCGGCAGTCTCCATCTTCATAACTCTTTGCGAGAGTGGGATTGACAGAGAAGAAATCACCTGCATCTTTGTCGTACACGATGCTGATGTAGAACCCTTCGGCTATGTTGATGTCTCCGTAAGTGAAGATGCGCTCGGCGCAATCAGAGTCAGACCAAAGGTCGGCGTATTCGTCGGATGATAGAGCATCCATACCGATGGCGTTGATGATATCTCCGGCATGTTTTGCTGCTTCATCATAGTTGCCGCAGTATAATTCAGCTTCGGCAGCAAGATAACGTGCCGCGTTGACTGATAACCAGTGGGTCGATGTCATGCTGCGGTTTCCGACACTCATGGCATCTTCTAACAAGCGTCGTATCTCGTTGATACTTTCGCGGACTGATGAGCGAGGCAAGGTCTGCATCTCCACTTTGTCTTTGATTACTATGGCGTCGGCATCAGGATTGTCATTATAGTCGGGGCCATAAAGTCGCAGAAGCTGGAAATAACAATATGCTTTGAGGGTCTTTGCTTCTGCCTCTATTTCCTTGATGAGTGCACGGTCTTCGTCGGTGTCTGTCGCTATGCCGGGAAGACGTTCGAGTACTGCATTGGCTCCGACAATTACTGTGTAGTATTGCGGCCAGGCAGTCAACGAAACGTCTTGTATCGACTGCGGTTGCCAGCGGTAGGCATTACCGGCTGTGGGGTTGGTGTTGGCCCAGTAAGTTGGGGTGAAGTCGTCGGAAAATACCGACAGGTCATACTCGAGGTTAGGGATGCCACTGTATGCTGTGGCGAGAAGCTCTCGGGCTGCCGTCGGGGTAGATATGGCGTCGGGGTCGGAAAACTGGTTTTCGTAGTCGACGTCGAGCGAACAAGCCGAGGCAAGAATTGAGGCTGCCGCCAATATGGTGATATATCGTATGGGCATGATCTGTTTTTAGAATGTTACGCTTAAGTTGAGAGTGACCACAGGCTGTATGGCAGCACCCATTTGTCCGGTCTCAGGGTCGGATTCGTTGTAAGGGGTGATGGTGAAGAGGTTTGAAGCCTGTATCGCTACCGAGGCATATTTGATTTTGTTATGTGTCTTGGCCAGTATGCGCTCCGGGAAACGGTAGCGGAGCGACAGCATCGACATGCGCAGATAATCGCTCTTGCCAGTGTTGTGTGTATTGGCGTAGTTGAGAGTCTCGATGGCGGCAGATGAGTAGAATGGCGAGGCGTATTTCTTGCCCGTATCGCCAACCTGGAGCCACATATCTGTCACGAGGCCGGCTATGGCGTTTTTGTTCACATTGTCGCGGTCGCGGACATATTGGTAGCTGTACTGGCGGTATCCGCCTGCCACCCAATAGAAGTCAGCGTCAAGTTCAAACTCCTTGTAGCCTATGCTGAGGTTTACCGTTCCGGTGTATGGCGGTGTCATATGACCGATTTCGATGAAGTCGTCGCGAGTGAGTTTTGTTTTGCCAGGCTCTATCTCGCGGTTGTCCTTGCCGATGAAGACCGGTAGTCCAGTCACGGCATTGATGCCGCCCCAACGGAGGCCGTAGAGCATGTCATAAGCCTTGCCGACTTGGAAATCAGGAATAAGGGCATTGTCGGAGGTGTAGATTTTGTCGGCATAATAAAGGTCGACAACCTTATTGCGGTTATATGCCACTGAAGCACCCACGCGCAGGCGGAAGTCCGGTATCTCTTCGCCCATGAGGGAATACGACCCACTCAACTCTATGCCTTCGTTCCGTAACACACCGATATTGCGCTTCATCATGCCGAAACCGTTCGATGCAGCCACGGGTACGTCGAGCAGGGCATCGGCGGTCTGGTGGCGGTACCATTGGAGGTCTACATTGAAATGCTTGAAAAGGCCTATCTGCACACCGGCGTCGATCGATGTAGTGTGCTCAGGTTTGAGGTCGGTGTTGTAGAGGGCGAGCAACTGCAGCATACGCATCACATCATAAGCGTTTTCGAGATAAGAGAACGTTGCGATGGTCTGCGCTGCCGATACTCCGGCAAGACTTGCGGTTTTGCCATACGACCCCTTGATGTTGAGTCGTGATAGCACTCCATTGTTCTTTAGGAATGCATAGCTTGTCGGAGTCCATCCAAGACCTGTGGCCCAGGCGCTGTTCCAACGCTTTTCCGACGGCAGGATTGAAGAACCGTCGAGTTTGTAGGTCGCAAAAAGATCGTAAGTATTGTCGAAAGTATAGCCTGCTACGGCACCTACACCAAGTTGTATCACTTTTTCTTTAAGTGATGATACCGACGGGCGTCGGCTACCTGTGATCGATTGGTTGATAAGTGCAGCCGAGGGGTGATCGCCGACTCCATAACCGGTAAATCCGATATTGTCGGTGTTGGTCAGATAGTAGTCGTGGTTGACCGAGAATGTTAAGTTATGGCGTTCGTCGAAAATCCGGTTGTAGAGTGCGCGGATGTTGTGGGTATAGTTGAGCACAGTATTTTTTGCCTTGGCGAGTTTACCCAGTTCGGCAGCCGGGAAACCGCTCTGCTGCTCAGAGTACGATGAGGCCGGAGTGAATTGTTGGCTTTCGGAAATCATGTAATCGAGACCTGCCACACCTGATATTTCGAAACCCTCGAATGGGCGCAGGTTGATACTGCCCGAAGCTCCGCCGCGCTTATCGTTGCTGTTGCTTTGGTATTGTTCCATCAGGTCGGAGAAACGACGGTTGGGATACGACCACAGCTTGTTGTTGCTTTTGCTTTCGTATGGGTTGAGGTTGTAGATGAGCGATGCCGGCGAGAACTCGCTGCCATTGGGCGATTTTGTGTCGGTATAGCCTCCGTCCATATTGAACGAGAAATAGCCTATGTTTCCAATCTGCTGGTCTATACCCAGACGCAGATTGGCGCGGAGGGTGCTGTTGCCCTTTATCTGTCCGCCTTGGGTGGAGATGTTGCCGGAGAGAAAATACGACGTGCGTTCGTTGCCGCCACGCATCGACAGGTTGTGGTTCTGATAAAAAGCCATCCTCATCAGTTCGTCGAACCAATCGGTGTTTATGCCTCGTAGAGAGTCGAGTTTTTGTGCGCCGGCGGCAATAAGGGCATTCAAGTTGGGGTTGTTCTTCTCGTATCTGCGGTAGTAGTCTTCGCTATATCTGTATCCGGGGGCAGAAGGGTTGCCCATCAGACGCTCGAATTCGAGTTTCTCGCTGCTGTTCATCACCGATACACCTCGACGGCCTTTGAATGTGGCACCCATATTCATGGAATATGTGATATCGACACCGCCTGACTTGGTGCCGCGTTTCGACGATATTTCGATAACGCCGTTGGCAGCCTTGATGCCGTAGAGGGCACAGGCGGCGGCATCCTTGAGGATTTTGATTTCGCGGATGTCCTGAGGGGCCAGAGTCATGAACGCTTCTGCCGAAATCACTTTGCCGTCGAGTACATACAGTGGCTCATTGGCAGCATCTCCGCCACGTAACGATTGGTTGCCGCGAATACGGATTTTGGGCTTGGAGCCAAGGTCGCCGGCGTTGGTGACGATAAGGCCGGGAACCGCTCCTTGCAGGGCCAGACCGATATTTGCCATCGGTTTCTCGTTGAGGCGCTTCATGTCGACAGTCTCGACTACGCCCGAACGCGCGCGGATGTCGATGTTGTTGATGTTGCTTTCGGCCTTGACGACGAGCTCGCCGAGCATCTCAACATTCTCCTGCATGGCGGCATCCTGCTGATCTTGGCCGAAATAGTCGAACTCAACTGTTTTCATTCCTACGCAAGAGAACACGATTTTGGCTCCTTTGGCAAATTTGCCGCGGAGCAAATAGAAACCGTCGGCATCGGTGATGGTGCCGTAAGGAAGGTTCTTTATTTTTACCACGACTCCGGGGAGTGTTTCGCCGGTATGGTCAGTCACCGTACCGGTAATCGTGACTTCTTTGCTTGGCTCTTTCGCTTGAATGGAGATTGGAATAGACAAGACTAAAAGCGAGAGTGCCAATAGTAAAATTACATAGCGATTCATCATTGGGTTGTTTTACCCTGCAAAAGTATGTAAAATAATGCAAACAACAAACATTCTGTAATATTTTTAAGTAATCTAATGAAAAATTTACCTAAAAATAGGTAGTGTCTTTTATTTGTGATTAAAAAAAAGAGGTCTTTATGCTAAAAAAGAGAAAAGAGGTGCATCATGATGTGATACACCTCTTTGCATATTTTTACGAGATTTAAGGCGGTAGTCTTTAAAGCTCGTCGTTCTCGAATACGATTTCGTATCCTTCGCCGCTCTTGTTGCCTTTGTATGAAAATTTCAGGCCACGGTCGGTAAGTTTGACCAGTTTCATGAAAGCCTGCTGTGCAGGTGCTTTGACAACCTGGTTCTTCACCATCTCTTTTTGTTCGGCTGCCGATTCTTTCATTGCGTTGATATCTGCCTGGTCTTCGTCTACCACATAGTTGTAGACGATATAGCCGTCGACATCGGTAATGTCCATTTTTTCGATGCCGGGCATTTTCTGGCCTTCGAGTTCTTTGTTGATCTCTTCGAGTGCCTTGTCGAGAGCTTTGTCGGTGCTGCCGCAGGCGGTAGTCATGGCCATCATTAATGCTATGGCCACATACGAAACATAACGGATGATTTTCATAATAAATGATGTTATTTGTTGATTACAAGGAAACAGAGGCATTGTCTTGTTTTGACAAGGCCTCTGTCGATAGTTTCAGGTCGGTTTATTTCACGAAATTGGCGCGGCGGAGATAGTCGGCGCTGAGACGTGCAGCTGTAAATAGCTCGTTGTTGATCTGCTCGGCAGTGTAGGCTGATCCGTCGGGGTTTTTCTTCTCGCGGAGGCTTTTAGGAGTCTCAATCTCTACGACATATTCTTTCATACCGTTTTTGTAGAACTGCTTGAAGATGTTCTCGAAATCGATAGTGCCGCTTGCTCCGATGATGAAATCGTCTTTGATGTGGAGCAGTTTTATGCGTTTGGGATACTTCTGGAGAAGTTCGACGGGCGATTGACCACCTTTGGTTGCCCAATATACGTCGAGTTCGAAACAAACGAGGTTGGGGTCGGTGTTCTCTACGAGGTACTCCCACATCAGGCGGTCGCTGTCTTTGAGTTTGTTAAATTCGTGGGAATGGTTGTGGTAGCCGAGGGTCAGTTCATATTCCTTGGCAATCTTTCCAACTTTGTTGAAGTAGTCGGCCATCTGTTTTACTCCGGCAGTGGTGAAGTCTACCTGATAGCTGGGGATGACAAAGTATTTACCGCCGCATGCTTTCTGTATCTCGAAAAGTTTGCGCCAGTTGTTCATTATCTCTTCTTCTTTCGAAGGGTCTTCTTGTATGCTTGAGTGTGTCGACAGGATTTTGGCGCCATTGCGGCGAGCCAGAGCTTTGAACTCTTTCGCATCCATTCCGAAAACTTTCGGGTTGCCGCCCCACTGAACAAGTTCGAAAGAGTTGTATCCCATGTCAGTAAGCAACTCGACCGAGGTTTTGGGGTCTTTGTTCATGGCATCCATGACAGAATAGAGCTGTATGCCGATGTTTTTGTCGTATTCGGCGGCACCGGCACTTACAACCGGAGCGAGAGCGAGAATGCTTATGATTATCGCTCTTAAGATATTTAATCTTGTCATACTGTGTTGTGTATTAAGGTTGTGTTTTATTCGTCACCTCAAAGTTATTGTATTATTTTCATATAATGTTTTGTACGTGAAAATAATCAAAACAATAAAAATATAAGACAAAAAATGAACTGTCTGACATCTATTCGATTGAGTCTTCTTTTGTCGATATGTACTGGTCGTAGTAGGCTAAGATGAGGGTGGTGAGTGGAAGCGCAATGATGAGGCCTATGAAACCGAGCAAGGTGCCCCACACAGACAGCGAAAGCAGGATGATGGCCGGGTTGAGCCCCATCGCCTTGCCCATGATCTTAGGGGTAAGGAAGAAGTCCTGAATGCATTGGACTATGATGTAGACAGCCATTGTTGCCCACCAGATAGACCAGAAGTCGACTTCAGTGTCGACAGAATATACGAGACACAGGATGGTGGACGGAACAAGGGAGATGAGCTGAAGGTAGGGTACCATGTTGAGCAGGCCGATGAACAAGCCGAGGACAATAGCCATCGGTAGCCCGATAATCGAGAACCCGATGCAGAAGAGTATGCCGACGATAAATGCGACGAGAGCCTGTCCGCGGAAGTAGTGGTTCATCGAATTTTTGACGTTGTTGAACAGGCTGAAGGTGGTCTGCCGGTATTTGGGAGGTACCATGCGTTTGAAGCCCATGAGCAGTTTCTCGTAATCGAGCATGATAAAGACAACATACAGGATGACGATAAACCAGTTGAATATGCCGAGGACGAAGTTGTAGCCGCCGGCGATAAACGAACCTAATGTGTCGAAAATTGACTGGATGTCCTGTCGGGTGAGTTCTTTGTAGATTTGCTCAAAGTCGATGCTCTCGCGCAGAAACTCATGCAGGGCCGGGGGGATGAAGCTTATCTGCGCACCGTTTTCGGTGTAGTGACGGATGAAATCGGCCACCTGGTGCATCTCTCTGATGATTGAAGGGATGAAGAAGACGCTGAGTGCCGCGACGACGAGAATGCACTCGAAAAGAGTGACCAGAATGGGAAGCCATCTGTTCGTCACACGCAGCAGGCGCCGGTTGTACTGGACAAACGGCTCGAGGATATAGGCAATCAACCAAGCCACCAAGAATGGCAGGAGTACCGCACGGAGTTCGTTGACAAGCCATATCGCGGCAATGACTGCCGCGGCGGAGAGCATCATGCGTACCACGCGGTCGAATGTGAAAGGTTTGGGAGAACCGAATGTTTCGCGGTTGTCTGCAGTCATATGAAATTCAACTTCTTTTCTTTTTCACTGCCAAAATTATAAAAAAAATCGTAATTTTGCAGCAAGAACAATCAAATCAATATCTATCACATACAAAAAAGTAATGAAAGAAACACTGACAGTAACTCTCCGCGATAAAGCGTGGGCCCGATGGACCGCCCTTGGCCTGCTTGCATTCGCGATGTTTTGTTCGTATATTTTTATGGACATCCTTTCGCCTATCAAGGATTTGCTCCAGTCGACGCGCGGTTGGGACTCGACGGCGTTCGGCACGATGCAGGGTTCGGAGACGTTCCTCAACGTCTTTATCTTTTTCCTGATCTTTGCCGGTATAATCCTTGACAAGATGGGCGTCCGCTTCACTGCGGTGCTGTCCGGAGCAGTTATGCTTGTGGGCGCAACAATCAACTGGTATGCCCTCACCGATCAGTTCCTCGGCAGTAGTCTTGCCGTATGGTTTACAGAGCATCTGAACTATATTCCCGGGTTTGACGAGCTTGGCATATCGCCGTTCTACGAGGGTATGCCTGCATCGGCCAAGTTCAGTGCGATAGGCTTCATGATTTTTGGCTGTGGCGTCGAAATGGCCGGCATCACGGTGAGCCGTGGTATCGTGAAGTGGTTCAAGGGCCGTGAAATGGCTATGGCAATGGGTTCAGAAATGGCTCTTGCCCGTCTTGGTGTCGGTACCTGCATGATATTCTCGCCGCTTGTAGCTAATTTCGGCGGCGAGGTGAGTGTGTCGCGTTCGGTGGCATTCGGCGTCGTGCTTCTGCTTATCGCCCTGATGATGTTTGTGGTATATTTCTTCATGGATAAGAAGCTTGATGCACAGACCGGCGAGGGCGAAGAGAAAGACGAGCCTTTCAAGGTGTCGGATCTTGGCAAAATCCTGTCGAGCTGGGCATTCTGGCTTGTTGCCCTTCTGTGTGTGCTCTATTATTCGGCCATTTTCCCGTTCCAGAAATATGCAGTGAACATGCTTCAGTGCAATCTTACGCTCAACCCCGAAGGGGTGGGAGAGTTCTGGCAGAGCGATCTGGCTACTTATATCCAGTACGCCATCATGCTTATTGTCGCTATCGGTTCGTTTGCATTCAGTTTCTCGAAGAACCGAACGGTTAAGGTTCCGGCCCTTCTGATTGCAGTAGTCTCGCTGGTGGTGTACTGTGTGATGGGTTACATGCGCCAAAGCGCATCGGCAATTTTCGCAGTCTTTCCTCTTCTTGCCGTCGGTATCACTCCGATACTTGGCAATTATGTTGACTATAAGGGCAAAGCTGCCTCGATGCTTATTTTCGGATCGTTGCTCCTTATTCTCTGTCACCTCACATTCGCGTTTGTGCTGCCGATGTTCAAGGGTAATGCAGTGGGCGGTGTTGTCGTTGCCTATGTGACTATTCTTGTGCTTGGCGCAAGTTTCTCGCTCGTTCCGGCCTCGCTGTGGCCGAGCGTCCCCAAGCTTGTTGACTCGAAAATCATCGGCTCGGCATATGCTCTCATCTTCTGGATCCAGAATATCGGTCTGTGGCTCTTCCCCCTTCTTATCGGCAAGGTTCTCGATGCTACGAATACAGATGTCGTTGCCGACCTCAATGCCGGTCTCATAACAGCCGAGGAAGCCGCCGTGAGCTATGATTATACCTGGCCTCTTGTAATGCTTGCATGTCTTGGCGTTGCGGCCCTCGTACTTGGCCTTGTTCTCAAGGGAGTGGATGCCAAGCGTCATATCGGACTCGAACTCCCCAACATCAAGCCCGACACCGGTGTCGAGGAGGCTGAAGTAGAGGCTGCCGAGGAGTAATCGGAGTGATTTAGACTTGAAAAAATAAAAGTTGCCAATCTTGCAACTGATTGGTAAAAAAAATGTATCTTTGCAGTGCCGAAGGCCTAAATCGCCGACGGCACTGTTTCTGTTAACAAAACTACTATCATAAAATACGTAAAAACTATGTCAAAAGTAACAGTCGTAGGCGCCGGCAATGTGGGCGCAACATGTGCTAATGTTCTCGTTACGAGCCAAATCGCAGACGAGGTTGTACTTCTCGATATCAAAGAAGGCGTATCGGAAGGCAAGGCCATGGACATCATGCAGGCCGCCAATATCCTCGGTCTCAACAGTCGTCTTGTCGGTGTTACCAACGACTATGCCAAAACAGAGGGTTCGGATGTCGTTGTGATCACTTCTGGTATTCCCCGTAAGCCCGGTATGACCCGTGAAGAACTTATCGGAGTGAACGCCGGTATCGTACGTTCTGTAACCGAGAATATCCTTGCCCACTCTCCCAACGCTATCATCGTGTGTGTCTCGAACCCGATGGACACCATGACTTACCTTATCCACCGTGTAACCAAACTCCCCCGTAACCGCATCATCGGTATGGGTGGCGCCCTTGACAGCGCACGCTTCAAATTTTACCTCAGCGAGGCTCTTGGAGCTAACATCAACGAGGTTGAAGGCATCGTGATCGGTGGTCACGGCGATACCACCATGATACCTCTGAAGCGCTATGCCGCTTACCGCGGTATCCCTGCCAGCACCCTCATGCCGGCAGAGCAGCTTGACAAGGTCGCTGCCGACACTATGGTTGGTGGTGCAACCCTCACCAAGCTTCTTGGTACTTCGGCATGGTATGCTCCCGGTGCAGCAGCAGCCCAGGTTGTAGCAGCTGTTATCGGCGACCAGAAGAAGATGCTTCCTTGCTCGGCCCTCCTCGAAGGTGAATACGGCGAGAAAGACCTTTGCATCGGTGTACCCTGCATCCTTGGCCGCAACGGTATCGAAAAGGTTGTAGAGTTTGACCTCAACGAGGAAGAAAAGGCTCTCTTCGCTGCCAGCGCTGCCGCAGTACACAAGACCAACGCAGCCCTCGCTTAAGCCAAGGCAACTTATATAGCTTAATAAGCGTTTAACTTATGACCGTGCCGGATAATTTTGCCCGGCACGGTCTATCTAATATTAAAGAATGGAATGATATGAAAAAGATTTTTGTAATTGCCGTAGCCGCGCTGGCATTGGTTTCGTGCGGTAACCAGTCGACACAGACAACAGAAACAGAAGAGGCAGCCGTTGAGCAGCCGTCAGTGGCTAAGACCGCACCTGTCGCAACTGATGGCAAGGTTATCGAGCTTGATGATGCTTCGCTCCTTACTCCCGGTGTGAAAGTTGACCAGTTGACAATCGTAGACTTCAATGCCGTGTGGTGTGGTCCGTGCCGCCAGCTCGCTCCTGTACTTGAGGAAATGGCATCGAAATATCAGGGTAAGGCTACTTTTATCTCGGTGGATGTAGATAAGTTTGGCGAACTTTTCGAGGCTTATAATATGGGCCAGTCGATACCTGCCGTGCTTTTTATCAAGCCTGACGGAACGACTTTCAAGAAAATCGGCACCGGCGAACTTCTCCCGGCTGAGAATTTCGAGAAGATCATAGACGAAAATCTTTAAGTAGCATCCTCATGCCAGCGCGACAAAGAGTGTCGCGCTACTGATGGAATGCGAAGGGTACATTGGTGTGAAAATGCTCAGCATTTTCACACTGAGTTTTTTTGTTTTGCTTTATGGATTTGAAAACTATTGTAGAGCGAGCCCGACGCTCGTTCGGGATTGAAACCCTCTTGCCGATGCAGAGGGAAATGTCGCATATCGCTTTACCGTCGCGTGTGTTGCTGCAGGCGCCGACGGGCAGTGGAAAGACTCTCGCTTTTGCGATAGTTCTTTTAAGAGCTTTATCGGTTGGTACGACACGGAGTGGTGCGAATGTTTCCGGTGCTGAATCCGGCACGACACGGAGTGTCGCGCTCCTAAGTGGAGTCAAGGCACTTGTGATCGCTCCGACACGAGAGCTGGCGCTTCAAATATTTGATACTGTCAGGCCGCTTGCGGCTCCTGATTTCAAGACTGCGGTGCTCTATGGCGGACATTCGTTTGAGACAGAAGCCAAGAGCCTTGCCGGCAACCCGGATATTGTGATAGGTACACCCGGCCGCTTGCTCGACCATATGAACCGCAGGCGCCTGGAGTTGTCGCAGACCGGAGTGCTTGTGATAGATGAGTACGACAAGGCTCTTGAATTGGGTTTTGCCTCGGAGATGCGTCGTATTTCAGGAGCGATGAAACGGGTATCGACTCTTGTACTGACATCGGCTACGTCGGGTGAGATACCCGATTTTGTCGGGTATGTCGACAGTACTTTGGATTACCGCGAACCTGACTGTGGCTCAGCCGCAGTGGAGGCTTATGAGGTGAGGAGTGCGTCGGCGGATAAACTTGAGAGCCTCGGTGAGTTGACAAAAGTTCTGTCAGGCCGTAAGACGATGGTTTTTGTCAATCATCGCGAGGCGGCAGAGAGGGTGTATGCTTATCTTAAGAAGTTGCATGTCGACTGTTGCCTGTATCATGGTGGTCTCGAACAGGATGTGAGGGAACGTGCTCTAATCCTTTTTGCCAACGGTACTGCACGTGTGATGGTGTCGACCGACCTTGCCGCGCGAGGTCTTGATATCGAGGGTGTCGAGGCTGTCGTGCATTATCACCTTCCGTCAACAGCCGAGAGCTGGACGCATCGTAACGGCCGTACCGGCCGCCTCGGAGGTGTGGATGGAGATGTGTATGTTTTGGTGTCGGAAAAGGATGTCGTGCCTGACTATGTAAAGACAAGGAAGGGAGAGGTGTCTGCTTTGCCACGAAATGTGGGTCGTCTTGCAACTCTCTATTTCAATGCAGGCAAGAAAGATAAGATTTCGCGAGGAGATATAGCAGGATATCTGATATCGAAGGGAGGCCTTGCAGCTGACGAAGTGGGGCGCATCGATGTGAAGGACCGCTGTGCGTATGTGGCTGTTCCGGCCGAAAAAGCCCGAGCCACGGTAGAAGCGGTGTTGCCCTATAAGATTAAAAACACCAAGGTTAAAGTGAGTGTGCTAAGTAAGTGGTGATACAATAATCTCGACCACCTACTTAAAAAATACTTAGCACATCGAACTTTTAACAGCTCCGGGCCGTTTTAAGTTAAAATTCATCACAAGGCCTATTTAGAAGTGAAAGCTTGGAGTATTATCAAACGTCTGGTGCGACTGCTGGGATTTACCGTTCTGGCAGCCGTACTTTTGTTGTGCGGAACTGTGGCGCTATTGTATTCTGACTGGGCTCAGGACAAAGCGAAAAGCGCAATTCTAAAAAAAATGTCGACACCTTCGGCGCATCTGTCGCTTGACCGTTTCAGTCTCGATTTTCCGCTTGATATAGAGGCTTGTGGTCTGGCATTGACCACCGACGGAGATACAATGGTAGCTGCTTCGCACATCAGAGCCGATGTGGCACTTATGCCGTTGCTTTGGGGCGAAGCCCATGTAGAGGAACTGGAACTGATAGATGCTCGTTACCGTATGGGTGCGCCTGATTCGGCTATGAGCATGATTATTGCTGCCGACAGTCTTGCCTTATCCCCGGTCAAGGTAGGTCTTAAGGATATGTCGGTTGTGCTTGACGACGGTGTTATCCGTGGCGGTCGTCTGGGGATGATCATGAATCCTGATACGTCGACAGTAGCAAGTACACCGTCGGAACCTATGCGTATGAGTATATCACTGGGGCGTATCGCTCTCGATGATTTCACTTTCTCGATGAGGATGATGCCGACAATAGATGAGCTTGCAGCGCATATAGTGTCGTCGGAGCTTCGTAACGGTAGGGTGGATCTGTTCAATCAAGAAATTAGCCTTGAGGCATTTGACGGGTCCGGACTCAGTGCCCGATATATAGCTCCCGATTCGGCTCAGATAGCAGCCGGCGGTCCTTATCCGCAACCAAATCAGAATGATACAGTAGCGGCTGAGCCTTGGACTGTGTCGATCGACAGCATAGACTTCAGCGGAGGTGATGCACTTTATGCGACAAGTGGCGTGGAGCCTGCTCCTGGCCTGGATTTTGCATATATCAGTCTTGACAGTCTCAACCTCAGCCTGCGTGATTTCTATAACCGTGGGGCTGCGGTGAAACTTCCTGTGAGTATCCACGGGCGTGAACGATGCGGAGTGACGCTCGACGTAGACGGCCGTATCGAGATAGACTCAGTCGCCTTGATGTTCGATGATGTGCAACTGTCGACTCCCCGTGGTACGGATGTCCGTTTCGATGGCAAATTAGGTATGGGAGATCTGTCTACCGATCCGACGTTGCCTCTCGGTCTCGATCTCGCTGGAGCTTTCTCTCCCGACGACCTTGGAGATATGTTCCCGGCTTTCTCTCCTTACTTTGCTGCTATACCGACGGCTTCAGATGTCCGTCTGAGAGCCGATGTGTCGGGAACGGCAGGCGATGTCGCGATAGATGAGATACGTCTTGACCTCAACCGTTGTGTAGCGTTGACGGCTTCGGGCAGGGTGCAGAATATGATGAACCCCAACCAGCTTGGGGGTAATATAAAGCTTTCGGGCAACATAATCAATGTAAACGGTCTCAAGAATAAGCTTCTTGCCAAGGAGACCGCAGCTATACTCAATATACCTCCGATGACTCTTGGAGGGCGTGTCGACATGAAGTCGGGTACTATAGACGGACGTCTGACCGCAAAGACAAAGGGTGGCGACATCGGTCTTGACGCACGATGGAATGGCAATGCGGAGAGTTATAAGGCAGATATGAAGCTAAATACTTTCCCTCTCCAGGCTTTCATGCCGCTATTGGGAGTGGAAGACGTGAGTGCGAGGGCTGAGGTGAATGGAAAAGGATATGATCCGTTTGCCGTTTCGACACAGATCGACGCAGGCATAACCGTCGACAAGGCCGTATATGACGGAGTGGCGTATACCGATATAAGGATAGATGCCAAACTTGACAAGGGACTGGCAGAGATTGATCTGAGGTCGAATAATCCTTCGGCAGAATTGTCGGCTCATGCGACGGGCAATCTCGACGGAAATGTGTATAATTGGCAGGCTACCGTAGACGGCAGCTATATAGATCTTCAGGCCCTTAAGTTTATGAATGAGCCAGCGTCTCTGGAGATCATGCTTGATGGAAAGGCAAGCATAGGCCCGGGCAAAAACGATATCACAGCCGATGTGACTGTGAATGATGTGTTTTTCCGCCGTACGTCGGGAACTATCGCTCTCGATGATCTCAAGGCACGCTTCACGGCAGGAGACAGCACGACGGCGCTGTCGGTTGTCAACCGAGATCTGAAGGCTGATTTCAAATCGCCTACCGCACTTGACAGCCTTATGTCGTCGTTCTCGGCTTTTTCTGAAATTCTTGCAGGTCAATTGGCTATCTATACTATTGATGCCGACACTCTCGGGAGGGCTTTACCGCCGTTCACGCTCGGTATCACAGGTGGCCGGTCTAACGCAATCAACGATATACTTGCGCCATCGAAAATGTCGGTTCGTTCGTTCGCGCTGACGATTGACCATGACAGTATACTGTCAATCGATGGTAAGATAAAGCGTTTCGATACCGGCAGCATGGTCCTCGACACTATCTTTATCGAGGGCGGTGAGCACCGTGGCCATTTCCATCTCAACGGTGGAGTGCGCAACCGCGCCGGCAATCTTGACGAGTGGCACCGTATCGATCTCAAGAGCATTATCCAGGGCAAGTATGCTCACATAGGCCTTAAACAGCAGAATATCAAGGGTAATATCGGCTATGATCTTGGTATCGCAGCCGAGAGCGATGCTGCTGATTCGACTCTTATTGTGCATATCCGTCCATATTCGCCGATTATAGGTTATCAGAAATGGTCGGCCAATCACGATAATTTCATAAGCTATAATATTCCGACCCAGCATATTGATGCCAATCTACATATGACGGGAGGTAATAGTGCCCTGGCTGTGTATACCGAGCATCCGGACAGCACAGGAGCGCACACAGACGTCCAGGAGGACCTGATGATAAAGCTTACCGATATACATCTGAGCGATTGGATAGCTGTAAATCCGTTTGCGCCACCGATGAAGGGCGATATCAATGCCGATATGCGTATCAACCGTCAGGATGGAATGTTTATAGGGCAGGGTAGCGCCGGGATATCGAATTTTGTATATGGAAAGGAGAGGGTTGCCGACTTCAAGACTACTTTCAATGTGGCCGCTACCGGCAAAGGAACAATACATGCAGACGCAGATGTGTTTGTGGACGGAGTCAAGACTATGTCGCTTAAGGGAGCGATGAATGATACGACGGCGACTTCGCCTCTTGCCCTTGATTTCTCGATGATACGTTTTCCGTTGTCGACGGTCAATCCGTTCCTGCCTCCGCGAGTTGCGCGTCTGTCGGGCACACTCAATGGCAGTATAGAGATATCTGGCAAGCAGTCTTCGCCGGTTTTCAACGGGTCTCTCGATTTTGATTCGACGGCTGTGCTGCTTTATATGACAGGTACTGAGTATGCATTCAGTCCGACTCCGATAAGGGTTGTGGATGGATTGGTAGAGTTTGACGGCTTCAAGATTTCGGGCTGCAATGACCGTCCTCTCACTGTGGATGGAGTTGTAGATATCTCCAAACTCGAGGATATGAAAGTAAATCTTTCGTTGAAGGCCGACAATATGATGATCGTGAACAGCAACCGCCTTAAAAAGGGTGCTGATATCTTCGGCAAGGGCTATATAAGCCTCGATGCAACAGCCCGAGGGTCGATGAGTTTCATGGCTGTGAATGCAGACCTGAGTGTAAATTCGGGTACGAATATCACTTATGTGGTGCCCGATGCGACAACGGCGGCACTGGTCAACCGGTCGGGCGGCGATATGGTGAAGTTTGTCAACTTCACCGATTCAGCGGCAGTTGCTGAAGCAGATACACTTGCCCGTAGCGGCATGGCGATGATGCTCGACGCCAACCTTACGATGGAAGACGGCAATATTGTGACGGTGTATCTATCGTCAGATGGTAAGAACCGCCTTCAGCTCGAAAGCAACGGTATGCTGACTTACTCGATGACGCCCCTCGATGATGGCAGATTGTCGGGCCGCCTGAATATCGACAAGGGTTTCGTGCGGTATTCGCCTCCATTCATGAGCGAGAAACTGTTTAATTTCGAACGTGGCAGTTATGTGGCCTTCAACGGGGCTATGATGAACCCGACGCTCAATATACATGCGACCGACGAAATCAAGGCAAATGTGACTCAGTCGGGCCAGAATTCGCGTCTTGTCAATTTTGATGTCGGTCTGTCGGTGACCGGTACGCTTAACCAGATGGATGTGGCGTTCGACCTTTCGACACGAGATGATCTTACTGTGGCAAATGAACTTGAGAGCATGACTCCGCAACAGCGAGCCAACCAGGCGATGAATATGCTGCTCTATAATGTGTATACCGGCCCCGGGACCAAGGGTGATGCATCGCTTGCCGGCAATCCGCTCTTCTCGTTCCTCGAGTCGCAGGTAAACACCTGGGCAGCCAACAACATCAAGGGTGTCGATATATCTTTTGGCATCAACCAGTACGACAAGACTGTCGACGGCAGTACGTCGCAGACGATGAGTTATTCGTACCAGGTGTCGAAGTCGCTCTTCAACGACAGGTTCAAAATTGTGGTTGGCGGCAATTATTCGACAGATGCTAATGCCGACGAGAATTTCTCGCAAAACCTAATCAACGACATATCGTTCGAGTATTTCCTGAATGCGCAGCGGACGATGTATGTGCGACTGTTCCGTCATACAGGTTACGAGAGTATACTCGAGGGCGAGATCACGCAGACCGGTGTCGGTTTTGTGTACCGCCGCAAACTGCGCCGGCTTGGCGATATGTTCCTTCCGCCGAAGTTGGTGGAGCGCCGTATCAAACATGAAAACAATAAAAATGAAGCGAGCGATGAGATGCATTAAGACATATTTCGGGTTATTTGCCGGTGTTGTGGCGATGCTGATGGTCGTGTCGTGTTCGACGACACGCCGCATCCCTGATGATGAGATGCTCTATACCGGAGTGAAGGGTGTAAAAGTGGCCGAGAGCGACAGCGGTGCCGTGCCGTCGGCTATGGTGTCGGCTATAAAGTCGCAGGTCAATGTAGCGCCGAACAATTATTGGAAGCTTGTTGGATGGCGCTATCCATTCCCTCTGGGACTTTGGGTGTATAACAACTGGCCTAATCCGCCCAAGGGTTTCCGCCACTGGCTTTACGAAAAACTGGTGGAAGAGCCTGTGCTTGTGTCGGATGTACGCCCTGAGGTCCGTACCCACATGATTGAGCAGATACTTGACAATAACGGATATTTCCGGGGTACGGCGACATATAGTCTTGTGCAGGGCCGTAATAAGAAGAAAGCCAAGATACTCTACGATATCACTCCCGGCCCCGGATATCCGATAAGCGGAGTGGAGCTCTTGCCTGATACTACGGCACTTGGCGCACTTATTGACTCTCTTGCCCGAAAGGACAGCTATCTTATGGCTGATCGTCCGCGGTATTCGACGGACTCGCTGTCGGTCGTCCGCACCCGTATCACCAATTCGCTGCGCAACAGGGGGTATTATTTTTTCAGGCCGGAGTTTATCGAGTATCTTGCCGACAGTATTGCCCAACCGGGCGAAATTGCGTTGAGGATGACTCTTGCGACCAATGTCCCCAAGATGGCTCTTGATCCGTTTACGACGGGAAAGGTGACTGTGCATGTCGCGCGTAATCAGGGCGGAGGCAAGGCCGATACTGTGGAGATGAAACGGGCGACCCTTATCCAGATGATGCCATCGCGGTTGAGGAGGAAATTGATAGATGAAACTGTGACGTTCCGCCCCGGCCGCCGGTTTTCGGTGCGCAGCATGGACCGTACTCAGCTTAATCTGGCGCGGCTCGGGATATTCAACAATATCAATATAGAGGCGGTTCCCGACACGTCTGACCTTGCGTCGCGGCGGTTGAATGTGGATGTCTATGCGACGTTTGATGCGCCTTTGGAAACTTCGCTCGAGGTCAATGCATCGTCGAAGTCGAACAGTTATATCGGCCCGGGTCTTACGTTCGGTGTGACGAACAAAAATATCTTCGGAGGTGGCGAACAGCTGTCGGTGAAGCTTACGGGCAGCTATGAATGGCAGACCGGCCGAGGCCGCGGAAGTGTTTTCAATTCATATGAGGTCGGGTTGACGGGATCATTAGCTTTTCCGCGTCTGCTTGCGCCGAAGTTCATTCCCCGGAGTCGCTACGATTTGAACTGGACACGTTTCCAGCTTAATGCAGACCTTCTTAACAGGCCTCATTATTTCAAGATGGCGCAGTTCAATGCGTCGATAAATTATGACTGGCGTCTTCGTAGACATGTGTCGAACACGTTGACACTTTTTAAGCTGACTTATACGAACCTGATGCACACGACGCATGAGTTCGATTCGATCATGGCAGCCAATCCGGCTGTTGCCCAGAGTTTCATGAGTCAATTCATACCGCAGATGTCGTATACGTATGTTTATGACCGGGCATTCGGCCGTGACAATACGCTCAACTGGCAGTTTACAGTCCAGGAAGCAGGAAATGTGATGTGGGCTATTTATCAGGCGTGCGGCAAGAAGGGCGAGAAGAAGCTTTTCGGTACTCCGTTCTCCCAGTTTGTGAAGGGCCAGACTCAGCTTGTGTGGGGCCGCAGGGTAGGGCATGGTGACCACTGGCTTGTGAGCAGGGTTGCGGTGGGTGCTGCCCATGCTTACGGCAATTCGACTCAGGTACCTTATTCTGAACAGTTTTATGTGGGCGGAGCTAATTCGATACGAGCATTTACGGTGCGATCGATAGGTCCCGGCAGCTACAAGGCTGCACCCGGACAGACGGAGGATTATTTTGACCGGACGGGTACGTTCAAGTTCGAGGCTAATGTGGAGTACCGTTTCCCGATTTTCGGACCGTTGCACGGGGCGTTGTTTGTCGATGCCGGTAATGTGTGGCTTCTCAAGGATGACCCTTACCGCCCTGGAGGCACGTTGCGTGGCAAGAGTTTCTTACGAGACCTGGCTTTGGGTACGGGTGTGGGCCTGAGGTTCGACATAAGTATGCTTGTGATCCGCGGCGACCTCGGCATCGGTATACATGCACCATATGATACGGGAAAGAGTGGATATTACAACATGAAGTCGTTCGGCAATTCGCTGGCGTTCCACCTTGCGATAGGTTATCCGTTCTGACTGTTCCGGACAATGTGTGAGGCAAAATGCTTAAAAGTTTTTAATAGTATTGTTTTTGGGCCTTATTTGTTGTAATTTTGTATGATAAGTGGGATTGTGTGTCGACGACCGTGATCCGGCTTAGATAAACAAAAGATGACTAATTTTTAAATTGTGCTTGTGAAGACCCGAATACTTAAATATGCCATATGTCTTGTCGCAACGATATCCGGCCTGATGGCTGTGTCGTCGTGTAGCGACAATGATGAGCCTGAAACTGAAAAGAAGGGCAGGACTGTACTTGTGTACATGGTTGCGAACAATAATCTGAGCAGTTTCGGAAATGATGATTACGAGGAAATGCTGGAGGGCGCCCGTGCCGGTATTGGTGAGGACAACCATCTGCTTATTTACCGCCATAGCCGAGGCGCCGGTCCGGAACTGGTGTCGATAACAGCATCAGGTGCTGAGACGGTGAAGTCTTATGGAACTGAAGAGAGTTCGGTGGCGATAGCTCGCATGGCCGAAGTGATAAAGGAAGTGAAGAGGATTACAGATACCGAGCAGTATGGCCTTGTGCTGTGGAGTCACGGCTCGGGCTGGGTCAACGACGGCATCGAAAAGACGGCATCGAAGCGTAGTTTTGGCGACGATGCCGGCCGGAGGATGAACAATAGTGCCTTGCGCAAGGCTCTGCTTGAAGCCGGAGGTGTCGACTGGATATATTTTGATTGCTGCTATATGATGTCGATAGAGACATTGTATGAGCTTCGGTCCTGCACTCGCCGATTTGCCGGTAGTGTGACTGAGTTGCAGACGCCAGGAATGCCTTATCATCTTAATCTTAAATATTTTTTCGCGCCCGGAGAGGCCGACCTTGTAGGCGCTGCCAAGAGCACGTTTGAATATTATGAGGCCAGGATTGCCGAGGAGGGGGATGTGATGAACAATTATTGCACGATGAGTGTTGTGAATTCGGCTAATCTTGGACGTGTGGCCAAGGCTGCGCAGACAATCTACGCCAAAGCTAATCCGGCCTTGCCAGAAGGGTCGACTCCGCAGATGTATTCGAATGTTCGTGAATCGGCGTGCAAGTATTTCGATTTTGCCGATTATGCCGGTTTGTTGACTCACGATGCGGCCGGAGTCGAGCGTTATGCCGGCTCGACAGCCGATCTCAAGGAGCTTAAGGCTGCCATAGGTATGGCAGTGGAGTATGATGCGGCCACGCCTATGTTGAGGAGATTGCCGATAAACTCGCATTGCGGTATGTCGACTTATGTTCTTAGGAACGGGGAGTCGTACAAAACGGAAGACTATGGAGATCTGTCGTGGTACCGCGATGTGGCTTCGGTTTTGAAATTTTGATTGTGATTGTCGATTCAGATAATTTTTGTCTGCTTTTAATATAAATAGAATATGCTGCTCCAGATACCAGAAACCACTCCGCTGTTGACAGATTCGATACCGAGCATCCGGGAAGAGGCCGCCAAGTTGTCGACCCTTTCTTTTGATGAACTTATGTCGCGTCTTGTGAGTACAGCCGTGACTTTTGCGATCAATCTTTGTATCGCCATATTGGTGTTTTATGTCGGTCGTCTGGTGATCAACAAGCTATATAAGTTTGTCAGTGGTATTTTTGTCCGTCGTCGTCTTGACCAGTCACTTGCGACGTTTGTATTGAGTATGGTGCGTATTGTGCTGTACTTCATACTGATAGTCACCGTTATCGGAATTCTTGGGATTGAGACATCGTCGTTCATCGCCATCTTTGCCTCTGCCGGTGTTGCTATCGGTATGGCTTTGAGCGGAACGCTGCAGAATTTTGCAGGTGGTGTGCTTATATTGCTGCTCAAACCTTACAAGATCGGTGATTTCATCGAGGCCCAGGGTTTTTCGGGAACGGTGAGGGAGATACAGATCTTCAGTACAATCATCAGCACACCTGACAACAAGTCGATAATCATCCCTAACGGTGGTTTGTCGACCGGGACGATAAATAATTATAATAAAGAAGATTACCGTCGTGTAGACTGGATCCTCAGCATAAGTTACGGTGATGATGTGGATGCAGCGCGAAAGTCAATCCTCGATATTATAAAGAGCGACAGCCGTATAGTGACCAAATA
The DNA here is from genome assembly GCA_002491245.1 of Porphyromonadaceae bacterium UBA7176. GTDB lineage: Bacteria > Bacteroidota > Bacteroidia > Bacteroidales > Muribaculaceae > CAG-873. Next base: position 82,278 of record DKVO01000032.1, read on the forward strand.
TGTGGAAGACGACCGTCGCGAACGTGCCGAGCTTAAAGCTGAACATGATATGGAGTCGGGTCAGGCGGCTGAGGTTGAAGAAGAGGCTCCAAGGCGAGGTCTCTCCAGATTTTTCCATCGTAAACGCCGTCCGCGTTTTCCGCAGATAGAACCACTTGAGACGGCAACGGCAATATTGTCGACCAAACCGGTGGACCGTTCTCCTGTCGTACGTGTCAATGAACTGGCAGCAAGTAGTGTAGACCTCAAGATAAGTGTCTGGACACCATCGTCGAGCTATTGGGATGTGTACTATGACCTTAATGAGCGATTCTATAAGGAGCTTCCGGCAGCAGGAGTCAATTTCCCGTTCCCTCAGCTTGATGTTCATTTGCCTAAATAACCTTTATCATATGAGACTTATTCCAATCCTTGCAATGGCAACTTTAGTTACGAGTTCATGTAACAGACAGTCGAAAATCGAATATCCGGCGGCACCGAACGATGGGACGAGCTATGAGGCTTTCGGCATAGCTGTCAACGATCCTTACCGTCCTTTGGAAAATGATACAAGCGCGAGCACCCTTGCCTGGGTGGAGGCTGAAAATAAAGTGACGCAAGACTATCTATCGAAGATACCTTACCGTAAGGCTATCGGCAAGCGTCTTGAATCGCTTCTCCGCTACGGCCGTCAGGGTCTGCCGTCGAAAGAGAGTGATGGTAAGTACTATTTTTATGTGAATGACGGAACCAAGAACCAGAGCGTGCTTTACCGGGCAGACAGCTATGACGGTGAGGGTGAGGTTTTTCTTGATCCCAATACGCTGAGTGATGACGGAACGGTGGCGCTTACGGGCGTGTTCCAAAGTCCTGACGGTAAGTATACGGCATATACGATATCTCGATCGGGCAGCGACTGGACCGAGATTTATGTGATGGATACGGCAAGCGGCCGTCTGCTCGATGACCATATCGAGTGGGCTAAGTTTACCGATGCCCAATGGGATGGCGACGGTTTCTATTACAGTGCTTACGAGGCTCCTGAAGCCGGCAAGGAGTTCAGCAACGCCAATACCGGCCATAAGGTTTACTATCATAAGATCGGAACTCCGCAGAGCGCCGACAGGGTGGCGTTTGAGGATCCGGAGCATCCGTATCACTTCCATAGCGCAGCGATGGCCAAGGATGGCAGTGCGCTGGCCATTTTCGGCGGCGGCGAAGGTATGGGCGAGAGTGTGATGATAAAGGATATGCGTAAAGGCGGCGATTGGATTACTGTTGAGGCGTCGCAAGATTATACCAATCAACCTGTTGGTATTGTTGACGGTAAATTGTATCTCTTTACCTCTGTAGGTGCTCCGCGTAACCGTTTTGTGGTTGTCGACCCGAAAAAACCGGAGTCGAAAGACTGGAAGGAAATAATACCGGAAGATCCCGAGGGCGGAGTGTTGACATCGGTACAGTTTGCCGGTCCAGACCGATTGATAGCAGTATACGACCGCGATGCGTCGAACCATGCGTATGTGTATACTTCGGAGGGTGAGAAGGTGCGTGAGATAGAACTGCCGACATATGGTACGGTCGGCGTTTCGTCGGGCCGCGACACGGACGAGGTTTATTATTCGTTCTCTTCGTTTACCTATCCGTCGGAGCTATATAAATATGATCTTGCCACAGGAGAGAGCACACGATACCACCAGACAGAGATTGAGGGCTTTGTGCCTGAAGATTATATTACAGAGCAGGTGTTCTATACATCGACCGACGGTACACGGGTGCCGATGTTTACTGTAAGGCACAAAGATGTGAAAGCTGACGGTACCAATCCTGTTTATCTCTATGGTTACGGCGGCTTCAATATTACGCTAAACCCCGGCTTCAATCCTCATCGTCTTCTGTGGTTGGAGAATGGCGGCATCTATGCGCAGGCCAATCTTCGCGGTGGTGCCGAATATGGCGACAAATGGCATGAGGCCGGAACCAAGATGCAGAAACTTAACGTGTTCAACGACTTTATATCGGCCGCAGAATATATGGTTGCAGAGAACTGGACCAAGCCCGAGCTGCTTACAATAGAGGGTGGCAGTAATGGCGGTCTTCTTGTGGGCGCTACAGTTAATATGCGTCCTGACCTGTTTAAAGTTGCAATACCCCGAGTGGGAGTTATGGATATGATGCGCTATCATCTTTTCACTATCGGCTGGAACTGGGCGGCAGATTATGGAACAGCCGACGATAGCAAGGAAATGGCCGAGTATCTGCTTGCTTACTCACCGGTACATAATGTGAAGAATGACGGAACTCCTTATCCTGCAATCATGGTCACGACAGCCGATCATGACGACCGTGTAGTGCCGGCCCACAGCTTCAAGTATGCGGCTGCACTTCAGGCTGCCAATACCGGCGATGCACCCAAACTTATCCGTATCGATAGCAAAGCTGGTCACGGCGCCGGCAAGCCGATAAGCAAGGTTATCGATGAGTATGCCGATATATATTCGTTTATTTACCATAATCTCGGTCTTGAACCCGACTTGGGCGAATGATACATGAAGGATTATTGCGAGCAGGCGTCGGCGTATTGATGTGCGCTGCCGTCTGCTCGTGTTTCACCGGAGTTGAAAGCACTCCACGTATCGGAGCCTCGGCAGTGCGTGAGCAAAAGGCTGCCGATCCGGTGGCGGAGGCATCGTATCTCGCCGATATCAGGCCGGAGGCTCCATCGGATTGGAAACCTGGCAAAGTGTTTCGGGTGGCTGATGAGCGGATATCGCTTATTTTTACGGGTCAATCGTCTTCTACGGCAGGTCTTGCAGGTCGCGATATAAAATTCATAGGAATGTCTCCGGCCAATAATCTGACCGGTAACAATGCTACCGAAATAGAATTTAGCGATAGTCGCGGCAACCGTTATTATTACCGCTTGAACAATTACGACAAGGCCCGTCTTGACAGCATATCGAGTCTGGAAATTCCGTTTACGATTGATCTTGATCTCGTTGCATCGGTAGACAGGAAGATGCGTGGTAAGCATTTTTTTGTGCGTACACCGGCATGGTATACAGCCGACAGTACGTTTACGGAGACTTCAGGGCTACGACATGTTGAGGTTGTGGTCGACAGTGTTATACCCGGGACATCGAATTTTGCCGCCGCCGTATGTTTTCACCCGTCGGACGATGCGGGGTCGGAGTATATAGTGCTTATGAGTATCGGTAAGGGAAAGGGAGCTACCCGTACGTTTGATTCGCTTTTCGCTTTCGACAATCCACGTAAGCGGTATCCTGAGATAAGCGATGAGGTGTGGGGGCTTATCACCCGGTCGAGGGTAAGGACCGGAATGACGCGCGACGAGTGTCGCCTTGCTCTTGGTCAGCCATCAGATATTCTCCGTCTGCCTACTTATGGCGGAATGCAGGAACGCTGGACATATTCGGATGGTATTTATCTTATTTTTGACGACGGTTTTCTGACTCGTTACCGCCGCTGACAAGCCGGTATAATTCGCCAACCCAAAGGACGAGTGAGGTGCTTGCTATTATAGCAACCCAGTCGGTTAAGCTAAGGGGAACTACGCTGAAGAAAGGACCACCGACCGATACGATAAATATCTGTCCGAACAAGACTACTGCTGCGATAAAAAGAAAACCTCCGCATCCTTTGAAGTGAAGGGCGGACCTGCCAGTTGCAAATGCACGGGCGTTGAACATGTTCCAAAACTGGAGGAAAACGAATGTGGTGAAGAAGAAAGAGACTTCGTAGGGGGTGAGGAATGCCCGGTCGGTTTCGAATGGAACGTGGCCTATTTGTGTAAAGGAATTGATTTCGGTATGTTCGAAATAGTAGAGAATGGCGAAAAGGATAATGGAGAAAATTGATCCGACGCCTATAATAGACCGCCACATGGACGGGTTGATTATGAATGCTTGTCGCGAACGCGGTTTTTCTTTCATGACGGAATTGTTTGGCGGCAGAGAGGCAAGTGCCATCGCGGCGAAAGTATCCATAATCAAGTTTACCCACAACATCTGAGTGACTGTAAGAGGAGATTGCATACCTATAAATGATCCGAACAGGACGATAAGGCATGCCACTACATTTACGGTGAGTTGGAACAGGATGAAGCGTTGGATGTTGCGGTAGAGCGACCGCCCCCACATCACGGCCCTTCCGATTGAGGCGAATGAATTGTCGATAATAGTAATGTCGCTCGCTTCCTTAGCTACTGATGTCCCATCGCCCATAGAAAGTCCTACCTGAGCAGCTTTAAGGGCCGGAGCATCGTTTGTGCCGTCGCCGGTTACGGCAACTACCTCTCCATTGTATTGGAGTGCTTCGACGAGTCGTTTTTTGTCCATCGGTCGTGCCCGTGCGATGATTTTGAAGTCGGGAGCTTTGCTCCGTAATTCATTATCGGTCATATTGCCAATCTCGATGCCTGTGACGATGTTCTTGTCGGAATCAGTCATGTCGTTCCATAGTCCGATGCGTCGTCCTATTTCCTTGGCTGTGCCCGGGGTGTCACCAGTGACGATTTTGACTTTTATGCCGGCCTCGAGTACTTCATTGATAGCTTCGGGAACGTCGTCGCGTACGGGGTCTGATATTGCCGCGATTGCGACGAAGGTCAATCTCGATGCTACTACACAGTCTCCATCGATAGTAATATCTCCGTCGTCGAGAGTCTGGAATGCAAAGCCGAGAGTACGCATAGCTTTGTTTTGATATTCGAGCAGTATGGCGTCGATTTCGTCTTTTGTGAGGTCTGAAGTGTCGTTGCACATATCGAATACGATTTCGGGTGCGCCTTTGACGTACAGTACTTGTTTGCCAGAAGCAGACCTGACGACAGTAGCCATGTATTTGCGCTCGGTATTGAATGGCAGTTCTTCGGTTACGGTTACTTTGTTTTTCAGCTCCATGTAGTCTATTCCTCTTGCATGGAGCCACAGGAGGAGAGCTCCTTCAGTGGGATTACCGAGGACTACAGGTCGTTCGCCCGACATGTCGAGCTGTGCTGTGGAGTTGACAGCTATTCCTTCTTCGATGATTTCTGTTGGCGGATTGCCGAATAATCTGATGCTGTCGACCTGCATACGGTTCTGTGTCAGTGTTCCGGTCTTGTCTGTGCATATGACAGTAGCGGCACCCATAGTTTCGCATGCATGGAGTTTGCGGACAAGGTTGTTTGTCCGCAACATACGTCTCATAGAGTAGGCGAGCGAAAGGGTCACAGCCATAGGTAATCCTTCGGGGACAGAAACAACGACAAGAGTCACTGCAATCATGAGACTTTGCAGAAAGTATGCGGTGAAAGCCATCCATTCGAAATCCTGATGAATGAAGAACATGGCCAACCTTCCGGCTATGACTGCAGCCGCAACTGCATAGCTGAAGATGGATATCATACGTCCGAGCCGGGAGAGTTGCTCGTCGAGAGGAGTCTTCACGCTGTTGTCGATCTGGGCGGCTTTGAATACTTTTCCGTTCTCGGTTTTGTCGCCAACAGCATCGACACGCATTATGGCGTGTCCTTCCATTACTTTTGTGCCTCTCAGAACTCTGTCGGAGGGAAAAGTTGCGTCGGCGTCGAATCTTGCCGGGTCGACGGTCTTGGCACAGATCGGCTCGCCTGTAAGGGTTGACTCATCGACATTGAGTGATACTGCTTCAAGGAGTTGTCCGTCGGCCGGAATTTCCTGTCCGGTTTCCAATAGTACTATATCGCCGACCACGATGTCTCTTTTGGGTACGGTGACGGCGTTGTTTGCCCTGATTGTCTGGACTGGTTCGTCGTCGTTTACTTTATTAAGTATCTCGAATTCTTTATCGGCTTTCAACTCGAAAGCGAAAGCGAGTCCGGTAGCAAGTATTATTGCCATGAAAATGCCGGCCGGCTCAAAGAATACTTCCGCACCTTGTCCGAGTATCATGAATTCGTAGCAAGCGATACCTATTGACAGTATCCCGGCTATGACGAGGATAATTATCAGCGGATCTTTGAATTTTTCGAGAAAGCGCTTCCATAATGGCGTTTTGGCCGGAGGGGTAAGTATATTTTCGCCGTGACGATTGCGGCTATCGAGTATTTGCTCTTCTGTAAGTCCTTCGAAACGATAGTGTTGGGGCATGTCGGTTTGTTATGACAATTAAACAGAGTGCAAAATTAGCTAAAAAAGCGATATCGTGGTCAAGGATGGAGATGTTTTAACTCCAATGATTTAACTTCAAGAGCCGTCATTCACAAGGGTGGATGAAATAGTTGCACGGGTGAATAATTTTAGCTAATTTTGTCATCGCAAATCCAAACAAAAATAGCATAGATGGACGTCAAAGAGTCAATGCGCCGGATACTTGAGGCAGAGAGCCGGGCTATACAGAATATCCCGATAAGCGACTCATATGAGGCTGCCGTAGAGGCAATAGTCGAGCATGTACACCGTCGCGGTGGCAAATTGGTGACAGCCGGAATGGGTAAGGCCGGTCAGATAGCGATGAATATAGCGACAACTTTTTCGTCGACCGGAACGCCGGCGGTCAATCTTCATCCGTCGGAAGCACAGCACGGCGATCTGGGTGTGTTACAACCGAACGACGTTGTTCTGCTAATATCCAACAGTGGCAAGACACGCGAGATTATCGAGCTTGTGGACCTGTTGCACGGCCTATATGCCGATATACCTACAATAGTTATCACCGGAGCTCCGGATAGTCCACTCGCCAAGGCTGCTGATATCGCGTTGTTTACCGGCAATGCCTCGGAGGTTTGTCCTCTCGGTTTGACCCCTACAACATCGACGACAGTGATGACTGTAATAGGGGATGTGCTTGTGGTGAACACTATGGAACGTATCCATTTCTCGGCCTCAGACTATGCCAAGCGTCATCATGGTGGTTATCTCGGTGTGGCTGCAAGAGCAAAGGAAGCATGAGAAAAATTATCTGCATAGGCGAGTGTTCGCTTAATGTCGTACTTGACTGCGACGGACAACCTTTGGGCAGTATGCCCGGCGGACGTATCGCCAATGCCGCGGCAATTCTCGCCCGTGAAAAATTTAATGTGCTCATGGCGTCGGAGGCATCTGCCGACCCTGTTGGCGATATCGTTGTGGATTATCTGACGAAGGCCGGCGTAGATGTCAAGTCGGTCGACCGTTTTACTGAAGGTCGTACGGCGCTTAATGTTTTTGTTTCCCCAAAGGCGGACGCTCAGAACGCTTTGCCGACACTCACACGCTATGAGGCTTATCCCGAAGAGGCTTTCGATATAATATGGCCAAGAATAGATCCGGGCGATATTGTTGTTTACGGCGGCTTTTACGCTCTTGACCGCAGGATGCGTGAGCGTATGGTCAAGTTGCTCGAACATGCATCAGAGCGCGAGGCTGTGATGGTGTATCTCCCCGGTTTTCTTCCTCAACAGGAGCCGCGTATCACGCGGATTATGCCTCAGATACTCGAAAATCTTGAACTCGCACATGTAGTTGTGACACGCAACAAGGACCTTAACCTTATTTTCGGAATTAAGCGTCCGGAGGCATGTTACCGCGACCATATAGATTTTTATTGCCGCTCGCTCATCAATATAGATAATGAGTGCGATACGATAACATATTATTCGGGCACAGAAATGACTGCCGAGATAATAGGTGCCACGACAAGCTCGACTTTGCTGTGGAACGCCGGAGCTGTGGCCGGTATCGTTGGAGCTATTGCCGGTATGGAGTTGAAGCCAGATGTCTTCGATGCTGCCGACGAGGGGCTTCGCAAGGCTCTTGTATCGGCTGCTGCTGCCAGTGCTGCCAAAGTTGCGGCAGATCTTTCGGAGCCGTGGCAAAAAATTTCATGAAATAATCAAAACAAGTAAAAAACAAAGCATACATATGTCGACACAAGATAAAGCACCGATAATGACTCAGTTCCCGATAGCACGAGACATGCGCGTCGGTATAGTGCGTACTTTATGGAACAGCCATATCACCGAAGCTTTGCTTTCCGGGGCGCTCGATACTCTAAAATCTGCCGGAATTGAGGATGATATGATAGATACCTTTGAGGTGCCTGGAGCTGTAGAACTGACTTTTGCAGCAGCCAAATTGGTTGATACCGGCAATTATGATGCTATCATCGTGCTTGGTTGCGTTATACGTGGCGGAACGCCTCACTTCGATTATGTGTGTCAGAGTGTGACGCAAGGAAATGCTTATCTCAACAGCGACTGCGATATTCCCATCATCTTCGGTGTACTTACAGTAGATGAGGAGCAGGATGCTCTTGACCGTGCAGGAGGCAAGCTTGGCAACAAAGGTTCTGAAGCTGCGCAGGCGGCGTTGCTGATGTATGACTTTGTGGATAAAGTGAACAATCTCTGAGGCAGGCGCTTAGATGAAAAGATTGGTATATGCTTTGATATGTGTTGTGGCTGCTTTGTCGTGCACGACACATTCAGGCGAGAGCGGCAGCGAGCCGATAGATGCAGCCGAGCAGGCATATGCGGACGGACATTACCGCCGGGCTCAGAATGTGGCTGAAGAGTTGCTTACCGGTCCTGGTCTTGAAGGACTGGATGTCGGGGAGCTTTGCCGGGTGTCGCTGCTTTTCGTGCGGCTTGGCGATGCTACCGGTAATGAGGATGGTAACACTGCAGTTGCAGCACGGGCGCTTTCGGCAGCTTTTGCAATCGACAGTGATTCGACAGCAAGGTATATAGGAAGTTTGTCGCTTGACGACCGTGCCCGTATGTCGATTGTCGCTACTTTGGCAAACCGTGGGAACGGGCTTGACAGTCTTATTGTAGAACCGGATTCGATTTATTGATCATGGCAGAGGATTGGCTTGGAAAACTAAGCGCACTGAAAGACTCCATGCCTTCTGTTGAAGAAGAGCCGGAAGAGGCTGTTGCGGATAACTGTGATTGCCGGGAGATTGAAAAGGCCCGTCTTGATATAGTGTTGGACCGTAAGGGTAGAGCAGGCAAATCGGCGACTATTATTGCCGGTTTTACTGTCGGCGATGATGCTGTGGCAGCGTTGGCATCGGAAATGAAGCGTGTGCTCGGGACGGGAGGTTCTTCCCGTGGTGGCGAGATACTGATACAGGGCGACCGCCGCAAAGATGTGCTTGCTTTTTTAAACAAAAAGGGCTATAAAGCGCGTGTTATCTGAGTATCACTAAGTTTTATTTGTAGAGGAAGCGACGGATTGAGCGTTTTGGCGTTTTCTCAAATTCTTCGGACATTATTTCTATTTCTTGCACATGTTCGTAAGGCGCTACGATAGCATTAAGCCCTGCGAGGTTGGCCTGCATGGCGTCTTTGAGCCCTTGCGAGTCGAGTCCGTCGCGAGTCACCTGGTCTTCGTCGGGGTGGCATAATGCCACAAGATGTCCGTTGCGTTCGATCACGAGGCATTCGTTGACATATGGCATGTTGCTGAGCTTGGCTTCAATTTCTTCAGGATATATGTTTTGCCCGTTGGCCGACAGTATCATGGTTTTGTACCGTCCTCTTATGTGTATGGTCCGTTCGTCAGGTTCGCTCAGCCACCCCATGTCGCCTGTATGTAGCCATCCGTCGGAGTCGATTGCAGCTTCTGTGGCTTCGGGATTTTTGTAATATCCTTTCATCACGTTCATGCCGCGGACGAGTATCTCGCCCTGCGGATGTCCGTTGTGTAATGGCAGGGAGGTGTCGTGTAATATACGGGCTTCCATAATTCCTGCAAGAGTCCTTCCTGCCGAACCTGGCTCGAACCTCCGCCAGGGAGAGTAGCTTATGAGTGGCCCGCATTCGGTCATTCCGAAGCCGACGGTCATGGGAAATCTGATACGGATGAGGAAGTCTTCTACCTCGCTGTTGAGCGGCGCTCCTCCGACAATCACTTCCTCGAACGCTCCGCCGAATGCCTCGACGAGTTTGTTGCGAATAATGCTGTAGACCGCTTTTTCGACGTAGGGAAGTGCAAGAACCCATCGGATGGGTTTCTTTGTAATCATCGGTACGACTACTTTGCGGTATATTTTCTCGAGAATAAGCGGAACGCAGATGATGAGCGAGGGCCTCACCTGACGCAGTGCTTTGAGAAGCAGCATAGGTGTAGGAGTCTTGCCCAGAAGGGTGATATGCGATCCGACAGCGAGAGGCACAAGCATATCGAAGGCACACCCATAGGCATGAGCGAGGGGCAGGAAAGACAGTACTCTTGAGTTCTGGTAGTGGAGTTTCGACCGTATGCCGAAAACGACATTTCCCCTTAGGTTCTCGAGAGTCAACATCACTCCTTTTGAAAAGCCGGTAGTGCCGGAAGTGTAGTTTATTACACACACCGAACTGCTGTCGAAATGGCGATATGCTATATCTGTTGGAGCAAAACCTTTGGGGTACCTTTTCCGGAAGTTACGGGTGAGGTTTGTTACAATTGACTTGTGGGTTGTTGGAACCCGTCTCGATTCGTTTGATACCGGTGGTCGCTCTGCGATGACTGTGCGGGTGTCGAGAGATATCACAGCATTCAGCTGTGGCATTTCATCAAAGTTGAGAGATGGGAATATGCCGTCGGAAACAAATAGCATGACGGCGTCGGAGTGGTTAATGATATGCTGGGCGTCGGCCGGATTGAAGTCGTTGAGGACCGGTACGATTACAGCACCATAGGTGATGGTAGCCATAAAAGTGATGACCCAGTTTGGCGTGTTTCGCCCGAGGAGGGCTATTTTGTCGCCAGGAAGGACGCCGGCTTGTTCGAAGAACAGATGCAGACGCGCTATCCGACGAGCCATGTCTCCATAACTTATGTTTTTGCCGCTGATGTAATCTGTAAGGGCCGTCAATGGGAAATTGTCGGCGAATGTGTGCTGATAAATCTGCAGCAGGTCGTCGAAAGGCGGTTTGCGGTACTGTTCTTCGAAGGCGTATGTCATTTTCAGTTGTGTCTGTCGAGCTCGGCTGCGATGTCGTTTGAAATTCTGTCGAGGTCGCCGTTTCCGTTTATCGCGCGGTATGTGCCTTTGCCGAGGTAGTACTCCTTGAGCGGAGCAGTCTGGCGGTGGTATACGTCAAGACGTTTACGGATAGTGTCGATGTTGTCGTCGCTGCGACCGCTGTTTTTACCTCTCTCGATCATACGGCGGACGAGTTCGTCTTCGTCGACTTCGAGACCGATTACCGAGTGGATCTCGGTATTGTATTTCCCGAGCATTACGGCAAGAGCTTCGGCCTGAGGTATCGTTCGTGGGAATCCGTCGAAGATAACGCCTTTCTCTACTGTCTCAGGGTTTTGTTTGAAGATGTCTTCGAGGACGTCGATCATCAGTTCGTCGGGTATGAGTTGACCTTGCGAAATGTATGTGTCGGCAACTTTACCGAGGTGTGTCTGCCGTGCGATATGGTCGCGCAGGAGTTCGCCGGTAGATATGTGATGGAGGCCATATTTCTCGATAAGGCGCTCGCTTTGTGTGCCTTTACCGCTTCCGGGGGCACCGAATATAACGATATTCATTGTTTTAACGGTGATGTTTTGATTGGCAATTAAGCTTCTTTCAAAATATATATGTCGTTGAGGTTGCGTGCTTTTTCGTTTATGTCGAGTCCGTAACCGATTATGAATTTGGTAGGTATTTCGAAGCCTACGTAGTCGGGTTTGATGTTTCGGACGAGTGCATCGGGTTTGAAGAGCAGGGTTGCAACTTTTATATCGGCCGGATTTTTTTCCTTGAGGTCGTTTACGAGACGGTATATTGTGTTGCCGGTGTCGACGATGTCTTCGACGATGATCACGGTCCGACCTTCGATGTTTTCGTGCAGACCGATAACTTCTTTGACAGTTCCCGAAGTTGAAGTACCTTCATAGCTTTTGAGTCGTATGAAGGTGATCTCGGCATCGGGGTCGTCGACTGCTCTGAACAAATCGCTTGCAAAAGGAAATGCCCCGTTGAGGACACACACAAACAGGGGCATTTTACCGGCGCAATCGCGCGTTATTTCTTTACCCAGCACTTCCACGCGGGTTTTAATGTCTTGCTTAGATATATAAGGCTCGAATGTCAAGCCTTCATAAGTCACATGTTCCATCGTATAGCGAAATAAATTATGCAAAGTTAATTATTTTATTCGAGGGAAATGAAGTGTCGGGCTTGTTATGGAGTGTTAAAAAAAATAAATTTTAAAAATTCGATCGGTTTATGTCAATAAATATAAGCCCCGGCAGTGTATCTGGTTTACATTGCCGGGGTGGTGATTGTACGCCCGTAGGGAATCGAACCCTAATCTAAGGAACCGGAATCCTTTATTCTATCCATTGAAATACGGGCGCAAATTTGGATTGCGAGTGCAAAAGTAATTATTTTTTTGTAGTTTTGCAAAAGAATATTCCAATATGAACGTAAAAATTGAACAAGGCTGGAAAGAGGCGCTTTCGTCGGAATGGACGAAAGATTATTTTGTAAGACTGACGGAATATGTTCGCGAGCGATACCGTCAGACACAGGTGTATCCGTTGCCGTCGCAGATCTTTGCGGCGTTTGACGCTACGCCGTTCGATAAGGTCAAAGTTGTCATTCTCGGTCAGGATCCTTATCATGGGCCGGGGCAGGCGCACGGTTTATGTTTTTCGGTGCCCGACGGAGTGGCTCTGCCTCCATCGTTGCTCAACATATTCAAAGAGATGTCGACAGATCTCGGAGAGCCCGTTGCACCAGGACGAGGAGGTAACTTGGGCTATCTGTGCGAGCAGGGGGTGTTGCTCCTGAACTCTACCCTTACGGTTGAGGCCCATAAGGCCGGTTCGCACCAGGGCAAGGGCTGGGAAGAATTGACCGATGCCGCTATACGTGCATTAAACGATGGCCGTGAGCATCTGGTGTTTTTGCTTTGGGGTTCGTATGCAATCCGTAAAGGAGCGTTTATCGACCGGGATAAGCATCTTGTCCTCGAGTCGCCGCATCCGTCGCCTCTGTCAGCCCACCGTGGTTTTTTTGGCAACCGTCATTTCAGTAAGGCAAATGCCTACCTTGAGGCAAACGGTATAGAGCCGATAAGGTGGTTATGATGCGTATTGTGTCATTCGTGGCTTTCTTGGCCATATGTGTTCTTTCCTACGGTCGTGGCGATACGATGACAGGTGTGTTTGATGAACGGATAAAGTCGTTGCAGATACGCCTCGAGGACGATGATTTCGCTCCGGCGATAGCCATACTGGGCAGTGATGACCGCATACGTATCGACTTTGACCATCTTGCCGAAGACCGTGAATATTTCAGGTATTCGTTGACTCACTGCAATGCTTCGTGGGTGCCCTCGGGACTTGTCGACAGTGAGTTCCTCGATGGTTTTAATGAGGGAACAGTGGAGGACTATGGTTTTTCTCGGTCGACGACAGTGCATTATGTGCATTATTCGCTTACGATACCTAATGAGCAGGTCGATCCTAAATTGTCGGGAAACTATCTGCTTAAGATATATCGAGAGGATGATCCGGAAAAGCCCTTGCTCCAATGCCGATTTATGCTAAGCGAGCAGACGGCTCCGGTATCAGTGCTTGCGTCGTCGCAGACTGATGTCGACTATAATAAGAGCCATCAGCAATTGGCTGTGAGCGTCGATACGGAGAGGAGCTATGTCGAAGATCCGTTTAATGACCTTGTGGTTGTCATTAATCAGAACGGAAGGCTTGACAACGAGGTGGCTATGCGTCAACCGTTGCGTCTGCAGAGGTCTACGGCAGTCTATGAGCATCAACCGGCGCTGATATTTGATGCCGGAAACGAATATCGCCGTTTCGAAATCGTGAGCGAGACTTATCCAGGCATGGGTGTTGCTGATATCGAACATTTCGATCCATACTATCACTACAGGCTTTATACTGATAGCGGTCGTGATGAAGAGGCTTATGTCTATGATGAAACGCAGCATGGGCGCTATTTTGTGAGAGAGTACAACTCGGCCGACAGCGATGTTGAGGCTGATTACGGTGTGGTGCATTTTACACTCGATTATCCAGAGACTCCCGGTGCGATGGTTTTTATTGACGGAGACATGACGCAACGGAGGTTTGACGATAATGCCAGGATGGTGTATAATCCGGCGACAGGTCTGTATGAACGTGCCATGCTGCTCAAGCAGGGGGCATATAATTATCAATATCTTATTGTACCTCCCGGAGCGAGGAGAGGATATACAAAAAATATCGAAGGCGATAAGTTTCAGACGGTAAACGAGTACACCGTAAGGGTATATCACCGTCGTAAGGGTGAACGTTACGACCGGCTTATCGGATTCGGTGGATGTAGAACAGCAATATAGTTATGTTGGAAATAGGAGATAATACATTGGTTAGCTTCGACCTTGCGGAGCGTTATTTTTGCTGCGATCTTGAGTCTTGCAAGGGGCAGTGTTGTCTCGAAGGTGATGCCGGTGCCCCATTGGAGGCCGGTGAGGCAGACAAAATTCGTGAGATTTTGCCCGAAATATGGGATGACTTGTTGCCTGCTGCCCGACGCGAGGTTGAGGCTAATGGCGTGAGTTATATAGACGAGGAGGGCGATGAGGTGACAGCGCTTGTGGAGGGGGGGGCTGTGTGCATTTGCGACAGTTGGCCCCGACGGGTCGTGGCGTTGCGCTATTGAGAATGCCTATCGCGAGGGGCGTATAGGTTTCATGAAGCCGGTATCATGTCATCTTTATCCTGTTCGGCTCAAGAAGTATGATGGGTTTACGGCAGTTAACCTCCACCGGTGGCGTATATGCAAATGTGCCGAGGTGCTCGGCAGGGCTAAGGGCATCAGGGCTTATGAGTTCCTTGAAGGACCGTTGCGCCGCCGTTTTGGCGACGATTGGTATGAAGAACTAAAACTGACCTGCAGCGAGTATAACAAAGCCTATCCCGACGGGATGCCCCGTTAACGCAGGTAAGGATTGGTCGATAGCTCTTCGGCAATCGTCGTAGCCGGTCCGTGGCCGGGCAGAATCATGGTGTTGCCCGGTAGCGTGGCCAGTTTTGTTTTGATACCTTGGATAAGTTGCGCGTGGTTGCCTCCTTCAAGATCGGTGCGGCCTATGGCTCCGCGGAAAAGGACGTCGCCTACGATAGCTACAGAAGCCTCGGGGCAATAAAGGACTATGCTGCCGGGTGAATGTCCGGGAACGTGAAGAACTTCAAATTTATAGTTTCCGACAGGGATATAGTCGCCTTCTTTCAACTTTACATCTATTTCAACACTGTCGTCGATATCAGAAACGATGCCGAAGGTTGCTGCCTGACGGGCGATGTTTTGTCCAAGAGGTCCGTCAAGCTCGTTTGCCGATACCTTCACTCCATATTTGTTGCGGACGTAGTTGTCGCCGAAGCAATGGTCGAGATGCATGTGGGTGTTGACAATCTGCCGCACTTTGAGTTTGTTGTCGGCGATGAAGCTGTCAAGAAAATCGCGTTCGCGGTCTGAAACCATGCCGGGGTCAATGATTATGGCGTCGAGAGTTTCAGTGTCGAATACTACGAATGTGCTTACTCCGAACGGATTGAATGCGAATTGTTTTATTTTCAACATGGTCAGAAGGGTACGTAAACGATTTTTTTTGTGTCGAAAAATGACTCCGAGAAGAAGTCGGATACAGGCACTTCGACAACCGGACGGCGTGAAGCCTTTATTTCGTCGTCGAGGTCGCCGCCTTTGAGGCATATCAGGCCCGGTGGGGTCGACAATTTTTTCTTGCCCACGTTGCGTGCGCAGGCTTTTACAAGTGCGTCAAGTGGCATCACTGCTCTCGAAACCACATAGTCGAAAGAACGGTGGCATTCGCCCGAATCTCCGTGCTGGAATGTTACGTTGGATAGCCCTGTTTGGGTGGCCACATCGCTTGCTACGCGTATTTTTTTGCCGATGCGGTCAATCAAGTGGAACCTGCATTGGGGGTAGAAAATAGCAAGAGGTATGCCGGGAAAGCCGCCACCTGTGCCGAGATCCATAAAATCAGTTCCTTCGGGCAGATTACCTAAAAACTTGGCAATAGACAACGAGTGGAGGATATGACGGGTGTACAGGTAGTCAATGTCAGTTCGCGATATCACATTTATTTTTGCATTCCAATCAGAATACAGGTCGTATAGGCGGCGAAAAGCTTCTTGCTTGTCGTCAGATAAGTCGGGAAAATATTTGGTTATGATATCGACGGTGTCGTGAGTCTGTTCCATGATAGAGCAACGGGAATGTTGGGGTTAAAGTTTTTTAGCTTTACAAAATTACGGAAAAAATAATGAAATCGGGCATCTGTTTTATCGTCCCGATCGGTTTTATGCTATATCGATAGATGCAATATGGGGTACGGCTTGCCGTCGCTGTCGTACTCGTCTCTACTTATTATTTTAAATCCTTTTGAGAGGTAGAAGTTTAAGGCTTGTCTGTTTTGCTCATTGACATCAACTTTCGAAACTCCGTTTTTTAATGCGAACGCAATCAATTCAGACCCTAATCCAGTATTTCGATATTTTGTGTCGATGAAAAGCATTTCGATCATGCCTCCGGCCAGGCCTATAAATCCGGCATATATATTATCGATAGTAATGATATATGCATCAACGTTTGGGAGGTACAGGGATGGCAAATTCTGTTTTATTTCTTCGAAGTCTTGTCTCTGTAGGAAATCGTGAGTGGCCTGTACCGATCGTTCCCAGATATCAGTCAATGCCTGATAATCTTTTTCGGATGCTTTTATGATGGATATCTGCATGATGCAAATTTAATAAAATCTAATACTCGTCTTTGTTAACAATTATTAAAATAATATTTTATTTCGGCTATATATCGTGTATGTGGAATAAAAGTGCTTTCTTTGTATGATTAAGGGTCTGAGGCCTTCATGGCTTCAGACTTTAAGTTTGACATGAAATGATAGAAATAGGAAAATATAATGACCTTGAGGTGCGTCGCCTTGTTGATTTTGGCGCATATCTTGGTGCTCCCGACGATAGCGCGGAGATACTTCTTCCCCGTCGTTACTGGGAAGAACATATGCAGCCGGGTGAGACTGTGCATGTATTCGTTTATAAAGATTCGGAAGACCGTCCGGTGGCTACTACCGAGCATCCTTATGCAACGGTAGGGCAGTTTGCTTACCTCGCTGTCACTGCGGTCAACGACACCGGAGCCTTCCTTGACTGGGGACTCGCAAAGGATTTGCTTGTGCCCTACAGCGAGCAACGGTCGCGTATGCGACGGGGTGGTATTTATCTCGTGTATATTTATCTCGACAAAACTACCGGCAGAGTGGTGGCCTCGGCAAAGACTGAGAAGTTTCTTGGTAATGTCTTCCCCGATTATAAACCGGGACAGCAGGTCGAAGCGCTTGTTATCGAGCATACTGATATTGGTTATAAGGTTATTGTCGATAATCTTCACCGCGGTATCATCTACTCTAACGAGATATATCGACCGATTGAGGTGGAACAGAATATCCGGGCTTGGGTCAAACGAGTGAGGGATGACGGTAAAATAGACTTGACTATAAATGACAAGGCTGAGCGCCGTACAGGAGTTCTTGCCGGGCGGATTATCGAGTATCTTGGCACTCCGGGAGCCATGCCGCTGTCTGATTCGATGCCTCCGGCTCATATCGAGATGCTTTTTCAGTGTTCCAAGCGTGATTTCAAAAAAGCGGTAGGCCATCTTTACCGTGAGCATAAGGTGGTGATAGGAGAGGATGGACGTATAAGCCTTTTACCGGAATAAAAGATGCTTTTTGCGCGACATTCAAATTTTTTGCCTACCTTTGCAGAGAATTTTTCGCTCAATAAGTGAACAAGCCAGCAAAAAGCATCAAGAATAAATCGAGCCGTTGTCAGGCTATGGCCAAGCGCGTCTTCGACGTGGTAGGGAGTCTGGTTTCTATGGCTGTGATGTCTCCGGTTTTTATAGTGATTTATCTTGCAATAAAAATTGAGGACGGAGGCTCGGCTATTTATCGGCAGGAGCGTATCGGACGAGGAGGTAAACCGTTCACTCTCTATAAGTTCAGGTCGATGAGCGTCGATGCCGAATCTGACGGTACTCCGGTTTTGAGCATACACGAAGATAACCGCACAACCTCTGTCGGTCGGTTCATGCGCGACCATCATCTGGATGAGTTACCCCAACTGTGGAATGTGTTGCGTGGCGACATGAGTTTTGTCGGACCCAGACCGGAGCGCAGATATTTCATCGATCGCATTATGGAGAAAAATCCTCGCTATTCCGAGTTGTACGCTGTGCGTCCGGGTTTGTTTTCGAGGGCTACGCTTTATAATGGTTATACCGACACAATGGAGAAGATGCTGGTGCGTCTTGACATGGACCTTGATTATCTCGGCAACCATAGTTTTGGTGGCGATATGAAAATCATATTGCTGACGGCTGTCACCCTCCTCTCTGGTAAGAAATTTTGAATAGTTTGTCCATTTGGTTTACACTGGTATCACAAGCATAGGGATATCGGTGCGGAAGAGTATCTTATGGGCAAGGCCAGGTTTAAGCAGACGGCTGAATGCGTTTCGGTGTCTGTTTGGCAAGGCTATGAGGTCGAAATTGTACTTTTCCTGAAGTCGTTCGAACTCTTTTTCCCCATCATCAGGCCTCACTGGCACTGTTTCGAAATGGTAATGATTGAAATTAGCCCGGCAATAATCGCTAAGTCTTCGCAGGGCTTTGTCGGCAGCGGTTGTGGAGAAACGTCTTCGCCCGGGAAGGTGTACAATGGTCACGCTTGCATCGGTAGTGCCGAAAAGACGGTAGAGCATGTCAATGGCAAGGATATCGTCTTGGTCGAGATTACCCATGAATAGGATGTTACGAGGTTTGAGCGATTGGTCTACGCTCAATGGCTCCGGTACTGTGAGTACTGTGAAGCGTCCCTCGTCGAGTACTTCGGCAGTGACGCTGCCGATAAGATCCTTGTCTTTTTTATCCGCTCCTCTGGTACCCATTACAATCAGGGCCGGAGCGTTGTCTTTGGCGTATTCTATGATGGCATCTTCAGGTACGCCTTCAGCAACATTCTGACCTATTGCTATTGCCGGTATCTGGCCGGTTTTCATAGCCGACCTGACCCTGTCGCTGAAGTTTTCAAGAAGTTTCCTTGCATTTACCGCAATCAGTTGCCTGTCGCCGGCTTCGCCGATATCATAGCTCAGACTGTCGGTAAACTGAACTTTACCGGCAATATATGGATCGATATAGCTGTATAGAAATTCTATCCGCGCATTGATTGTTGTCGCGATATTAGCGGCCACACATGCCGCTTTGAACGAATTCTCGCTCAAATCTACCGGTACAAGTATGGTGTGTACTTTTGCGTTGCTGCCGGGATGGATAAACAATTCCTTGTTCTCTATTATCCTCAAGGCAAGCGGTAAATCGGTTTCGGGTATGCGCACTCTGACACCGGAAGAAAACCCCGGGACTTCGAGATTGACGTTGTTGAGCTCGACTGTGATACCTTCGTTCTCAAGCAAAGCGCGCAATGCCAATGCTCTTTCGTAAGTGTGTATGGCTACAGTGATAAATCTCGACATGGTCAATAGATAGAAAAATAAAAGGACGCGTCATTCCCTTCGACCGGAGGGTTGTAAATGCGCGTCCTTTTAGTTTGTATTAAATGAGTTTATTCAGTCTCCTGAGCCTGAAGTATCTCGACGGCCATGTCGTAGATGGTGCTGTCATCGAGAACTACAATGCCTCCGTCGGGACCGGGTTCGATATGGACGCCGCAATTCTTGCCGAAGTCGTAGTTGCTGCCGCCGAAGTAGTTGCGCACGGTTTGTACTGTGGTATTGAGACGGTCGGCAATCTGGTGCATCGATCCGTCGGGAAGACGGTCTTTGAGCCGACGAAGTTCGTTGAAGGTGATAGTCTTTGTCATATCTGTGGTCGCTTTTTGGAGGGTTAATATTAATAGTAGTTTAAAATCCGGTAACGGATGTGCTAAATTAATACGATTTTTTGAGTTGGACAAACAAAAAGGTGAAAAATTAATATGTTATACAACATATTGTGTGCTTGTGTCTATGCTCATATTCTCTCTACGTCGCTTGCGCGTAGCCAGGCTTTGGTGGCGTTGTTTATCTTCACGTTGTACCATACGGGAGATACGGGGTCGTCGGGAGTCGCTACACTGTCGATGATTTCGACTGTTGTGCCTTCATGTATGGTCACGACTTTATCGTCTGTAGTCTTTGCCGCACGAGGTGCCGACGAGAGTTTGGTGCTTGGTGATATGACAACGGCCGATTCGTGCGATGAAGCTGCCGAAGCTGCATCAGAAGCCAGAACGATAGTGTAGGCGAATATTACTAAAATAACTATACCGCCGAAGAAGCCGGTTTTGCGCATCGCTACATCGGTAGAAAATATGTATAAGGCCACTGCTCCCATGAGAACAACGAAAATGAAAAATGCTGTCCATGCCCATGCATTGGCTGTCATTGACCCGAGAATAGAGCGGTGGAGTTTGGTAAGGAATGCGGTATCGTCTTCTGGTCGGTCTTGAATACGGCTGCGGACAAATGCGAGATTTGCTCTGGCATCATCGTCCGACGGGTCGAGTTGCAAAGCCCTCTCATAGTTTACAACCGCTTTACCAAGCTTGTCGGAGCGGTAATAGGCGTTGGCAAGATTATAGAATATGTCTGCCGAACGTCCTTCTTCTGCTATGGATTTGTGGTATAGGTCAATGGCGAGTTTATAGTCTTCGGCATTGTAGGCTGAGTCGGCCTGTTGTCCGATGCTCATGGCGGAAGCATTGATTCCGCAGAAGATTATTAATATAAGAGATATCAGATTTTTCATCGTTTCGCCACATTTTCGATGTTGTTAATTGCCTTTGCTGCGTCGTGATAGACGTCGGCTGCATCAGCGTCGGTATTGGGTGTGAACCGGGCCATCTCGCAACGGTCGAGGACGTCGACTATACCATCGATCTGAGTTTGTCCGAGGCCATAGTCGGCGAGTTTGACCGATATGTTATCGCGAGTGAGTTGTGAAGCCGGTATCGACAGTTTGTCGGACATATATCCCCACAAGGCAGCCGAAAGTGCTTCGTAGAATTTGTCATTCTCATGCCTGTCCATATATGTTTTAGCGTTTTTAAGGCGCTTGGCGGCAACTCGCGAGGCCTTTGCCAACCGTCGGCCGGTTACGTCGGCCTGCAGCCGGATATGACGACGGTATACTGCAACAAGAGATACAAGGATAAGGGCCACAATCACATAAGCAAGCCAATAGTATGTCTTGTGGAAAGTGTAGCCGATAGAGTGGGTTTGTTCTCCAGCCTTGATGGGTTTGATGTGGAGAATGTCGTCGATTGCGTCGTCGATAGTTGTCTGATTTGCTATGGGAGCAGCAGAGGTGCCGCGCAGGACGCGGATAGGTGTGTCGGGTACTTCGGCTGTAACATATGATTTTGAGTCGAGGTCAAAGTATACGAACGGTGTTCCTTCGATAGTGAAGTTTCCAACTTCCTGAGGGACAAACGTAATGTCGGTGCGGAAAGATCCGCTCATGTTGTTACCGCCTACAACTCTTGCCTGTATATCTGTCTTGGGTGTATAGGCATCAATTCCATGAGGGAACAGGATGGTGGGCTCGGCCAGGAATTTGATATTGCCGGTGCCTTTTATTGTATAGGAATATACTGCAGCTTCGTTGGTCCGCAAAAGTTCGGGCTCAAGGGCTGTCTCGACAGAGAATTTGCCTACGGCGCCATTGAAACCTGCCGGTTTGGGCTCCGGTAGAGGATTTACATTTATTGTCGCTGCATTCGATGATGTTGACACTTGACGCTCTACAGGACGCTGTGTGCGGAAAAATCCCATGTTGACAGTCTCGTACTGCACTACTGTCACATCATATTTACCGGAGTTCACGCTAAGTTTGCCTGAACGCTGGGGGTAGAGCAGCAGTCGTTTTAGTACAGCCGTGTGGTAGTTCTGACCATTGTAGTGCTCCATTTCAACATGAAGGTCTACGGGCAGTTCTTCGGTAAGGAAGCCTTCAAAGGCTGGTTGTGTAGTTACCATAAACGACGATATGTCGAATTTGGTATACACTTTAATGGTCGCTACGACTGGCTCTTGTTCGTATACGTCGGCTTTGGAGAATGATACCCGGACAATAAGGTCTTCAGCAGAAACTTTGCCCGGGGTCTGTGTTGTCGGGTCATCGGCCTGGACTCCTCCACCATACGACTGAGTGCCGTTTTGGCTTTGTTGGTTGCTGTCTGGAGGCAAGATCTGGAACGATGCCTGCTTTGACGATAGTGTGCGTCCTTCACAACTTACAGAAATAGCCGGAACTTGCACCTCGCCGGCCTTTTCGGCACGGTAAGTGAATGTAAAGTCGACAGAATATGTCGAGGTCATATGTCCGTTGATGATTTCTGTACTTTGCATCGTCGATGTCGAAGGGCCATATAGCAATTTGCATCCTTCAAGCTGAGGAGCTTGAGGTGGATTGGCATCTCCGTTCGACAAGCGGAAAGTAAGGGCGAAATTACGACCTTCCACTACATTCCTCGGGGGAATGAGCTGGAAGTTTGCTGCGGCATTGGCCGAAATGGCGGCCAAGAGCATTGCGATGTATAGTATGAAACGTTGTGGCATGGCTTAAATCGTTAAACTACCAGGGTTTATCGGTCTGAGGACGACCTCCGGCCGGTTGCTCCTCTTCTTTCACTTTCTTTCGGGTTGCGTTTTCTTTGTTCTGCATCGATTGAAGGATCTGCTGGGCCGATTGAGTCATGGGTTGTTGTTGCTGTTCCTGTTGTTGTTGCTGCTGTTGTTGGTCTTGTTGCTGCTGCTGTTCCTGTTGCTGCTGTTGCTGCTCTTGATCTTTTTGATCCTGATTTTGGTCTTGGTTTTGTTCCTGTTCCTGTTTTTTGAGCTGGGCAAGACGCAAGTTCTCCCTTGTCTGTAAGTTGTCGGGATTAATTCGCAATGATGCTTTGTAGAGCTCGATGCTCTGGTCGTATTGCTCGTCGTTGTAGGACATATTGCCGAGGTTGTAGTATGATTTCTCGGCGATATCGGGGTCATATTTCTTGGCGTCGTCGATTACGTCTTGAAATATTTGTGCGGCGAGTACCCTGGGGTCGTTCTGAGTCCCTTTGTTATCGTCGCTCTGCAGTTGCAGCAAGGCGGCGGCTTTATTGTACCGTGCCCTTATCGAGCCTTCGTTCACCTTGAGAGCCTTGTCGTATTCTTCGAGAGCCTGATGGTATTTTTCTTTGTTATAGAGCTTGTTGCCTTTTCGTATTGCGTTACGCTCGGCTTTGTACGATTCTGAAGGAGTGTTGTGTTCGCCGACAATTTTTTGAGGCGTTGAGTCGGGACCCGGTTGCGCTTCGGCCCCGTTTATGGCAGAGCTGTCGGGCATAGCCATCTGAGCCGAAGCCGAGACGGCCGCGAATGCGCATATTATAAAGAGTTTTATACGTATCATGGTCTATTCTCCTTATTTTTTACGTGTGAAGAAGTTGACGCCCTTGAGCCAGCTTATCTTGCGTTCGACGACAAAGAAATCGATTAGCATGAACAGAAATGCGAGGAAGGCAAATGTGGGGAATTGTTCTGCTCCGGCAGTGTAGTTTACGTTGCTGAATTCAGATTTCTGCAGTTTGTCGAGTTGTGTCTCAAGGTCGCCGAGAGCCGATGGGGAGGCTCCGTTAACGTAGATGCCATCACCAGCTTTTGCAAGGTCTTTTGCGAGGTCCTCGTTCAGCTTGGTGACTACGGGCCGTCCTTCGTTGTCGGTAAACCCTGGAAGAACAGCGCCCTGAGGGGTGCCGAGACCGATTACGTCTATCTGTATTCCGTTTTCGGCGGCGAGTTTGGCTGTTTCTATAGCCTCTCCCTCATGGTCTTCGGCATCGGTAATCAGTATTATAGCCTTGTGCATGTCTTCGGCCGGAGAGAAACCGTTCATAGCCATTTTTATAGCCGAAGATATGTCGGTACCCTGATAAGTGATCTGGGAAGGCGACAATTCGTTGAGGTACATCTTGGCGGTGTAGAAATCGCTTGTCAGCGGTAACTGCATTTTAGAGTTTCCTGCAAATACGATGAGGCCGACTTTGTCGTTGTCGAGTTTGTCGACGAGTTTTTCGAGCAGTAGTCTCGCGCGGTCGATACGGGGTATTCCGTCGCCCCTGTCGGTTGACGAGGCGAGCATGGAGTTGGACACGTCGAATGCTATCATTACTTCGATACCTGCAGAGGTTTCGTTTTTCTCTGTCGCTCCATATCGAGGGCGCGCGAGCATGAATACGAGAGCTGCGAGAGCAATCAATTGCAGGGTGATTTTGACTGCCGGTGTATATTTGGATGCGTCAGGCATGAGCCTGGCAACAATGCCCGGGCGTCCGAAACGACGTATCTTACGTCGGCGCGAAGCCCTTGCTGCCAAAAACAAGAGTCCGATTACGGGTATCAGCAGCAGAAGATATAGCAGCGATGGATATGCAAAATCAAACATAGTCGGTTAGGGTATTGTGCGTAGCACGGTGTAACGGAGGAGAAGTTCTATGGCGAAAAAGAGGAATGCCAGACATGCCCATGTCATGTAGTTGTCTTCTGTGTGCGAGAAATGGCGGACATCCATCTGTGTCTTTTCGAGTGCGTCGATTTCTTCGAACACATCCTGCAGCACGCGGTTGTTTGTCGCACGGAAGTATTTACCTCCTGTTTTTTGGGCTATGGTCTCGAGAGTGGCTTCATCAATGACTACCGGTTGTGGTGTGAATTCGATACGGCCGGTAATGGTGCGTGTCGGATATGGTGCGTTCCCATTAGTACCGATGCCTATGGTGTAGATCTTTACACCGAGTTCTTTCGCTACTTCCGAAGCTGTGACAGGAGCTACAACGCCGGTGTTGTTGCTGCCGTCGGTGAGTAGGATTATGCTTTTGCTCTTAGCTTTGCCTTCTTTCAATCGGTTGAGCGATGTAGCGATGCCGTCACCGATGGCGGTACCGTCTTCGAGTACATTCATGCGGAGTGATTGCAGATATTGTAGTAGCTGAGAACGGTCGACGGTCATCGGTACGCCGGTAAGGCTTTCTCCGGCAAAGACCACGATGCCGATATTGTCGCTTTCCCTGCCGGCGATGAAACGAGCGGCCACGTCTTTAGCGGCTTCGAAACGGTCGGGCTCGAAGTCACGTGCGAGCATTGACGAGGATACGTCCATCGCGATAACGATATCTGTACCTTCGGTCGAAGTTGTGCGCCAGCTGTCGCGGATCTGTGGACGCGCCATGACAATTATGAGGCAAGCCAATGCTGCGAGCCTCAGGATGAAAAGAAAGTGGCGCAGATATTGTTTCCACGATGTTGGCAACGAGGCAAACGGCGCAGTTGTCGATAATGCGAGCGTTGCATGGTTGCGGCGCTGCTTCAGCACGTACCATACGGCTAAAGGCACCAGGAGGAGGAGTGTCCAAAGGAAATTGGGATGAGCGAACTGCATATCTTATTGAGGTCTTGAGGCCGTGGTTACATTGTTGTTTTCGGTT
The DNA here is from genome assembly GCA_002491245.1 of Porphyromonadaceae bacterium UBA7176. GTDB lineage: Bacteria > Bacteroidota > Bacteroidia > Bacteroidales > Muribaculaceae > CAG-873. Next base: position 107,785 of record DKVO01000032.1, read on the forward strand.
CCGGGTTCGGTTTCCGGTTCGGGTTGCGGCTTGGTGTCTTCGACAAAATCGAGTGCACGTGCGAGTGCTCTTGCATTGTCGTCGGGCATCGGACGGACTTTGGCAAATTTTACGAAGTCGGCCATCGAAAGTACTGCTCTCATCCTGTCGGCCGACATCCGGGTCTCGGGATTGGAGCGTAAAGCTCTTACAATCTGGGTCGAAGTCATTTCCATAGCGTTTATTGCAAAACGGCCGTGGAGGTATTGGCGCAGGATATCGACAAGCTCGGTGTAATAAGCTTTCTCCTGTCCGGATTGAGCCAGATTGCTCGACCGCAGGGTGTTGAGTCTTGAGATGGCAAGCTCGTAGGGTGGTATTGGTGGATTGCGCCGTATTTCGACTTCTTCTTTGTGCTTGCGCAAGAGGAAGTATGCTGCTGTGCCACAGGCGATGGCGAAGAATACCAGGCCTACCCAAAGAAGCCATCCGGGGATGTAGTCGTACCATTTGGTTGCCGGTGCAACTATGCCGGCCATCGGGTTGATTGCCTGAGCTGAATCGACTTCTACCGGCAGGATTTTAAGTGTCAGGACATTTGAGAAGGCTGTGTCGCTTGCTCCGGACACGACGGTGAACGGCGGCAAAGTGAGTGTGCCCGGGTCGAAAGCCTGTACGGTATAATCGTATCCGATAGTACGCATACCGTCGGTGATAGTGGATGCGCTGTCGACTGCAACGATATCAACGCCGTTCCAGGGCAGATATTCTTCTCCGGCAGCGAGTTCGGGCATACCGTCAAGGTTGACGTTTGCGGCAGCCGTTTCGGGCATCTGTACAGTGACTCGCAGGTGTGTGGTGCTACCCATTGTCATTACCGTAGAATCGGCTGTAGATACTACGGATACCCCTGAGCGAGAGCGCTGCTGAGCGTTTGCCGTCAGGCTGACTGCTGTGAGGAATATGATAGAAAATATCGGGAGGGCTTTCATACTGCGGCTCGGTTTTTAAACAGGCCCATCAAGGCCCGAACATAATCTTCGTCGGTGGCTACCGATACGTAATCAACTCTTGTGGAGCGTAGTGTGGCGCTCATCTGCTGCTGGCGGTCGTACCACCATTTGTTGTAGGCTTTACGGGTTGCGGCAGAGCCGGTGTCGACCCATCGAGAGTTACCAGTCTCGAGATCTTCGACGTTTACGAGGCCGATGTCGGGCAATTCTCCGTCGCGTTTGTCGTACACCTGGATTGCCATTACATCGTGTCGCGATACGGCGACAGTGAGAGGGGTCCGGTAATCGCTGCTGTCGATGAAGTCGCTGAGGAGGAACATCGTGCAGCGTCGTTTCAACGCGTCGGAAAAATAGCGGACTGCGGCAGCGATATCAGTGCCTTTACTCTGAGGTTTGAAATCGAGCAGTTCACGGATTAGGAAGAGGATGTGTTTGCGTCCTTTCTTGGGCGTGATAAATTTTTCGACGTGATCGGAGAAAAATATCGCTCCGATTTTATCGTTGTTCTGGATTGCGGAGAATGCTATCGTCGCAGCAATCTCGGCAATCATCTCGCGTTTCTCGGGTCCTTCAGCACCGAAATTGCGGCTTGCCGATATATCGACAAGCAACATTACGGTCAGTTCGCGCTCTTCTTCGTATACTTTGACATGTGGCCGGTTGTGCCTGGCGGTCACGTTCCAGTCGATGTCGCGTATGTCGTCTCCGTACTGGTACTCGCGGACTTCCGAGAACATCATGCCACGTCCTTTGAAGGCCGAGTGGTACTCGCCGGCGAAGATGTTTTGGGAAAGTCCGCGTGTCTTGATTTCTATCTTGCGAACTTTTTTGATAAGTTCATTCGAATCCATACTCTGTTTCTTAGTTAGAATTGTGAAGAGAGCGCAGCGGTGTATGCGCTGACGAGACTCCGGCTATGCCCGTCAAAATCAGGGGACCTGAACTTTGTCGAGGATATCGGTGATGATCATGTCGGTGGTGAAGTTGTTTGCTTCGGCTTCGTAGGTGAGGCCGATGCGGTGACGAAGCACGTCGTGGCATACCGAAATGACATCTTCGGGAATAACGTATCCTCTCTGGTGGAGGAAGGCATAGGCTCGGGCAGCCTTGGCAAGTGAGATTGATGCACGAGGCGAGGCTCCGAAAGAGATGTATGAAGCGAGGTCCTCGAGGCCGTATTCACGCGGCGAGCGAGTAGCGAAGACGATATCGACGATGTAGCGTTCGATTTTCTCGTCGACGTATATGCGTTCGACAATTTTCTGAGCCTGAGTAACTTCTTCGGGGCGTATGAGCGGACGAATCTCGCGATGGTAGGGCGATATGTTCATCCGTATGATTTCGCGCTCCTCGTCTTTCGTCGGGTAGCCGATGACAACTTTCATGAGGAAACGGTCGACCTGAGCTTCGGGCAGGGGGTAGGTTCCTTCCTGCTCGATGGGGTTTTGTGTCGCCATGACGAGGAAGGGTTTGTCGAGGGGGAATGTGGTGTCGCCGATGGTTACCTGTCGCTCCTGCATGGCCTCGAGCAGGGCGCTCTGCACTTTTGCCGGGGCACGGTTAATTTCGTCGGCGAGGACGAAGTTGGCGAATACGGGACCTTTCTTGACCTGGAACGTTTCGTTTTTGACAGAGTATATCATGGTTCCGAGTACGTCGGCCGGAAGGAGGTCGGGGGTAAACTGGATGCGGCTGTATTTGGCATCGATNNATTTCGTCGGCGAGGACGAAGTTGGCGAATACGGGACCTTTCTTGACCTGGAACGTTTCGTTTTTGACAGAGTATATCATGGTTCCGAGTACGTCGGCCGGAAGGAGGTCGGGGGTAAACTGGATGCGGCTGTATTTGGCATCGATAAGCTGTGCCAAAGTTTTTATTGCCAGGGTTTTGGCGAGACCAGGTACGCCTTCGAGGAGAACGTGACCGTTTGCAAGCATGGCAATGAGGAGGCTTTCTACAAGATGCTTCTGACCGACGATAGTCTGGTCCATGCCGCGCGTAACGAGGTTGATGAAGTCGCTTTTGCTTGCGACCAAGTCGTTGAGTTCCCGGATATTTACGCTTTCGCTCATAATAGTTGAGTGTATTTTTGAGTATTTATATGTTTCTGTTCTGTGACGATTTGTCGTTTGTGATTTGTTGCACAAAGTTACAGATATAACAATTAAGAAAGGGAGAAGGATTGTTAAATTTAACTATTAAATCTTTAGTGTGTTAAAGTTTTAAGCATTTTTAAGGTAATAGAATAGGCTTTTAAAGGGTCGATATTTTGTGTCAAAATGATGTTAAAACAGGCCCTGAAATTCATAATAATGTAAAAACCGGGGATAAGTATTGAGCTAATTGAGTAATTTTGCAAAACAGAAAGTTAGGTACAAACAAATTTAAGGTAAAATAGAATTGAATCAAAGAGGATTACTCGGTGCAGTTTCGGCTAACGGAGCTGTTGTTTTATCGGCAGTTCCAATTGTGGCGCTGTTGGTGTTTCTGGCTTGTATACTGATATTTAAAGGAGCTGATTCGATATCGGATTACAGTGTTTTGGCATTGTTGAGTTCGTCGGTTTTGTCGTTGGCGATAGCTTTCGTGTCGGGTCGGATCAGACGTAGAGGTCTGTTGTCGGGTTTTCTTCGCAGTGCCCGACAGATTTTGCCAGCCGTGCCGATGCTTGTGTTTATCGCGATGGTGTCGACTACGTGGATGCTGTCGGGAGTGGTGCCGGTGCTTATCGATTATGGCTTGCGGTTGCTCAACCCTGTGTTTTTTCTTGTTGCCGGCTGTATAGTGTGTGGAGTGGTGTCGGTACTGACCGGAAGCTCATGGAGTACTATCGCGACGATAGGTGTTGCTTTTATGGGTATCGGTACTGTGATGGGTATTCATCCCGGTTGGGTTGCAGGAGCTATAATTTCGGGTGCTTATTTCGGTGATAAGGTTTCGCCTTTGAGTGATACGACAGTTGTGGCATCGTCGGCTTGCGGTGTAGATTTGTTCAAGCATATCAAATATCTGATGCTAACGTCTATGCCTGCTATGGGAGTGGCTTTATTGGTGTTTTTCATCGTTGGGTTGACTGTTGACCAAATGAAGGAAATCGATACTACGGAGGTATGCACAATGCTCGGACAGTACTTTAACCTGACTCCTTGGGTTCTTGTAATTCCAGCTGTAACTTTTGGTTTGATAGCTATGCGAGTACGGACTCTTATTGTTCTGTTTGTCAGTGCGATGCTCGGACTTGCCGGTATTTTTATCTTTCAGCCGGATCTGTCGGTGTCGCTCGGAGCTGTGGATATGGCAAGCGGAATGAAGGTGTCGGCGGCGTTGCTCTGGGGTGAGACTTCCTTTTCGACCGGTAATGAGATCTTTGACAATCTGGTGACGACATCGGGCATTACCGGAATGTTGTCGACGATAGCACTCGTGCTCAGTGCTATGGTATTCGGTACTGTAATGATAGGGACAGGTATGCTTGCGGTTCTGACCAAATGGTTGACAAGACGTATAAGTACGCGTCTGACACTTGTGGGGAGCACGGTGGGCAGCGGTCTGTTTTTGAATTGTTGCACGGCCGACCAGTATCTGTCGATAATCATCGGCGGCAATATGTACAGGAACGCTTATCGCCGTCTCGGGCTTGAACCGAGATTGTTGAGCAGGACTCTTGAGGATTCGGTGTCGGTTACGTCGGTGTTGATTCCGTGGAATTCGTGCGGTGTGACGCAATCGGCGGTCTTGGGTGTGTCGACTTTGGTTTATCTGCCTTATTGTGTGTTCAATTATCTGTCGCCTCTTATGTCGCTTTTTATGGCTTGGACCGGTTTTAAAATACGGCAACGCGTTATCACTCAGAAAACGACGAGCGAACTGACCGACAAAGCTATGGCGTGAAGTGCGGTTGATGAAGCTGCGATGTTGTAGTTTGCCTGAGCTCGAAATCCGAACCGGTTGGTGATATGCCATTCAAATCCGCTGCCAAGCTCGAGGTTGAAACTGTATCGGGTGGGTGTGACGTTGTTGTCGCCGATCCACCGACATGGCCCGACGGCGGCATTGCAGACGAAAGCGAGTCTGTCGTCGGACAAGACGAAATGCCCGGCGGCGCCTAAGGTGAGCGATATGGCAGAAAGTGGATCGCTATAACTGTCGCCGATTTTGACCGGCATGGATATGATACGGGCAGAGGTGTCGAATCCCCAACAATCAGATAAGGGAAGGCGGAAGCGCAGGGCGGTGCCGAAACCTGCACAAAGAGTTTTACCAGATGGGGAGTTGAGCCAATAGATTGCTTCGGATGAAACGCCTAAAGATGGATGGAAGATGCACTGTGGGGATGTGGCCCAGAGAGATGTCTGTCGGAAAATTTTGCGACAGATAAAGGATGCCAGTTCTGTTGATATTATTCCTGTTGTGGCTCCGGCGATAACGTCTGACCCCCAGTGGCGTCGGGCGATGATGCGTTGTTGGCCGACGGATGATGCGGCAGCATGAGCAGCGACAGACCACCAAGGGCTGTTTGTGTAGAGTGTGTTAGATAGGATTGTGGCGGCGGTAAAGGCCCAGGAGGTGTGGCGAGATGGGAATGAACGGTTGGATGTTCGGTCGGGACGCAATTCGTGGATGGTGTGTTTGAACAGCTCTGTGGAGGCTGCATTTACGATTAGCGCGCTACCGGCAGATGCCAGGTGGTGATGGATGTGACCTGATATGGTGTCGGATTTTTCTGCGGCTAAGGCGGAGAGAGCGACGAATAATGCAGCCAAGGCAGAGAGGATGCGTTTCATTGCCGTATTGAGCGATATATGAGTGAGAAAAGGCGTGAGCGGATATAGCTGCGGTTGAATATGGCACTGTCGCGAGTGGGATGGACACGATTTGTCAGAAAGACGAAAATAAGGTCGTGGGCAGGGTCGACCCAAAATACTGTTCCGGTGAAACCGAGGTGACCGAAAACTTCGGGAGAAGCCTCGTCGCAAGTCGGTGAGCTGTCGAGATCGCTGGTGTCGGGTTTATCGAAGCCGAGACCTCGACGACATGTGGGGCTTTTGTCGGAGATGAAAAGGTTTACTGTCGATGGAGACAAGATACGGGTTCCGCCATAGTGTCCACCGTTGAGCAGCATCTGACAGTATTTGGCGATGTCGCCGGCATTTGCGAAGAGCCCTGCGTTGCCTTGAACTCCGCCGGAGAATGCTGCGAGTTCGTCGTGGACAAATCCGTGGAGGGTCTGTCGTCGCAGGAATGTGTCGTTTTCGGTTGGTGCGATGTTTGCCAGATCGGTCCAAGTACGAGGTCGATATCCGGTGCGGTATGCGCCGAGGGGGGAGAATATATTTTTATGGACAAATGAGTCGTGGGTCTCTCCGGTGAGTTTTTGCTCAATATCCATCAGAAGACAGAAGTTGAGGCATGAATAGTTGTATTTCCTGGAGCTGCGTACGGGGATATCGTAGATGCGATGCATCAGGGTGTCGAAAGTTTCAGGGCCTGTGAAAATGCCATGTGCCGCTTCGATAGGGAATTCGTGGGTAGGGGTGGAGGAGAGTATGTCTTTGCGAATCCGGGCGGTGTTATGCCCCCAGGCTCTGTTTTGAATCTTTATGGTGTGGAGTGCGTCGCGACGTGGGCGGATAAGCTTGCCGGAGAAAGTGGCCGGATCGAACATGATGTCGAACATATTGAGCGATGCCGGCATACCGGACTCGTGGTAAAGTAGTTGGCGTATCGTGATGTTTTTCTTCGCGGAATCGGTGAGTTGTGGAATATATCTGCCGATATGATCGTCGAGGTTGAAAAGCTCGTTGTCGTAGGCTTTCATGATACCGGGGATGGTGCCTACGGCTTTCGATACAGATGCGAGGTCGTAGATTGTGGTGCGGTTGACTTTTGCGGAGGATTTGGATGATAATTTACCGTATGCCTTGTCGATAAGGATGTCGCCATTTCTTGCAACAAGCACCTGACAGCCCGGCATTCCACCACTGCGTATGAGGTCGTTGACGAGTTGGTTGATGCTATCGGTAATCCAAGGGGCGACGTTTTGGTTGAGTGGATGGGTGTAGCCGAGTCTTGTTTTTTTGATGTCGATACCTGAGCCTGTCTTTGCGACTCCGGCTATGTCTACAGGTAGGCGGCCAGATATCTTGTGTCCGCCGAAGATAGCTTGTGCGGCGGCCCGTTGGAGAGGTGTGATGTTGTCGTATGCAATGACAATTGCCTTGCATTTTGGGAGGATAGCTGAAAATTTGGCGATCTTGTAGGGGTTGATAAAGAATACGGCGATGATGTCGGTGTGTGAAGATGTCAACTTTTCCAGGGAGGCTCTGGCGGCATGGCTGTCGCTGAAGATTGCGGCGACTGTGGCTTGAGGATTTTTTGAAGAAATGTCGGCGTAGTGGCTACAGATGTCGGTAAAGGTGGCGGATGAGTGCGAACCGATGGTTACGACGGATATGTCGGTAGAGTTGAGCGGCAGGATGGATTCTGAGTTTTTTATGACGGTTATCGCCGCTCTCGCAAGTCTGTCGGCCAAGGCTTCGGCCTGAGGTGAGTTGATGGCTTTGGCTATGCTGTCGTTGTCGGAAGAGATGCTGTCGGATACATGGAGGAGGTATTTGTAGCGCAGGATGCGTTTGCACCGCTGCTCGATGACGGAAGGTGGTATTTCGCCTGTTTTGACGGCATTTTCGATAGCAGAGATATCTGCCACCGGGTCGAGAGGCGACAAGAGAACGTCGGCACCAGCCTTGAGGGCTTCGACAGAGGCATTGGTATGGCCGTGGTCTGCGCCTTTCATGCCGAGGGCGTCGGTATAAATAAGGCCTTCGAAGCCTAAGCGATTGCGGAGGAGGCCGGTGGTTATTGCCGGTGAGAGGGAGGCCGGTGTGCCGGTAGAATCGATGGCAGGAACGGCGAGGTGTCCGACCATGATACCGGAGCAGCCGGCATTGATGTAGTCTTTGAAGGGTACGAGGTCGGTGGAGTCGAGCCGAGAGGTGGTGTGGTTGACGTAGGGGAGGGTTTTGTGGGAGTCGGTGTCGGTGTCACCGTGGCCGGGGAAGTGCTTGGCGACGGCTTGCACGCCTCCGTCTTCGAGTCCAAGCGAATAGGCCGTTGCGGCGCAGGCAACCCTTGAGGGATCTTCACCGAATGACCGGAAGCCTATCACGGGGTTGGACGGGTTGGAGTTGACGTCGGCAACGGGTGCGAAATTTACGTCGATTCCGGCTAATCGGCATTGACGGGCCATCTCGCGACCGTATTGGTAAATCAACCGATAGTCTGTGATGGCTCCAAGGGTCATGTTTTGAGGAAAGGCAGGGCTGTCGGGGATGCGCATGGCGAGTCCCCATTCGCCATCGAATGTGATCAGTGGCGGTATCGAGGCAACTGATTTTGCGTGGCGGTTTATGGACAGGTGGTCGGAGAGAGAGCCTTGGGTGTAAAGGATGCCGCCAAAGCCATGTTTGCCGATCAATCTGGTTGTCGTTGCCAGAGAGGCTTGTCCTTGATCGGGCGTGGCTTTAGGGAAGATGAGTTGTGCGATGCGTTGGCGAGGGGTGAGGGTAGAGTATACTGAGTCGGCCCAACGGTCGGCCTCGATGGTGTGGTGTCTTGCGATATTGGGTGTTACAGCACTTGCTGTCAAGGCTACAGAGAACAGTAGCCCGACAGCAAGTTTGTTCGGGATGATGTGCATCGGTTTATTTTTCTAATGTCCAGCGGTTGTCTTGTTTGCCTTCGAGGGTTTTGTCTTTTCCATCTCCTTGGGTAAGGTAGAAAAGGAGGTCGTCGTATACGAGTCTGGGACTGTCGGCGACGGTGGTGCCGTGGGTGAGGCCGGTCATGTAGTCTCCGCCTTTGGCGAGATAGTCGATTGTGGCGATGCGGTAGGTCTTATTGGGGTCAAGCTCTTTGCCGTCGATCGTGATATGCTTGGCTTCGGGGGTGTCTCCGGCGGTGTAGGTTACTTTTACGTTGTCGCTGACTCCGTCGCCACCGCGACGAGCCATTGTATCGAAGGCGTCTTTGATGTCTTTACCATTGACGTCGATGACGGTGATGTAGTTGCGGAACGGGAAGATGTTGAGGATGTGTCCTTTGGAGAATTTGCCTTGGGGTAGTCCGTCGCGCAAGCCGCCTTTGTTGACGATTGCGAAGTCGGTGCCAGGGGCGAGTTCTTTGCCCCGCATGAGGACGTAGTCGGCGAAGAAGTTGAGGAGTTCGTTGTCGGAGTTGTCGAGCTGTCGGTTTGTGGAGCCTACCCATAGGTGCATGAGTGAATCTACGCCGGCGGAATATCGAGCGATTGTGGTAGCGAGTGCTGAGTCGTTGAATGAGTCAAAGCGGCTGTCGATGTCGATGAGTTCGTAGTCCGGGTATGTATCGCTTCCGAGTTTGTCGAGGTCGATTTCTATCTTGCCGAGTTTGCGTCCGGCTTTTCCTGTCTGTACGACGAGGACCGGTCGGTTGTCGAGGTTGCGGAGGTGTGATCGATGGTCTCCCTTGTCGGTGGCAGGGTCTATAACGTCGTGGGAATGTCCACCGATAATGATGTCGATGTCGCGAGAGTTGACAGCCAGGATGGAGTCTCCGACGAGCCCTGCCGGGGTGTAACCGATGTGTGAGAGGGCTATGACGGCGTCGACTTTGTCGTCGTTCTTTAGTTTTTTTGCGGCGGCATTGGCAGTGGCTACGATTGGCTCGAATTTGAGACCGTCGTAGTTGCCTTTTGATATCATTCCGTCGGGGTTGAGGTTGATGCCGATAAATCCTATTTTTTTGTCGCCGTAGTTTTTGATTGAAGATGATACGAACTGTCCGTTGAGAGGGGTTTGGGAGAGATCGTAGTTCGTGGCCAATTTTTCGGCATCGGAGATGGCGAGGACTGCAGCGAGGGAGTCGATGCCGTTGTCGAATTCGTGGTTGCCGAGAATCCGGATGTCGACACCGAGATTATTCATTATTTCTTGTTCGGCACGCCCTCCGTAGAGATAGAAAAATAATGTGCCTTGGACGGCGTCGCCGGCGTCGACGAGGAGGACGTTGTCGTATTTATTCCGGATGCTGTCTATTACGGCTTTACTGCGCATTACTCCACCGAGACCGTTGCGGTCGGGGGTGATCTGGGAGTGGGTGTCGTTGGTGTGGAGTATGATCAGCTTGTCGGAGTGTTCTTTTGGGGTGCAGGCCAACATGCCGGCGGATAATGCGACGGCAGTTATAAGATGGGCAATGGGTTTCATGTCGGTGCTTATTTGCTGTTGCGGACAGGCATCTTGTCGATGCGCCCTTGATGTCTTCCGCCTTCGAATGAGGTGTTGAAGAATGTGTCGAGGCATTGGATTGCAACTTCGGGCTCGATAAAACGACCTGGCATGACGAGGATGTTGGCGTCGTTGTGGGCGCGTGCGAGGCGAGCCAGCTCTGGCTGCCAGCATAGGGCTGCACGGATGTTCTGGTGCTTGTTGAGGGTCATTGCTATGCCGTTGCCAGTGCCGCAGATTGCAATACCGGGATAGGCTTCGCCGGCCTCAACAGCAAGTGCGCACGGATGGGCGAAGTCGGGATAATCGCAGCTCTCGGTGGAAAATGTGCCGAAATCGGTGTAAGGGATATTTTGAGATTCAAGATAGCCGATGATGATGTTCTTGAGTTGGAAACCGGCGTGGTCGGAACATAATCCGACGGGAATATTTGCTTTCAGTATGCTCATAATATGCTGATTAAGTGCTTGATGACAAAAGAAATATAATGGAAGCGGTGCATTCCACAACAAAATTAACAAAAAAAATCAGGTAAAAGTGCATGTGAATAAAAAAAAGTTTGTAACTTTGCAACGCAAAAACGGAAAAGAGGTGATAATGTCATCTTTTAAGGCCGTTAAAAGCAAGCCCAGGTGGCGGAATGGTAG
>DKVO01000016.1:0-9109 GCA_002491245.1 Porphyromonadaceae bacterium UBA7176
TATTTAGTTGTGTATAAGTCTTTGTAGTGGTTGTAGGTGTTGAGCAGCGTGTTCCATTCTTCCGAAGGATCGAAAGTGACTTCAATTGAAAGTATATTCTGTCCGTTGCCGGATGTGTCTACGGCTACGTTTACGTCCTGCCCTGTAAAGTCTCCCCTGAATATGAGGACGTTTTTGTCGTGTCCTGTCTGTTTGAAGCCTTTTGATTTGAGTTTCTGACAGAAAGCGGTTGCACTACCCTCTATAGGAATGTTTTTGAAAGACAGGTGTTCCTGAGCGGAAACGGAAAGTGATAATACTAAAAAATAAAGGAGGAATAGTGCTTTCTTCATGCTGTTGTTGACTATGGACTGTGTATCTTTGATGTTGTTTTTGCAAAGATACGTATTTAATCGGATATAGAGGGAAGGTATGGCTATTTGTACGAAATTAAGTTTTTTTGCTTCTTTGGCGATTTATTATTACTTTTGTCTGTTGATAGACAAAATAGATAAAAACTGACAAAGATGCTTGAAATAAGCGAGATATTCAATGCGGCCGCGGTCCTTAAGGATGTGGCCCGACGCACAGCTATAATCCCGGCACCTAAGTTGTGTCCCGGGCAGGACTTGTATCTTAAGACGGAAAATCTACAGCTCACCGGTTCGTTCAAACTCCGTGGGGCATATTACAAGATATCGCAGCTTACTGACGAGGAGAAGAGCCGCGGTGTGATTGCCTGTTCTGCCGGCAACCATGCGCAGGGTGTGGCTCTGGGTGCGACTCATAATGGCATCAAGTCTCTAATCTGTCTTCCTGCCGGAGCGCCGATCTCGAAGATAGAAGCGACTAAGGGCTATGGCGCGGAAGTGTGTCTTGTGCCAGGCGTGTATGACGATGCATATGCCAAGGCTATGGAGCTTCAGAAAGAGCATGGTTATACTTTTGTCCATCCTTTCGATGATCCTAAGGTGATAGCCGGTCAGGGTACTATCGGTCTTGAAATTCTTGAGCAGATGCCCGATGTGCAGGCTGTGGTTGTGCCTATCGGCGGCGGCGGCCTGATTTCGGGTGTGGCGTTCGCAATCAAGACCCTGCGTCCGGACGTGAAGGTATTCGGCGTGCAGTCGACGGGTGCACCGTCGATGGCGGCGTCGCTCAAGGAAGGCAAGCTTTGCCACCTCAACGATGTGAGCACGATAGCCGACGGTATAGCGGTGAAAGAGCCGGGTGTGAATACTTTCGAGATGTGCAACAAATATGTCGACGAAGTGGTGACAGTGAGCGATGAAGAGATTGCTGCTGCAATTCTCGCGCTTATCGAGAACCAGAAACTTGTGGCTGAGGGTGCCGGGGCTGTCGCTGTTGCTGCGGCGATGTTCGGCAAACTGCCTATCGACGGTCTCAAGACGGTGTGTCTGGTGTCGGGAGGCAATATCGATGTGAACACACTGAGCCGTGTCATCACCCGTGGTCTCAACAAGAGCGGACGCAACTACACCTTTATCGTCGACCTTGCCGACAAGCCTGGTCAGCTATCGGGTGTCTGCAACGTGATAGGCGAGTGCGGAGGCAATATCATCTCTGTGACGCATGAGCGTATCAACACTTCGTCGGCCATCAACGGGTGCACTATCCGTATCGAGCTCGAAACACGCGACAAAGACCATATCGAAGAAATCAGAAAGACTCTCGAGGGAGCCAATTATAAAGTACTCAATTGACCATGAAACCAATCATAGCTATGCTGCTTGGAGCAGTAGCGTTCAGTGCTGCCGCCACCGAAAATGTCGACTCGGCTAAAGTTGACTCTACAAAGACATTTATCTTCACTGATGTGATAAGTCTTCCGACGACTTCGGTTAAAGACCAGAATAAGTCGGGAACATGCTGGTGCTTCGCCGGTACATCGTTCTTTGAAGACGAAATCCGCAAAAACGGCGGAGATTCCCTCGACCTGTCGGAGATGTATACCGTGCGCCAGTGCTATCTTGATAAGGCACGCCAGTATGTGCGCATGTATGGCCAGGCCAATTTCGGTGCCGGCGGTTCAGCGATGGATGTGCCTTATGTGTGGGCCAACTACGGCGCCGTGCCTGAAGAGGTATATACCGGATTGCAATATGGCGAGGACAAGCACGTCCACGGTGAACTCGATGCTGTGCTGACGGCTTATGTCAAGGAAATCGCCAAGAAGCCGAACCGTAAACTGTCGACGGCGTGGATCAAAGGTTTCGAGGGTATACTTGACGCATATCTCGGCGAGGTACCGGCTACTTTTGTCTATAAAGGCAAGACTTATACTCCGAAGAGCTACGCCGAGAGCCTGCCGATAAAGATGAAGGATTATGTGCCCCTGACGTCGTTTACACACCATCCTTACTACGAGGCTTTCGCAGTGGAGGTGCCTGACAACTGGCTCGGTGAGAAATACTATAATGTGCCTCTCGACGAGCTGAAGGCTATCGTTGACCAAAGCATAGCCAAGGGCCACGGTCTTGTGTGGGCCGCTGACGTGAGCGAGGGTGGTTTCAAGTGGAACAAGGGCGTTGCCCTGATGCCCAAGGGCAAGAATGAAAGTGACCTGTCGGGCACTGAGCTGTCGCGTTGGGTGAAGCTCTCGGACAACGAGCGCAATAATGACAAATATAACTTCGAGGGTCCGGTAGAGGAGATCACAGTGACTCCCGAGCTGCGCCAGCAGATGTACGACAACCAGGAGACTACGGATGACCACGGAATGGAAATCGTCGGCACAGCTGTCGACCAGTTTGGCAACAAGTACTACAAGGTGAAAAATTCGTGGGATACCAATCAGATCTACAACGGTTTCTTCTATGTTTCGGAGCCTTACTTCCTTGCCAAGACGATGAATATCCTCGTCCATCGCGACGCTATACCTAAGGAAATCGCCAAGAAGCTGGGTCTGTAAAGACTTGTCGGCCGGGTGGCTGTGCTCGGCCGATGTTTTTTTGAAGATACTGATATATGAAGGATATAAAGTATTTTATAATAGCATTGTTTGCAATTGGTATGGTCTGCTCATGCAAGACTTCGGAGGCCAATTACCGTGCCGCTTACGAAAAAGCTGTGGCGGCCCGGGACTCGTCGGACCGCCTTGAAGAGACCATCTATGGCAAAATGCGCAAGCAGGGCGCTACGCGGACTGTCGATACAGGCGCCGGAGAGGCTGAGGTGAAAACCATGCCTGTGAAAGTGACAGAAGGCGGAGGTGGCGAAAATGAAAACCTGCGTCGATACAATGTCGTGGCCGGCCAGTTCAAGCAGAAGTTCAACGCGTTGTCGCTTCGCGACCGCCTTGCCGGCGACGGCTATCCCGACGCCTTTGTAGTGGAGACGGCCGAACCGTACTATTATATTTGCGTTGGCTCATATAGCGGTCTCGAAGAGGCAGCTAATGCACTTGTATCGCTCCGCGATGCCAATCTCAAGGGCGTGAAGGAGCCATGTCCGTTTATCCTCGACGCCACGGCCCGTCGGGCATCAGTCAAAGCCGAATAATTATGTTTGACTTTTTTAAGAAGAAAAGCAAAGAGCCTGCAGAGCTTTGTTTCGCTACCGATATCCACTGCCACATAGTGCCCGGAGTCGACGACGGTAGCCCCGACGCTGCAACGTCGGCCGACCTCATAGAGCGTATGCAGGGGTGGGGTATACGGCGTATCATAGCGTCGCCGCATGTGACGCAGTATACATTCGAGAATACGTTGGATACAATCAGGCCGGCTCTCGATCGATTGCACCAGGAACTGGATCGCAGGAATAATGATATTGACGTGAGTCACTCGGCCGAATACCGTATCGACGAGCTGTTCGGCGAGCGTCTGGCGGCAAACGACCTGTGGTTGTTGCCCAACAAGCATATACTTATCGAAAATGCGTTCATGCAGGAACCCTGGAACCTCGACCAACTTGTGTTTGACCTCCAGGTGCGCGGTATCAAGCCTATCCTCGCCCATCCGGAGCGGTACAGTTATTACTATAAGCATTTCGACCGCTACAAGGCCTTGCATGACAGCGGCCTGAGTTTCCAGATCAATTTGCTCAGCCTCGCCGGCGCTTACGGAAAGGCTGAGAAAAAGATAGCAGAGCAGCTTATCGACGGCGGCTTGGTCGATTTTATCGGTACGGACCTCCACAAAGCGTCGCATGCCGATGCGATCGATGCCTACCTGACGACCTCTGATGCCCGGAAGCATATGGACCGTCTCCGCAGCTGTGTATGCAACGATACGGCTTTTGTATGACCAATCACGATTATCATTTCCAACATTTTACAATATGAAAAAGTATCTATTAGGCTTTGCGGCGCTGGCGGCCATGATGTTGCCGGCGACTGCCGCCAAGCACGAGTTCCAGACCGTGCCTGACGACCCCCTGCAGACAAAGATGTACACTTTGCCCAACGGTCTTAAAATATTCATGAGTGTCAACAAGGACCAACCCCGTATACAGACCTACATCGCTGTGCGCGTGGGTGGCAAGAACGACCCTGCCGAAACAACCGGCCTGGCCCACTACTTCGAGCATCTCATGTTCAAGGGGACGGAGAAGTTCGGTACATCCGATTATGCTGCCGAGAAGCCTTTGCTTGACAAGATCGAGGGCCTTTTCGAGACATACCGCCACACTACCGACTCAGTGGAGCGTCGCCGTATCTACCGCGAAATCGACTCGATAAGCTACGAGGCCTCGAAAATAGCAATTCCCAACGAGTACGACAAGCTGATGAGCGCTATCGGAGCCAATGGCACGAATGCTTACACGTCGTACGATGTGACCTGCTATGTAGAAGATATTCCCTCGAACCAGATCGAGAACTGGGCACGCATCCAGGCCGACCGTTTCGAAAACCCGGTGATACGTGGATTCCATACCGAGCTCGAGACTATCTATGAGGAGAAAAACATGTCGTTGACCAAGGATAACCGCAAGGTGTACGAAAAGATGCTGGCGGCGCTCTATCCAAGCCATCCTTATGGTACGCAGACCGTGCTCGGCACACAGGAAAACCTCAAGAACCCCTCGATAACGAACGTGAAGAACTACCACAAGCAGTGGTATGTGCCCAACAACATGGCAATCTGCCTTTCGGGCGACTTTGATCCCGACCATATGGTAGACGTGATCGAGAAATACTTCGGTCATCTCAGGCCGCAGTCGAATTTCAACCGCCCCGGTCTGCCTAAAGAGAAACCTTTTACCGAGCCTAAGGTTGTGGAGGTTGTTGGCCCTGAAGCCGAATATATCTCTTTGGCATGGCGTACGCCCGAAGCGTCGGCTGATGATATCAATGCCCTGCGTGTGCTCGATTATGTGATGAACAATGGCACTACCGGTATCCTCGACCTCAATGTATCGCTGCCCCAACGGGTGCTCAACGCCGGAGCATACATGATGGAGATGGCCGATGCCGGTGCTTATGTGATGACAGCCATGCCCAAAGCCGGCCAAAGCCTCGACGAGGCCAAGGATATCATGCTTGAGCAGGTGGCCAAGCTGCGCAACGGCGAGTTCTCCGAAGATTTCATCAAGGCAGTCACCGCTAACCTCAAACTGCAGCAGCAGCAGGCTCTCACCGATAACGGCAGCCGAGCCGATTATTATGTCAATGCTTTTGTCAATGGTGTCGACTGGGCTGACGAAATCGCAGGTTTCAATGCCCTCGACAAAGTGACCAAGGCCGATGTCGTGGCCGCTGCAAACAAATATCTTGGTCCCGACAACTATCTTGTCATCTACAAGCGTCAGGGACAGGATCCAAACGAGCTCAAACTTGCCAAGCCCGAACTTACCCCGATAGAGATGAACCGCGACAAATCGTCGGCTTTCCTCACTGAGATACAGAACAGTAAGGTAACACCAATCGAGCCGGTATTCGTCGACTTCGACCGTGACATGACCAAGCTCAAGGCCAAGAACGGCGTGGAAGTGCTCTATGTGCCCAACAAGACAAACGATATCTTTACGCTTGTGTATGTCTACGAGACTGGTTCGGAGGTCAACGAGCTTCTCGCCAATGCCAACGAGCTGATGAGTTTCGTACGTACCCCCGACATGAGCTCGGAGGATATAAAGAACGAGTTCTATAAGCTTGCTTGCCGGTATACGTTCAACATCGGCTCTCGCCGCTCTTATGCAGTTCTGTCGGGCCTGAGCGAGAATATGGGCAAGGCTGCAGCCCTCTTCGAGAAGGTGCTTGCCAAGGGCGAAATTCCGGCCGAGGCTATCGCTTCCTACGCCGACCGTGTGGACAAGGCCCGTACTGACCGCAAACACAACCAGAGCGCGAACTTCAGCCGCCTGGCTCAATATGTAACCTATGGACCGAAGAATGCGTATACCACCTCGCTGTCGCCCGATCAGCTCCGTGCCACAGACCCGGCCAAGTTTACCGATGCGCTCCGCGATCTCAACAAGTATGAGCAGACTGTGATATACTGGGGCAATCAACCGGCCAAGGATGTAGTGAAACTCGTCAACAAGACCCATGTGTTCGCCAAAAATCCTCTGCCTGCGCCGATGGCCGACAAGTTCGAGCAGAACAAACCGACCGAGACCATCTTCTTCATCGCTCCCTACGAGGCCAAGCAGCTCTATATGTATGGCTTCTCCAACCGCGGAGATCTCTATGATCCGGCAAAAGAGCCCCTGCGCAGCCTCTACAACGAATACTTCGGCGGTTCGATGAACTCGATAGTATTCCAGGAGATGCGCGAACGCCGCTCACTGGCATACTCTGCATGGGCCGGCTTCCAGACTCCGGGCCGCAAGACCAAGCCCTACACCTACGTGTCGCAGATTGCAACGCAGAACGACAAACTTGCCGACGCTCTTGCCGCGTTCGACGAAATCATCAACACCCTTCCGCAGAGCGAGGCAGCATTCGAGCTTGCCAAATCGGGTATCGAGTCGCGCCTGCGCACTGAACGTATCCTCAACGACGATATCGCCATGACCTATCTTGCCAATAAGGACAAGGGTCTTGACCACGATATCCGCAAGGATATTTTCGAGGCTCTGCCATCGATCACACTCGACAAGATTGTAGACTTCCAGAAAGCCAATGTTGCCGGCCGCACGTACTACTACGGTATCCTCGCCGAGCCGGGCAATATCGACGTAGATGCTCTCCGCAAGCTTGGTAAAGTGGTGATACTTACCCAGGAAGATATCTTCGGATTCTAAAATATTCCTGCAGAAAAGATAAGAAGCGGAAACCGACCGGTTTCCGCTTCTTATCTTTTTTTAGCAGTGTTCATTTCAAAGGTTCTTCGTCGATGTGGAGGTCGTAGTGAATAGGGTAGGATGAAGTGCAGATGATATAAGCTGTCAGTTGACGGTCGAGCACCGGATTGAGGAAAAACATCGTGCCACGTGCCTCGACTTTTGCATAGTCGATATCAGTCCTTACCCTCACAACCGATTTGGCCGGAACTTCGATTGTGACTTCCATCATCTGGTCGGGGCGATGATAACGGTATGATGTTCCCGGCAAAATATTTTTCACCTCCATCTTCCAGCCGTTGCCATCATATACGGGGACAGGCATGTCGAACCTCTCTGCCCGGATCCATGAATTAGGGTCTGTCGGTTTCACTAATATTTCGGCCGAGGTCTGGATGTAAGGGTAGACTTCTGTTGTCAGGTCCATCGTGCTTCCGTTTTCCATTAGTATCCGGTCGACACCAATTTTTGTATATTCTGATGTCTCGATGTCGCCATATACGATATCAAGTAGCTCCATCGGTTTTCCCTGTAATACTGTGACATTGATAAACTTGACCGTATAGCCGTAATCGAGGCGTATGGTCCAATCGCACTTTGCCCATGTGTTGGATATGCTTGTAAAGAAGAGCTTTTTGCCTTTCTTGATTATTTCTATTTTTGTGAAGTCGTTGTCGAATACGATTTTATATACTTCTGAAGCCGGCGAATCGCGGTCGATTATCTCGCCGGAGGTGTTGTAGTAGGTGCAGAATTTGCGGTTTTCGCTAAACACGTCAAGGCTTATGTACTCGAGATTTTTTGTTGTGATGGCAAACTCGGCAGAGCCGCCGTCGCCTTCGATTGTCGCCGACAGGTCTTCGGAAATGTCGGGGGCGTCGATAAACACATCGTTGTTGCAAGCGGTGGCAAACAAGAGAAGCCCGAACATGCAGATAAGAGCAGAGATATAAGATTTCATGAGAGTGTTAAATACCTTTTCCCGACAAAATTAGCAATTAAATACAGATTAGCAAAAACCGGGTGTGCTTATAGTTGAAATATTAAGCCCATGAAACACTTATTCACATTTCAAACAGCAGATTATCCAAAAATTTTCGTTTACTTTGCAAATTGAAAGAACACATTAATGCTACTATCATAACACTATGAAAAAGAGTGCTTTACAAAAAGCCCGTGCGACTTATCAGCCGAAACTTCCCATCGCTCTTGCCGGAGCAGTGCGTGTAGTGGAGGGCCAGCCCACCCAGTCGGTAGCCGACCAGGAAGCAATCAAGGCCCTGTTTCCCAACACTTACGGTCTGCCTGAAATCCGCTTTGAAAAGAACCCCAACCCGACAGCAGGCAAGCCTGTCAATGTAGGTGTAATCCTCAGCGGCGGCCAGGCTCCCGGTGGTCACAACGTGATCTGCGGTATATTCGACGGTATTAAGAAAATTCACCGCGACAGCCGTCTCTTCGGCTTCCTCATGGGTCCCGACGGCCTTGTGAAGCATCGCTATATCGAGCTGACAGCCCCCATTATCGACGAGTACCGCAATACCGGCGGTTTCGATATCATCGGTTCGGGCCGTACTAAGCTCGAGAAGAAGGAGCAGTTCGACGAAGGTCTCAAAATCATCAACGAACTCGATATCAAGGCTCTTGTGATCATCGGTGGTGATGACTCCAATACCAACGCCGCTATACTTGCCGAGTACTACAAGGAAAAGAACACCGGTATCCAGGTGATCGGTTGCCCCAAGACTATCGACGGCGACCTCAAGAACGATGTTATCGAGACTTCTTTCGGTTTCGACACCGCCACAAAAGTATATTCCGAGGTTATCGGCAACATACAGCGCGACTGCAACTCCGCCAAGAAATACTGGCACTTCATCAA
>DKVO01000016.1:9362-12751 GCA_002491245.1 Porphyromonadaceae bacterium UBA7176
TTCATCAAGCTCATGGGCCGCAGCGCAAGCCATATCGCCCTTGAGTGCGCTCTCCAGACACAGCCCAACATCTGCCTCATCAGCGAGGAAATCGAGGCCAACAACATGAGCCTCGACCAGATTGTCGACTATATCGCCGGTATCGTAGCCGCCCGTGCAGCCGACGGCAACAATTTCGGCACCGTCCTCATCCCTGAAGGCCTCATCGAGTTTATTCCCGAGTTCAAGCGTCTCATCGGCGAGCTCAACGAGCTCCTCGGCGCCAACAAGGATGCTGTAGAGAAAATGGATGAAGCCCAGCTCACCCAATTTATCTTCGACAACATGTCGGAAGAGAATGTGGCTTCGCTCCGCAAGCTTCCTGCTCAGGTTGCCCGTCAGCTCATGCTCGACCGCGACCCCCACGGCAACGTGCAGGTTTCGCTCATCGAGACCGAGAAGTTGCTCAGTGGCCTTGTTGCCGACCGTCTCCACGCCGACAAGCACTTCGCCGAAGTTGGCGGCAAATTCTCGGCCCTCCACCACTTCTTCGGTTACGAAGGACGTTGCGCAGACCCCTCTAACTTCGATGCCGACTACTGCTACTCGCTCGGCTACAACGCATCGGCTCTTATCAACGCCGGCGTTACCGGTTACATGTCGTCGATCCGCAATCTTGTGAAACCGGCTGTACAATGGATTCCCGGCGGTATACCTATCACTATGATGATGAATATCGAGCGCCGCAACGCCCAGGATAAGCCTGTGATCCAAAAAGCTCTCGTACGTCTCGATGGCGCTCCCTTCCAGGAGTTCGCAGCGAAGCGCGACGAATGGGCACACAACACATGCTACGTTTACCCCGGCCCGATCCAGTACTTCGGCCCGTCGGAGGTATGCGATCAGCCCTCGATGACCCTCAAATACGAGCACCGTCATTAATAAAATTCCCGGGGCATCGGTTCTCCGTTGTCCCGGAAACCATATCCTCGAGTCGAGGGGCAACCCGAGCCTCGAGTCATTAACTTCCTAATCAGCTTGCAGAAGCGGCTACCCATCAATGGGTAGCCGCTTCTTTTGAACCGAAAAAAATCTGTGTTTCTTACATCATCGTTTTGGCAAAGTCGACCACGGCAGTGGCGAGGTCGGTGGCACGGTTGGCATCGTGAGCCTCGGCATAGATGCGGACGATGGGCTCGGTGTTAGATTTGCGAAGATGCACCCAACCGTCGGCAAAGTCGATTTTAACGCCGTCGATATCGGTTATTTTCTCATTTGCATACTGTGCCTTGACAGCAGCCAGAATGGCATCGACATTGGTTTCGGGTGTGAGGACGAGTTTCATCTTCACTATTTCGTAGGGAGGATATGTCTTGCGCAGGTCGCTCACAGTCTTGCCCGATTTGGCCAAAAGGGTGAGGAAGAGGGCAACGCCGACGAGAGCGTCGCGGCCATAGTGAAGCTCGGGGTATATGACACCGCCGTTGCCTTCGCCACCAATCACGGCACCTGTTTCTTTCATCTTTGTGGTCACGTTGACCTCGCCTACGGCGGCAGCGGTATATTGACCGCCGCGAGCACGGGTAACGTCGGCAAGGGCACGGCTTGAGCTGAGGTTGCTCACGGTGTTGCCCGGAGTGTGCTGCAGCACGTAATCAGCGACAGCGACAAGGGTATACTCCTCTCCGAACATGTTGCCCTGCTCGTCGACGATGGCGAGACGGTCAACATCGGGGTCGACAACAAATGCTACGTCGGCCGCGCCCGATGCCATCAGGTCGGCTATTCCGGTGAGGTTTTCTGGTATGGGTTCGGGGGTGTGGGCGAAGTCGCCGGTTGCTGTGCAGTTGAGCTCGACCACTTTCTCAACGCCGAGTGCCTTGAGCAATTGGGGTATGATGATACCTCCGACAGAGTTTACGGCATCGACAGCCACGGTGAAGTGTGCGTTGCGTATAGCTTCGGTGTCGACTAACGGCAGGGCTATTACGGCGTCGATATGACGACGGTTGTAGGTGGTGTTGGTGTAGAGTTTGCCAAGGTTGTCTACGTCGGCGCATTCGAAGTCGAGGCTTTCGGCCAGGCGCAGCACTTCTTTTCCTTCGCTGTCGCTCAGGAACTCACCATGCTCGTTGAGCAATTTGAGGGCGTTCCATTGGCGCGGATTGTGTGAGGCTGTGAGGATGAGTCCGCCGCAGGCGTTTTCCCACACCACGGCGAGCTCGGTCGTGGGTGTAGAGGCGAGGTCGATGTCTACCACATCGAAGCCCATGCCCATGAGGGTACCGGTGACAAGTCGCTCCACCATCGGGCCCGACAGACGGGCGTCGCGGCCTACTACGATAGTGCGCGAGGTCTTGGTGGTGTTGCCGGCTATGAATTTGGCGAAAGCGGTCGTAAACTTCACTATGTCGAGCGGACTGAGTCCGTCGCCAGGGAGTCCGCCTATGGTTCCGCGGATACCCGATATTGATTTGATTAGGCTCATGTTATGTCGGTTATGATGGTTTATGCCGGACTGTGCCGGCTGTGATGATTACTGTCGGCGTTCGTAGGTCAGGCGCCAGAGGAAGGGCTGTACCTGCGACTGTTCGTCGATCACACCCATCTGGGATTTGATGACGATATTGACCTCGCAGTCTACCGGGAGGTAATGGAGGGGTATTTGTACGCCCTGTCCCCACTGGTAGGAGGTGTTGATGCTGAAATTGTTGAAGCGGAACCAGGCCGGGCTGAGCGTGATATTGTTACCCGTCCCTGTCGGCAACTCGCCGTCCTTGTAGTTGGCCAGGGCGTAGCGTGTGTAGCGGAAGTATATCTGCTCGTTGTCTTCCACCATATTGCCCTTTGTACCGGCATTGAGCACCTGCATGTAGAGGGTGCCGTCTTCGTCGAGGCGGTAGTAGGGAGCGTCGGGTCCGACTTCAAACACCGTATCGGCCGGAATCGATAGTTCAACCCTCTGATCGGCGAGGAAGTTGTTGGTATACGTGTTTTCCTCGTTGAGGTACTGTGAGTATGATTTGCCGTCGTTGCAAGAAGTGGCGGCGAGGCCGGCTATCACGGTTATTATTGCGCCTATGGCGCGGAGTGTCTTCATTATATGTTGCTTATTTCTTGACTATAAATCGTTTTCGTATCTCGGGCAGTTTCGACTTGAAGTGCTCGATGGCCTCATCGAGGGATCCGTAGAATTCTCCGCCGGAAGCATTGAGGTGTCCGCCTCCGCCGAAGTACTCACTGCAGAGGATGTTGACGGGGAAGTCGCCTTTGCTCCGCATCGACACCCGTATGCAGTCGCTCTCCTGACGCATGAACACGCTGAACTCCACTCCCGGCACGGCAAGGGGCTTGTTCACGAGACCTTCGGTATCGCCACGGGTGTAGTGGAAGCGGTTGAGCTCGTCGCG
>DKVO01000016.1:13043-13903 GCA_002491245.1 Porphyromonadaceae bacterium UBA7176
GTGGAAGCGGTTGAGCTCGTCGCGGCTCAGGGTGATTAGGGAGCCGTGGACATCGGGCAGGAGCTCCATTTTGCGCAGTATGGCGTAGGAGTTGAGCCGCAGGCAGTTGGCCGAGAAGGTGTTGAAGAGCATGTTGCCGAGTTTCTCTTTGTCGGCTCCTTTGCGGACGAGCTCTGCCACGACGGTGTAAAGTTCGGGGTCGTTGCAGTTGTAGGCGAAGTTACCGGTGTCGGTCATCATGCCGGCGAGTATGCACTCTGCGGCGGCTTTGCCTATGAAGTTGAACAACTCGAGCCTGCAGAAAACGCGGAACAGCAGATATGCTGTCGCAGGCATCTCAGGATGCGATATCACCACATCGGCATCGATGTCGGGGCCGAGATGATGGTCGATGAGTATTTTGGGTGCTTCCGACGCCATGAGCGCTTCGGCCAGGCGGCCGGTGCGGCGAGGCTCGTTGAAGTCGAGGCAAAGGATGAGGTCGGCCTCGGCAAGAAGTCGACATGCGAAATCGAAGTATTTGGCTGCATCGACTATTTCCTTGGCTCCCGGCAGGCCGCGGAGGTTGGCCATGTGGGAGTCGGGTATGACAACCTTGGCGTCCTTGCCTATCGCGGAGAGTACATGAGCTGCCGCGAGCGACGATCCGATGGCATCGCCGTCGGGCCCGGTATGGCATACTATGGCCACATGTCCGGCGCGGTCGATGAGCGCTTTGGCTTTGTCGATGTTATGCTGGTCGATTTTGCTCGATATCATTTGCGGTTTTTTATCTTGCAAAATTAAGCAAAATAGATCAAAGCCCAAAAGCAAAGGTTGTTAATAATGATAAAAGTGCCGCTGCGACATCCGTCGCAGCG
>DKVO01000028.1 GCA_002491245.1 Porphyromonadaceae bacterium UBA7176
GTTCCCGAAAAATTTTCGGGCGCTTAGCTCAGCTGGTTCAGGGCATCTGCCTTACAAGCAGAGGGTCGGGGGTTCGAATCCCTCAGCGCCCACACAAACAAAAAGCCTTGCATTCTGCAAGGCTTTTTGTTTATCACTTCACCAACTCATAGATAAGGTACATCGCCGGAGTCGCCGAGCCTGCATACGAACCAATCAGCGCAGCGCCATCTGTCGGCGCCCAAGGCTCTCCATCAGTTACTCCGGTCGACATATCGCGGTTATTCCACCCCGACACTACATTCGCCTCCAGGAAAGGCAAATATTGGCGCTGACCGCATTCCCTCACAAGCAACTTCATATACTCGCCCCAGATAGCCGGATAGATGCCCTGTTCAAGCGAACCCTGGTCAAACGGGTTATCAACATTCCGAGCCCACGGCAACATACCATGTTCCGCCGACATCACATTTATCGAATAATCAGCGCCGGCCTTGGCAAGATCAAGATACCTCTCCTCACCCGTGGCAAGATACAAAAGCGAAGCAGACCCGATAAAAGTACCCTGATTATAAATCAGCGGTGCTCCACCTGCCGACTCGCCGTGTCGATTGTCCCACACCTTACCCGTTGCCGCATCGGCAAGATTATCCACACTCCAGTCAAAAATCTCACGCGCCATCTCAAGGTAGCGCTCTTTCGTTTCATACGCCGGTCGCACAAAATGCCCATAGCCATTATCCCACACCTCAGGCGCCGTATCTTCACCCCTGTCGGCAGGAGCAGCATTATACAGCAGCATCGCAGCCACCACTGTCGGAAAATTGATACACGACATCTTACCGTGCCCGGCCTCATTAGCCCGAGGGCCCTCTATTGGCTGCCATTGCCAGAACATACCCCCACCGAGTCCCTTTTCGGGATCGGCATACGACCCCGTATCACCAACCCTCGGCGACCCGTACCACACACGCGCAAAACTCCTCTCCGCAAGAGTCCTGTACCTCTCATTACCAGTCTCAAGATAAGCCCTCGCAAGAGTGATTGTCCACCATTGGATATCGTCGTATATGAACCAACCCCTCGACAGATCATTATCATCAAAATTAAAGCCAAGATACTGGGTCATATTACCCTCGATAAGCCTATCGACAAACCTGCGGTAACGTCGCTCGCGTTCTACATCCCCCTTCTTCATCGCAAGCTCCATCGCGTTCAGAGCCATATCCACATACATCGGCTGACACCATATCGCCGCAGCTCCACGGTCGCGCATCACAGCATGCTCATCCTTGTTTGTATTCTTGTAAATATACTTCGCATCATCAAGAAAAGCCGCATTAAACGCATCATAAGCCTTCCACACAGCATCATCTCCGCCTGTCGCCGACAGCACCTCTGTCGGGATCACCACAAGTAAAATGGCAAATAATATCAGTTTCATATCACAAATATAATAGACTCACCCTAATTCCGCAAGATTTTTTCGCAATTCGGATGTAACATTTATCATTTATTTACGTCTTATAGATAAATCTACAAACAAAAACCATATGAAAAAAGTATTTATCTACATCGTCATTCTCGCCGCATTAGTATGCTCAATCACTTGCTCAGCCATCGAATTTGGTAAAAAGAAAATAACACCAAGCGACAACATGATCACTCGCGAGCTCAACATCGCCGATTTCGACGAAATTATCGCATCAAGAGTCAACATCGAATATACTGTCGGCGCACCCGGACGCGCCACACTCACCGCTCCCGACAACGTTATCGACGAAATCGTCGTCGAATGTCATGATGGAGAACTGAAAGCATACGTAAAAAACCGCAATGAATACAAGGGCAATCTAAATGCGACACTCACAGTATCGTCCGACTGCATCAAAGAGATAGACGCCACTCTTTCGGCTCGCATCAACATCAACTCACCTCTCGACATCAAAAGCCTCGAGACAAACGTCACCACATCAGCAACCATCAACATAGGCACACTCAACTGCAAAGACTGCGATCTCTCAACCTCCACATCAGGCAGCATAAAGATAGCTCAGCTCACATGCTCCGACAAGGCCGAGTTAGAAGCCTCCACTTCGGGCCTCGTGGATATCGCAGTAATTAAAACCGACAAACTCGAAGCCGATGCCAGCACATCAGGGAAAGTCTCTGTGAAAAACGGCAAGATCAACAAAGTAGACCTCACCGCAACCACATCCGGAAACATCAGCCTATCGGCCGCATACACCCGTGGCGAAGCCGTAGCCAACACAAGCGGCCACATCCGCCTGGCTTCCGACAATCTTACCTCGCGCACATCCAACACCGGAGGCTCGATTAAGGTAAGATAAAAAATTGGCGATTAAGGCATATTTGCATCGTGAGTAATGGTGCGATGAAATAAAATTTGTAAATTTGCACTCATGTTACTCACCAATTCCCTGGCCACATTCGGCCGTTATTGTCTCTTCTTGAAGAGGGTATTCGCCTTGCCCGACCGTTGGTCGGTGTTCGGCCGTCGCACTGTAGCCGAAGTGTCGAAACTCGGCATTGACTCCATTCCCCTCGTGCTGATAATCTCTGTGTTTATCGGTGCCGTCATAGCCATACAGATGCAGCTCAACATCGCGTCGCCCCTCATTCCGGCCTACTCCGTCGGCCTCGCCACTCGCGACATCGTGCTCCTCGAGTTCTCCAACTCAATCCTATGCCTCATCCTCGCCGGCAAGGTCGGGTCGAACATCGCTTCCGAGATTGGCACCATGCGTGTCACCGAGCAGATCGACGCTCTCGAGATCATGGGTGTCAACTCCGCCAACTATCTCGTTTTGCCCAAAATCATAGCCCTCGTCTGCTTCATGCCTGTGTTGGTGATCCTATGCATGGGCACTTCACTTGTGGGCGGCTACGGCGTGGCTGTCTTCACCGACCTTATCACAGTATCGAAATATGTCTACGGTCTGCAGGCCATGTTCCAGGAGTGGTATGTGTGGTATGCTCTCATCAAGTCGCTCTTCTTCGCCTTCATCATAGCATCCACATCATCGTTCTACGGATACTATGTCCACGGTGGCGCTCTCGAGGTAGGCAAAGCCAGCACCGACAGCGTCGTCTCCAGCAGCGTGTTCATCCTTCTTTTCGACGTCATCCTCACTAAACTCTTGCTGCAATGATCGAAGTACGCAACCTTGTCAAATCGTTCGACGGCAAGACTGTCCTCCACGGCGTCGACGCTACTTTCTACACCGGCAAAACAAATCTCATCATAGGCCAGAGCGGATCGGGCAAAACCGTCCTCATGAAAAGCCTCGTCGGACTCCTGCGCCCCGATCAAGGCGAAATTCTCTTCGACGGCCGCGACCTCCTCAAGATGAAGCGCGACGAGATAGCATCCCTTCGCAAAGAAATCGGTATGCTCTTCCAAGGCTCCGCTCTTTTCGACAGCGAGACTGTCCTCGGCAACGTCATGTTCCCCTTGATGATGTTTACCGACATGACACGCGCAGAGCAGCGCGACAGAGCAATGTTCTGCCTCGAACGCGTCAATCTCCAAGGCGCCGAAAACAAATATCCGGCCGAGATTTCAGGAGGTATGCAGAAACGTGTCGCCATCGCCCGTGCCATCGCTCTCAATCCGCGCTACCTCTTCTGCGACGAGCCGAACAGCGGTCTCGACCCTAAGACAAGCATCCTCATCGACGAACTCCTCGCCGACATCACACACGAATACGGCATGACAACCGTAATCAACACCCACGACATGAACAGTGTCCTCGGCATAGGCGAGAACATCATCTTCATCAAGAAAGGCTACCGCGAATGGGTCGGCGACATGAGTCAGATCTACAACACCACTAACGACGCCCTCAACGACTTCGTCTTCGCTACACGCCTCTTCCAGGAAGTCCGCGAATATGTAGCCGAGCACGGCACAATACAACAGCGCAAACCATGAAGTTCGCCGACGTCGCCGGACATGAAGAGGTAAAGCGCCGCTTGCGCGAGATGGTCGACAACGACCGTATCCCCCACGCACTCCTGCTCGAGGGCCCCTCTGGCTCGGGTAAATTCATGCTCGCGCGGGCCTTTGCCCAATACATCCACTGCCAGCACCGTCACAACGGCGACAGCTGTGGCCAATGTCCGTCATGCCGGCAACATCAGGCCTTCAACCATATCGACACGATATATTCCTTCCCCGTAGTCAAGAAAAGCGGCCGTACAGCTTTGAGCGACGACTACCGCGAGCAATTCAGTGAGTTTATCTCCGAGTCGCCATATATGGATTTCGACCGATGGGTCACCAAGCTCGACAACATCAACGCACAACCGATGATCTACGTCGAGGAAGGCGCCGAGTTGCTTCGTCGCCTCACATATATGACTCGTAGTTCGCGATTTAAGACAGTATTGCTCTGGTTGCCCGAACGTCTCAAGGAAGAGACCGCCAACAAACTGCTCAAACTCGTCGAGGAGCCTTTCGGCGACACCATCTTCATCATGGTGAGCAATAACGGCCGCGGCATACTCCCTACGATTTACTCGCGCACTCAACGCATCGCCGTTCAGCGCTACAGCGACTCCGAGCTCGAAGGAGTCCTGCAAGCCCAAGGCATGGATGCCGCTCAGGCCGCCGACATGGCCCGTATCGCCGACGGAAGTGTCAACCAGGCCTGGAAGACAGCAAGCGTATCGACCGAGCGCCGCAAATACTTCGACCTTTTTGCCGAGCTCATGCGCAAAGCCTACGGCCGCAAAGTCCTCGAGCTCCGTGGTTGGAGCAAAGCGGTGGCCGAACTTGGGCGCGAGCCGCAGATGCAGTTTATCGACTACTGCTGCCGCCTCATCCGCGAAAGCTTTGTCATGCACCTCCATGTCGACTCCCTCCTCACCCTCAGCGCAGCCGAACGCGGATTTGTCGACCGGTTCTTCCCCTTTATCAACGAGAAGAACGTCGTCGATATGATTGAGCTCTTCAACCGTTCGCGCCGCGACATCGCCGGCAACGGCAACGCCAAGATAATATTCTTCGATCTTGCCGTAAGAGTCATAATGCTTATCCGCCGCAAATGAACATTCGGTCGACATTTCTCGGCAGTGTCGCAAACTACTTCCACAGCAGAAACGGCGACACATCCAGGCCTTCTCTATCGGCCATCACTTTCGTCACGCCCAACAAGCGCAGTGCCCTGTTCCTCAAGAAATACGTCCGCGAGAGTTGCGCCGGCATCACTCTGATGCCGCGGTTTATGACCCTGCGCACTTTTCTCAACATCTACTCAGACTTCCCTGCCGCGCAACCGCGCGAACTCCTCTTCGTCCTCTACGACGCTTACCGGCGCGTCATGGATAGGCGTGGACGCACCGACGCTATAAGGCAATTCGACAGCTTCGTATTCTGGGGCGACATGATGCTTGCCGACTTCGACGATGTTGACCGATCGCTCGTCGACGCCGACGACATCTTCCGCAACCTCAAAAACGTAAAAGAAATACAGGCCGATTATCTCGACGAAGACCAGAAAGACGCCATCCGCCGCGTTTGGGGCGAAAGTCGCCTCACCGCCCACATCGAGGAGTTCTGGCTCCACCTCGGCGAAGGGGAACAATGCCGCATGGGTGAGAAATTTGTTTTCCTCTGGGAGGTTCTGGCCGACATATACCACGAATACAAAGCGTCGATGGCCCGTTTCAAGCGCGCATCCGAAGGCTCACAATACCGGATGGCGGTAAAAAACGCACGCAACTACGATGCCTACGACTTCACCGGCGACACTCGCTATGCCTTTGTCGGCTTCAACGACCTCTGCCATGCCGAGACCGTAATCTTCGAACGGCTCAGGTCCCGTGGTGCGGCATACTTCTTTTGGGACACCGCTCCGCTCCACCTTTTCGCCAATGCCGTCGGAGGCGGTATGCCTCGTCCGCTGCTCCGTCTGCGCGAACTCGCCAGAAGCTTCCCCATGCCCGATGGATACACCGTTCCCCTTCCTGAAGAACTGCCTGAGATTAGCGTCACATCCGTACCCTCCAACGTCGCCCAGGCAAAATGCGTCGGCAAAGTACTCAAGGAATGGGCCGGAAAAGGATACCTCGACTGCACAAACGCCATCAACACCGCCATAATCCTCCCCGACCAAGGGCTCCTTTTACCCACCCTGTTAAGCATTCCCGACGACATCAAGGCCATAAACATTTCTATGGGCCTTGCCTACCGCACAACAACATTCGCATCTCTCCTCCACTCAATCATTTCGATGCAGCTCAGGGCAAGGAAAATAAGGGGCGAGTACAACTACTACTTCGAAGATCTCAACGCTGTGCTGGGGCATCCACACATCCAGGCTATCGCATCGGAAGCTGCCGGCAAGGTGACAGAATTTGTCAACGGCCACAAACTCTACAATGCCCCTGCCGGAGCATTGTGCGAGACAGCTCCCGAGCTCAAAGCCATCTTCACTCCCGTACACAACACCCGTAATGCCACCGAAACAGCCCGGTATCTCGGCTCTCTGCTCGACTGGCTCGGCTCATGCCTCACACAGAACAGTGAGCAGACAGGCAGCCCCGGAGGCTCTTTCGAGCTCGAAGCCATAAAATATTTCCGCGACGAACTCGACAGACTCACCGAACTCATCGGGCGACACGGAGTGGAGATGACCGACCACACATTCCTGCATCTCTTCGAGCGCATATTCACCACCAGAGGACTGTCGCTTACCGGCACACCGCTAAAAGGGCTTCAGGTGCTCGGCGTACTCGAGACCCGTGGGCTCGATTTCGACAACGTCATAGTCCTGTCCATGAACGAAAGCGTGTTCCCTCGCAAACAGTACACCCGTACGATGATACCAAACAGCCTCCGCTCCGGTTACGGACTCCCCGACTTCGACAGCCCCGAGTGGAGCTACGCCTACAGCTTCTACCGGCTCATTTCGCGTGCAAAACGGGTAGCGCTCTTCTACGACTCTCGTACCGACGGGCTCGGCATGGGCGAGAAATCGCGATACATATCTCAGATCGAGTATCTTGTGCCGGCGCTGAAAATGAGCCAGCAGACACTACTCATCGGAGCGGCTGCCGGCGACAGGAAGCAATTCGACATTACCAAGAACGAAGCTGTCACCGCAGCCCTCGACGGATACCGGCCAGGAGGAAACAAACGCCTGTCGGCATCAGCTCTGAAGACATATCTCGAATGCCCATTCCGCTTCTATCTGATGTATGTCCGCAACATGCGCGACAACGATGAACTAACCGACAGCCTTACCGCTGCCGAAATAGGCACCATTGTTCACGGTTCTATCCAAAGTTTCTTCGAAGAATATAAAGGGGGCGACATCGATGCCGGAGTCATGACTTCATGGCTTGAGGGCGACAAGGTCGGCGAGACCGTGGCTGAGCAGATCCGGCTCGTCCATTTCGGTGGCCGGAAAGCTCCGCACACCCACGAATTCACACCCGATATAAAGATTGGAGCATCCAATATCGAGATATACGTACGCTCCAACATCGAAGCCGAGCTTGCAGCATATTGCCGTCCGGCTTTCAGGTTTATTGCAAACGAATTTCAGGTCAACACTCTTAAAGAAGGTACCGTTTGGCATATCGCCGATGGCATCGACATAAACTTCTACATGTCCATCGACCGTGTCGACGAAATTGCGCCCGGTTATCTGCGATTTATCGACTTCAAGACTGGAGGAGACAAGACTCGGGCCACATCCGTCGATGCTATTTTCGACAAATACGACCATAGCCTCGGAGGTATCTTCCAGCTACTCCTCTACTGCGAGGCATACATGTGTCTGCGCGACAACTCCGTCGATATCCAACCCATGCTCCACCCCCTGCGCGAGCTGGCGGCATCGGCACCTTTGGCTCCGCTCACCATCGAACGGTCGCCGTTGACTCACTACAGCGCCATCCGCGACAAATTCAGGCAACGGCTTTCCGCTCTTATCGAAGAAATTTTCGATACCACCAAAGCCTTCACCCAGTGCGAGGACACCGACAATTGCCGTTACTGCCCGTTCATAACTCTATGCGGTCGTAACATAAAAGAATACTGACACTCAATATACACCAACCGACAGCTATGAAAAACTTCACAAAAATCCTTGCCGCAAGCTTCGCCCTAATGGCCGTGACCGGATGCCAGAAACCGTATCAAAAAGTTACGACCTTTGCCGAGCCCGACGATCCTACATCGCTCACTCAGGCCCAGACTGCCGATTGGGAAAGTCTGACATCCCGTTTCAACGGCTCATGGGCTGATACCGACTGTAGATATTCTCGCAGCATCGTACCTCAGACCTTCAGTTCCGACACATGCCAACTGGTGGCGTGGAAAGGCGAACGGACCAACGCTCAGCTTCTGCTTTGGGCTACCGACAGCATCGATGGTGTGAAATGCGATATCGCCGACTTCTCAACCGGCACCGCATCACTACCCTCCGACATCGCTCAGGCTCGATTTGTTCGCTATGCCTTGGCCGACTCCACTTTCAGTGTCGGTGGTGCGGCTCTGTTGTTGCCCGACATGATTGACTCTTTATCAGTATTCGATATCGACGAGCGGACAGTACGACCCGTGTGGATATCAGTGTCTGTCCCACAAGATGCCACACCGGGATTGTACTCTTCATCTGTAACCGTCACCTCGGCCGATGGCGAAAGATTGGAGTTTCCTTTGACCCTTGAAGTGCAGGACCACACTCTTGCCCCTCCTTCGGAGTGGAACTATCACCTCGATCTATGGCAGCATCCGACCGCAGTTGCCCGTGCTCACGGTCTCGAAGTGTGGAGCGATGCTCACTTCGATGCGTTACGCCCTGTCATGTCACGTCTGGCCGACGCCGGACAGAAAGTGATAACGGCAACACTCAACAAAGACCCTTGGAACCACCAGTGCTACGACGGATACGAAAACATGATAGACTGGACTCTCGGTAACGACGGCAAATGGAAATACGACTACACCAACTTCGACCGATGGGTAGAGATGATGATGGACCTTGGCATCGACAAGATGATAAACTGCTACTCTATGGTGCCCTGGAACTGCGAGCTCGAATACTTCGACGAAGCCAAGGGCGAGACCGTTACGGTAGTGGCAGAGCCGGGCAAGCCTTTCTTTGAAGAAATATGGACTCCGTTCCTCACCGACTTCAAGCAACACCTCGCCGACAAAGGGTGGCTCCGGATTACAAACATAGCTATGGACGAGCGTTCGCCCGAAGCTATGGACGCTGCTGTAAAAGTACTCGAGAAATGCGCTCCCGAAATGGGTTTCGCTCTCGCCGACAACCACTCTTCGTACAAAAAATACACCATGATGCGCGACGTCTGTGTAGCTCAGGGACAACCGGCCGAACATGCCGACATCCTCGCTCGCCGCGATCAGGGCTACAACACCACGTTCTATGTATGCTGCGGTCCGCTCTACCCGAACACATTCACCTATTCCCAGCCTTTCGAAGCTGAGCTATTGGGCCTGTACGGCCTTGCTTGGGACTACGATGGCATGTTGCGATGGGCCTACAACTCATGGCCGGCCGATCCGCAGACCGACAGCCGCTACGGCAACTGGAGCTCGGGCGACACATATCTTGTATATCCCTACAACCGGTCCTCTGTCCGATTCGAACGTCTTATCGACGGCATCGAAGACGCCGAGAAAGTCCGCGCGCTCCGCACTTCCGGAGCCGACGTCAGCGGTATCGAGACCGTGCTCGAAGAAATTCGAACTACCGACATCAACAACCCCTCACTCCCCTGGCGCGAAATCACCGCTAAGGCGCGGAAAGCCATCAACCAAGCTTCTCGAGCTAACAAATAACCCGTTCAAGATGACTCGTCCAGTTTTTATTATTCTGTTACTCTTGCTATACGGCATGACCGCAAATGCTCAAAATCACGCTTATATCGAGGTCTCCGGATCTTCGACCATAAACATCGTGCCCGACAGGATAAGTATCGAAATTGGCTTGGAGGAGTATTTCAAACACAAATCCCCGGCCGACAGCGTTTTGATCCGACTGCCGGAAATCGAGCAATCGGTGCGTGGTGTGCTCGCTGCGGCCGGGGTCGGAGACTCGCTCATCACTGTGTCTGACATAGGCAACTCGCTCGACAGCAGGATATCCGATAAATTCCATATGGCAAAGCGCTTGTCTGCTGTGGTGACGAGTCTTGCTCAACTCGACAAGATAGCAGACTCGATAGGACGCGAAGGCATCACCTCTTTTCAGATTACAGGCCTCGACAACAGTGATATGCCCTCGTATAACCGGCAGGGGCTCAAATCAGCTCTCGATGCTGCGAAAGAAAAAGCTGAGTTCATCGCATCCAACTCCGGTTTGAAAATCGTAATGCCGATGGAGATAGTCGAAAACGGCCCGGCTTACTACGGCTCTCCTTCCTTCAGCAATGTTTCCTACGACAGTGGCGCTGGCATCGACAACATGCGCAAGATTGTGCGTCGCTACAGCGTAAAAGTAAAGTATCGGGTTACAACAGGCAAGTAGCTTCATCTCCTCTGTCCTTTTGTCTTCTCATATTTTTTACTAATTTTGCATCACCAATAACCATTATTAGTATAATTTATGTCATTTCGCAATCTGACGAATGAAGAAATTGCCAAACTGAAAGAGCGTGGCTGCCGGGCGGCCGACTGGCTCTCAGTGACGGTGACTGAGGGCTTCGACCCAACGAGCATATCCAATGTAGAATTTTCCGGTCCTGTCCGTTTAGGTGCTTCTGGTGGTGACTTCCGGCTTCCTGGTGGTGTTGTACGCCACGGAAGCATAAGCAATGCAACCTTACACAACGTCACAGTAGGCGACAACGTATACATCAACAATATATCCAACTACATCGCGAACTACGAAATCGCCGACGGTGCATATATCGAAAACGTCGATGTAATAGTATCGACTCTCAACAGTAGCTACGGCATCGGCACGGAGGTATCGGTACTCAACGAGACCGGCGGACGCGAAGTTCCGGTTTTCGAGCGCATGTCTGCACAGACTGCCTACCTAATCGCCATGTACCGCAACCGTCGCGACATGGTCGAACGTCTCGTGACCGACATCAAGGTCCACGCCGCCGGTTTTTACGGCACTCCCGGTCGCATTGGCCGCGATGCAAGGGTCGTTAATGCAGGAGAGATCAATAACGTGATTATCGGCGACCACGCTGTTATCGACGGTGCCACCCGACTCGTCAACGGCACCATAACATCGTCGAAATCCGACCCCGTGCATGTCGGCCGCGCAGTCATTGCCGAAGGTTTTATACTCGCCGCTGGCGCATGTATCGACGACGGAGCCGTAATCCACCACTGCTTCATTGGACAGGCTACACACCTCACCCATCTTTTCTCGGCCCACGATTCGCTGTTCTTCGCAAACTGCGCTTGCGAGAATGGAGAGGCCGCAGCAATCTTCGCCGGGCCATACACAGTCACGATGCACAAATCAAGCCTGCTCATAGCCGGCATGTTCTCTTTTCTCAACGCCGGGTCCGGATCGAACCAAAGCAACCACATGTACAAACTCGGGCCTATCCATCAGGGCGTAGCCGAGCGTGGATCCAAGACCACAAGCGATTCCTACATCCTGTGGCCGGCCAAAATAGGAGCATTCTCTCTCGTGATGGGTCGCCACGTCAACCATCCCGATACTTCTCGCCTGCCCTTCTCCTACCTCATCGAAAACCGTGGTGAATCATTCCTCGTCCCAGGCATAAACCTCCGCAGCGTCGGAACCATACGCGATGCCCAGAAATGGCCCAAACGTGACCGCAGGCGCAGCAAAGATCTCCTCGACAGCATCAACTTCAATCTCCTCAGCCCATACACTGCCGGAAAGATGCTCGACGGCATTAGCCTGCTCAACGACCTTGAGCGGACTGCCGGACTGACAGCCGAACGCTTCGCATTTCAGACCATGACCATCGATGCTCATGCTCTGCGCAAGGGGAGGAAACTCTACGGCATGGCTCTCGACAAATTCATGGGCAACTCGGTCATAAACCGCCTCGGCACAGAACCGATTACCGATCAGGCCGAACTCACCCGACGTCTGCGACCCACACATGAGGCCGGCGCCGGACAGTGGGTAGATGTCTGCGGCCTTTTTGCTCCCAAAAACGAAGTCGACACCATTTGCGAGGATATCGCTGCCGGTCGTTTGACTCTCGACCAGCTCGAGCAACGCTGGCGAAAACTACACGCCGACTATTACGACATGGAATGGACATGGGTGGCACAAACGCTCGAAACTTGGTACGGCAAAAGCATCGAGGAACTCACTCCCGACGATATTCGTGTCATCATCCGCCGCTGGCTCGAAAGCGTGACTGCCCTCAACGACATGCTCCTCTCCGACGCTCGCAAGGAATACAGTCTGAAATCACGCACAGGCTTCGGTATCGACGATCCGGGGTGCAGCGCCGACGACGACTTCACATCAGTCCGCGGAAGCTACGACGCCGACCCCTTCGTCACGATGGTCAAGGAGCACACCGCACGCAAGACCGCCCTCGCAGCCTCGGCTCTGGCTCTGCTGCCATAATCATCATTCTGCTTCAATAAATCAATGTTCGCATTCTCGACTGCAAAGTTAAAACCTGAACAAACACTGTTATCCGGCGTTTTTCAAAACTATTGATTTTTTAAGAACGATATATAAAGATGTTATTTTTTATTATTTTCGTTTGCAAATTGCAGAAAAACTCTTAACTTTGCCTGCGAATTAGAAACTACCCGTAGCTAAATGACTGCAAACCGTACATATCGCCCGACGGCTTCCATGCTCACGATGAGCGTGGATATGATGGGTATGATGATGTGCATGTGCAGCCGACTGAGCCGGGTGTGAGTATCGACACGTAATTAACTCTTCATAATCCGGCTCTTGATCAGGGCCGGATTTTTTATTTCAAACTATATGGACTACTCGAAATTAGGATTTAATACCAGGCAGATACATGCCGGACTCGACCACAACCCCGAAACAGGTGCC
This sequence comes from Porphyromonadaceae bacterium UBA7176, assembly GCA_002491245.1. Classification (GTDB taxonomy): domain Bacteria; phylum Bacteroidota; class Bacteroidia; order Bacteroidales; family Muribaculaceae; genus CAG-873. The sequence goes on from DKVO01000028.1 coordinate 13,011, forward strand.
CGTGGCGTAGCAATCTACCCTACCGCGGCATACCGCTTCAAATCTTGTGCCTATGCCGCCGACCTCTTCAACCTCAGCGAACCGGGCAACATATACACCCGTCTCCAAAACCCTACCAGTTCGGCCTATGAAGAGCGTATCGCGGCGCTCTATGGTGGCGTCGGAGCCTTGGCAGTCGCTTCGGGCATGAGCGCAATTCTGATAGCTGTGACAGCTCTGGCCTCTGAAGGTCAGAATATTGTGGCGTCACCCTATCTCTACGGTGGCACATACAACCAGTTCCGCCACTCACTGCGCAAACTTGGCATCGATGTACGTATTGCAGCATCCGCCGATGCCGCCGACATAGAAAGCCTCATCGACGCCAACACTCGCGCCGTGTTTGCCGAGAGCATGGGCAATCCAACCTGCTATGTCCCCGATCTCGAGGCTATCGCCGGAGCCGCGCACCGGCACGGCGTACCTTTCGTGGTCGACAATACCTTCGGTGCCGGGGGCTATCTGTGCAATCCTTTCGACTGGGGTGCCGACATAATTGTCGACTCCGCCACAAAATGGATCAACGGCCACGGAACTGCGATGGGAGGCGTGATTGTCGATGGCGGACGATTTGATTGGAACAACGAGCGCTACCCCCAGTTCTCTCAGCCCGACGAAAGTTATCACGGGCTTGTCTTCGCCGAAGCCTTCGGTCCGGCTGCATTCATCGTCAAATGCCGTGCCGGTGGTCTGCGCGACTTCGGATGCTCCCCTTCGCCTTTCGACTCCTACCTCATGATGCTCGGACTTGAAACCCTGTCGCTGAGAGTGAAGCATGAGGTAGAGTCGACTCAACGCCTGGCACGATACCTTGCCGAACATCCCAAAGTCAAGAAAGTAAGTTATGTCGGCTTCGACGACCATCCAGGCCATGCCAACGCGCAAAAATACTTCCGTTTCGGATCTTCCGCAGTGCTCAACGTCGAACTCAAAGGCGATGTCGATTCAACCGTGCGCTTCGTCGAGGCCCTGCAACTCGCCGCACACATGACCATGATAGGCGACTCCATCACCGTTGTCACCCACCCGGCATCGACGACACACAAGCAGCTCAGCGATGCCGACCTCGAGGCTGCCGGCGTCACACCGACACTCCTGCGCATATCGCCGGGACTTGAAGATACCGAAGACATCATCGCCGATTTCGAACAAGCCTTCCGCCATGTCGAGTGAACCTGTAATCATACGCAGCCACCATCCGTTCAGGCTCGAATCGGGATACGAGCTGCCCGAACTCACCATAGCCTATCACAGCTATGGCAAGCTAAATGCGGCACGCGACAATGTGGTGTGGGTCTGCCATGCCCTGACAGCCAACAGCGATGTAGCCGACTGGTGGCCTCATACAGTAGAGGCCGGTGCTTTTCTCGACCCCGACAAGTGGTATGTAGTCTGCGCCAACATCCTCGGATCGCACTACGGCACCACCGGACCTCTGCACATCAATCCGGAGACCGGGAAGCCTTTTTACGGCGATTTCCCTCGATTTACCATCGGCGATATGGTCGCCGCACACCGCGTCCTTGCCGACATGCTCGGCATCGGGCATATCCACGCCCTCGTGGGTAGCTCGGTTGGCGGCTTCCAGGCCCTCGAATGGGCCGCGCAAGAACCCGGACGCTTCGGCAAGCTTATCCTGATCGCCACCGATGCCAAAGCCTCACCGTGGACCATCGCCATCGACGAAACCCAACGCATGGCCATAAAAAGCGACGCTACATACGGCGAACCACGGCCTGACGCCGGACTCGCCGGACTCGCCGCCGCCCGTGCCATCGGCCTGCTCACCTACCGCGGCCCGGAAGGCTACAATATCACCCAGCAGGACGCCTGCTCCGACGCCCCTTTCACCACCCGGAGAGCCTGTACATACCAGCAGTACCAGGGAGAGAAACTGGTTCGGCGCTACAACGCCTACTCCTATGTGGCAATCCTCGACGCATTCGACACCCACGACATCGGACGCCGACGCGGCGGCACCGACGCAGCACTCGCCTCGATACAATGCCCGACTGCCGTCGTGGGCATATCGACCGACATCATCTTCACTCCCGACGAGATGCGCTCCCTCGCATCGAAAATACCGGGAGCGGAGTATCATGAGATAACAAGCCGGTTCGGCCACGACGGATTTCTGGTCGAGCACAGGCAATTGAACGACATCCTGACACCTTTCATCAATGGATAAGAAACTACAGATAGGCCTGTTCGGCTTCGGCACGGTAGGCCAGGGCATCTACCGTGTAATCGAAAAAGCCCCCAATGCCCATGCCGAGATAAGACGCATCTGCGTACGCGACATCACCCGACATCGCAGCGCTCCGGCCCGACTCTTCACCGACCAAGCCGCCGACATCCTCGACGACCCGGATACCGACCTCATCGTCGAAGTAATCGACAATGCCGAGGCTTCATTCTCGATAGTCAGCGAAGCCCTCAGACGCGGCATACCCGTTGTGTCGGGCAACAAAGCCATGATAGCCCGTCATCTCCCCGAGCTTATCGAGCTGCAGAAGCTCAACAACACAGCGTTGCTCTACGATGCCTCATCGTGCGGCTCGATACCCGTAATCCGTAATCTTGAAGAATATTACGACAACGACCTTCTCCTTGAGGTCAAAGGTATTCTCAATGGATCGTCGAACTACATCCTCTCGCGCGTCTTCGACCACGGCGAGAGCTACTCCGACGCCCTTGCCAAGGCTCAGGCACTCGGATTTGCGGAGAGCGACCCGACTTTCGACATCGAAGGCTTCGATTCGCTATTCAAGCTGGTGATAATCACCGTCCACGCATTAGGTGTATACGTCAATCCCGATCAGATCTTCACCTACGGCATATCGACAATCCACGACAGCGACATTCGTTACGCTCGCGAAAAGGGTGTGAAAATAAAGCTTGTCGCACAGGTTGCCAAGGTCGGCAAGGGTAAGTTCACGATGTTTGTGATGCCCGAGTTCGTGCGGCCGGGCAAATATATCTACAGCGTCGACGACGAATACAACGGCGTGGTGATCCGGGGCGAATGTTACGACCGCCAGTTCATGTTCGGCAAGGGCGCCGGTGCACTTCCGACCGCCTCTTCGATATTGAGCGACATCATGGCTCGCCGCCACGACTACCGCTACGAATACAAGAAGATGCACTACCTCGACCGCCCGGCATATACCGCCGATATTGACCTGCGTATATATGTGCGTTACAGCTCGACCCCGGTGCCCGACCTACTGCCGTTCCGGAGCATACGCGAGCAATATATCTCCGAAGAATCATGCTATGTGATCGGGGATATAAACCTTGAAGACCTCAGGGCAAACCGCGACCTGCTGTCGGCTCCCGACGTGTTTGTGGCCAATACTTCCGGCTTTTTCGAAGACCTCGATTAAAAGTTTTTTTCAATAATCGCCACATAGAGTTATAAAGTTTGACAAAAAAAGTGTAACTTTGGAGTCAGAAACCAATAAACCAACAAATATAACATTTCTAAGCCCATGAAACCTTACGTACTCGGCATAGACATAGGCGGCACCAACACAGTGTTCGGCATCGTCGACGCCCGTGGCAATGTAATCGCCAGCTCATCGATAAAGACCGGCAAATACACAAACTTCAGCGACTACCTCGAAGAACTCTACACCGAGGCCAGCCGTCTGATCGAATCCAACGACGCCACCGACAAAATCCAAGGCATCGGTATCGGCGCACCCAACGCCAACTATTACACCGGCCGTATCGACAACGCAGTGAACCTCCCCTGGCCTGATCTGCCACTTGCTCAGTTGGTAAGCGAAAAGTTCGGTGTACCTGTAGCCGTGACCAACGACGCCAACGCTGCCGCTCTCGGCGAAATGACCTATGGCGCAGCCCGTGGCCTCAAAGACTTCATCATGATTACCCTCGGCACCGGTGTTGGTTCGGGTATCGTGATCAACGGACAGGTAGTATATGGCCATGATGGCCTCGCAGGCGAGCTCGGCCACCTCACAGTGAAACGCAACAACGGACGCCAGTGCAATTGCGGCCGCACCGGCTGCCTCGAGACCTACTGCTCGGCCAACGGCGTAGCCCGTACCGCCCGTGAGTTCCTCGAGATCCGTCAGGACCCCTCGTTGCTCCGCAACCTCGATATCGACTCGATAACATCGAAAGATGTGTACGACGCCGCTATCCAAGGCGATGCCCTTGCCAAAGAAATCTTTGACTACACCGGCACAATCCTCGGCGAGGCTTTGGCCGACATGACAGTGTTCTCGTCGCCCGAAGCATTTATTCTCTTCGGCGGACTTTCAAAGAGCGGCGAACTGCTCATGCGTCCCCTCAAGGAGGCTATGGACCGCAGCATGCTCTCTATCTTCAAAGGCAAACCCAAAGTTATCCTCAGCGAACTCAAAGAGGCAGACGCTGCCGTCCTCGGCGCTTCAGCTCTCGGTTGGGAAGCAAAGTGATAAAAATACGACATTAACACCGGAGAAAGGGGTGTATTTTCGGATACATCCCTTTCTTGAATTAAGAGCTTGATTAAAAACAGAAGAGGCATCTCATCACTTAACATGAACAAATACACAATAACGGCTATCGCTGCGGCTTGTATCATCACCATGCCGTCGTGCCGTAAAAGCAACGCAGCACAAGAAACAGCACCGGTCGGAGAAGAAATATGCTTCGCCGACCCGACTATCATATACGAAAACGGATTATACTACATGACCGGAACCTCTTCTGACAACGGTTTCGAGATGCTTGTGTCGGACAACCTCAAATCATGGCGCCCGGTAGACAATGGCCACGGCGGCAAGATACTTGAGCGCGGCAATGGCACCTTCGGAGAAAACAGTTTCTGGGCTCCTCAGATATTCAAGGACGGCGACAAATACTACCTCACCTACAGTGCCCAAGGCAAGATGTGCGTGGCCGAGGGCGACAGTATCACAGCCCTATACCGGCAGACCGAAGAGCGCCCTGTCGATGACTGTGAGGAAATGAATATCGACACCTACCTCTTCCGCGACGACGACGGCAAATATTACATGTACCATGCCAGATATGAGATACAGGGCGAAGCCGGCGGAAACACCATACAGGTGGCGCAATACGATATGAACAATATGCGTCTCGTGCCCGGCACACTGCAACTATGCTCTAAAGTGTCCGAGCCGTGGGAACTTACCGAGGACGGCAAGAAATTTGTCAACCGCACGCTCGAAGGACCGACGGTTATAAAACTTGACAGCATCTATTATCTGTTCTACTCGGCAAACGACTACCAGAGCATCGACTATGCTGTGGGATACGCTACTTCCACAAATCCTTACGGACCGTGGGTAAAGCATGAGCGCAACCCCATCATACACCGTAGCAATACCGGAGAGAACGGCTCGGGCCACGGCGATTTCTTTACAGGCAAGGACGGGCAAGCCTACTACGTGTTCCATGTCCATGCCTCCGACAGCACCATACATCCGCGCAAGGTGAGGATCGCCCCGGTAGAAATGAAAAAAGACACAAACACAGGCTTATACGACCTGAGTATCGATAAGGACAACATCATATACCCCACTGTAGAGAAATGAAATTCAGACAAATCATAAACGGGGCTTTACTATGCTGTGTCCTGTCCACGGCATCATGTACCGAAAATAACGGGAACATCCCACCCAAAGTTGAGCTGAGCAAAGAAGCTTTGATGGATAAAATCAAAGGTGGCTGGGCAGGTCAGGTGATAGGAGTGACTTACGGCGCGTATACCGAATTCAAATTCCAAAGCGCCATCATACCCGACAATATGCCCGTCGACTACTCGCCAGGCTGCATCAAAAAAATGATGCAAAACAACGGAGGACTCTACGACGACATATACATGGACCTCACTTTCGTGGAGACATTCGAGCGCCTCGGGCTTGACGCACCCGTCGACAGCATCGCCGTGGCATTCGCAAACGCCGAATATCCCTTGTGGCACGCCAACCAGGCCGCTCGCTACAATATCCTCCGTGGAATCATGCCACCCGAATCGGGACACTGGACCAACAATCCCCATGCCGACGACATCGACTACCAGATCGAGGCCGACTACGCCGGACTGATGAGTCCCGGAATGCCAAATACAGCATCGGAGATCTCAGATCGGGTAGGCCACATCATGAACTATGGCGACGGTTGGTATGGCGGCGTATACGTGGGTGCGATGTATTCATTGGCTTTCGTGAGCGACAATATCGAGTTCATAGTCACAGAAGGTCTCAAAACCATACCTCGCCAGAGTCACTTCCATAAGGTGATATCGAAAGTCATCGAGACTTACCATAACGACCGCCACGACTGGCGCCAGGCATGGGCCGAGGTAGAGAAAATATATGCCGACGTGCCCAAACATTGCCCCGAGGGCATTTACCACACTGTAAATATCGACGCTGCATACAACAGCGCCTATATCGTGATCGGTCTGCTCTACGGCGGCGGTGATTTCGGTCGCACAGTCGATATCGCTACCCGATGCGGCTCCGACTCCGATTGCAATCCGGCATCGGCTGCAGGTATCCTCGGCACGATGATTGGCTATGACCGTATACCATCGTTCTGGCTCGACGAACTCAAAGAGGCCGAAGACATCAACTTCGCTTACACCGACATAAGCCTTACCAAAACCTATGACATGAGTTTCAGACATGCTTTGCAGGAAATCGAGCTAAACGGCGGCAAGGTGGAGGATAAGCGAGTGGTGATAAACACCCAGAAGCCCAAGGCAGTGCGGTTCGAAAAATCATTTGACGGCATATATCCGTCAGTACCTGTCGAGACGGGCAACAATCTCGACCAGTACTTTGCCCGACCGGGCCAGGATATGGCCAAGGTGATAGAGTTCGAAGGCACGGGGATCTCGGTCAGCGGAGGTATTGACAGCCACGACAAATCGTATGTAGGCGAGTTCGAGGCCATTATCGACGGAGAGTCTGCCGGCACGTTCAGTCTGCCGGTCGAGTTCCGCACCCGTTGCAACGACATCTATTGGAAATACGGCCTGCCCAAAGGCAAGCATACACTCACCTTCCGTTGGCTCAATCCTACCGACGGAGCATGGATATACTCCGGCAAAGTGATACCTTACACCGATACACCTTTCATACAAAAATTCGAACGTTAACAACTCTATGAGCGCCCGAACCCCAACCGAAGATGCCGAGCTGACAGCACGCCTGCGCAGCCCCTCGACCGTACGCACCGCCTTCGACGAAGCTATGCGTATATATTCGGAACCGCTCTACTGGCAGATCCGACGCCTGGTGCAAAGCCACGCCGACGCCGACGACATCCTGCAAAACACTTTCATGAAAGCATGGATGTCGATAGAGAACTTCCGCGGCGACGCCAAACTCGGCACCTGGCTCTACAAGATAGCGATCAACGAGAGCCTTACTTTCCTCGAACGCGAGCGAAAACGCAAGCATCTGTCAATCGACGATCAGGAAGCGCAGCTTACAGCCCACATAGCTGCCGACCGCGACTTCGACGGCGACGAGCTTGCACGCAAACTTCAGGAAGCAGTGGCGAGCTTGCCGGAAAAGCAGCGGATAGTGTTCAACATGAAGTACTTCGACGACATGAAATATGAGGATATGTCGGAGATACTCGGCACGTCTGTAGGAGCATTGAAAGCCTCCTATCATCTTGCGACAAAAAAAATCGAACAATTCTTTGAAGACGAAGATTAAACCTTCGGCAAATAAAACAGTCAAAGAAAGAAAAGTGAAACGAACCGATGGCAAATAAAAGCGAAAACATACTCGACAAGGCACGTGCGGCAGGTCTCGCCCGACCAGACGGCGGTATGCGCGTGCCCGATGGCTATTTCGAGTCTTTTGCCGGCCGTATGTCTGCCATATTGCCCGACCGTCCCGAGCTCGAGAGCGAGGTGGAGCCGCAGCGCCCACGCACATTTTGGGCTGCAGTACGACCGTATATCTACATGGCGGCGATGTTTGCCGGCGTATGGTGCATGTTACAGATGTTCCATACCCTATCCGGCAAGGCCGACCTTGCACCGATGGACAGCAATCCTGTTCTCGCCCAAGGCTTATTGGCCGACGACTTCCTCTACGATTATGTAGCTGCCGACGTCTCTGCCCTCGATATTTACGACGACATGATGGACGAAGGCTTCATGCCCGACGACATCGATATGGCAGTTTTCTCCGACGACTTCACGGCAGAGACCGAAACAGATCAAATCCTACCACAATAGACCAGCTTATGCATTCAGGAATTTTGCGCAGAATTTTACCACTGGTATGCCTCTTGTCCACATTTGCGGCATTGGCACAACCCACGCCGTCTCCGACCGGCGTAAACCGCGGCAAATTCATCGCCGAACTCAGGCCTTACCAACACGATTTCCTCACAAAGGAACTTAAACTCAATAAAGAACAGGCTCGTGAATTTTTCCCTGTCTACGACAGCATGGACGATGCCCTGCAACAGATTGCAGACGAGACACGGGAGCTCGAGCGGCGAGCATCAAGCAACCCCGATGCCACCGACACCGAACTTGAGGCCGCCTCTCAAGCCGTATTCGCCCAGAAAGAGAAAGAAGGAAAGATAGAGCTGGAATATTACGGTAAGTTCAAAGAAATACTCACACCCCGGCAGTTGCTGCAACTCAAGGGTGCCGAGCGGAAGTTTACCCAACGTCTGCTCCGCCACCACCGCAAACTCAGCCGCAACAAAAACCATAATCAAGACGATCAGCAGTAACCATGCCTGTACGTACACCTTCAGAAACTTTGCAGACTGCCATAACGGCAGGATGCAACAAAGCCGCCGCGACAAATCGCCGCGGCTTTTCGCGTCTGTTGACAGGAAGCTTCCTCGCAGGTGCCTACATCGCTTTGGGCGGTGCTTTATCAATAGCCGTCGGAAGCGGTTTTCCCGAAATCGCAGCTGCCAATCCTGGCATTCAAAAACTACTGTCGGGCCTCGTTTTCCCTGTCGGGCTTATGCTTGTGGTCATACTCGGAGCCGACCTTTTCACCGGCAACAACGCCCTTCTCATACCGCCGGTGTTCGAACGCAAGCTGACTGTGGGCAAGGTGATTGCAAACTGGACGGCAGTCTGGTGCCTCAACTTCGCCGGCGCTTTAGCTGTGGCATATTTTCTCATTTATCTTCCGGGCACACTTTCGACCGGCCCCTACGAAGAGGCCATCTGTAAAATCGCGGTGTCAAAGACAAGTTTGGACTTCTGGCCGGTACTTCTAAAGGGCATCGGTGCCAACTGGTGCGTATGCCTTGCAGTATGGCTCGCCCTCAGCGGCAGGCGTCTCGGCGAGAAACTGCTGGCTTGCGAGGTACCGGTCTTCGCTTTCGTGGCCCTTGGTTTCGAACACTGTGTGGCAAACATGTTTTTCATCCCTTTGGCCATGATGCAGGGAGCCCCGGTATCGGCAGGCGAATTCATAGTGGGCAATCTCATACCGGCCACCATCGGTAATATCATCGGCGGCGCGCTTTTCGTCGGAGCCGCGATGTGGTATCAACATCGTCCGCAAAAATAGATATTACGACAATGGCTAATATCCTTACAATCGAAGAACTGACAAAGAGTTACGGCGACAGGTTGCTTTTCGGCGACGTGACTTTCGGAGTAGAGCAAGGCGAAAAAATCGGTATCGTGGCTCGTAACGGCACTGGCAAGACAACCATGCTGCGAATAATCGCCGGAGCTGAAGAACCCGACAGCGGCACCGTGACATTCCGCAACGGAGTAAGGGTCGGTTATCTGCCTCAGGAACCGGTCTTTGCCGGCGACACAGTATTCGAAGCGGCCCTCGACAACGATTGTGACCCCAGGGCAGCGGCCGTGCTCGACTACCGCAGGGCGTTGGCTCTCCACGACGAGCCTTTGATACACGAAGCCTACAACAACATGGAGAAATCGGGAGCATGGGACTATGAGGACCGTCTCTCGCAAATACTTACACGCCTCGGATTTGACAATCCGACAGCAGAAGTACGCCTGCTCTCCGGAGGTCAGCGCAAACGGTTGGCCATAGCACGCCTTGTCATGGCCGAGCCCGATTTCCTTATCCTCGACGAACCCACCAACCACCTCGACATCGCCACCATCGAGTGGCTCGAAGGCTATCTGAAGCGCTCCAAGGCAACACTGATGATGGTGACCCACGACCGTTATTTTCTCGACCGGGTATGCAACAAGATAATCGAGCTTGACGACCGTCGCATGTTTGCAGTCGAAGGCAATTACGACATGTATCTTCGCCGCCGGGCCGAACGCATCGAGGCTATGGCAGCCGAACAGGCACGTCTGCGAAATACATTACGCCGCGAACAAGAGTGGATGAGCCGCCAGCCGCAGGCCCGTGCCGGCAAGGCAAAGTTTCGCATCGACAACTTCTATGACCTCAAAGAGCAGGCATCGCACCGACATATCGAGAAAGACGTGAAACTCGAGAACGGTTCTTCGCGCATAGGCTCGAAGATTTTCGAGGCCGAAAGCGTGTGCAAACGTTTCGGCGACAAGGTTATACTCGATAATTTTTCGTACACATTCGCCCGAGGAGAGAAACTCGGCATCGTCGGAGTGAACGGTGTGGGTAAATCGACATTCATCAAATTGCTCCAGGGGCTCGAGCCGATTGATTCGGGCCGATGGGATCTCGGCGAAACCTTACGTTTTGGCTACTACAGCCAGGACGGTATCAGCTTCGATGCCAACAAAAAGGTTGTGGATGCGGTGACCGAACTTGCCGACGACATCGAACTCAAGGAGGGCGTGCATCTATCGCCGATGCAGTACCTGCAACGTTTCCTCTTCAGCCCTGCCGACCAGCAGAAATATATCCATACCTTGAGCGGCGGCGAGCGCTGCCGGCTGCATCTGGCCACGGTATTGATGCGACGTCCCAATTTCCTGATCCTCGACGAACCAACAAACGACCTCGATATCGTCACGTTGGGTATACTTGAGGAGTATCTTGCCGACTTCAAGGGGTGTGTCATCGTAATCAGCCACGACCGCTATTTCCTTGACAATATTGTAGACCATATCTTCGTGATGGAGGGCAATGGCGTAATCCGCGATTTCCCCGGCAACTACAGCGACTACCGCTCATGGCTCGATACCCGACCGACAGAGCCTAAGGCTACCGCTGTGGAGAAAAAGGACACAAGAGTCAAGACCGAACGTCCAGCCAAAATGACATTCAAGGAGCGAAAGGAATTTGAAGCTCTCGAAGCTGAAATAGCCGCCTTGAACGAAGAAAAAGAGGCGCTCGAAGCTTTCTTTGCCTCAGGCGACAATGCCGGCGGAGATGAGTTTGCAAGCCGGTCGCAAAGATATGCCGAACTCGGGACTTTGCTCGATGAGAAAGAGATGCGTTGGCTCGAATTATCAGAGAAACAGCAATGATAAAGACTATTATCGCGGTGCTACTCTCTGCCGGCAGCCTTACGGTCTACGCCGGCGACAGCATACGCGCCCATACTCTGAAGCCGCTCGAAGTGATGGGAGTGAAGCAGATGCCCGACGGAGGCACGGCAGTAGAAGCTGTGACCGATATCGGTGGAGCCGAAGCCAGAAGGCTCGGTATAGAAGCTCCAAAAGGTATCAGCACAGTGGCTCCCAATTTCTTCATGCCCGACTATGGTTCGCGCATGACATCTTCGATATACGTCCGGGGACTCGGAGCACGTATCGACCAACCGGTCGTAGGCCTGACCGTCGACAACATTCCTTACCTCAATAAGGACAACTACGACTTCGACATAGCCGATATCGAAAGTATCGAGGTGCTGCGCGGAGCCCAGGCTGTACTCAACGGACGCAATACGATGGGGGGCCAGATCAATGTCCGCACGCTTTCTCCGCTCAAGACAGAGGGGTTCAGAGGCATGGCCGAATATGGGACGGCAAACACGGTAAAAGCATCAGCGGCGTACTATGGCCGTTTCAACGAAACCTTAGGCATGAGTATCGCAGGTCAATACAAACATACCGACGGATACTACCGGAACTCTCATAACGGCGAAAAAACCGGACGTGAAAACAGCGGCTCTCTACGGTGGAAGACAGCATGGCGCCCCTCCGCCCGTCTGTCGGTCAACAACACGGCCGCCGTCAGCACAGGCAAACAACATGGCTACCCCTACGCATCGCTTACGACCGGACTTATCGACTATGCCGACACATGCGCCTACCGCCGCACATCGGTGGCCGACGCGCTCACTGTAGCATGGGCCGGCAAAAGGGTGGTGGTGACATCAATCAGCTCGGTGCAGTATCTCGACGATTGCATGGACCTCGACCAGGACTTCCTGCCGCTCGACTATTTCACCCTACGTCAGGCCCGTAAAGAGACGGCCGTGACTGAAGACCTTTTCACCCGTGGCACCCGAGGTAAATACAGCTGGCTCGGTGGCGTCTACGCATTCTACAAGACCACCGACATGAAAGCCCCGGTGACATTCAAGGATACCGGTATAGCGCGTCTCATCGAGGAGCACCGCAACAAATACAACCCCGAGTACCCTATCCGCTGGGACTCCCGTCGCTTTGTCCTGGGCAGCAATTTCGATATGAGCAGCGGCGGTGTGGCTTTATACCACGAAAGCACCGTGAGACTCGGTGAATGGAGGCTCGAAGCCGGCATCAGACTCGATATCGAAAAAACATCGCTGACCTACAACAGCTTCACCAACACCGGTTTCACCACCATGCACATATTGCCCGACGGTAGCGAAGATGTGTATTCGCACACCCCCGTCGATATCGATGACCACGGACATATATCGCATACCTACATAGAATTGTTGCCAAAGTTCACTGTGTCACGCACAGGCGACTTCGAGCCTTATTTCTCCTTCTCGAAAGGCTATAAGGCCGGCGGATACAACACTCAGATGTTCAGCGATGTACTCCAACAGCGTATCATGGGGATAATGGGCATGAGCGAACTCTACACCTTCGAGCAAATAGTGCCTTACAAACCTGAGAAAAGCCTCAATTACGAACTTGGAGCGCACTGGCGACTACCATCGGCACGACTCAAACTCGATGCTGCGCTTTTCTATATCGACTGCCGCGACCAACAGCTGACCGTTTTCCCTCCCGGCACCACAACCGGACGCATGATGACCAACGCCGGCCGCACACGCAGCATGGGGGCCGAACTTGAGGCGGCATGGCAAGCGACTGACGACTTAAACTTCCGCGCCGCCTACGGCTATACGAACGCGACATTCCGCCGCTACAACGACGGACGGCAGAACTACCGTGGCAAACGGGTGCCTTATGCGCCTTCCAACACCTTGTTTGCCGAGGTGCACTGGCGCGCCACTCCGTTGGTTTTCGGTGGTATAACGCCAACGGCCACAGCCTCTGTCCGCTGTGCCGGCAACATCTATTGGGACGAGGCAAACACTGTGTCGCAGCCATTCTATTGTCTGCCATCGCTTGCCGTAGGCCTCGAGGCCGAACATTGGAGCCTACGCCTGTCGGCCGACAATATCTCGGACACGCGCTACGACACTTTCTACTTCGTGTCGATAGGCAACGCCTTCGTCCAGCGAGGCCTTCCCCGACTGTTGTCGGCAACGTTGAGGGTAAGGATCTGACAATAAGACAAAACATCAGCGCCGCACTCCTTCTTCGTGGGGTGCGGCGCTGATTATAGTGTAACGGAACAGGCTATTTGGGGAGATTGAATGTCGTGGATATTGCTTTCATCTGTTCGTCGGTCATTCCGTCGGGTTCAAATCCCATCGATTTGGCGCACATATAGATGTTTGCCGACTTATTGAGGACGTCGACTTGGTCGAAAGCGTTCATAATGTCGGTCTCGACAGCAAATACTCCGTGTTTTTCCCACATTACGACATCGTAATCGTCGGCGATGGCGTCGATTGTTGCCTGAGCAAGCTCGTTTGACGAGGGCATCATGTAGGGCACGATGCCGAGGCCGCGCGGAGCAAAAGCCTTTGTCTCCGGAATCATCGACCACAGCAGCTTCGTAAGTACGTCTTTTTCAAGGAACTTAGGGTTGTGGCTCATCGCGACAAGCTCTATCGGATGTGTATGGAGTGAAGCCTTGTATGGCAAGCCTTTACCGATGATGTAATTGTGCACGGCAAGATGCGATGGCAACTCCGATGTGGGTTTCACAGGTTTGTCGGCCATAATCTGATATGACGCGCAATCGTCGCAGATACGGATCACAGATCCGTTGTCCATCGGACGGCGCGCGAGGTCGCGCATGCGCTTCTGTGTGCCTTTGCAGTAGAACCAGCAGCCTCTGAGATTAGGCAAGGTCTCGCCTATAGGGACGGGCGGTGTGATCGGCTCCATAGCACGCATGGCATCGGTGACGCAGTCGGTGATATTGACGGTGATATTGCCGCCGTTGCGCTCGGCCCAGCCTTTTTGCCAGAGATACCCGGCCACCTCAGCCACATCGTTGACTGCGGCAGCGAGTTTTGCATTGTTATCAAGTATTGACATAGCTTCAGATCAATTGGGGTATAAAGCATGAAAGAATAAGTATCACTATACCGGCCCCAAGAACGGCGACCGTCTTGCCTGAGCAACCTTTCCACTCCTTGAGGATGACACCCCAAAGGTTGGAAAATATGACATTGAGGGCCATGAGGATACAGAAAGCGAAGGTATAGAGCGTGGGAGATCCGGCAAGATATCCTTTGCCGAGGGCGAGGCCGAAGAACTGACTGTACCATAGGGCGCCGGCAAGGATACAGAACACCAGATTATTGAGCCACACATTCCCTTTGGCGTAGTCGCCCCAGGTATGGTTGCGGCTGTTTTGTGTGAAACAGTAGACAGCATTGGTCAACAAGCCACCGAGCGTGACGAGGAATGTAGCCGGGAGTGTTGCAAACATGGGCGACACACCATCGAAACTCATCTCATTGCCTTGGTAAAGACCGATGTTGAAACATGCGCTCATCAGACCTGCCAGAAGAGCCACAGATATGCCTTTGCCGAAATTGAAGTCCTTGACCGACGATGCGCCGGTGTTACGGGCTTTCATCGATCCGGCGACACCGATTACGGCAATACCCACGAGAGTGACGACGACACCAATCACAACCGAAGTTGTGATCGATGCGGCCTGGCCGGTGAAAACCGGAGCAAGGATCGTGCCCATCGCGGCGCAAGTGCCAAGCGATATCGACTGTCCCAGCGCTACTCCAAGGTAGCGCATACTGAGGCCGAATGTAAGTCCGCCCACACCCCACAGGATACCGTAGAATATGGTGAGGAACGTGGCTTTTGGATCGGCTGAGAAGAGTTCGAAGAGCGAATGGCCTTCAGGCACAGCCAACATGGCGCCCAATAATGGCAGGACAAGCCATGCAAAAAGACCCTGTACAATCCAATAGCTCTCCCACGACCAAGATTTTACTTTGTTGATAGGCACATAGGAGCTGCTCTGGCAGAACGCTCCTATGGCTATGATCAGGAGACCGAGAAGTATCATCGCTTGGAAGTGACTTCGGTTTCGTATTTCTCGATATCAGCGATGAAATCGTAGGCTGCCGGCACATTGTTGCGGAGGCAGAACATATTCCACACGTCGCCGAAGGGCAGCGATTTGGCTTCTTCCATAAGAGTCAGCTTCTGGAAATTGCGGTCGGTAAGTTCAAGATCCGAAAGGAGTTGAACCGGCTCGAGAAGTCCGCGGAGCACCGACTTCTGTGTTGCGCGTGCACCGAGCACATATGCGCCGATACGGTTGATCGAACCGTCGAAATAGTCGAGACCGATATGAACGCGGTCGAGAGCATTGCAACGGGTTATCTCCATACACAGCTCGAGAGTTGATTCGTCCATGAGTGTGACGTGGTCGCTGTCCCAACGCATTGGGCGCGATACATGGAGCATGATTTCGGGGCAGAAAAGGAGTATCGACGACACTTTATCGCCAACTACTTCGGTGGGATGGAAGTGGCCTGTGTCGAGGGTGACGATCTTGTTGTTCTGAGCGCAATAGGCGGTATAGAAGTCGCTGCTGCCTACAGTCATGGCCTCGAGACCGATGCCGAACACTTTAGATTCGAGACAGTCTTTCATGTGGTCGTATTTGGTGGCGAATATTTCGTCGAGGCTTTCTTTGAGGTAACGGCGGTAGAGCATACGGTTTACGGTCATCTCTTTCTGGCCGTCGTGTATCCAGATATTGAGGATACACTGGTCGTCGAGTTGGCGACCCATCTCGTCGGCTATGGCACGGCAACGCTTGTGGTGCTCGATCCAGAAGTTACGTATTTCGGGATCAGGATTACTCAAAGTCAGAGATCCCGATTTGGGGTGTGAGAAAGAAGAAGAGTTGAAGTCGAGTTTGATACCGTTGGCTTTGGCCCAGTCTATCCAACCCTGGAAGTGCTCTACCGTCACTTCATCGCGGTCGACAAACTTTCCACCGAACTCTCCGTAGATTTCGTGGAGGTTGAGGCGGTGGTTGCCACCGATAAGCGACATGGCTTTGAGGATATCGGCCCGGAGTTCGTCGATATTGCGTGCTTTGCCGGGATAGTTGCCGGTAGCCTGTATACCTCCGGAGAGAGAGCCGGTCGATTCAAAACCCTGCACATCGTCGGCCTGCCAGCAATGGAGTGAGATCTGTACTTTCTGAAGGGTGTCGAGAGCCTTTTCGGTATCGATACCGAGTTCGGCATAGCGTTCGCGGGCTATTTCGTAAGCCTGCTTGATTTGATTTTCTTTCATGATATCAGATTAATAAGTTTTGGTTTCGTTTGATGCTATCGATATTTTGCGCATATCAGCGAGAGTGGGGGCTTCGCCACAGGCCTTGAGCTGCAGCAGGATGTTGCCCATCACCGTAGACTCGGTCGGCCCGGCAATAACAGGCATACCGAGAGCTTCGGCCGTGAACTGCATGAGCGGAGCGCTCTTTGAACCACCGCCGATCACATGGAGTTTGTTTATTTGTTTGCCCGACAACTCGGAAAGACGGTCGACGACTGTCTTGTAACGAGCTGCAAGGCTGCGATATATCACCCGGACGAAATCGGCATAGCTTACCGGGGCCTCCTGTCCAGTACGGTGGCAGTATGCTGTAATAGCTTCTGTCATGGAGTCGGGATGGGCAAACGATGCATCGTCGGGATCGATTATACTGTCGCAGGACGATGATAGCGAAGATGCCGCGAGATCGGCAATGCCCGGAGCTTCGTCGCCCCACTCTTTACGGCAACCTTCGAGGAGCCAAAGGCCACATATATTCTTGAGAACACGTGTAGTACCATCGACACCGCCTTCGTTTGTAAAATTATATTCACGGCTCTTTTCGTTGACGATCGGAGAGGGAGCTTCTATGCCAAGCAACGACCATGTGCCGCAGCTGAGATATGCGTAATCGTCGCCTTCGACCGGAATACCGACAACAGCCGATGCTGTGTCGTGACCGGCCACAGCCACCACCGGTACCTCGCCCAGACCGGTAAACTCACGCACAGGACGAGTGAGAGTGCCAATCACTGTACCGGGCTGTACCATCGGACCGAATTTGCTACGGTCCATACCAAGACAGGCGAGCAAGGCTTCGTCGAAATCGCCTGTGCCCTGATTGAGCATCTGCGAAGTGGAAGCGACGGTAAACTCTGTCACTGCGTTTCCTGTGAGCATGTAGGCCAGAGCATCGGGGATGAAAAGGATTTTGTCGGCACTGTCGAGTATAGCCGGATTATTGCGGCGGACGGTGTCAAGCTGATAAAGGGTGTTGAAGTCCATGAACTGTATGCCCGTACGACCATATACCTCGTCAAGTGGCATTTTGCCGGCAAAACGGTCTACCGCTCCATCGGTATGGCTGTTGCGGTAGCAGAGCGGTAAACCCGACAATGTACCGTCGGCTCGGAAGTAGGCCACATCGCAACCCCAGGAGTCTATACCGATCGATGATAATACGGCCCCGGCAGCTTTAACCTTGCGCGCGGCAACTTTGAGGCCAAGAAGCACCTGGTGGTACAGCTCTGTGAAATTCCAGAAGAGCATACCGGCAACAGGTAGCATCGGGTGTGAGAAGCGTGTGAGCTCTTCGGTGGCTACTTTCTCACCGTCGAAAACAGCAAGGATGGTCCTTCCGCTTGTAGCTCCCAGATCCACGGCAAAATGGAATGTCTTTTCTTTGTTGTTTTTCATAGATATCAGGTTAAGGTTTATTTTCAAAGGCAAGAACCCAAAGCCATCAATACCATTGAATGCCGTTGGAGTAGGACGAACGCTTGTCGTACTTGAGGTCGCTCAGCAGCGACGATTTGACGGATATATGGAAATTGTAGCTTTTATAAGGGCCTACCGGCACAAAACTTGCACTCATCGTGAAGCAATGGAGGTCGCGCGATATGTTGCAGTTCATATATGCCAGTTTGTGGGTATCGAAGTTGTATGATGCCGAAAACGAGAAGTTCCAGTTTGGCGTCGGACGTATGTTGCCGCTCAAGGAGAGGTTTTGCGTTATCCGCCCGTCGAACTCCATCTTTTCTTTATTGAAAGCACCATAGCCATAGTTGACAGAATAATTAAAGGTCAGGCTCCACGGCACCGACCATTTGGCATAACCGTCGGAACCCATCTCGATATCGGAGTCTCCGGAGTTGCGGTCGTTCTCTGCATCGCGTTTATTACGGTCCTGCTCGGCGCCGGAGTCGGGTTTATCCTTGTCGCCGGTGTCTTTCTTGTTTTTATTCTTGAATGTGTCGTTATTGAAAGTATAAGAGAACGACGTGCCGGTTCTCATAAGCCGGGCGAAGCCCTTACCGGCCTGCAGACGCGTACGGTCAACCTTTACAGGCGTACCAGACGAATTGAGCTGGTATGTGTATGGGTCCCACGTGGCCGAAAGGTTGAGGTTGAAGTTCTTGGCCAGACGCAGCAATATCGACGTGGAAATATCGCTCCACCGCAGGGAGTCGGCGGCGAAGTTGTAGCTCTGTTGGATATTTAGGTTCTCTATAAGAGATATTTTCTTTTCTCCGATAGAGTCGTCGTCGGTCTTCACTTTCATTTCGAGGTTGTTCGACAACGAGAACGACATCGAACCCGTCTTACCCTCGCTTGGCACGCCGAAGAGAGCATTGGGAAATTTTGAATATTTCTTGACCTGCTGCTCACCGCGGCTATCGGTATAGGCATATTGACCGTAATAACCAAAGAACGGGCTTGAGAAGTCGGGCGATCCGTTGAACGATATCGACGGCGTGAGTACCCAGCGTATCATCTTGAATTTCTGCCCGAGCTTGCCCAAAGGCTGAAAGAAAGCATAGACCTTTGTGTCGAGCGATACCGATGCCTGGAAGTCCCATACGTTGTAGAAACCGTGGACTGTATCGAGCTTCTCGATCTGTTGTTCGCCATCCCAGCTTCGGTTCACCTTGTTCGTATACATGCGGTCGGCCAAACTCAGCGAAGGGGTGATGTTGATGTAGTTGAGCACATTGAACGTGGCCGATACCGGTACCTTATGACTCATTCCATTACGCCAGTCTTTTATAAGACTTTTTTTGAAGAATACATCCTGCTTGGCTGTGAGCGAATTTTGCAAAAGACCGGTATACGACATCTTTATTTTCTCATACCAGCGCTCCTGACCGATTGCTTTTTTGCGTTTGAAAGGATATATCTGCTGAAGGTTTACCGTGACGTTTGGAAACGACACTGCAAGAGTGGAGTCCTGTGTGCGCTGCGATACATTGAATGTCGTCGAAAGGCTCCATTTGGAGTTTGGAAAGCGGTACGACATGTTTATCGTCGAGCTCTTGGTATTTTCGGTGAACGATGGCGAATAGTAGGAGTTGAGGTCGCTGCGCGAATAGCCCGAAGTAGTGAAGTTCACGCTCGCCGAAAGGTTCATGTTTGGATTTGCCTTGGAATCCTGACTGTGGCTCCACAAAATCTGGAAGTTTGTATGAGTCGAATAATCGGGCGAACCCTTCTCGCCGGTGATTGTCTTGAGGTAAGAAAGGTTGAAGTTACCCGAATATTTGTAACGCTTCGCATATGTCGATGTCGCCCTGAGACCCCACGAGCCTTTGGTATAGATCTCGCCGGTGAGGGCAAGGTCGATATTGTCGCTTATGGCAAAGTAATATCCGCCGTCACTGAGGTAAAAACCGCGGTTGTAGTCATCGCCGAAAGTAGGCACGATGATACCCGAGGCATATTTGTCGGTAAACGGGAAGTAACCGAAAGGCACAGCAAGCGGCAGCGGAAGACCGGCAAGCACCATGTAGGTGGGACCGACAACGATATTCTTGCCCGGACGCACCTTGCCTTTGGTTATATTGAAGTAGAAGTGAGGGCAGTCGTGGTCGTCGCAGGTGGTGTAGCGGCCGTCTTTGATGTAAAATTCGTTCTCGATATCCTTCTTGGTCGTACCGCCGGTCAGATATCCTTCGCCCTGCTGGGTGACGACGTTGGTGATATATCCTTTTTCGGTCTTGAAATTGTAGCGCATGGTGGCGGCTTCATAGTCGGTACCATCGTCGTTGAACACCGGCTTTCCCTCAATCTCGCCCGTAGAGTCGCGTCGTCCCACTGCAAGGACAGTATTATCGTTGAGGTTCATCCTGATCTCTGCGGCATCGAGTCTGATTTTACCATAAGAAACCGACCCCTTGCCATACATGAAAGCCGAGTCGCGGCCGATAATGACCATCGAGTCAGTCGACCCGAAATCTACTGCAGCGTCGAGGTCCGACTTCACATACTTTATCCTCCCCGATCCTTTCACCGGCGCGGCAGGCACTACCAACAGAGAATCATTCCCGACCGTATCGCCGGCAAGCAAAGCCGGCACATCGGGCGACTCTGCCGGCACTGACAGCACCGTATCAAGCGATGCCGCCACCGCTGCACCGGGACGGGCAGGCAAAGACAAGCAGAAAACGACGGCAAAAAAGCCGATTATATATAGTATGAGAGATCTCAAAGGTAACTTTTGCAGTTTAAGACATGCAAAAGTACGAAAAAATCTTCACTCCGGAGAAGTGTCTGTCTAAAAAATTGTTACTTACAATGAACAGCCGGGCCGCATCATCTGCGGTCCGGCTGAGAAAAACTTGAAATAAGGCTTACTTACGTTCGCCACGGCGGTCTTTGGCGGCTTGTTTGCGTTTGTCGCCGCGAGGACCCTTGAAATCTTTGCCATGACGCTGGCCTCGGTCTGCACCATTTACAAAATTGTTTTCCAGAAATTGTACATATTGCTCAGGTGTGAGTATGTCTTTGATCTTGGCAAGCATAGCCGTACGCTCACCCTTGACGCGCTCCCTCATGCCTTCCATCGCTTTCTTGCGGTCGGCCTTGACTTTCTCCTTGTCGGCTTTTGCTGTAGCCATAGCCTCTTGACGGCGAGCCTTGCAGTCGGCTTTGAGGGCATCGAGCTTGGTCTGCTGGTCGGCGGTCAGGTTGAGACCCTCGAAGGGATTTACAGGGCAGGCACCGGGTGCGGCGCATTCACCGGGCGAGCACGAAGCCTTGTCGGCTTTTGGGCAATCGGCGTTGCAAGTGGGGTTCTGGGCATTGGCGCCTACGGCGGCAGCAAGTACGAGAGAGGCTAAAAGAATCTTTTTCATAGCTGTATATTTTTATAAATCTGTTATTTGTTTTACGTTTACTTTGACATGCATACATGCCTAAAGTTTAACCGACTGGTACAACTTTAACTCCGTTTAACAAACAGCACGGCCACCACAACCTGATGGCATGGTGGCCGTATCATTTAACAATCAGCTAATTAATAGTTATCTGGTTTACGCTCGAACCATCCTTGCGGACGGCCGCAGACAGGGCAACGTTTGGGAGCTGCTTTCGCCGAGATCGTGAATCCGCACTGGCGGCACATCCACTCCACAGGCTCGGCATCCTCGAACACGGTGCCGTTTTCCATCCTCTCAAGCAATTTGAGATATCGGGCCTCATGCATCTGCTCCACCTTTGCTATAAGCCTGTAGGTATTGGCAATCTGAGGAAAACCTTCTTCCTGAGCCACCTTGGCAAAGTTCTCATAGAGCTCACCCCATTCCTCGCGTTCGCCGGCTGCGGCTTCCGCAAGGTTTTTAGCTGTATCGCCAACGACTCCTGCCGGATATGCTGCGGTAATTTCAACCGTTCCACCCTCAAGGAGAGAGAAGAACATGCGTGCATGGCTGAGTTCCTGCTCAGCAGTCTCGAGGAATACTGCGGCGATCTGCTCATAGCCCTCTTCCTGAGCCTTGGCAGCAAATAGAGTGTAGCGCGAGCGTGCCTGGCTCTCGCCGGCAAACGATGCAAGCAAATTATGTTCTGTCCGGGTACCTTTTATACTTTTCTGTTCCATTTCTTTTTTTAAGTTTAATAATACTGACTTATCTGATAACATCAGTGTCTGTACAATTGTTCAGTCTCCCGTAAATTTTAACATTCCATACCTTTAAAGAGTCAAAATTTGCAAACACAAAAACGATATGATTTTGAGCTTGTTGTATAGGCAACTATGATTAACGCTTAGACTATAAATTATGGGATCAAATACATTTCAGGCAAAACTTCTGGCCGTACAACATAATCTGCTCAATTTCGCATACGCACTCACTTCGAACCGCGACGACGCCTACGACCTACTTCAGGACACCACTCTCAAAGCTCTCGACAGCGAGGACAAATATGTTGAGAACGTCAATTTCAAAGGGTGGGTGTTCACCATAATGCGTAATCTATTCATCAACAAATACCGCAAGGAAGCACGGTCGATAATAGTGATAGACCAGAGCGAAGACCTCTACCAGCTCAATTTTTCGCAGGATTCGGGTTTCGAGAGTCCCGAAGGCTCGATAAATGCAAAAGAAATCCAGGCTGTGATCGCATCGTTTGCCGAAGAGTATCGCCAACCATTCTCCCTCTATATTTCCGGCTACCGCTACGCCGAAATTGCCGACAAGATGAATCTGCCGCTCGGCACTGTCAAAAGCCGCATACACCAGGCCAGGATAAGGCTTCAGGCCATATTCAAGGACATGCGCTACGACTAAGAGTGTTTAATTTTGCATAATGGCGGAAAAAATGTAACTTTGCATTATGACACCGCCTTATGTATTCGAACTACCTATAAAAGTGCGCGACTACGAAGTCGATGCCGAAGGCATCGTCAACAACGCCAACTACTTGCATTATCTTGAGCACACACGCCATGAATTCTGCGAGAAGGCAGGACTGTCGTTCCGTCAGATGCACAGCCAAGGCTACGACCCAGTGGTGGCACGCATCGAGGTAAAATACCTCCGTCCACTCGGGTTGGGTGATTCTATGGTGAGCAAACTGTGGCTATCGCGCAAAGGTCCGGTATTTGTATTTCATCAGGATATTTTCACCCCGGCCGGCGAACCGGTGATAAAAGCGATAGTCGACATAGCGTCGTTCGAAAACGGGAAACTTTCGCGCGGAGACCGGTTGGCCGAAGCTTTCGCCGCATACCTCAACGACTGATACATCCGGCCTATGGTCTGCGACAATACGCCTTACGACATCGCTTTCGCAACCTACCGAAACATAACGGCAGGCAACGCCCGTCATTTTTTCAGTCTTGGCATAAGTCCTCGCGATTTCATCGAAGGCGAACCTCGCCGGCTGGCGGCGATCAGCGGACTGCGCGAAACTTTTTTCGACACGCAGCGCCGCCGCGAAGCCCTGACGGCAGCACAGACCGAAACCGCTTTCATCGAAGCCAACAGCATCACTCCAGTCCTGACCGGAAGCGATGCATATCCGGCCAGGCTTGCCGAATGCGACGACGCCCCGGCCATGCTGTTTTCGCTCGGCAATCTCGATCCGGCACCCCGACACTCGGTAGCGATAGTCGGCACACGACATTGCACCGACTATGGCGCCGACTTCGCCCGTAGACTCGTAAAAGACCTCGCCGACGCAATCGACGGACTCACCATAATCAGCGGACTTGCCTACGGCATAGACATAGCCGCCCACAGAGCAGCCCTCGAAGCAGGCATACCGACAGGAGCTGTCCTCGCCCACGGACTCAACACACTCTACCCTGCCGACCATCGCAACGACGCCAGACGCATAGTGCGACAAGGCGGTTTTCTCGCCACCGAATACACCTCTGCCGACAAGATTCACCGAGGCAACTTCCTTGCACGGAACAGGATTGTCGCCGGACTCGCCGACGTGACAGTAGTCGTCGAAAGCGACATAAAAGGCGGAGCGATGTCGACAGCACACATCGCCGCGGCATACAACCGCGAGGTGATGGCTGCTCCAGGACGGGCCACCGACCGCTACAGCAGGGGATGCAACGCCTTGATCGCACGGCGCGAGGCCTCCATAATACGCGATGCCGGCGACCTTACCGAACTTATGGGATGGAAAACAAAACCCAAAGCCGGAACCCAGTGCGAGCTACCATTCCTGTCACCGGAGCAGACGATGATCATCGACTTCTTCACCGAGCGACCCTCGGCCACGATCAACGACCTCTGTGCCCACACGGGGCTGCCGGTGCAATATCTCTCTACCGTCCTGTTCGACATGGAAATGGACGACAAAATCGTGTCGCTGCCTGGCGGACGATACTCCCCGATAGTTCCGGCAAGATAGACGGAACAATTTACCCTCCGGAGTTTGTTATCTCTATATCTAACGTAAAAAACACACTTCAAATGGCAACAAAGATTATTCCCGGATCCGAACTCATAATCAATCCCGACGGATCAGTATTCCACCTCCACCTCCGCCCCGAACAACTTACCGACAACATCATACTCGTCGGAGACCCGGGCCGTGTCGACATGGTAGCTTCATTTTTCGACACAAAGACTTTTGAAGTATCAGCACGCGAGTTCCACACCATCGGCGGCACATACAAAGGCAAACCCATAATGTGTATCAGCCACGGCATAGGCCCCGACAATATCGACATCGTGATCACCGAACTCGACGCGTTGGCTAACGTAGATTTCGCCACTCGCGAAGTAAAGGAAAACCTGCGGCGGCTCACAATGGTGCGCATAGGCACATCCGGAGCACTACGCCCCGAACTCAGCATCGGCACACCTGTGATAGCTGAGAAATCGATCGGCTTCGACGGCGTCCTCAATTACTACGCCGGACGCAACGAAGTCGCCGACCTCGACTTCGAAGCAGCCCTCTGCGCCCACACCGGTTGGAATCCCCTTTGGGCAAAACCATATGTTGTCGACGCCGACAGCGAATTGGTTGAGCGCATCGGAGGAGACGACATGGTGCGTGGCAACACGATATCTGCAGTCGGCTTCTACGGTCCTCAAGGGCGCGAAGTACGCCTCGCTTTGGCAAACCCCGACCTGAACAGACTAATCGAGAAATTCGAACACCGCGGACGTCACATCACCAACTACGAAATGGAGAGCGCACCTCTCGCCGGCATGGGACGCCTCATGGGACACCGCTGCATGACCGTATGCTCAATCATCGCAAACCGCTTCAACACTGAAGCCAACCCCAACTACAAGTCTGGCATACGCGACCTCGTTGCCACCGTACTCGAACGCATATAATAGGATGACAGATATAAAAGACACTCTCGACGGACTGGCGGCACGCTACAACGTGCCGTCGTTCGCCGACAGCGACCCGGTGCAGTTTCCGCGGCAATTCGACGACCTTCGCGACATAGAGATCACAGCATTTCTCGTCTCCATAATATCATGGGGACGACGGGCTATGATACTCCGCGACAGCGAACGTCTGCTTCAGCTTCTTGACCGACAACCGTACAACTTTGTCGCCGGCGGCGATATCGAATCTATCCCCGACAGCAATATCCACCGTACATTCTTCGGCCGTCATCTGCGCTATGCCCTGCGCGGACTGCGCGAGATATATCGTAGCCACGGATCACTCGAGGCATTTGCCCGGCATATCGGCGCAGATAAATCGCCGGCCCCTGCATGGACTCTTGCCAACGCCGTAAACGCCGTTTTTGCCGACACCGACAAATCTGCCTCAAACCCACTGACCGGCCCCACTCGATGTCTGCCCGAGAAAGCCGACTCATCAGCCCTGAAACGCCTCAACATGGCTCTACGGTGGCTCGTGCGCGACGACGGCATCGTAGACATCGGATGTTGGACAGTGATCAAACCAGCACAACTGTCGATTCCACTCGACGTGCATTCTGGCAACACGGCGAGGACACTCGGACTGCTGTCAAGAAAAGCAAACGACCGTCGTGCTGTCGACGAGCTCACAGGTGTCCTGCGCTCTTTCAGACCCGACGATCCGACAATCTACGACTTCGCCCTCTTCGGAGCCGGCGAAGCCGGTGAAAATCTGAATAGTAACTGATTCCATTCAAAGGGTTACAATCGCGTTACAATCGCTAAAAGTGTATAAATCCTGTAGCAATTCTAAACAATTTACAGCTTTTAAGGTTTATTATTCTGATTATACAACCAAGCGATAACGAAAAAACCAAGCGACACAGCCAATGATTACTCGCAAAGTCATCCAGACATTATATAAAAAATACAAAAGCCTGCCCGAAAGCCCCGACTGCCTCGACATGCCTTTGCTTTTCGAGTGCGCGGTCCACCACAAGATAAACATCGACATGGATGGGCCGGTCGACTCGCTGATTATAGGCAGCATCGACCCAGTGTCGCCTTTCCACCGCATACCTCTTGAAAAAATCCACGCGATAGTCCCCTTTGAGGAATGGGTGGCGATCGTGCTCCACTCTTCCATCATTTTTCTCAACCGCAAATCGGCGCGCGTCTCAATCCACGTACGCACCGAAGAGCCGTCGCTATGGGAACGCATCAAACATTTTTTCCGTCGCGACTGACGAACACATCCCCACAATCAAAAAATACGGAAGGGAATCCTTGAACGGACTCCCTTCCGCAATTTTTATAGAGATTGCAATAATTATACTACAAATCAGTGGGCGGCCACGAACTCGTCGAGGAAACGCTTGTCGTTCTCACTGAAAAGACGCAAGTCTTTCACCTGATATTTGAGGTTTGTGATACGCTCCACACCCATGCCAAGGGCAAAACCCGTATATTCTTTCGAGTCTATACCACAGGCTTCGAGAACAGCAGGATCAACCATACCGCAACCCAAAATCTCTACCCAACCGGTACCTTTGCAGAACGAACATCCCTTGCCGCCGCAGAGATTGCAGCTGATATCCATCTCGGCCGAAGGCTCGGTGAACGGGAAGTAGCTCGGACGGAGACGGATACTTGTCTGCGGTCCGAACATCTCACGGGCAAAATAGAGCAAAGTCTGACGCAGGTCTGAGTAAGTCACATTCTTGTCGACATACAACGCCTCCACCTGATGGAAGAAACAGTGGGCTCGGGCCGATATTGCCTCATTACGGTATACACGGCCGGGACAGATTATACGGATAGGTGGCTTCTGCGAAGTCATCACTCGCGTCTGCACCGACGACGTATGCGTGCGGAGCAACACATCCGGTGTCCGGTTGATAAAGAAGGTATCCTGCATATCGCGCGCAGGATGATCGGGCGCGAAATTAAGCGACTCGAAAACATGCCAGTCATCTTCGATCTCCGGACCCTCGGCAATCGTGAAGCCAAGACGGCGGAATATATCGATAATCTGCTCGCGCACGAGCGACAGCGGATGACGTGTGCCGATATTGAGCGGAGCCGGCGTACGCGTCAGGTCAAGCTCTCCGCCTTTGTCATTGCCGCGCCCCGACGCCTCGCGAAGAGCGTTGATACGCTCGGTGGCGTAAGACTTCAACTCATTGAGAGCCTGTCCGAGCTCCCGTTTCATAGAAGCGTCGACATTGCGGAAATCATTCATCAACGCCGAGATGGCGCCTTTCTTGCTCAGATATTTTATGCGCAGGGCCTCTACTGCTTCGGCATCGGGTGCCTCGGCGGCTTCAAGCTCGGCGCGGATAGCTTTAATCTTTTCTATCATCGGGTTACTGAAGATATTTACTTTATTGCCGCAAAAATACAAAAAATCCACGACACAGCAAAAAGCGTTTTCTGCACACCGATTATTTTAATCATGATATTGTAAAAATCCTAAAAAACCGTTAACTTTGCAACCCGTTATGAAGAACGGTTTTGACAACGAAAAGTACCTCAGGATACAATCCGAGCACATCCAGGAGCGCATAGCTCAATTCGGCAACAAACTTTATCTCGAACTCGGCGGCAAGCTCTTCGACGACCACCACGCAAGCCGTGTACTCCCCGGCTTCGAGCCCGACAGTAAACTAAAGATGCTCTCAAAACTCGCCGACAAGGCCGAGATTGTGATTGTCATAAGCGCTGTCGACATCGAGAAAAACAAAGTGCGCAACGACCTCGGCATCACATACGACATGGACGTGATCCGTCTGCGCAAAGAATTCGAGCAACGTGGATTTCTCGTCAGCTCTGTAGTCATCACCCATTACAACGGACAAAGCAGCGCCGACGCATTCCGCGCCAAACTCGCCCGGCTCGGCATTCCGGCATATGTCCACTACATCATCGACGGATACCCCACCAATGTCGACCTCATCGCATCTGACGAAGGATTTGGACGCAACGAATACGTACACACAACCCGTCCGCTCGTCATCGTCACAGCTCCAGGTCCCGGTAGCGGCAAAATGGCCGTATGTCTCAGCCAGCTCTACAACGAACACAAACGCGGCATCAACGCCGGATATGCAAAATTCGAAACCTTCCCCGTCTGGAGTCTGCCGCTCAAACACCCGGTAAATATCGCCTACGAAGCCGCCACAGCCGACCTCAACGACGTCAACATGATCGACCCCTTCCACCTCGAGGCATACGGCAAAACCGCAGTGAACTACAACCGCGACATCGAAATCTTCCCCGTCCTCAACGCCCTCTTCGAAGGCATCAGCGGCCATAACCCATACAAATCACCCACCGACATGGGCGTAAACATGGTAGGCTTCTGCATCAGCGACGACGAAGCTTGTTGCAGGGCTTCAAAAGACGAAATCATACGCCGCTACTACACTGCCCTCAACAAACTCGCCCTCGGCGACGGCAACGAAAACGAAGTCAACAAAATAGCCCTGCTCCAGAAGCAGGCCAAAATAGTACCGTCCGACCGCAAACCGATAGCAGCAGCCCGTCAGCGCGCCGAAGCAAGCGGTGTGCCATGCTCAGCCATCGAACTCGCCGACGGATCAATAATAACATCCGAGACAGGCTCCCTGCTCGGCACAAGCGCCGCACTCCTGCTCAATGCAATAAAACACCTCGCAGGCATCGACCATGAGATAAAACTCATTCCGCAGGTAATGATCGAACCAATACAGTACACCAAGACCCACTACTTGCAATCTGTCAATCCGCGCCTCCACACCGACGAAGTGATCGTTGCCCTGTCGGTCCTCTCGACACACGACGAAAACTGCCGACGGGCACTCGCCTGCCTACCTCAGCTCCGTGGATGCCAGATGCACTCAACAGTAATGCTTGGCGAAGTCGACCGCAAGATCTTCAACAAACTCGGCGTCGGCCTCACCTGCGACCCTGCAAAGAAAAACTGACACCACATCAGTACCGCCCCACTTCTGGGCGAGCAAAAAGACCAGCATCACGAAGAGGGTGTTGCCCAACGACATGCATGGTCCAAGACCACATCAACGAAAACCATCATAGGAAGAAAATGCTCCGCATTTTCACACCACAGCATCGCATAAGCATCGTCAGGAGCACGACACTATATACCTCAATCATCTCACATTCCTCTTCAGTCCAGCGAGTTTGGCGCGTTTTACCGCACTGTGACTGAAAATTGTCGAAAATTCTGTCTGCGACATCCCGGCGATATCGTCGCGGCTCAAAGCCATCACTGCCGGACGCGGACAGAACTCCGGCAACGACGGAGGACAATACCGGTTGTGCGGACACACATCCTGACAAATATCGCAGCCATAGATACGTCCGGACAAGACCAAGCCATCAGGTAGTGGTCCACGGTGCTCTATCGTGAGATACGACAAACAGCGGTTGCAATCAATCCCCCCGGCCCCGTCGAGTGCATGGCCCGGACATGCAGTAACGCACGCTCCGCAACGGCCGCAATCGCCGGGCAGGGGCGTTCCATAATCAGCCTCGGCTGTCCATAATATTTCCGCCAAGAAAACTTTCGAGCCAACACCGGGCACTATCAGTTGATTGTTGAGACCAATCACCCCGAGGCCGGCACGGGCAGCCCAATAGCGCTCGCGCAGAGGTGCCGTATCCACACATATCCGTGTAGCCGAGCCGGCAACAGTCGTCTCCATAAGCTCGGCCACCGGACCAAGACGCTGGCGCAACACCTCATGGTAATCATCACCGACAGCATAGTCGCTGAATAGCTCGCTGCGCGATGTCTGCCCGTAAGGGAAAGCACAGCAAAGTATCGACCGCGCTCCATCAAGCAGCAGGCAGGGATTGTCGCGCACATCGCCATAGCGCTCCATATAGTCCATTCCGCCATGAGCGCCACGCGAAAGCCAATCCCTGTACAGACCTGCCGCACGACTGTCGACAGGTTCACAAGGAGCAAAAGCCGCTGCCACGGCTCCTGCCGCAATAGCAGCATCCGTTATATCACATCGGCAGCGGCTGGAACTCATAGCCTTGTTCAAGAAGCCACTCAATCGACCGCGGAAGAGCCTGACGCATATTCTCTCCCGACTTCAGCGAGTCATGAAAGACGATTATCGACCCGTTACGGGCATACTTGCGGACATTGGCAAACACCTCGTCCGGAGTCAACTTCTTGGAGTAATCGCGCGTCACAAGGTCGTACATCACTATGTTGAAATGCTCCTTGAGAGCCGCCGCCTGTTTCCAGCGCAGCAGCCCGTGGGGCGGCCGGAAAAGCGAACTCTTGATAAGGCTGTCGGCCTCGGCAACATCGCGCAGGTAACGCACCGCTTTGACTTTCATACCCTGCAGATGATGCATCGTATGATTACCATAGCTGTGGCCGCGGCGCTTCACCTCCTCATACAGCTCCGGATGGCGGCGCACGTTGTCACCGACCATAAAGAACGTTGCCTTTATGCCGTAGCGGTCGAGCACATCGAGCACCCACGGCGTCTGTTCAGGTATCGGGCCGTCATCGAAGGTGAGAAACACCACCGGCTTACCACCTCGACGTTTGAGACGCCACAGACATTCAGGAAACAGAAGCCGGTAGAGAAGGGGCGGCTGTTCGATCAGCATTTCCGGTATCAGTTAAGCAACGCCGACCACTGCGGAGCCGTGAAACCATAAGCCTCCATCAAGTCATTGCTGCGCGACATCGGGTCGATGCCAAGTTCATGATTGAGCCGCAGAATATCGGCAGCCAACTGCACAAGAGAAGTCTGGCTGTCGGGATATTCCTCGAGGTCTTTGAGGAGCGACTGATAGTCGTAGCCGTCCACATAGATCAGCGGAGCTATCTGCACATCGCGCTCAAACGACGTACGTCCCACAAATGCCTTCACCTCATCAAGCTTCTCGGGAGCAGCCTTGCGGAGCATATCGATATAATTGCCAAGCGCCACTGCCTCGCCGAGATACTGGAGTCCATAGGTCTCAGCCGTACCGAGTAGAGCGAGATTGCCACTGTCGAGAGTCGAGGCATACTTCACCAATTGCGCATACCTGTGCGCCTCTGTGCTCGCGGCAGCTTCTGCTGCATCGAGATCGGCAGGATTGCCGGTTGCGAGATACAGGTCGAGATAAGCCCTGGCGATATAGAGACCAAGCATACCGTCGTAAGGAGTCACCTCCGACGGCAGTTTCGTGCGGAGCATATCGAGCAGCTGACGAGCCATCTCATAGCGGTTGGCCGGTGCTTCCAGCCCATTGTCTTTGGCCGTTTGCTTTGCCTCGGCCGACGAAGGCAATTCTCCGGTAGCCATAAGGTCTTCTACCACAGAATATATGCCCGACCGCAGCGACGACACCATGCGGCGCACAGTCTCATCAAGATAGAGGTCCTCTGCTCCGGCTTGGTCGAGACCACCCCAACGATAGTCGCCGACAATCTTTCGGTACGACTTGTCGGCAGTCACGCTATAATCACCGCCACGCATCGGAGTCACCTCATAAGCCATACCTGCCGAACCAAGGTAGGGAGTCAGGCCAAGGTAATACGACGATGGCACTGTAGTCGCGAAATATGTCGGGCGGTTCCAGTTATTCGCCACAGAGTTGGCAATAATGTCGAGCGACAGCACACGGCTCTGGTTGATACCGTTCGACGCCGACAGATCCGTTGCTATATCAGCTATATTAGGAGCGATATAAGTACTGTCCGTAGCAGCGTCTCCCGACGAGTAGCGCTGCATGGCAGCTGCGGCATCCACCGGCATCACCACATTGGGCGACGTCAGAAGATGGGCGCCATAAGTGCTCGCATCGCTGGCATAAAGCTCCTCAAGAGCCTTTAGAGCTGGCTTCTGAGCCTTGTCTTGCGGAACTATGAAACTGTAAGCCAGATTTTCATATGCATAGTCGCGCGGAGTAGCAAGCATTGGTATAGCCTCTGCGCCGGATGTCGGATACTGCATCTGGTTGGCATACCAGTCGGTCGTAAGATACGACAGATTGACCACGCGGACGTCCGGTCGGAAATTCTCAACCTCCTGTGCATACCACAGAGGGAAGGTATCATTGTCGCCGTTCGTAAATATTATTGCATTATCATCGAGTGAGCTGAGATAATTGAAGCCGAAGTCTCGAGTCGTATAGCGGCCCGACCGGTCATGGTCGTCCCATGTCTGCGACACCATCTGCAAAGGCACAGCAAGACCGACCACACAGGCGACTGCAGCCGATGCTATCACTACACCCTTGCTGCTTTGAGGCTCGTCATTCTCCTCTCCCTCCTTAGCCTTGGGCGAAAGCAACTCCCTGAGCATCACTCCGATTGCAGGCACACCCATGCCTATCCAGATAGCAAACGCATAGAACGAGCCGGCGAATGCATAATCACGCTCTCGGGGCTGGCCGGGAGTTTGGTTGAGATAAAGCACAATTGCGATACCCGTCATAAAGAAAAGGAAGAACACCACCCAGAACTGCTGTATGCCTCGCATCGGATGGGTACGGTGGCGGTAAAGAGCCTGATACAGCAGACCGATAAGACCCAACAGCAAAGGCAGCATATAGAACACATTATGACCCTTGTTGCCCTTGCCGAACTCATCGGGGAGCGATGACTGGTCGCCCAGACGGAAATTGTCTATTGCCGGAATACCCGAAATCCAGTTTCCTAAATGCGGCTCACCATTACCCTGTATATCATTCTGACGACCTGCGAAATTCCACATGAAGTAACGCCAGTACATATGGTTGAGCTGGTAGTTGATGAAATACCTCAGGTTGACACCGAAGTCGGGCTTCCACATGGCGGTCTGCCCTGCTGGCTCGCCGCTGTCGGCATACACCGCGTTCGTCACCGGTACCAGCGACGACAGATATGGCATTACCTCATGCTTGGGCGCGAAGCCCTGCTTGGCCCATTTCTGACGCACCGCCTGCGGTATTTCGTTGATATCCGGTGTCCCATATCCGGCCCAGGCCTTGTAGCCCTGCACATGGCGCTCGTCTGTCGAGTAGATACGGGTAAGCAACATATCAAGGTCGCTCATGGTCTTGTAGTGTGGACGTTCCACTTCCTTCACATATTCATCATGCTGCGACGGATGGTCTTTCACTATTTTGGTGTACACACCCTCGGGATCATTGAAAGCAGCACCGTTTTCGTCACGCAGATAACCGTCGATAATCCGTGTCTTCGGACGGCCATACTCATCCACCGGTATGTAATAGCTGCCCGATCCGGCCGGATACTCCTGCTCCACCACTGTCTCGGCAAACACCGGACCATTGAAGAGCGGACGGTCGCCATACTGCTCACGGTTGAGATACGACGCAAGGGCAAACACGTTGTCGGGCGCATTTTGGTTCATCGGCGTATTGGCCCCGGCACGGATAAGAAGAAGCGCATACGAAGCATAGCCGACGAATATCACGAATATACTCAAAACGATGAGAGAGAACACCCTCACCGGTATTTTTTTACAGAAGCCCCAGAGCCATACTGCGAACACACACAGGAGCAGCACGCCAACCCAAATCGTATGACCGATAAAAGGCATACCCGACATGGCTATCGCAAGGAAGAACCACAGACGGGCTGCTCCGGCATTTTTAGCAGCATAAAGCGTGCGGACTGCCATGACGAACACCAAGGTCAGCAACACGGCATAGATAAGCACGCCCATATTGTAGCTCATATGGAAACCATTCACAAAAAGGAGTTCGAACCACTGGGCTACCTCGATAAAGCCGGGCACAAGACCGTAGAGGATAGCGCCGACAATAACACACGACACTCCAAGCGCGATAAGCGAACCCTTAGCGTTGATATCACGCCACTTACGGTAGTAAAATATGAGGCCGAGGGCCGGGATGCAGAGCAAGTTGAGAAGATGGACCGCAATCGAGACACCTATCACATAAGCTATCAGAACAAGATATCGGTCGGAGTGCGGCTGGTCGGCGCGGTTTTCCCACTTGAACATGAGCCATACCACCAGAGCCGTGCAGAACGACGAGAAAGCATACACCTCGCCCTCTACTGCCGAGAACCAGAATGTGTCGCTCCACGTGTATGCCAAAGCGCCGCACACACCGCCGCCCATAATCAGAGCCATTTGCCACCAGGATATCTCCTCAGCATCATCGCGCACGATAAGACGGCGCACAAGATGTGTCACCGACCAGAATAGCAGCAATATAGTGCCTGCGCTGAGCAGCGCCGACATGCAGTTGACCGCAAGAGCCGCATCCGAAGCCGCTCCGCCGAAAAGCGTGATAAAGAACCTCGCCGCCAGCATAAAGATAGGGTTGCCCGGCGGATGACCCACTTCGAGTTTAAAACCTTGAAGGATAAATTCGGGACAATCCCAAAAACTTGCCGTAGGCTCTACTGTGAGCAGATAGGTGACTGCTGCTATGACAAAGCACAGCCACCCGGTGGCATTGTTGATTATGTTATATCTTTTCATACTTGCTTAGGGAGCCGCATCGCGGCTTTTCAAACTGCAAAATTAACAATTAATTTCGACTCCGCAGGCAAAAGCGTCCCATTTAACAAATTATCACTTTAAACACCCTCTTCCTACGGCGCAACACTCATGCCATCTCACCACAGATTGAATCGCACGCCCATCACTGCTTCCCCACTCAGCACTCCGCCGGCATATGTCGTCTCGCGGTCGTTGACGATAGCGACGTCGAACTTACCGGTTATCCCGGCGAAAAAACGTCCGCTGTTCCATACCACCGACAGCTTCATCCGGTTATAGAGCGAAAGCGACACCTTGCTTATATCACTGTTCACAAAGCCCTTGCGCACTCCGATAATCGGCGACTCACTGACACCGAGCACCCATTTGGGCTTGAAAACCCAATTGTAGCCATAGCCCAGACGCAATGCATAGTTGTGGGTGTTGACCCGGTAGATATTGTTCGACCAATGTTCGGGCAGCTCATCCTTCAGATGCTCCGGCAAGCCGCTGAAATTGAAACTGAGTTTCTGCGTATAGATTGAGAAACCCGTATAGAAAGCCCCTTGGCTCCGTTGCTGCAGACGACTGT
This sequence comes from Porphyromonadaceae bacterium UBA7176, assembly GCA_002491245.1. Taxonomy (GTDB): domain Bacteria; phylum Bacteroidota; class Bacteroidia; order Bacteroidales; family Muribaculaceae; genus CAG-873. The sequence goes on from DKVO01000028.1 coordinate 48,741, forward strand.
AGTTGAACGATGCCGCCTCGCTGTAGCGCTTGTGATTAAAAAAATAGTAAGCGTCGACGCCCCATGTGGTATTGTCGATCGCATCGAATGGCATATTGAGATTATGATCGGCGCCAAACTGTTTGAGCGTTGTGCCCACATTATTGCTCGTCATATAGAACTCCGCCGCAAATAGCATACAGTTGAACCCGAAACGTAGACGCTTGCGCGACTGGTCTGCACCGCCGAAGAGCTTGCTTATGTTTATATCATATCCGGCCGACACTGCAAGATAAGTCGCATACACACCGATCGACGTCGATGGGTCCGACCGCATGAAGATATTCGTATGGTTGGGCAGGCGGAAACTATAGCCGTCGAGCCAGCTGTCGGTAGTGATCTTGGCCGAGAACTTATAGCCGGTCGATTTCACATATGCCGTGTCGTAACCATTGAAAAACTTATCGCCCCAGCGGTAGGTGTTGACAACAAATCGCGGAAATTTGCCCATCGCCGCTATCGAATCAAGGTCGAACAGACCTGCCGACGACCGCATCGACGACGAAAGCAGAATTATGGCAAATAGTACGAATAAGCGAAAATGTTTCATAACCGGACAACGGAAAATACCGCACGTGGATTTGCAAAATTACAATTTTTTGTCCGTTGTCAAAAAACATTTGCCTCGATTTGCAAAAATTAATACCGATATTGCTAAAACAATGTCAGTTGCACTCCCGGGCGGAGCGCAGCGACATACATCGACCGTTCCTGACGCCATCCCCGGCTTGTATTCAGGATACTCAGCCGCACCACTCCGACAACCGCCCCGACAGTCCGCCTGACCGCTCCGAGTATTTCGGCAAATGAATTGAAGCCGGTTGAGCTGAATGTCGCTATCGTCCGTCCGCAATATGTTACGGAAGTCACCACCATGTCGCTTGCTGTTATAGTTTTCATCGTGAGGAAAGTTTTATTATTTACGATGCAAAGGTAGAAACACCCATGTGCAACAAGTTTGCACATGGGTGTTAAATAAAGCTTCAATTCTATCAGATTATCCTCTTACTCCGGCACATACACCACCTCGCCGTTTTCAAGTTGATAAGCCGTACCTACTCGCTTACCCAGTCCGGCTTGATCAGACTTTTCGCCCGATGGTGTATATCGGTTAACCTTCCCTCCCTCTTTGGTGATTATCTCCATGTTTTCCTTCCCGGGATTTTTTACCATCGTAAAATCCTCCTGCGAAAACATCTCTGTCATGTTGTAGCGGCTCACAAGAGCCACCATCAGAGCCACAGCAAACACCATCGCGACATCGAAAAGATTGCTCACCACGCTCATCGGGTCGCTATCTTCCCTCGGACCGCAAAACCGTCGTCCACGCCGTCTCATACACCCTCCTCCTTGTCGCTCTCCACAAGATCTGCCACAAACTCAAGTATCGCAATATCCTTCGCTGCCCACCGCTCCTTCACTGTTTGGGTAATGAAACCGACCGCACTCACCACCAGACCGACAACAGTCGTGGCAAAAGCCACCTGCATGTTGTAGGCCATCGACGCGATATCACCCGTGGCGAGGCCCACCAGAGCCGGCCCCATAGGTATCAGAGTGCCCATAAGGCCAAGTATCGGCCCCATTTTAGTCAGCATTTTAGATGTTGCCACATTCTTGTCTGCCGCAATCTCATATTCAGAGAGTAGCAACTCTATCCGGGCCTTTCCGCCATCACTTTTAAGCATCTTTCTGGCATAAGCGCATACAAGCGAATTATCTTCCTCCGGCAAGATCGACTCAAACTCCTCTTTTGAAACCGGAGCGTTGACCGTGAGGGAAGAATACAAATGCGCCGATGTATTTTTAGCCTGCATATATTGGCCGAAAAACGCGCCTATAAGTATCAGTGCCCGTATAAAAAAGAAAATCAGTAAGACAATCACAGGTACAAGCAAACCTGTCGATATCCAATAAAGAATGTTCGATACTATATTCATTTCACCTTCAATATTTGTTTTTTACTTCTAAGTAAGTGGTGGAAATTAGTTTATACTATAATTTGTTGTTATCGGGTTAAGTATCTGTTTTACGAAGATTGAGTTATGGGGTGCCATAATGATTGATGAGTAAGACTGAGAATTAAATCGGGAACGATAAAGGATAATTTTCACTACTTACTTATATCTGTTGATTACAATTCCGGCAGCGGCTCCGGTCAAAAGTAGCGCTACGACAGCTGCAAGTGCAGCCCACTCCACTGCTCCGGTTCCGTTGCTTGCCGTACGCCCATTGACAGTGGCAATAACCCCGAGCGAAAGTATTATGATATTGACAAGGAAAAGCAGCTCAAGCCTCATGTCCTCTTCCGGGAACAAGGCTCTCACAGCAACCACGGCCAACGGCACACAAACCGTCAACACACCGGCCAGCCCCCAGCCTATAAGCGCGAAATCCACTCCCGACATCGAAAAAATGGCAGTAGTGAGCATCGATAGCAACACCGGGAATATCAAAAGACCGGGGAGCCATTTCAGGATTTGCCATACGACAGACTGAAACCTCGGCAATCTTTCGCCAGCGTATACTCTTGCATGAAAGAAACAGAACGCAATCTGACAAGCCACATCGACAACAACAAACACGGCAGTATTGAGCATAAGACTTTGGTTACCAAGCCAATCTGCTATCTGCGTCTTCGACAGGCCGGCGGCATACTTCCACGACATGCCGGCGAACAGAGCCACGACCACCGTCGTGACTCCTATTCCGGCCAGGCCATGTTGTGTAAGTTTCAATATGAACGAGAAACTTACCAGTAGCATTATTATCAGCACAAGAGTCTCCATTACTTCTCTTTTTTCTTACGGCGACGCATAATAGCAAACACCACCACAAGAGCAAGCACAGTGACGACTGCTATCACAGATCCGCTCACCTTATTGACCGTCGCATTATCACCCTCAAGCTCCTCTTTCTTCATCACCATGCCTTCGTTATCACCCGATATATTCTCAGCCCGTATGGCCGCCACGGTCCTGTTGTAACCCCGTGCCTTTTCGGCCGGCAATTTTGAAGCGATGAACTCGCGCAGTTTGGCATTATCGCACACAAAATCCGAGCACGAGGCTCCGGACTCCTCCAAAACCTCAGCATGTAGCGATGCAAGCTCTTCAACCTGCTCGGCACTTGCTTCCCACATACCCTTGCGGACGGTCTCGAGCATCACGGCCGTCATCTCCTCGATAGCTGCCGGATTGACAGCCTTGAAATAATCGACAGTGCCTATTTTGTGTTTGTCTGCGATATACGTGCTGTAGATATCATCCCAAAGCTCATCATCGATAGCGTCGGGTTTCATCACGTTCCAGCCATAAGTATTGCGGACAGTCTCCGCGATACCCGACGCATCGCCGGCACCACCGCTCATCTTCTCCTTGATATACGTCGGATTAAGTATTGTCGTACGGCTCTCGACACCTATTGCTTCCTTCACCTCCTGCATCTTCACGTTATTGCGGTTGCGGTAGTCGCTCAGATAAGCCTCGGGGTCTTTTCCCGTCACATTACGCACGGCAAGGTCCATTCCGCCCATAAATTCATACACATGGTCGAGGCTCAACGCTCCCCAGGTATTGCTCTGTCGCGGCTGCACCACCACATCGGTCCGGGCCAACGCCGCCTCGAAAGCAAACTCATGCATCTTCTCCCAATCCTCCTCGCTGCCATACATCGCACCCATATTCGCGATATATGTCTCCGCAATCTCACTCTCGTCGTCCCAGCGGTCTCCGGCCTCTACCATTCCCTGGATACCGCTTCCGTAATTGCCGTCCACGCCACCGAAAACTCTGGCGGTCGACAGCTTCCTCGCTTCTTCAGGGGCCACACCACGGTCTACAAGTATTCGTTCCGACTCAACCACTCCATCAGCCACATAATTTGGATATGATCTGTCGTCGGCAGCGGCTGCCATTTTCACGGCTCTCTCGATCAGGTAAAGACGCGATGCGGCAAGATCGCGCAACTGCCCGGAGGTCTGTACCACGACATCTATCCTCGGCCGGCCGAGTTCTTCCGACGGGACGAGCCGCAGATCGGTCACTCGCCCGAACGGATCGCGCACAGGCTCCACACCGAGCATATGGAGCACCTGAGCTATAGTCGCGCCACCGGTTTCGACAAACTCACTGCTCCATAGTGTGTAGCTCACTTTACGGGGAATCAAATCGCCATGATTTTTCCGGTACATCTCAATAGTACTCTCGGCAAGAGCCTTGCCTTTCTCCCAGGCCACGGCCGAGGGTGTCTCCTCTGCATTTACGGCATACATGTTGCGCCCTGTCGGCAATATGTCGGGATTAAGAACCGGATCGCCACCCGATGTAGGAGCTATATATCCACCGGCAAGGCCGTTAAGTATCGATTTCAATTCATTTTCGGGGCTGGCGGTCAATGCTCGGCGATAAGTGTCCACATTTCCGATAGCGCGTTCAAGCTCTCTTGTAGCCGTCGCAAATTCGATTTCCGGGGCCGTCGGCTCCTTCCGACCGTACCCTTGCCGTCCGGCTTTCATCATCATCATCCTCTCCATCATGTCTTTGGGCCCGTCGATACGGCGCATTATGCTTCTGGCGCTGTCGAGGTCCGACTCGGCAATACCTGTCATCACGCATATCTCGCTGTCGTCGGCCGGACCGCGGTCCATCAGTTTGTCTACTATAGCGCAAGCTTTTGCCCGATAAGGTTCTACACGGCCCTTGGCCCCATCAAGTTTGAAAAGACTGTATGCGATCGGATCTACCGTCATGGCCCTCACCGTCGACTTGATATGGGTCGGTGAATATGGCTGGCCCAAGACATATGAAGCACCGGTAATCTTGCTGTTGACAAGCTCGTCGGCGAAATTCTCTATTCGCATGATATCGTCGGCTGTGTAATCTCGGCCTGACAGACTGTCGAGGCGTAGCTCGCGGTTTATTCCGAGGTCTACAGTATATTTTTTCACCAATCGGGCACACCGGGCACTATCCTCTCCCGTCTTTGCCTTATTGTAATCATCTATCGCTTCTGTCAGATTTTTATACACTCCGCGCAGATTGCTCTCCATAAACGGCGGCGTGAGGTAATTGACAATACCGGCATAGCTGCGGCGCTTGGCAATCATCGCCTCGCCTACATTTGAGGTCGAGTAGACATACAGATGCGGCATCGTACCGACAAGCCTGTCGGGCCAGTCTGAACTGCCCAATGCCACTTGTTTCCCCGGAGTGCACTCAAGCGACCCGTGAGCGCCGAAATGCACCAACGCATCCGCTCCGAAACCATAACGGGCCCAGAGATATGCGGCGACATAGTTGTGAGGAGGAGCGGCATCTGTGCCATGCACGTTTTTGAAATCATCATCACCAAGGCCGGCCGCGGTCTGAGGTATAAGTACTATGTTGCCCAGCGGTATACGTGCAAGGGCAAGACTGCCGGAGTCGTCACGGAGACCATGCCCCGGAAACGCACCGTCGACGGCATCTATCGCCTCGCGCATTTCGGCGGAAAACGCTTTGCCGCACCATTCGTCGTAGCTCTCGGCCGATATCGCCTGCGTATTTACGTTCTTGACAAACTCTTCTCGCGCTCCGGCAGCATACTGGTTGAAAACCTTTCCATTCTCGTTCATCAGCCTCTCGAAATCGGCAGCCGTGTCGGGCAACCGACCGACATCGTAGCCCTCGTCTCTCATCCGGCACAACAGATTGTAGAGCGACGGGGCAACCTCCATCCCTTCTGCCACAAGAGCATTCTGTCCCGGTCCTTTGAAATAGAAGATAGCCACACGCTTGTCTCTGTTTGCCTTGCGCTGCAACGCAAGGTAATTGCCGACAGTCTCCACAAACTCTTCAAGTCGCCCTGGGATAGCATCCGCATAAGGCAGACCATCAGGGCCTTCATAATGGGCGAAAAGAGTATATGGTCTCACGGCTCCGTCAATTTCGGGCATCACAACGCTCTGCGACAGAAATCCACCCGACATACCCTGACGGTCGGCCATCCAGCCATCATAGTCGCGGTTGGCGTTGACAGGAGCGAAGAGTGGAATATTGTTACGCCGGAGATAGCCGACAGCCATATCTCCCAGACGGCCGTGAGCCATATTGATTACAGCCGAGGCCGCTACCGAGTCGGCATGACCGCCGGCAATAAAGGGTTGTATCGATGCCACAGGATAGACTGTTTTGCCCGACCGTTCCAACGACACCACAAGACTGTCGGGAACGCCCATCTGACCCGTAAGTATCACCCGTGGAGCGGTATCACTCCATCTCCCGAGTTTTTTGAGATATGACTCAAACTCGGCAACGGAAGCGAAACCGATATTTTCGCCGTCCGACGGATAGTACAACAACGACGATGCCGATACCGCCGGCTCTCCGGGCTCATCTGCAAAGGCTGATTTCCCATCTATATATTTGCGCACATAACGCAGCATATTGCGGTAGTTGCTCCTGCCTCCGGTAAGATAACGTCCGAGCACATCAGCCTCAGTTGAGTCCACCGAAACTATCAAGTTCTGTGGATTGGTTGCTGCCGTTGTCAGAACCGGTGTGCCGCTTTCGGCTGCATCAAGCAGCATCTGCCGCTGTTCACCGGTGATGCGGAGTCCCATACCGTTGACAAATACCATGTCGAAACGGCCGGCCCTGCCAAGGTCATCGACCGGAAGTTCTTCGATCTTGACGAACGAATTATCGTTGGCTCTCGCTATCTGCCCTAAGTTTATAGCCTGATAATTTACAAAAGCTATCCTGGTCGGGGAAAAGAACCGGTTCCATAGCCCTACAGCGACCCCGGCCATAAGTATTGAGCCGGCAATCAGGAGCATTACTTTTCTTTTGTCCATCGCATTGTTTTTCTAAAAAAATGACACTGCAAAATTACCGGAAACACCATCGTCGCACCATACCCAAAAATTGGTAGAATTTGCCGATATCGAAATTAACGGCTATCTTTGCAGTACTTAAAAACTATTACGCCTTAACCATGACAAAACCGGTAATTATCTTTGCTGCCTTATCCTTGTTTTCATGGGCTTCAACAGCACAAGCCGCTATGCTCGAAGGATTTGAATTCGGTCAGGTCGCAGCACCGGACGGTACAGAGTGGCAAAATCCTCAACGGCTATCGCTCAACAAAGAGTTGCCACGGGCCACATTCTACCCGTTCGCCGACGAAAAAAGCGCATTAGGAGTTCTCCCCGAAGGTTCCGGATATGTACAGAGTCTCGATGGTCAATGGCGTTTCCGCTGGGTGGCCAATCCATGGGAACGCGACTCAACGTTCTTCCGCTCCGATTGCCTTGACCGCGAGCTGATCGACGTGCCCGGATCATGGAGCATACAGGGCCTGCAGCACGATGGCACACAGAAGTATGGCACCCCGATATATGTCAACCAGCCTGTCATTTTCATGCACACGGTGGCTCCCGACGACTGGCGTGGCGGCGTGATGCGCACTCCGCCCGAAAATTGGACCACATTCAAGGCCCGTAACGAGGTGGGCCAATACACACGCACCTTCTCTATTCCGTCGGATTGGAAAGGCCGCGAGGTATATATCGAGTTCGACGGTGTCGACTCTTTCTTCTACCTGTGGATCAACGGCAAGTATGTCGGTTTCAGCAAAAATTCGCGCAACGCCGCTCGCTTCGACATCTCACCCTACCTCAAGACAAAAGGTGAGAACACGGTTTCGGTAGAGGTATACCGCAGCAGCGACGGATCGTTCCTCGAAGCTCAGGACATGGCCCGTCTGCCGGGTATTTTCCGCTCGGTAAGACTGTACTCCACACCTAAACTGTATATTTCCGACTTCGTGGCAATTCCCGACATCGACCTCAAGGCCGGCAGCGCCACTCTCGATATCACGACCACTCTGCGGAACCTCTCTGGCAAAGCGGCAAAAGGGATGAAAGTCGACCTCGCACTCTACCCCTGCGAACTCTACAGCGACGCTACCGGCGCTCCCGTAGCCCAAACCTCTGTAGCAGTTCCGGCTCTTGCAAAAGACTCCTCGGAGGTGTGTAAAGCAGTGCTCAATATCAACAAGGCTAAACTTTGGAATGCCGAAAAACCCTGGCGCTATGTGCTTGTCGCACAATTAAAAGACAGCAAAGGACGTACCGTCGAGACTGTATCGTCATACACGGGCCTTCGCAAAGTTGAGATCCGCGATACACCGGCCGAAGAAAACGCGTTCGGTATCGCCGGACGATACTATTACCTCAACGGACAGCCAATCAAATTCAAAGGCGTAAACCGCCACGAATGTATGCCCGACAGAGGCCATGCCATAACACGCGAGGCGATGGAGCAGGACATCATGCTAATGAAACGCGCCAACATCAACCACGTGCGCAACTGCCACTACCCTGAGCCTCCTTATTGGTACTATCTCTGCGACAAATACGGCATAATGCTTGAAGACGAGGCCAATATCGAGAGTCACGAATACTACTACGGCGATGCCTCGCTCAGCCATCCGGTCGAATGGAGGCCGGCCCACGTTGCCCGTAACATGGAGATGGTACACAGCAATGTCAACAGCCCTGCGATTGTTATCTGGAGTCTTGGCAATGAAGCCGGCCCGGGCGATAATTTCGTGGCTGCCTACAAGGCTATAAAAGATTTCGACACAAGTCGTCCGGTGCAGTACGAGCGCAATAACAATATCGTCGACATGGGTTCGAACCAATACCCCTCTGTAGGGTATGTCGAATATCTGGCATCAGGTAAAGCCGATGTTGTGTATCCATTCCATATCTCTGAGTATGCCCACTCTATGGGCAACGCCCTGGGCGATCTCGTGAAGATATGGGAGGCTATCGAAAGCTCCGATTTCGTCTGCGGCGGTGCGATATGGGACTGGGTTGACCAAAGCCTCTACAACTACGACCTATCAACAGGCGAACGCTACCTGGCCTACGGTGGCGACTTCGGCGACTACCCCAACGACGGTCAGTTCCTCATGAACGGCATCCTCTTCGGCGATAGAGAGCCAAAACCGGCATATTACGAAGTCAAGAAAGTGTACCAGAATGTTGCTGTGCGCCCCATCAACCTCGACAAAGGCGAAATAGAGATATTCAACAAAGCTTATTTCGAACCTATCGATGGATATACTCTGCACTGGTCGCTCACCGAAGACGGCAAGGAAGTTGACGGTGGAAACCTAAATCTTGCTCCTGTCGCTCCACGCAGTTCCGCAAAAGCGACCTTGCCCTACAACATCGACGGTTTCGACGGCGAATTGGCCGTGACTGTAGAGTTCCGTCTTGCCAACGACATGCCGTGGGCCGACAGGGGATATGTGCAGATGGCCGAACAGTTGCCTATACGCCAAGCCTCAAACCACGCACGGTTGAACGATATTGCAAAGGGCGGAGAAATGAAACTCGACAAAACCGACACTGCGATTACTATCGCCGGCAACGGCTTCAAAGCGGTGTTCGACCCGGCAACAGGCGCACTCTCACAACTGAACTACCAAGGTGCCGATATGATTGAACCCGGACAGGGCCTGCGCCTCGACGCTCTCCGGGCATTTGTCAACAACGACAACTGGGCCTACGAATCATGGTATGCCAATGGTCTCCACAACCTGCACCACAACGCCACCCTCGACAATGCCGGCCTCGATGCCAACGGTAACGCAGTGATCAGCTTCACAGTGCGTTCACAGGCGCCCAACGCCGCCAAGATCAACGGAGGATGGTCTTCGGGCCGCAATACAGTGGAAGAACTGACCGACAGACCGTTCGGCGACGACGACTTCAAGTTTGTCACCCGACAGACATGGACCGTATACCCCGATGGGTCTGTAGTCCTCGACGCCGACATCGAAGGCAATAAACCCGACCTGTCGCTGCCTCGCTTGGGATATGTGATGGGAGTACCCTCAAATTTCGACAATTACACCTACTATGGACGCGGACCGGAGGAAAACTACAACGACCGCAAGAGCGGCCAGTTCGTTGGTGTGTACAACTCTGACGTGGCAAGTCAATTTGTCAACTATGCCCGTCCGCAAGGCATGGCCAACCGAGAAGACGTGCGATGGGCAGCCCTGACCGATAATGCAGGCAATGGTATCGTCGCTGTAGCTTCACAACCGATGAGCGCCACCGCCCTGCCCTACACCGACGCCCAGCTCGTGGCCGCACCTCACATCTACCAGCTGCCGGCACAAGGCGCGACACAATGGCACCTCGACATCGGACAGACAGGCCTCGGAGGTACAAGCTGCGGACAGGCTCCGCCGTCCGACGACAATCGGGTTTTCGGTGGCAAAAACCACTTCCGCATAGCTCTGCGCCCCGTCACACCGGCACGTCAGGCAGCACGACAGGCAAAAATTGATTTTTAATTTTTGTTTTGTTAAAAAATACGCTAACTTTGCAGCGTCAAAACAATTTGTAAAAAAATCCTCTCCGATAACATAACACACATTCAACCTTGGGAAAGGCGACCCGTCGACGGGCCGCCTTTCTTTTTTCAGTGGCTTATGTTTTTGTTTGCTCATACGCCAAAAAAGCCGTAACTTTGCACAAACAGAAAAGCAAACACACTCTAATCCGGGATGAAAACATCGGTCATACTGCGGTTTGTCATATTGGGGCTACTTTGGCTTGGTCTGGTGGGTTATATCCTCACCCACACCCCTTTCACGCCCTACATTGCCTTTGTCATCGTGGCCTCGGCTATCATCATTTTCGTACCGATGTATAAAAAATACATAAAGAAATGAGTACAGCATCGACTTTTGCCTGTGGCCCCTTGCTGGCCTCTATCGACAGTCCTGCCGACTTGCGCCGCCTCGAGCCCGGGCAGCTACCACAGCTGTGCGCCGAGATACGCGATTTTCTCATACATTCGCTTGCCGGCAACCCCGGCCATTTCGCATCGAGCATGGGTGCCGTCGAGCTAACGGTAGCCTTACACTATGTGTTCAACACACCTTACGACAGGTTGGTGTGGGACGTCGGACACCAGGCTTACGGGCACAAACTCCTTACAGGACGCCGCGACTTATTCGACAAAAACCGTAAATTTGGCGGTCTGAGCGGCTTTCCGTCGCCGGCCGAAAGCGAATACGACACTTTTGCCGCCGGACATGCATCGAACTCGATTTCAGCAGCTTTGGGCATGGCTGTGGCCTCGAGGATGCAACACGACGATCCCAAGCGCAATATAGTGGCCATCGTAGGCGACGCCTCGATAAGCGGTGGCTTGGCATTCGAGGGACTGAACAACGCATCGAATACTCCGAACAATCTCCTCATCGTGCTCAATGACAACGACATGTCTATCGATGCCAACGTAGGAGCTCTCAATTCGTATCTCGCCCACCTCACGACATCCAAATTTTATAACGACTTGCGTTACAAGGCATTCAAGGCGCTCAAGAAACTGCATCTCGTCTCCGACAAACGACGTGGTGCCCTGCTCCGCTTCAACAACAGCCTCAAATCGCTCATCACCAAGCAACAGAACCTCTTCGAAGGACTCAACATACGATATTTCGGGCCGTTCGACGGTCACGATCTACCCACAATCGTGCGCGTGCTCAACGACATACGCGATATGAGCGGCCCCAGGATACTGCATCTGCGCACCGTCAAAGGCAAGGGCTACGCACCGGCCGAAGCCGACCCGGCATCGTGGCATGCCCCGGGCAAATTCGATCCGGCCACCGGTGTGCGTGAAGCTGCCAAACCCGATCCGACCAAAGCTCCGAAATATCAGGACATATTTGGCGAGACACTTGTGGAACTTGCCCGTCAAAACCCTAAAATCGTAGGCATTACCGCCGCCATGCTCTCGGGTACCTCGGTATCGGCCCTACAGGCCGAGATGCCCGACAGGGTGTTTGATGTAGGCATCAGTGAGGGCCATGCCGTGACCTTTGCCGGAGGCCTGGCCAAAGATGGGATGCATCCGTTCGTGGCGATATACTCGAGTTTCCTCCAGCGCGCCTACGACCACATAATCCACGATGTCGCCCTCAACCACCTGCCGGTGACATTCTGCATCGACCGCGCCGGACTCGTCGGCGAGGATGGAGCCACCCACCACGGCGTCAACGACATGGCTTATCTGCGTACAGTGCCGGGCATGACGATAGCATCGGGCCGCGATGGCAAAGCCCTGCGCCGGCTGCTCTACACGGCCCAGACCTACGACGGGCCTTTCGCAATACGATATCCGCGAGGAGCATCGGACGATATCGACTGGCGCTGCCCACTGGAAGCCATGACAATAGGCAAAGGCGAACGACTGACCGACGGCAAGCAAGTGGCTGTGCTCACAATAGGCCCAGTAGCCGCCGACGCGGCAAAAGCCGTGGCCCGGGCAAAGGATGCCGGTATCGACGCCGCACACTACGACATGATATTCCTCAAGCCTATCGACGATGAAATGATGAAAGAAGTCGCCGAAAAAGACTGTCCGATAGTGACCGTCGAAGACGGCTCGCGCAACGGCGGCCTCGGAAGCGCCGTCGAGGACTGGCTTCAGGACAACGGCTACGTCCGCACGGTGAAACGCCTCGGCGTACCCGACAAGTTCATACCCCAAGGATCACCCAAGGAGCTGCAACATCTATGCAGTTTCGACAGCGAGGCCATCCTTGAAGCTATCAACGAAGTTACCGCAAAATGAAAATCGTAATAGCCGGAGCCGGCGAAGTAGGCTCTCATCTTGCCAAACTCCTCAGCAACGAGGAGCAGGACATCATGCTGGTCGACGACAACGCCGGACGCCTTGCCGTACTCGATGCCAACTACAATCTCATGACAGTCGCCGGCAGCCCTACCTCTTTCGCCACACTCCGCGAAGCCGGGGCAGGCAACTGCGATCTTTTCATCGCCGTAACGCCCTACGAATCAAACAATATCGTAGCCTGCTCGATAGCCAAGAACCTTGGCGCGACCACAACTGTGGCCCGTATCGACTCCTACGAATTCATGGACCCGGCCAATGCCAAACACGTCCGTCACATGGGAGTAGACCGTGTGATCTACCCCGAATATCTTGCCGCTCAAGAGATTATCGGTGCACTCAAGCGCACATGGGCACGCAACTGGTTTGAGCTCCACGACGGCCGCATCATACTGGCCGGCGTCAAGATACGTCAGGGAGCACCTATCGCCGGCATGAAGCTCAAGGATTTCGCGTTCACGAACCGCAATTTCCACGTATCGGCAATCAAACGCAACCACGAGACAATCATACCACGCGGCGACGACCGCATCGACGCCGGCGACATACTCTACTTCACCACCACCCGAGACCATATCGAAGAACTCATATCGCTCACCGGCAAAACTGAACAACGCGTCAAGCGCGTGCTCATCATGGGTGCTTCGAAAATAGCCATACGCCTCGTCAATCTCGGTCATGAGGAGTTTCGCTTCAAGATAATCGACGATGACCTCGAACGCTGCAAACGCCTGCCACAGAAATGTCCGGAATGCGAGATAATCCACGGCGACGCCCGTGACCTCGACCTCCTCGCCGACATAGGTATCGCCGATATGGACGCTTTTGTCGCTCTTACCGACAGCAGCGAGACAAACATATTCACATGTCTCACAGCTAAAGAATTAGGCGTAAAGAAAACAGTGGCCGACGTCGAGACCCTCCAGTTCATATCCCAGGCCGAGAACCTCAATATCGGTACTGTAGTCAACAAGAAACTGCTTGCGTCGAGCACCATATTCCAACTTCTTCTCGACGCCGACTCCTCGACGGCAAAATGCCTTGCCCTGGCCGATGCCGAGGTAGCCGAACTTGAGGCTCGTCCCGGCTCTAAAATCACCCATGCAGCCGTCAAGGACCTTACCCTACCTCGCGACCTCACCCTCGCCGGCCTGATAAGAGGCGACGAGGGTATGCTCATCACGGGCAACACGATCATCGAACCCGGCGATCATGTGCTGGTGTTCTGTCTTGCCGGTGCACTTCATAAAGTAGAAAAACTCTTCAACTGATATGCTTAAAATCGCCAGAGCCCACCTCATCAACTTCCGCCTGCTCATGCGCATCATGGGCTGGCTGCTGATGATAGAGGCCGGCTTCCTGATTTTTCCGGCCGTCACCAGCCTGGCTTACGGCGAGGACGACTGGTTGCCTTTTGCCGGAACGACAGCACTGACCGCATCGGTGGGCCTGTTGCTGGCATTCAGGTCGAGGCCTACAAGCCTTCACATGGGCAAACGCGATGGCTTCCTGCTCACCGCCCTGGTGTGGGTCGTCTTCTCATTGTTCGGCCTTATCCCATTCCTTTTCTGTAGCCATCACCTGAGCTTCAGCGACGCTTTTTTCGAGGCGATGTCGGGCTTCACAACCACAGGAGCGTCGGTAATCAATTCGGTTAGCGAAATGAGCCACGGCATCCACCTCTGGCGAGCCATGATGCAATGGATAGGGGGCATGGGTATAATCCTGTTCACTCTGGCCGTAATCCCCATGCTCAACCACTCGGGCGGTATGCAGATGTTCAATGCCGAAGTGACCGGCATCACCCACGACAAAATACGGCCTCGTATAAGCCAAACAGCCAAAAGTCTGTGGTTCATATATCTATCGCTTACACTGCTGCTCATATTGCTGCTTTGGGCCGGCCCCATGAGCCTTTTCGAGAGCGTGTGCCACGCCTTCGGCGCCATATCCACTGGCGGCTATTCAAGCAACAGTTCGGGCATCGCCGCCTGGCACGACTCGGTGTATATCAAGTCGGTACTGATATTGTTCATGTTTCTCGGAGGTGTCAACTTCGGTCTGATGTTCAAGACTTTGCAAGGCAATTTCTCGGCCCTGCGCAAGAATGATGTGTTCCGAGTCTACGTGAGCATCATCGCCATCATGCTTGCGCTGTTCGCTCTGGCCATATTGATCCGCGGCCAGTATGACGGCTGGCAGAGCGTGACGATAGACCCACTGTTCCAGATCGTGTCGACCATCACATCGACAGGTTTCACGGTCAACAATTTCGAGTCGTGGGGCCCGTTTGTCCTCGCCCTCACCTTCGTGATGATGTTTTTCGGAGCCTGCGCCGGCAGCACCAGCGGCGGCGCCAAAATCGACCGCATACTCTATCTCTTCAAAAATGCCGATAATGAGCTCTACCGCTGTCTCTACCCCAATTCGATATTGTCGGTGAAGGTCAACGACCGTGTTGTCAATCCCGATCTGGTGTCGAAAATGATCGCATTCCTGTGCATCTACATGTTGCTGACGGTCGGTGGCGGCCTTGCGCTGACACTGTTCGACGTGCCTATCGTCGATGCCTTCTTCTCGTCGTTCTCATGCCTGTCGAATACCGGTCTCGGTGCCGGTGTGACCGGCTACGGCAACAACTACGATATCTTGCCCGACGCGGCAAAATGGATACTTTCGTCGCTGATGCTCATCGGCCGACTCGAGATATTCACCGTCCTCGTCCTCCTCACCCCGGCATTCTGGCGCCGTTGAACCCACTCAGAAACAAATATATAAACCAATATACATGCAGCAAAAGATTGTCATACTTGATTTCGGATCGCAGACCACCCAGCTCATCGGTCGCCGTGTGCGCGAGCTCGGCATCTACAGCGAAATCATCCCTTACAACAAGTACCCTTATGGCCGCGAGAAGGCCGAGGGTATCATCGGCGTAATTCTTTCGGGCAGCCCGTTGAGTGTCTATGCTCCCGATTCGTTCCACATCGACCTCGAACCGATAATGGCAGCCGTACCTGTGCTTGGCATCTGCTATGGCGCCCAACTGATGGCGTATGAGTTCGGCGGCAAGGTTGAGCCGGTATCGAGCCGCGAATATGGCCGCGCCCATCTGCGCGACATATCTCCCGATTGCCCTCTTTTCGACGGCATCGAGCCCGGCGCTCAGGTTTGGATGAGCCACGGCGACACAATCACCAAACTCCCCGACCACTGCCGCTGCGTTGCCTCGACACCCGAAGTTCAATTCGCAGCCTACATGGCCGATGTTGGCCGAAATGTTTACGGCGTACAGTTCCACCCGGAAGTATACCACAGTGAATGTGGCATGACGCTTCTGCGCAACTTTGCCGTTGGTATCTGCGGTGCCGACTGTTCGTGGAGCGCCGAAAGTTTCATCGAGAGCACCGTGCGCGAGCTGCGCGAACAGTTGGGCGACGACAAGGTTGTGCTCGGTCTCAGCGGTGGTGTTGACTCATCGGTAGCCGCCGTGCTTCTCAACAAAGCGATCGGTGACCGTCTGACTTGTATTTTTGTGGACCACGGCATGTTGCGCTACGAGGAGTTCAAGTCGGTTCTGCGTGACTATGAATGCCTTGGCCTGAATGTCCGTGGCATCGATGCTTCGGCCCGTTTCTTCGCCGATCTTGCCGGTGTGACCGAACCAGAACGCAAGCGCAAGATCATCGGCGCCGATTTCATCAAGGTTTTCGATGAGGAAGCGTCGAAAATCGAAGATGTTAAGTGGCTCGCACAAGGCACAATCTACCCCGACTGCATCGAGTCGCTCTCCATCACCGGCACCACAATCAAGAGCCACCACAACGTCGGAGGCCTCCCCGAGCGCATGAAGCTCAAGCTGTGCGAACCGCTCCGCCTGCTCTTCAAGGATGAAGTCAGAGCTGTCGGCCGCGCCCTCGGTATGCCCGAGCATCTGATCAAACGCCATCCGTTCCCAGGCCCGGGTCTGGCAGTGCGTATTCTCGGCGACATCACTCCCGAGAAAGTAGCAGTGCTTCAGCAAGCAGACCATATCTTTATCCAGGGCCTCCGCGACTGGGGGTTGTACGACAAGGTATGGCAGGCCGGCACAATCCTTCTGCCCGTGCAGAGTGTGGGAGTGATGGGCGACGAGCGCACATACGAAAACGCGGTGGCACTCCGCGCCGTCACCTCCACCGATGCCATGACAGCCGACTGGGCGCACCTGCCTTATGAGTTCCTGGCCAAAGTGAGCAATGAGATTATAAACAAAGTGCGCGGCGTGAACCGTGTATGCTATGACATATCCTCCAAACCACCGGCAACCATCGAGTGGGAATAAGCATACAGTCAGCTAATTGAAAAAATTCGCCGGAGTCAGAAATGATTCCGGCGAATTTTATATAAAAGTCAACATTTTTGAAAAACGGCGGACATTTTTTGCTTAATTATGCGTAAATTTGCATCGAAAAGTAATAGCAGAAAGAAACTATGGAACCAATTGTCATCAAGAAAGCCCTGGCGCCGATTTTGTTGTCATGCGCGATAGCAAGCGCGTATGCGATCCCGGCCAAACCAGGGCTTATCAGCATGAGACAACCCGACGGTACAGAAGTGTCTGTACGCCTTGTCGGCGACGAACATGCCCATCTCTACACTACGCCCGACGGTTATCCGCTTGTATATGCATCCGGGACATTCTATTATGCTTCTTTTGATGGCAAAGAGCTAAGAAGCAGCGGATTAAAATACAACGGAGACTCCAAGACAGAACTAAGCCTACCGTCCATCGACCGCCGACAGGCATTCAGGAGTGTCCGCAAACACCGTGCAAGCCGTTCGAATTCCTATCCGGGCCTCTACAATGAGGGCACTTTCCCCCGGACCGGATCGCCCAAGGCGCTGGTGATATTGGTTGAATACTCGGATGTGAAGATGACGCTAAGCAATGCCCACGATTATTTTGACCGAATGCTCAACCAAACCGGTTTTTCAGACTATGATGCGACGGGGTCGGCCATCGATTTTTTCAGCGAGAATTCAGACGGGCGTTTCACCCCTGAGTTTGATGTGGTGGGGCCAGTCACCCTCTCTCGTCCTCGCGAATATTACGGGGGCAATACCATTTATGGTGACCGTCACCCGGAAGAGATGGTGATTGAGGCTTGCCAACTGCTCGACGATGAGATTGATTTCACTAAATACGACACTGACGGCGACGGAGTGATTGACAACGTGTTTGTCTTCTATGCCGGCCAGAGCGAAGCCGCCGGAGGCGGAGATGATACCGTGTGGCCCCACTCGTCGAACATAGCACTTTTGGGCGACTATACTTTTGACGGCAAGAAGCTCGACTACTATGCCTGCTCCAACGAGTGGCAGGAGGGCCGCCCCGACGGTGTCGGTACCTTTATCCACGAATTCTCGCATGTGCTTGGCCTCCCCGACCTCTATGCCACAGAGGAGAGCGATGCATTCACACCGGGCCCGTGGTCGACCCTCGATGCCGGTCCCTACAACAACAACGGCTGCACACCGCCGCTCTATTCGTCGTTCGAACGGACGGCACTCGGCTGGCTCAAACCGGCAGAAATCACCGAGGCCTGCGACGCTACCCTGCTACCTCTGAGCTACGGAATAGCTGCGGTTGTGAAGACTACTGACACAAACGAATATTTCCTGCTTGAGAACCGCCGCCGCGAGGGTTGGGACACATATCTACCCGGCGAAGGTATGCTCATATGGCATATACACTATGATAAAGGAATGTGGTCGACGAATACGGTGAACAATGATGCCTACCACCAACACGTAGACCTCGTGGAAGCTGATGGCAGAGCGACAGCAGACAGCCGCACAGGCGACTCTTTCCCCGGTGCGGCCGGAGTAAGCTCACATATCCTGAAGACATGGAACGGAAATCTTGACAAACTCCCCATGACCGAAATCGCTGAAAACGGCGAAATGGTGACATTCAAGGTAGCCGGAGGCAAAGCAAACACTCAGCAAGAGAGAAGCTTCGCAGCCCAGGAGGTGGGCGCACATGGCTTTACGGCTATCTGGGAAGCCCGTCCGGATGTTTCGTATCTGCTTACGGTCAGTGATGAGGACGGTGCTGTGGATGGTTACGACAATCTTTTTGTAGGAAAGCGATCGTCGTATGCCGTGACAGGTCTTGAAGCGGATACAAAATATATGTATTCGGTGCAAGGTCTTGATGGCGTGAGCCTGACTCTCGCATCAAAGCCAATCACGACAGAGACCACAGGCCAACCGCTCCCCGAACTGTATGCCGAGGCACTGGCCGCCGAGGATGTATCGGCGGAAGGGTTCACAGCCCGTTGGGTGGCTCTCCCCGGAGCCGAGAGCTATGATCTGACGGTATACACAAAGACAGCGTCGGGGCCCAAAAAGGATGTGATGGCCTTTGATGAAGGTCTTGCCAATCTCGGTGGATGGGACTGCTCATCCAATATGATTTACAATATGGCCGGTATGGCCGGGTCATCGGCCCCCTCGCTGCGGTTGGGTACGGGACAAGGTCTAACCTCACCGGTATATGCCGAAGGTGTGACGGGCCTTTCGCTATGGAGCCGCGGCAGCAATACCTCTGAGGGTGATAAGCTCCGCTTCGAGGCTTGGGACGGCAATCGCTGGAACATAGTAACAGACGAAGCCATAACGACCACTAAGGGTGGCGCCACCATCAGAGTCGACGAAATGCCGGCCGGGACCACAGCTATCCGCATCACAGCAATGTGCCAGAAAGGTAATGTGGCGATAGATGATGTGACGGTATGTT
Organism: Porphyromonadaceae bacterium UBA7176; assembly: GCA_002491245.1. GTDB lineage: Bacteria > Bacteroidota > Bacteroidia > Bacteroidales > Muribaculaceae > CAG-873. Next base: position 68,274 of record DKVO01000028.1, read on the forward strand.
ACGGAACAACTTATGTTGCCGCAGCAGTTGAAGGATACAATCCACTGAATGTCGCCGGAGCGACAGAATGTGCGGTGTCGGGTCTCGAGGCCGGAAAGACGTACTACTACACCGTTGTAGGGCGAGGAGCGACGGGTCTTTCGCAAGTATCGCAGGAAATGGCCGTCGACACAGCTACGAGCGGTATCGTAGAAATCGGCAACAGCACTTCGATAAATATCGATGGGTTGACGGTGAACGTAGACGGAGTGTCGGCAAGCACACAGACAAGACTCTACGATCTCACCGGCCGTATCGCAGCATCGGCAATCGGCCCATGCCGAGTGAGCGCAAACGCACCCGGCATATATATCCTCACCGTCGGCAACGACACTATGAAAGTCATACTCAGATAACAGCATAATATTATGAATACAAATATATTGCGGACAGTATTCGCCGGCATGGCCTTAGCGCTCGCCTTCGCATCGCCGGCAGATGAGGCGGTTCGCATCCACCCACGCCAATCGAAACTTACGACACCTGTCAAGCAAGCAGAGCAAGCAGAAGAAGTGCTCGCACCACGGATCCGCGGCGACCGCAACCAACCGAGCGAGGCACTACAAGGAGTACCTCGCCTCCGTATGCGCCAGACAGCAAAATCTGACGCAATGCCTATAGTTGCCGGAGGTGTAATCCACTCCGACACCTGGGGCGGAACAAAAAAGTATGGCGTGTATTCGCTCTCGCCAACATCGTCGACTATGATTGTCGACAAGGCGAAGGCTACCGACGGCGGTGTGCTGAAGGATGATGTCTTCTACGCCCATGAGATGGAGAATGACGATCTTTTCGGTATAACAGTATACGCGAAAGGATACGATATCAATACGGGAGATATGGTTTATGACAAGGAGTCATATTTTGCCAACCGCGTGAGTGCAGACATGACTGTAGACCCGACTACCGGCACCGTTTACGGTATATTCTGGAAAGATGACGATATGACGGGCTATATGCTTGGAACTATCAATTACTCAAATTTCAGAACTTCCAAAATAGTGGACCTCCCCGGAGATTGGTGCGCCATCGCGGCGGACAACGACGGCAAGCTGTATGCTATCCGGCGCGAAATTGAGAACGGAGCAGTGAAGTCATCGGCCCTCTACCTGATTGTAGATGCATATGAAGGAGAAGTGGCAAAAATCGGCGACACCGGGCAACAGCCTTTGTATCAATCGTCGATGACCTACGATGCCGCAGGAGACCGCTTGCTGTGGAATGTCTGCCCGGCCGACAACAGCGGAGCAATCTATGAGGTGAGCCTCACGACAGGTGTAGCGACACACCTCTACGACCTGCCCGGCAACGAGGAGATAATGGGTCTTTATATTCCGGCCAAGACCGACGGAACTGTGCCGGCAGCACCGACAGATATGACGTTTGATTTCGATGGCGGCTCGCTCGAAGGTTCAATCGGATTTACCGCACCAAGCCAGAGCATCGACGGCTCAGCCCTCGAAGGGACACTGAAGTATGCCGTCACAATCGACGGAAACGCACTGCCTGAAGGAAGCTGCACTCCCGGACAAATCGTGGACATACCAGTCACATTTGACAAACGAGGCAATCATGAGGTAAGTGTGAGCGTGAGCAACGAGTCAGGAGCATCGCAGGCGCTCAAAGCAAACTTCTATGCAGGTTTCGCAACACCCAATGCTCCGGGGAATGTGAAGATGAGCGTTTCGGACGACAATACGGCGACAGTGACATGGGACGCCGTGACCACAGCTGCCACCAAAGGTTATTTCGCAGCAGCTGATGTGCGCTACAATGTGGTGATGAACCCGGGGAATGTGACAGTTGCGGAGAAAACCGACCAAACATCATACAGTGGACAACTACCACCAGCCGAGGGCTACGCTTCATATAGCTTCACAGTAAGCGCCGTGATGGGCGATGCCATTTCGGCCGGGACCAAATCGAACTCATATAGCACAGGCACAATCGAGCCTCCGTATCTCGAAGATTTCGCCGATGCCAGCGCGTTGGATGCCTTTACCATAATCGACCGTTGGCGCTATGACAAAAAAGGATTTGTGTATTCGTCGTATGCCAACGGCAATGCATGGCTTATCACTCCACCTATCAAACTCAAGGGCGGCAATATCTATAAGCTGACTTATGATGCGAAAGCTGACATGGGTTCATGGGATGCAGAGAAAATGGAGATAAAACTCGGCACTGCACCGACCGAAGAGGCCATGACAACAACAGTGGTCGAAGCTTTTGAGATTACGTCGGAGTCGTTTGTCAACTACAGCGGCACCATCGCCCCCGAAAGCGATGGATTATACTATATCGGATTCCATAACCTGATCAATGACGGTTGGGGACTACAGATTGACAACATCAGTATCGAAGCACCGCTCGACAACAATGTGCCGGCAACAGTGGCCGATTTCACTGCACATGGCGATGCCGACGGAAAGATGAAGGTGAACATCAGCCTGACAGCACCGGCTCTTACATTCCAGGGCCAAGAGCTAAAATCGCTTGACAAGATAGAGATACTCCGCGGTAACGAACTTAAACACACGTTCACAACTCCGACACCCGGAGAACACCTCGAATGGAGCGATGAAAACCCAGCAGCCGGATTGAACGAATATACGGCCATCGCCTATACCAGCGCCGGCGCAAGCGAGGCTGCGAAAGCAACAGCGTTCGCAGGACTTGACAAACCGGCGATGCCAACCAATCTCAAAGTTGTAGAAATCGAAGAGGGGGTTGTGACTGTGAGCTGGGACCGCGTGAGCACCGGCGTCCACGGCGGCCCAATCAATCCATCGCTCATCACCTACGACATAGCGTCGTATATGAGTGGCGACATGGATATCAATGCACTCAATCTGACGACTAACTCGGCAACCTTCAGGGCTACGCCGGCAGGAAGCCAGGCTTATATACAGTTTGTTGTCTTCCCGATTATCGCGGTTGAGGGCGGAGACGAAATCGAGGGCGAACCGGCCATGTCGGAACAGATGCCTATAGGTACGCCCGACGACGGCTTCAGAGAATCGTTCCGCAACGGAATCTGCCAATCGACACTCGCCATGAACAAGGGCTACCGCGGAGGCGTGAGCCTACATACCGATGCCGACGGTGTAGCCTCGCAGGACGGCGACAACGGAATAATCTCCATCACCGGCAGCGCCGTAGGAGCAAATGCCTCTATCCAAAGCGGAAAGATCGACCTTTCGGGCATGGTGAACCCTGCTCTTACATTTTATTCTTTCACTATTGCAGACAGCAAGACGGGTCAGCCATCGAACAACAAACTGGAGGTTTCAATAGCTGAGGCAGGTGGAGAGTTCACTACTCTACTGTCTACTACGGCATCGGAAATCAGCCCTGATTTAGGCTGGCATCTTGTAACGGTACCACTTGACAGCTATGCCGGAAAGACTATCATATTCAAAATCGGAGCGGAAGTAGTGGACTTCTCAAACACGCCGCTCGACAATATCCGCGTTGGCAGCAGTGTGGCCCACGACATAGCCATTGCAGCGACAGCTGCTCCAGGACATGTAAGGGCCGGCGATGATTACAAGGTGTCGGTGCGCTACACGAACCTTGGCACGGAGGCAGTAGAGAAATTCGACCTTGCGCTATATGCCAACGGGAAGTTGCTCCAGACCCTGCCGTGCCAGCGATTGGAAGCTGGGGCAAGCGGAGCCCGTCAGTTCAGCGTGACGATGCATCCTCTCAGCACCGACGATGTAGAACTTCAAGCAAGGGCCATACTTGCAAGCGACGGCAATACGGGCAATGATGCAGGTGCGACCGTTGCGGTGACTCCTGTCGTATCGATCTATCCAACAGTCACGAACCTCGAGGGACGGCTTGACAACAGCGGCAAAGCATCGCTGACATGGAGCGAACCGGCCTATGATGATTTCGCCGTTCCAGAAGCGGTGAACGAAACTGTAGAAAACGCGGAGTCCTTTGCATCGGAACTGGAAGGCTGGACATTCGTCGACGGCGACCGCCTGCCCACAGGAGCTTTCAAGAATGTCAAATTTCCGGGAATAACAGATGGCGAACAACATTCATTCTATGTTGTAGATGGGGCTTCGGAAGCAATACCTTCGCAATTCAGAAGCAGTTTTGCGGCTGTATCGGGTTCGAAATACCTCGCGGCGATGTATGCCCGTGGCGGACGTAATGACGACTGGGCAATCTCGCCCGAGCTTTCGGGAGAGATGCAATATGTGTCGTTCCATGCGAAGAGCTACAGTTCGTCGGTATCGGAGGAGCTTGAGGTTCTGGCATCGTCGCAGGGTACGGATATAGCTGATTTCACGGTAATCGGCAAAATCGGTACTGTTCCCCATGCATGGACTCCTTACGAGTTCCGTCTTCCGGCCGGCACCCGACATTTTGCCATACGCTATTGCGCCAACGACGCGATGATGCTCATGATTGATGATATCCGCTATATCGCCAAGGGCGATGATGACCGACTGAGTCTGAAAGGGTTCAATATCTACCGCAATGAAATGAAGGTGAATGCAGAGCCTGTAGAGGACTTTGAGTATGTCGACACGGAAGATGCTGACAGGAACAACAAATATGTAGTGACGGCTGTGTATACTCACGGCGAATCGGCTGCATCGAACGAGGTTTCGGTCAACCAGTCATCAATCACAGACGTGACGGAGGGTAATATCTCCATCAACGGCGGCAAGGGTGTCATAACTGTGGCAGGAGCTGAGGGTTACCAAGTGAAGGTGTTCACGCCCGATGGCAAGTGTGTGGCTTCTGTGACGGCCTCGGCTTGTACGCAAATTCCGGTAGCTGCCGGTATCTATATAGTGACGGCTGATACGAGCACGGCGAAGGTTGCTGTGAGATAAGATGTTTTTACGGGAGGTCGCTGAGCGGCCTCCCGTTTTTTTTATTGCTGTGGGGAGGCTGGTGCTTCATGCGTGGTTAACCGAGGGGTCTCTGCTTTACGGAGGCGCTACTGGCCTTTAGGCACGACGCGGAGCGTCGCGCTCCTATTTTTGCGAAGGCGAGGTTGTGGGGGGGGGGAATGCGGAGCTTTTTATTCCTATAATTGCTTTGGCTGTTTCATGAGGCGTATCTCCGATACGCCTTTTTATTTGCTATACCACCACCGGACTGAAGTCCGGCGTTATCCATAAGACGTTGCC
>DKVO01000013.1 GCA_002491245.1 Porphyromonadaceae bacterium UBA7176
ACTAATTTCCACCACTTACTTATGAGTAAAATTTATTGGCAAAATGTTGCATAATTGAAAAAGATGGATTAATTTTGCCACATCAAGTTAAAGAAAGTATGTCGAAACGATTTTACGCATATTATTTTTCGTACTTCTATTTTGCCAAGGAATGGAAGCGGGACGGCATATGCTTGATATGACAGTGACAATAGGTTAGCAAAATATGATCCCGCATCTCTTTGGAGATTTGCGGGATTTTTTTTAATTCAGACTAAAAGAGCAGATATGACAGACGGAATACGAAACGGCAAACGCGTGGCTATACAAGGTGTGGCCGGATGTTACCATGATGCGGCTGCACATGCTTACTTTGGAGGCGGTGTGGATACGGTTGCCTGCGATACTTTCCAAAAGATGTTTGAGGAGCTTGCGTCGGATGCTTCGATGCTGGGTATCATGGCGATAGAGAACACTATAGCCGGGTCGCTCTTGCAGAACCATGAACTGCTCAGGACATCGGCCATGCAGGTTGTGGGGGAGTACAAGATGCGAATCAGCCACACCTTGTGCGCTCTTCCGGGGCAAAGTATCGATAGTCTGACGGAGGTCAATTCGCACCCTATGGCGCTGATGCAGTGCGAGCAATATCTGCACAGACATCCCAATCTGAGGATGATAGAAAAATTCGACACAGCCGGCAGCGCCAGAGAGATAGCTGAAAATAAACTGACAGGCCATGCGGCTATCTGCGGCGAGTATGCGGCCCGTCTCTACGGTCTCGAAATTCTTGAGAGTGGCATAGAGACCAACAAGCGTAATTTTACCCGATTTCTAATACTTGCAGATCCGTCGTCGTTGCAGGAAGTGCGTCCGTCGGAGAGGGATATCGACAAATCTTCGGTGGTGTTCACTTTGCCTCATTCGACCGGTGCGTTGTCGAAGGTGCTGACTATATTGTCGTTCTACGATATCAACCTTACCAAGATACAGTCGATGCCAATCGTCGGCCGCGAATGGGAATACCGTTTCTACATCGATCTTGCATTCGACAGCTATCACCGCTACCGTCAGGCAGTAGATGCTGTGCGTCCGTTGACAAATGATCTCCGTATATTGGGCGAATACACCGCCTGCCAAAATGAATTGATATGAAAAAGATACATGCAGCCGACCGGGTGGAGTCGGTACAGGAATATTATTTCTCGCGTAAGTTGCGCGAGGTGGCTCGCCTCAACTCCGAGGGCCTTGATATAATATCGCTCGGCATAGGGTCGCCCGACCGTATGCCTCCGGCAGATGTCATCGACACCTTATGTGAAGTGTCGCGTCAAGCCAATGCCCACGGTTATCAGCCTGGGAAAGGTATACCTGAGCTGAGGGATGCTATGGCACGTTTCTATAGACGCCACTATGGAGTAGAGCTTGATGCCGACAGCGAGATACAGCCCCTGATAGGGTCGAAGGAAGGTATACTGCATGTGTCGCTGGCGTTTCTCAATCCCGGCGACGGGGTGTTGGTGCCCGATCCGGGGTATCCGACCTACACGTCGGTGAGCCGTCTTGCCGGGGCTGAGATATTTACCTATGACCTTAGCGAAGATAATGGCTGGCACCCCGACTTCGATGCTCTGGAGCGTCTGCCTCACGACCGCATAAAGCTGATGTGGGTGAATTATCCCCATATGCCCACCGGCGCACCTGCCACAGCCGAACTTTTTGCCCGCTTGATAGACTTCGGTCGGCGTCACGGTATAGTGATAGCCCACGACAATCCTTACAGTTTTATCCTCAACGATACCCCGATGAGCATATTGCAGACCCCGGGGGCCAAGGATGTTGCTATAGAGATGAACTCGATGAGCAAGAGCCACAATATGGCCGGTTGGCGCATAGGAATGCTGACTTCAAATCCTACGTTCATACAGTGGGTGCTGAAGGTGAAGAGCAATATAGATTCGGGACAGTTCCGACCCATGATGCTTGCCGCCGCTCAGGCCCTCGATGTTCCGGATGATTGGTACAAGTCGAATAACGAAGCTTACGGACGTCGCAAAAAGATTGCACTCGAGATAATGGATACTCTCGGTTGCCGGGCAGATGAGAATAGCGTGGGAATGTTTCTTTGGGGCCGGATACCTGACGAAGAGCCGTCGTCTGAGGCTATGGCAGACAGGATACTCTACGGGGCCCGGGTGTTTGTCGCTCCGGGATTTATATTCGGGCATAATGGCGAGCGGTATATACGCATATCGCTATGTGCGGCAGAAGAGAAACTTGAGCAGGCTCTGCTCCGTATAAAACAACTTAAAAAGTAAATACTGAAAAAATTATGAAAGATATACAAGCCTTATTTCCGATACAATCATACAATGACCGTCCTCTTGTGATAGCCGGCCCCTGCAGTGCCGAAAGCGAGGAACAGATGCTTGCCACGGCTCGCGGTCTGGCTCGCAACGGGGTGAAGATATTCCGCGCCGGCATATGGAAGCCACGCACGAAACCTGGTGGATTCGAGGGTGTCGGCAGTGTCGGTTTCCCGTGGCTTGCCAAGGTAAAGGAAGAGACTGGTATGCTTACTGCTACCGAGGTCGCCAACCGTCAGCATGTCGAGGTTGCCCTCGATGCCGGGGTGGATCTGCTATGGATAGGGTCGAGAACGTCGGCCAATCCTTTTGCGGTGCAGGAGATAGCCGATGCCTTGCGCGACTCTGGAGTCGATATCCCGGTGCTTGTTAAAAATCCGGTCAACCCCGACCTCGAGCTATGGATAGGTGCCCTTGAGCGAGTGTATAACGCCGGCATACACCGGATAGGAGCTATCCACCGGGGGTTCAGCGCTTATGGCCGCCATATCTACCGCAATATGCCTCAGTGGCATATACCGATAGAGCTACGCCGCCGCTACCCGGCCCTGACGCTTATCTGCGACCCGAGTCATATCGGTGGTAAGCGTGAGCTGATAGCGCCGTTGTCGCAGCAGGCTCTTGATATGGGTTTCGACGGCCTTATCGTGGAGAGCCACTGCAATCCCGACTGTGCCTGGAGCGACAAAGACCAACAGGTGACACCCGAAGTGCTCGAGGTGATACTCGATGCACTTGTGCTGCGCGACTCGGCTGTTACGACGGAGAGTCTCGCCATGCTCCGTCGTCAGATCGACGGACTCGACAACGAACTTCTCGAGGTGCTGAACAAGCGTATGGCGGTTTCGCGCGAGATTGGCCGATACAAGAAAGAGCATAGTATGCCGGTGGTGCAGATCGGCCGTCATGATGAGATAATGCAAAACCGCGTGAAGTCGGCCGAGGATATGGGTATGGATGGCGATTTCATGCGAACGGTGCTGTCGGCCATACATGAGGAGTCGGTACGTCAGCAGATAGAAATTTTCAACGGAGGCAAGTGATGAAGATACTTATAATAGGAGCCGGTAAGATGGGCTCGTTCTTCTGTGATGTGTTGTCGGGCAAGCATGATGTCGGAGTTATCGATACTGATCCACGGAGATTGCTGTTCACGTATAATTGCCGTCGTTTCGGGAGCTTCGACGAGGTGGATGCCTTCGACCCCGATATGGTGATCAACGCCGCGACGGTGAAGTATACTCTCGATGCATTCAGGGCAGTGTTGCCCCATGTGGCGGACAGATGCATCCTGAGCGACATCGCGTCGGTGAAGACAGGTCTGCCCGAGTTTTATGCCGGGTGCGGACATCCGTTCGTGTCTACCCACCCTATGTTTGGCCCTACGTTTGCGTCGCTGAGCAATCTCGCCAGCGAAAACGCCATAATCATCAGCGAAGGTGACCACCTCGGCAAAGTGTTTTTTAAAGACATTTATTCAGAGCTTGGTCTTCATATAGAGCATTATACCTTTGAGGAGCACGACCGCACGATAGCCTACTCGTTGTCGATCCCATTTGCGTCGTCGCTCGTTTTCGGAGCCTGTATGAAACACCAGTCGGCACCCGGCACTACTTTCAAACGCCACAAGCAGATTGCCGACGGCCTTATGGGCGAGGATGATTATCTGTTGGGTGAAATCCTGTTTAATCCCAACACACCGCAGCAACTTGAGAAAATTCGAGAGAAACTGGCTGAGTTACAGGATATAGTAGAGCGCCGCGATACTGTCGGTATGGGTAAATTTTTAGCCCGGGTGCGCGAAAATCTGCAATAAACGCTCCCGGGCCTGAAAGATGATAAAACGAGGGTTCAGAAAGTGAATTTCTCGAGTTTCATTGGCGCTATAGCCTCGATTTTTGGTACAAGGGCCTGAAAGTGAGGCGCTGCCATGTGGGCTGCGAGATCTTCTTCTGTGGCCCAAGTCTCACAGATCATGAGATTGGCCGGGATTGTGGTCGATTCGAAGAGATCGTAGGCGATGCAGCCTTTGTCGAGTCGCGATTTTTCGACGAGTTCGGCAGCTATTGCCTTGAGCTCGTCTTTTTTCTCTTTGTCGCTTACGGCGACGAAAACGTTGAGTCTGATCATGGTTATTGGTATTTGGTTGTTAGTTTAAAATTTGTCGGCAGGAAAGACGACACCAGCCTGGCGTCGTATCTCGTCGAGCAGCGTGATTGTGGCGAGCGAGTTGGTGTGACTGTTGATTGCCGATTCGGAGCGCCCCGACTCGATGAGGTCGATAAACTCGGCTACTTCGTAGTAGTACTCATCGTTTGTCAGCCCGACGGAAAGCGTTTCAGGTTCGATGGTATCGTGTATGCCTCCTCCGAGATTTTTAGCGTTGGGGTAGAGTGTAAGCACGCGAGGAGCGTTGATTCGGTCGATTGTTATTGTTCCTTTCTCTCCCTGGATTTCCGATGGCAGTCGCGAGTCGGATATCTTGGAGTATACGGCAACAGCCTCCATTCCATCGTATGAAAAAGTGACAGATCCTTGCCCGTCGACTCCGGACGGCAGCAATGTCGCCGATGCCGATACCTTGTCGGGAATGCCGAAAAGTGCCACCATCGGGTAGATGGTGTATATGCCGAGGTCCATCAGTGCACCGGTGGAGTACTGAGGATTGAAGGCATTGACCATCTCACCGGCTTTGAACCGGTCGTATCTCGACGAGTATTGACAGAACGAGGCGAAGTAGCGTCGTATGGTTCCGAGACGGGCGATGTTGTCTGCCAATATTTTGAAATTCGGGCTCATGGTAGGTTTCATGGCCTCCATGAATACGACGCCATGTTTTTTTGCCGTCTCAATCACGGCTTTTGCCTCACGGGCATTTGAGGCCATAGGCTTCTCACACAGCACATGCTTGCCTTGCTCCATGCAAAGGATGCTTTGGGAGGCGTGCAGGAAGTTTGGCGTGGCGATGTATACGGCGTCGATATCGGGCGATGCGGCCATACGCTCAAGCGAGGTGAAGGTGAGCGGAATGTTGTGGCGCTTGGCGAAAGCGTCGGCAGTATCCTGGCGACGGGAGCATACGGCCATGAGTTCGAAGCGTTTGTCCTGCGCCGCTCCGGCCAGAAGCCAGTCGCTTATAAAGTTTGTGCCTACGACTCCAAATCGTATTTTGCCCATATTGATTGTTTTTGCCGTTGATATTGGTTTGTATGCAAAAGTAACAAAAAAATGCTAAAGGACGATTGTTGTCATAGTAATTTTAGCGCTATTGCGGCACAAGCTTCAGCGTCGGCGAGTGCGTGGTGATGGTTTTCGAGGCAATATCCACAAGCGCCGGCGACAGTGTGGAGCTGATGGTCGGGTAATTGATTGCCGAGCATACGTCGCGACGCCGACAGGGTGCAAAGAAATCGATATCCGGGGTATTCCATGCCGTACTCGGCGAAGACGGCTTTGAGGCATCCTTCGTCGAAAGTTTTGTTGTGAGCTACCAAGGGCAAGCCTTCGATGAGGCTTTCGATCTGTTGCCATACTTCAGGAAATGTCGGAGCATCGGCGGTATCACGGGCAGAGAGGCCGTGGACACGGGTTGTCCAGTAAGTGTAATAGTCGGGGACAGGGCGTATAAGGCTGTAGAAGCGTCCAGTCTCTTTTCCGTCGCGAACGACCACAACGCCGACGGAGCATACGCTTGAGCGCCGTCCGTTGGCGGTTTCAAAATCTATTGCTGCAAAATCTTTCATATATCCGCGATAATAACGCGGAAATAGACGAAAAAGTGTCTGCCGATAAAAATTATTCGCGGTATGCAGCCGGGTTTATGCCGAGGTTCTGGCGGACGTAGCGGCTGAAGTGTGAGGTGGAGGAGAAACCGAACAAATCTGAGATCTGGGCGATGGTCAATGTTTTGTCTCTCAACAGACGAGATATATCGAGTATCGTGTAGCGTTTGATCCAATAGTTGGCCGGATATCCGCTGACCTTTTTAGATACTTCGGAGAGGTACTTCGGGGTGATGCAAATTTTGTCGGCATAGTAGCTTACATCGCGGCATGTGCGGAAAGTGCCATTTTCGAGCATGTTGAGGAAACGGCTCATTATAGATGCGCTTTGTATCGATATATTATCCTCTCTGTGCAGATGCGAGTGAAAATCGAAAAAATTGAGGATCATCCGCTGCACGGCATTGATTTTCATCTGCCAGTGGAAGTGGTGGCCGGAGTCTGCCATGCACGTCTCTACGGCATCGAAATCGTTGCAGCACCGTTGATGTTGTTTTTCGTCGAGATGCATTACCGGATTGAGAAACAGGGACAGTTGTCCTTTCATGCCGTAGTTTGAGTTTGGTGTGCAGATCTCTATGTAGCCGGGCTTGATGTATATGGTGCGTACTTTGAAATCGTCGGAAGGCCTTATACCATCGATAAGTTTGCCTTTGCGGACAATCATCAGGTCGCCTTTATGCAATTCGAACGGGCGGCCGTTGAAGATAAATCTGCAGGAGCCACCGGTACATAAGGCATGGGCGAGGTAATCGGAATAGATGTCTGTTCCAAGACCATCCAACGTATCGGTTGCGATTATTTCGTCATTTTTGCACATAACACCTTGTTGTATCGCAAAGTTAGTGAAAAAGATTGTTCGGGCATCAGCCTCCGGAGTGTTTTTTTATAAAATAACGGAGATTTTGGTATGATTATCCGTAAAATGTGTAATGGTCAAATGCTTAAAAACATGCAATTTTGCGTTGTAAACATAAACATAAGCTATGATTAAGAAACTATTGGCAGTTATGATGCTGGGCTTGCCGGTTTTCGGAGCCTTTGCGCAACCGGCAGTGAAGCCGGCAAAAGTATATTTTACTTCGGAGATTACTCCCGAAGGTCTGCTGGCCGTATATAAGGCTCTCGGTGTGACTCCTGAAGGAAAAGTGGCTGTGAAGATAAGCACCGGAGAGTCGTCGCAGAGCAATCATCTCAGTCCGGAACTGATAGGCAAGCTTGTGGAGGATGTCAAGGGTACTCTTGTGGAGTGCAACACTGCATATGGCGGCAACCGTTCCAATACTGCCGATCATCGTCGGGCTATCGAGGAACGTGGATATGGCAAGATTGTAGCGGTGGATATAATGGACGAGGAGGGCAGTATGGCGCTCCCGATGCAGGATACCAAGTATTTTGCTGAAAATATCGTTGGCGGTCATCTTGCCAATTATGATTTCATGGTCAATCTTGCTCATTTCAAAGGTCATGCTATGGGCGGTTTCGGCGGTGTGCTTAAAAACCAGAGCATAGGCATCGCCACACCAGAGGGCAAGACTCTTATACATACGGCTGGTGTGTACACCGATCTGCGACATTTGTTTGACCAGCCGCACGGACAGGACGGTTTCCTCGAATCGATGGCCGGAGCGGCACAGTCGGTCCACAACTATTTCGAGGGTAAGAAAGGTATCGTCTATATAAATGTGATGAATAATCTGTCGGTCGATTGCGACTGCAACGGGCATCCGGCAGCTCCGAGAATGAAAGATATAGGCATACTTGCCTCGCTCGACCCTGTGGCGCTGGATAAGGCCTGCCTTGACCTGGTGTTTAACCGCGAGGCTACCGATGGTGATGATAATGGCCCACTTATGGAGCGAATAAATAGCCGTCACGGCACCCATATAGTGGACTATGCAGAGCAAATCGGTCTCGGAACCAAATCTTATGAACTGATAGATATATCCGAAAAATAGAGTGAAGCTTAGCAGCCTCTCGGAGGTTGACAAATGAAGTGCCGGCAGATGCGCGATGTATCTGCCGGCATTTCATTTATCGAAGGTGGATTAGTTGAAAAGCTCCTTACGAAATATCAAAGACTGTTAATTATTAGTCTGAGGCAAAACAATGAATGGCTGCCCGGTGTTTTATAATAGAATATAGGGTAAGATTCTCGGATTTTGTTGTATCTTTGCCGGGCATTATGCTAATCGGTCTTTCAGATTTTCGGGGATGGACTAAATTCCGGATTACGTGCTGTGTCTTAACCAATTGTTCAAGGAGTGTAATTAATATAAACCACATCATTAAATAAGGTTTGCATGATTATGGTAAAAATAAAGAATGTGTTTAACCGAGCCGAGGAGATGCTTAACGGTTGTATCAGGAAGTTCATGAACCTTCCTAAGCGTGTTAAAATCCCGGTTGTTTCAATAATATTTGTTTTAGCCGCTGTGATAATCATGATAGCGGTGTTGCTGCGCCCGAAGCCTACACCTCCGGCTCCTCCTGTTGTCGAGGTAGAGAAGGTGGATATAGAAGATGTCAATATTTACGGCGAATATGTGGGCCGCGTGAGGGCCCAACAGCTTGTGGAGATACGAGCCAGGGTGGAAGGGTATCTTGAGAAGATGCTTTTTGCCGAAGGTACGTTTATAGAGAAAGGTCAGACACTCTTTATTATCGATCCGAGAATTTATCAGGCCAGGGTGAATAAAGCCAAGGCTCAGCTCAATAAGGCCAAAGCTCAGGAGCTTAAGGCCAAGCGCGACCTTGAACGTATCCGTCCGCTCTATGCCGAGAATGCTGCAAGTCAGCTCGACCTCGATAATGCAGTGGCTGCATATGAAAGCGCTTCGGCCGATGTGGTGGTTTGCCAGGCCGATCTCACACAGGCTGAAATGACTTTGGGCTACACAAGTGTGCAATCGCCGATTTCGGGCTATATTTCAGAGCGTAACGCCGACATCGGCACTTTGGTCGGTCCCGGTGGTCAGTCGCTATTGGCTACGGTGGTTAAGAGCGATACTGTGAGGATCGATTTCAGTATGACCTCGCTCGATTATCTGCGCTCGAAGGAACGTAATGTCAACCTCGGCCACAGGGATTCGACACGTCATTGGAATCCGTTCATAACCGTCACTCTTGCCGACGGACGTCCTTATCCCTACAGTGGTCCTGTAGATTTCGCCGACCCTCAGGTCGATCCCAAGACAGGAACTTTCTCTGTACGCGCCGAGATGCCTAACCCCGACCATACCCTGCTGCCCGGTCAGTTTACCAAGGTAAAACTGCTGATGGATGTACGGGAAAAGGCTGTGGTGGTGCCGACCAAGGCTCTTGTGATAGAGAACGGAGGAGCATATATATTTGTCGTGCGTCCTGACGATGTTGTTGAGCGCCGATTTGTGGAGATTGGTCCGGAGTCGGGCAACAATACTGTGATAGAACGTGGTCTTTCGGCCGGGGAGATGATTGTGGTAGAAGGTACGCACAAACTGGCCCACGGTATGAAAGTGATTGCCGTTATGGCAGAAGACGGGCAGGAAGAACCTGCTGGGAATGAAGAAAGCAACGATTAACCACGGCATAGCCATTTAACTCGACAAACTATGAAAAAGAATTTTTTTATCGACCATCCGGTGTTTTCTACCGTGATGTCGATAGTCATAGTGATTATCGGTGCGATAGGCCTTATGCTGCTGCCTGTCGACCAATATCCGCAGATAGTGCCTCCGGTGGTGAGGATTTCGGCGTCGTACCCCGGTGCAAACGCCCAGACGGTGACCCAGGCTGTGGCTACGCCGATAGAGCAGGAGCTCAATGGTACGCCCGGAATGATATATATGGAGTCGACATGCTCGAACTCAGGCAGTTTCTCGGCGGTCGTGACCTTCGACATATCGACTGATGCCGACCTTGCAGCCGTTGACATCCAGAACCGTGTGAAAAAAGCCGAGTCAAGACTCCCGGCCGAAGTGGTGCAGAACGGCCTTACGGTGGAGAAACAAGCGTCGAGCAAACTGTTGACGATCACCATCCAGTCGTCAGATACCAAATACGACGAAATATATCTCTCGAATTACGCGACCCTCAATGTCCTCGACCTCCTGAGGCGAGTCCCTGGAGTGGGCAGTGTGTCGAATGTCGGTAGTCGTTATTATGCCATGCGCGTATGGGTAGAGCCCGACAAACTCGCTAACCTCGGCTTGACAGTCAAAGACCTGCAGAGCGCTCTTAAGGATCAGAACCGCGAGTCGGCCGCCGGTGTGCTCGGCGAAGCCCCGATGGACGGTATCGACGTCACAATTCCCATTACGGCCCAGGGACGTCTTTCCTCGCCCGAGGAGTTCGAGCAGATTGTGGTAAGGGCCAATCCCGACGGTTCTATAATTCGTCTCAAGGATGTTGCCCGGATATCGCTCGAAGCCTCAAGCTACTCAACCGAGAGTGGCATCGACGGTGGTAATGCGGCGGTGCTCAACATCAATATGCTGCCTGGTGCCAACGCTATTGAGGTGGCGGAGTCGGTGAAAAAGGCTATGGATGAAATCAGCCGCAATTTCCCTGCCGGCATAACATATTCAGTGCCTTTCGACGCCACTACATATATCGAGGCTTCGATACACCATGTCTACCGTACATTGTTCGAGGCCCTTGCCCTGGTTATTCTTGTAGTGTTTCTGTCGCTGCAGAGCTGGAGGGCCACATTGATACCGCTTGTCGCCGTCCCGATTTCGTTGATTGGCACATTCGGAGTCATGCTCATATTCGGTTTCTCGCTCAATCTCATGACCCTTCTCGGTCTTATACTTGCCATCGGTATCGTGGTCGACGATGCGATAGTGGTGGTCGAGAATGTCGACCGGGTGATGCACGAGGAGGGTTTGCCGCCTTATGAAGCGACATGCAAGGCTATGAGTAACCTGTCGGGAGCGCTTATCGCGATGTCGCTGGTGCTTTGCGCCGTGTTTGTGCCCGTAAGTTTCCTCGGAGGTATCACCGGCCAGCTTTACCGCCAGTTCACTGTTACGATCGCGGTGTCGGTGATCATATCCACTATTGTGGCCCTGACCCTCAGCCCTGTGATGTGTGCCTATTTCCTGAAGCCTGACAGCGGACGCCGCAAAAACAAGATTTTCAGATCGATAAACTACGGTCTGCTCAAGAGCAACCGTTTCTATGGCCGCTGGGTTGCGAAATCGTTCTTGCGCCCACGCCGTATGTTTGCTGCTTTCGGCATCGCCCTTGTGGCTATATATGCTATGAACAGGCTTGTGCCTCAAAGTTTCATGCCGCAGGAAGACCAGGGCTATTTTACCGTCGAGCTTGAATTGCCCGAAGGTGCCACGATAGAGCGCACACGAAAAGTGACCGACCGTGCGATGGCATTCCTGTCGGCACAACCTGAAGTTGACCATGTGCTCAATGTGACAGGTTCGAGTCCGCGTGTAGGCACCAGCCAATCGCGCAGCCAACTCACCGTGATCATGAAACCGTGGGAGGAACGTGAGGCCGGAAGTCTCGGCAATCTGATGGAACGGGTAAGGGCTGAGATGAGCCGTTATCCCGAGTCGAAAGTATACCTGTCGACACCTCCGATTATTCCGGGTCTCGGTACTTCCGGTGGCTTTGAGATGGTGTTGGAAGCCCGAGGCGATGCATCATATGCCGATTTGCAACATGCGGTGGATACTCTGATGTACTATGCCCAGAAGCGGCCTGAGTTCCTGCGTCTGTCGTCGACTCTCCAGAACGATATACCACAGCTTTACTATCAGGTCGACCGCGATAAGGCCCGATTGCAGGGAGTGCCGCTCTCTGATATATTCACTACGATGAAGGCTTTTACCGGCTCGCTGTATATCAACGATTTCAATATGTTTAACCGCATATACCGTGTATACATCCAGGCCGAGGCTCCATACCGAGCTTATCAGGATAATTTAAATCTGTTTTTCGTTCGTGGTGCCGATGGTACTATGGTGCCAGTCACCGCGTTGGGCAACACCGCCTACACTACCGGCACCGGTACGATGAAGAGATTTAACATGTTCAATTCGGCAACAATTACCGGTGAGGCCCGTAGCGGATATAGCTCCGGCCAGGCTATGGCTGCCCTTCAGAGCATAGCCGATGAGAAGTTGCCCGATGTAATCGGTGTCGAGTGGAGCGGACTCTCATATCAGGAAAAACATGAGACCGGAAAAACAGGTCTTGTGCTCGGATTGGCGTTCCTGTTCGTATTCCTTTTCCTTGCCGCGCAGTATGAGAGCTGGAGTGTTCCCTTGGCCGTTATTTTATCACTCCCTGTCGCCGGCGTCGGTGCTTACCTTGGCATATGGATATGTGGACTTGAGAACAATATATATTTCCAGATAGGTCTCGTGATGCTGGTAGGCCTCGTTGCCAAGAATGCCATCCTGCTTGTCGAGTTTGCCAAGGAAGAGGTCGACAAAGGTTGCGACCCGAAGACTGCCGCCCTCACAGCCGTCCGTCTGCGTTACCGTCCTATAGTTATGACTTCGCTTGCATTCATGCTCGGTCTGATACCGCTGGTGTTTGCTTCTGGCCCAGGTTCGGCCAGCCGTCAGGGTATTGGCACCGGAGTATTTTTCGGTATGCTTGTGGCGATAACGGTCGGTATTGTGTTCGTTCCATTCTTCTTTGTATGGATCTACAAAATCAAACAGAAGTTGAGAAAATGAAAACGTTAAAAATAATCATATCAATGCTTGTGGCAGTCTCGATATTCGCCTCTTGTTCAGGCGTGAGAAACTGCCGGGCACCCGAATTGGACTTGCCTGCCTCTATTGCTGGTAATACAGCCGACAGCCTTACCGCCGCCGACATCGAATGGTGGAAATTCTATGGTGACAGCTCCCTGTGCCGCATAATACGCAAGACACTCGACAATAACCGTACTCTTCTTCAGGCTGCATCGCGGATCGATGAGTTGCAGGAACTCTATAGAGTGAGCAAACGGTCGATGTTGCCGGTCGCAGGAGTGAATATCGGTGCAAATTACGAGACAAACGATTATGACGGCGATAGTCCGTCGCGCGACCCAGAGTTCAATCTGAAAGCCAATATTTCATGGGAGGCTGATCTGTGGGGAAAACTTAACTGGGCGAAAAAAGACGGACTGGCCCAATGGCAGGCTTCGGTCGAAGACTGGCGTGCTATCCGTATAACGCTCATCGCTGAGGCGGCTGCGGCATATTTCAGACTGATAGCCCTTGATAACGAACTTGCAATCGTCAAGCGCACGCTCATTAACCGGAGCGAAGGTATGGCCAAGGCCAAACTGCGCTTCGATGGTGGTCTGACATCGGAGCTTGTATATCAGCAGACAAAAGTCGAGTATGCTACTGCGGCGGCTATGATACCAAATCTCGAGAGCCGTATCTCCATGACCGAGAATGCACTGTCGCTGCTTATGGGCGAATATCCCGGATCTGAATACATTGAACGTAGCGACTCTATTTCCGATATGACGGTGACCGGGGATATACCTGTGGGACTTCCCTCGCAGTTGCTTCTCCGCCGGCCCGATCTACGTGCCTTGCAGCAGAAACTGAAAAGCTCTATGGCAAAGGTAGGAGTCGCATATGCCGAGCGTTTCCCTTCGTTGACAATCTCGCTTACCGGCGGTTTTGAAAACGATGATCTGTCGGGCCTGCTTAAATCGCCGTTTTCATACGTGGCCGGGTCGCTTGCCGGACCGGTATTTCAGTTCGGTAAGAAAAAAGCACGCTATAAGGCAGCCTTGGCGGCATACGAACAGTCGCGGCTTGCCTACGAGCAAGGAGTGCTGTCTGCTTTCAAGGAAACAAACGATGCGGTGGTGAACTACCGCAAGGCTCGTGAGACGGCAGCCTTGCGTACAGACTCGCGTAATGCTGCGAAAGAGTATGTAAGACTGGCCGAGTTGCAGTTCAAGGGAGGAAGCACCAACTATATCGAAGTGCTCGATGCCCAGCGTCGCTATCTCGACGCACAGATCAATCAGAGTAATTCGGTAAGAGACGAACACCTCGCCCTGGTGCAACTCTACAAGGTCCTCGGCGGAGGCTGGAAAGATTGACCTGCTCTATTTGTTCCGGATATATACTTTTTGTGATTTGCCGTTCTGCACACGTATGAATATACCTTGCGACGGATTTTGCACAGCTTGTCCTTGCAAGTTGTAATATGTCGGCCGGCTCTCTACTGAATTGCTTCCAGGGAGAGTGATGCCTGACGACGGCTTGTTATCGAAAGTGAGGGTGCCGTTCATCTTGTCGACGACGCCACTCCAGTGCTGGGTGTTACTGCATAGAATTGCCTGATCGAAGCAACAGTTGCGGAAGTTGACCACACCTGCCTCTGCGTCGTAGGTGGAGAACTCCACATCGGGATTGGCAGCCTTATAGGCCTCGAAGTCAGACCCGAAAAGTTGGATGAACCCTTCTGTGTTGTAGAAATACATGTCGGATTTGTTGAAGATGTAGCCGCTTGGTACGCGTGGTGTCACTGTGACAATATCAGGATTGGCAATTGAAAACTCGATGAAGCCGTCTTTCACACTACCAGTGACAGGGCTTCCTGTGCATGTATATGGATTGACAATTCTGAACAGGGAAGGGTCTTTGGCATTCTGTTGTATGTCGACATGCCAACCATTAGTAGAGACTGCATCCATCGCCGGAACGACCCAGGCGTCGTTGAACAGTGCTGTGCCGTAGTCGTTCCACTTTTCAGATCTATCGAGTGCATCTTTGAGGATGAAACCATTTTGGTCGGTCATCGTGTACCACGAAGGCTCGAAGTCTCCGGCATTACCGACCGCCCATACTTCGCGGTCAAACACCACCGTCGAACCGTAGATGCGGCCAACTGCAGCTTCTATGTCGGAAGCTCCATCGATAGGCTCGCCATTGTCGTCGCAATCTTTGATATAGAAATACACATCGCCATCGCTGTCATTGTGCACGACTTGTTTTGTAGGTATTGTGAATGTGGCATTGGAGAGGTCTATATAGGCTTTGACCTTCCCCGGGGTGCGTACGCCTTGGAGGGAGTAGTAGAATAATCCGCTGATTTCTACCTCGCCGCTGGCTTGGTTTGAAAGCGTCACGGTAATGTAGTCCTGCTTCCGACCGATATTTCCGTAGAGCATACCGTAATAGCTCCATACGTAGTCGCCCTCGAAGTCGGTAAGAGACATTCCGTCGGTGTATGGTTCTGGCATATAGGCGAAAGCTTCGGTCGATAACAGGCCAATAGCAGCGATAAGAGTGTAAAGTTTTTTCATAGTTGTTTTTTTATCATGTGCAGACAAAGTTATAATTAATATGTCATATCGCCAAACGAATTGCAGAATAAATCTGAGACCCTTACTGATAACCTTTATAAAAACTTGTACTAATCGTGGTGAATTTATAACTTTGCATAATTCAAAGATCAACTTTATATTTTCGCAAAATGGATTATATACCGAGAGTCATCACTTCCCGGATTGAAGAAGTCCACAAACATTATCCTGTAATTACAACCGGCCCGAGACAAGCAGGCAAATTTGCGGAGTAGTTACATCTACTGATTAATCCATTTCTAAAACCTGACACTAATACAAAATGTCAATCTGGGATAAAATACAGGCG
This sequence comes from Porphyromonadaceae bacterium UBA7176, assembly GCA_002491245.1. Taxonomy (GTDB): domain Bacteria; phylum Bacteroidota; class Bacteroidia; order Bacteroidales; family Muribaculaceae; genus CAG-873. The sequence goes on from DKVO01000013.1 coordinate 15,754, forward strand.
CTGATAGGTGCTTCTGATAGGATGGACTCAGATGCAACTGAAGTTGGCTCTAACAAGCGAGACACTATGCGGTATGCCTTTGTGGATGCCGAAGTGGATATGCGTGGAAAGGTGCATGATATTGGTGCTCTACGTTATGATGGGGCTGTGTATCACGGAGGTTCGAAGAAAGAGCTGATGAAGTTTTTGGATGGGATAGACTATCTATGTGGACACAATATAATCTGGCATGATGTTAAGTATCTATTCGGAGAGGAAAGACTGAAATGTCAGCTTGTAGACACTTTGCATGTTTCTCCATTACTGTTTCCGGAACGTCCTTACCACAAACTGCTGAAAGATGAAAAGCTACAGACAGATGAATTGAATAATCCTGTAAATGATTGTCAGAAAGCGCAGAGTTTATTGATGGATGAAGTCGCTGCCTGGAATCGATTATCTCAGGAGAAACAGCGGATTTATGCGGCTTTGTTGTGCGAAACGGCTGAATTCGGCGGCTTTATAAGGTTTGTAGGTTATACGCAACAAGAAGAATATACCCGTGAATCACTTGTAGATCTTATTAAGATATGCTACAAGGGGAAAATTTGTGAAAACGCTGCTTTGGGAGCTTTCGTAGAGAAGAGCCCTGTTGAACTTGCATATGCTCTGGCATTGATAGATACCAGCGACCACCGGTCTATCACCCCTGGATGGGTACTTAAAAATTATCCGAATGTAGAGAATATAGTTCGTCTTATGCGCCATACAAGATGTGATGGCGGTTGTGCTTACTGCAATAGTGTGTTGGATGTGCATAAGAATCTCAAAACTTTTTTCGGTTACGACGGGTTTCGCACTTATGCAGGGGAGCCACTGCAAGAGAATGCTACAAGAGCGGCGGTAGATGGGAAATCGGTGCTTGCTATCTTCCCGACGGGCGGAGGTAAGTCGTTGACGTTCCAGTTGCCGGCTTTGATGGAGGGACAGACTGTACATGGTCTTACGGTGGTTATTTCACCGTTGCAGTCGTTGATGAAAGATCAGGTCGATAACCTTATAGACAGAGGAATAACGGATGTAGCAACTATCAATGGTCTACTTGATCCCATCTCGCGTTCGCTTGCCATACAGCGTGTGATGGATGGAGATGTTTCGCTTCTATATATTTCTCCCGAGATGCTTCGTTCCAACACAATAGAGCGCATACTGCTGGCTCGCCATGTGGTGCGCTTTGTTATAGATGAAGCACATTGTTTTTCGTCATGGGGGCAGGATTTCAGAGTAGATTACCTTTATATTGGTAAGTTTATTCGTAAGTATCAGGAAAAGAAAGGACTGGTCAATCCAATTCCGGTATCCTGCTTTACCGCTACCGCAAAGCAGAAGGTGGTGCAGGATATATGTGACTATTTCAAAGATGCATTAGGGATTACGTTTGAATTGTTTGCATCAAGTGCATCGCGTACCAACCTTCGTTATTCTGTCATTCATGCTGATACGGACGAGGATAAATATCAAAAACTTCGTGGCTTGATTGAGGGGAGTGACTGCCCTACAATTATCTATGTCTCGCGTACTAAACGCACCCATGAACTTGCTCGTAAACTTTCTCGTGATGGTTATAAAGCTTTGCCGTTCAACGGAAGGATGGAAGCTGACGAGAAAGTCGCTAATCAGGAGGCGTTTATGAGTGATCAGGTGCGCATCATTGTTGCCACATCTGCTTTTGGTATGGGCGTGGATAAGAAGGATGTAGGCCTTGTGGTGCACTATGATATCTCAGATTCTCTTGAGAACTACGTACAGGAAGCCGGTCGTGCCGGTCGTGATCCTCAGCTCGAGGCCAGATGTTATGTGCTGTATAGCGACAATGATTTGGATAAACATTTCATTCTGCTCAACCAAACCAAATTAAGTATCAGTGAAATCCAGCAGGTATGGAAAGCCGTTAAGGAATTGACACGTTATCGCGATAAAGTCTGTAGTTCGGCCTTGGAGATTGCAAGGAAGGCCGGTTGGGACGATTCCGTGTCTGATATTGAAACACGTGTGAAAACAGCTATTTCGGCACTTGAGCAGGGTGGATATCTGGAGCGAGGAAATAATGTCCCTCATGTCTATGCTACTGGCATTACTGTGAAGAATATGGACGAAGCGCGCAAACGTATCACCGAATCTGTCCTTTTTGAAAGCAGTGATGTAGAGAAGGCTGTGCGTATAATCAAGTCGCTTATATCTCAGAAGTATACAACAAGAGATCAAGACTCTGAGGCCGAATCGCGTATCGACTATTTGGCAGACATTCTTGGATTGACCAAGTCGGAGGTTGTATCATCGGTCGAACGTATGAGACAAGAGGGCATTTTGGCTGATTCGAAAGATATCTCAGCATTCCTTATCGATACCGATTCTGAGAAAAAATCTCGGGTTTTGTTAGAGAAATTTACCAAATTGGAGCAATATATCCTTGAACGCATTCCGGATGATTCGTTGAAGATATCGTGCAAGCAGCTCAACGATGATGCTGTGAACGATGGCATATCAACTTCTCGCGAGAAAGATATCCGCACCTTGCTCTATTTCCTCACCATAAAGGGCTATACTCGCAAAAGGGAGGATGGAATAAACAATATGGAGGTCGCCCGGAGAGCCGACATGGAGACTACTCTTGCCCGATTTCGAAAGAGGGTGGAGGTGTCGCGCTTTGTGGTGGAATGGCTCTATGATGTAGCGAAAGAGAGAGCGAAGGAAGACGGTAAGACTATTGCCGTTCAGTTTTCTGTCGTGGAATTGCTCGCTGATATGAAACAATACGGTAATGGATTGTTTAATTCGTTTGCAGACTTACAGTTAGAAGATGTTGAGGAGGCGTTGCTGTATCTCTCAAAGATAGGTGCGTTAAAACTGGAAGGCGGTTTCTTGGTGCTCTACAATGCTATGGAGATCCGTAGGGTCAAGGATAATAAGTTTCGTTATAAGCAGGACGACTACCGGATGCTCAACGAATTCTATAAGCTGAAGATTCAACAGGTACACATAGTAGGAGAATACGCCAATCTGATGGTCCGTGACTATAATGCTGCGTTGCAGTTTGTGCAGGATTATTTTCAGATGGACTACAAGAGCTTTATAAGCAAGTACTTCAAGGGCGAGCGGCAAAGTCAGATTTTGCGTAACCTTACGCCGGAGAAATATCAACAATTGTTTGGATGCTTGTCAGAGCGGCAGATGCAGATTATTAACGATAAAGAGTCGCGCTGCATCGTGGTGGCTGCTGGCCCTGGAAGCGGAAAGACCAGAGTGTTGGTCCATAAACTTGCATCGCTGTTGCTGTTGGAAGATGTTAAACATGAACAACTGTTGATGCTTACATTCTCAAGAGCAGCTGCCACGGAGTTTAAAATGCGACTTATGGAGCTTATCGGTAATGCGGCCCATTTTGTCGAGATTAAAACATTTCACAGCTATTGTTTTGATCTGTTAGGGCGTATTGGCAACTTAGATGATGCCGGCAACGTCGTGGCTCAGGCCGCTGAGTTGATAGCTCAGGGAGATGTGGAACCCAATCGTATCGGAAAAACTGTGCTCGTCATCGACGAAGCTCAGGATATGAGTGGTGATGAATATGCGTTGGTGAATGCTCTGATGACGGCCAATGAGGAAATGCGAGTGATTGCTGTGGGCGATGATGATCAGAATATATATGAGTTCCGTGGGTCGGATTCGCGTTACATGCAGGAATTGGCACATATGGAGGGTAGCCGATTTGTGGAGATGACATGCAATTACCGTAGTTCCCGGCATGTTGTTGATGCTGCAAATTGCTTCACAAGTAATATCCACAATCGTCTCAAGCACACACTGATTGAATCAATGAGCAAAGATGATGGCTGGGTAAGTGTCCATCATTATCAGTCGGCACATCTGTATGCGCCATTAGTTGAGGAATTAATTCGTAACCGGAGTGATGGTTCGACATGTGTACTGACGCAAACCAATGAGGAAGCAGTTATACTTGTGGCTCTTATGGCCAGGAATGGAATCCGTTGCAAATTAGTGCAATCGATGAGTGGAATACGGTTCTGGAATTTGGCCGAAATGCGTTATTTCCTCAAATATATAGACCGCCGGATTGCATCGCCGTTGATTTCTGATGATTTATGGGATGAAGCTAAGCATTCGACATACTCGGTCTATGGTGATAGTGAGTCTTTGGTGTATACACACAGATGCATATCCCTTTTTGAAGCAGCCAATAAAACTAAATACTTGAGCGATTTCAAGGAGTATGTCTTTGAATCGAATATTGAGGATTTTAGCGATTATTCTGGTTCGGATATTGTTGTTTCAACTATCCACAAGGCAAAAGGACGGGAGTTTGATGATGTATATATGCTGATTGCAGGTGTTTATACGCATGATGAACAACTTATGCGAAAATATTATGTCGGCATGACGCGAGCAAAAAGGCGGCTGTTTATCCATACCAATAGCCCCGTTTTTAATAAAATTCAGGCAGACAGGCATTTTGTTGACGAACAGCAATATGAGATGCCTAAAGATGTCGTCTTGCAAATGGGCCACAAAGATGTGAATCTCAATTTTTTCAAGTCGCGTAAAGAGATAGTTCTTGCTCTTCGTGGTGGAACAGCACTTAAATGTAAGGATGTTTATCTCTGCGATGCAAGCGGCTATCCGGTAGCCATGTACTCTGCCCGGATGCAACAGGCTTTATCTGAGTGGCAAGCGAAAGGATATGAAATAGAAAGCGGTAAAGTGCGTTTTATTGTGGCCTGGAAACCTAAAGATTCTCCAAAGGGGGAACATGAAACAGCGGTGGTATTAGCGGATTTGTGCTTGGTAAGAAAAAATAATCAAAACCCTACGCAACGGAGCCGGAGCTTTGGTGCGTAGGGTTTTGATTGTTTCAGCCTCTAAAGGGAGGCCGGGAGCTTTGTAGGGTTAATCCAAATGGTTCTCGCCGATGGGCCATACGGCGTAGAGGGTGCGGAATTTGGTCTTGTCGTTTTTCGGAATGGTGATAGTCGATTCCGACGGTATCAGCAGATCCGGTGCATTGGGGTCGTATTCGTTAGCCCACTTATCTTCGAATGCAAGAGGTTCGGGACTGTAAAATCTATAGCCTTTATATGATGCGCCATCATATTTATCATGAAGTGCCATCGGGGCTGGCAGATCATCAATAATGTGGTCGCACCAGCACACAAACCCATAATTGTCTATCTGATATCGATAGTATATATCATTTGCGGGGTCGTTCCATTTGTGGTTGAGTTTGTTGTTATAGAAGTAAGGAATTTCAAACACGACACCTTCCTCGTCTTGGATTTCCAGATCATCTACAAACTTGGATATCACATAATATTCGCTACCGTTCCTGAATCTGCCTTCGAGGGCATCGAGGACAAGAGTGTAAGCGGTGTTGTTGGGTGTATTTACTACAAAATCATAATCAGGATTTTTGTCCTCCTTGTCAAACCAATCCTTGTCAAACCAATCTTCGACTGAAGCATCGAGTTTCACGGATGTCAGGCCGATGTGAAGCACGAAGTTATACGATTTGCCGGCTCCGAACTCGAAATTGAAGGGTGCGGTTATCTCGCTTGTGATTCTGCTTTCTCCTTCGGCGAGATTGGGATCCTCGGTGATGACATCAAAATTGACTGTCACCCGGACGGGAATCTCTTCGTTGCTGTATTTGTCTCTAACGGGATTGGGCATCACCGTCAGATATTTTTCTTCCTTGGTGAGGGGCATCACTGTGGTGGCATTTGCCGGAGTGAGTGTGTTGTTGATAAAATCGCCGTTTTCAGCGGTGAGTGTGTAAGTGTGTGAACCAGCCTTATAGTTCTCCCATTCGCCGGTGCGAAGATTGAGGTCGCCGCTTTCTCCAAATTTTTCTGAGGATATCGACACGCTGTTGATAACCACAGTCGAATTTGCAGTAAGCTTTATTTTGCCATGCTTGTTATCATCATAAGTGCCTTTATCGTAATTGCCGGTAGCTGTATTATTCTCATCGATGACAGCCACGCGCTTGAAGCCAATGCGCGACAGTGCATGCTTGAATTGGAGATTCACCTTCTCTACGATGTTCTGCTTGGTGAGATCCATTGCATTGTTGCAATAGAGCAGGTCGATCTGATTGTCGACGTTCTCGTCCATCTTAAACGAGAGTTTGGGGTCGCCGGCTGTGCTGTTCGAGGTGAGGGCGGTGATGCCTGTAGCGCCGAAGGTGGTGGTGTAGGGAGCGTAGGCGAAGAATGATACCTTCTCTGTGGTAATGCTTGGCCAATATTTCACGGGGAAGTACTGCCACATGCCGGCTTCATCTTTTTTCCCTTCTTTCCATGTCACTTCTTGGTTGTACATGAAATTGGGCTGATGGTCGGGATTGACGATATTGTAATCGTCAATCCCGGTGTAGTAGCCGAATACACCGAATCCCTTTTCCTTAAGGGCGTCGAGGTTCATAATCCCTGCGCGCGATTCGGGAGCTCCGGCGAGGTAGGTTCCGAACGCGATGACGTCTCCATCGGGTACCTGATCATTGGCGCCGCTATCGATAAACAGCTCCTCTTCCTGTGTGCAGCTCACTGTGGAGATTGCTGCGATGGCTGCGAAAGCCATCAGAAATTTTTTAGCTTTCATGAATGTGATTTTGAATTTGGTTTTTATATTGAATCTGGTTTTTTGCTTATGTAGAGATTTTAGGGTATGGTGTCTATTGTTTCTTGGAATGTAGACCTATATTTACATCATCCGTCTCTTCCCAGTCTTCGACCCATACATCAAGGCCCCAGTCGGAGTTTCCTCCCGGCGGCAACGGTGGGTCGAGCCTCAGGTTGAGGTATAGGTCGAGATTGTCGCCTCGTCTTCCCTGCGGAGGATCTCTCTCGGCGATGAGATGTCCCACGGGGATGTTGTAGCGGAGCACTGTCTTGCCGTCGGCAAGCAGGGCCTGAAATTCGAGGAAGTTCTCGGTGGGCGAACCGCCGTGATTGCCGGGAAGCCCGAAGCAGCGGATATCGGCCTTCACCAGACCGATGTCTGGCGTCGAGGATGTGCGCGAGCGAGCCCATTCATCCGACTCTATCGGGTGAGCCACGGTCACGTAATTATCGTTTGGCATATCGGCGGCGAGCTTTCTGCCCGAAGCCATTCCGCTGATACTTCCGCGTGCCGACTTCAGATTACCGATATTCTCGGTGTGTATGGTCACGTGGAGGGTGTAGATAATATTCTTCGGGTGCAGAGTGCCTATCACCTTTGTGCCCTCGTCGGAGTGGCGCACGTGGTCGGTCATGATCGTGTCGGTGGCGAGCCATTCGGGAGGCCATGCCACATAGCTGTGGGCATCGGCGCGTCCGGAGTACCACTTCGGGCTCTCCTGCTCCGGGGCATAAGCCTCGGCAGTCTCCACGGCGTCGAGGCCGCGGAACCCGATGTAGTTGTATTCATCCTCGGTGAGGTTGAAGACTGTGGCCCAGTGACGTCCTTCCGACAGGCGAGGCGACACGTAGGCGGTGTTGTTGTCGATGGTGTGATGTTTCTCGCCGGTCACGGTGTGGTGGCATATCACAGTCATGCCCGTAGGCACGGTCTTGCCGTAGTCGCTCCAGTCAACGTTGAGCCGCAGATTTGACTTGGTGCCGTCGGGCTCGGGATAGAAATGGATGGTGGCGTCGCACGATGCAAGCGCCATGCACACGGCTGCGAATAATATCAGTCGGAATCTCACCATTTCATCCACCTCCTTTCTTTGCGCTGACAGTAGAATTTATAGGATATGGCAATTCCGGCACGCGTGACTCCCCAGTAGGTGCCGCCGCCATGCGACACTTCGGCACCGTTGCGGCCTGTGTTGTGATATTTTATCCATTTGTAGGAGAGGTAGCCGGCGCCGATCTGTGCTTCCATACTCCAGCGGTGGGCCTTGTCGAGGTGGAAGGCGAAGCCGTAGCCGATGCCTAAGCCGAAGGCTGCGTGGTTTGGGTCCTGATAGCGGTAGTCGCCGGCGAAGCTCATGTTGAAGCCTATCACCGAGGTGTGCACGCCGAAATAATGTCCGGCTCCGGCGTCGCGGAGCCAATAGCGTACCTCGGGCTGTGTGGCCAGCAGACGGATGCGCCAACGGCGAGTGATGTCATAAGGCGAGTACCACACTGGCACGTCGAGGCTCCAGTGTGGCCACAATTCGAGCTCGAAGCCAAGATTGGCACACAGAGCGACGTCCCACAGCAGATTGGTCTTCAGGGCGAAGAAGCGCTGCCGCCCTGCCGGATGCACGGGCTTGTCCACAGGTATGGGCGTGAAGGCAGGTGTGGCGCTCAGTGGGCAGAGGTCGGGACATGCCGGCCCGGGATTGTCCAGACGGCTACGGAGCCAACGGGTGTCGTAGTCCACCAACACTGAGGCTCGGCGTAGGTAAGGCAACACATGCTCGCGCATGGAAGCATAGGGAGCGCCACCGTCGAGGCTCTTGAGACGCCGCTCGCGAGTATCGACATCGATATCGGCCGTCTCATCAAGGAAGCTGAGCACCACCGCTCCGTAGGCGATTGTGCTGTCGGCGGCGAGCATCATACGCATTCCGTCCCAATCCTCGGGGATGGTAGATATGGTATAGATGCTGTCAGGGAACGAATAGCGCGCCTGAAGGATAGAGATTAACGCGTGTGCTCGCCCGGTGGCAAGGCGCACATTGTTCGGATAGGGGCCTTCGGGCGATGCAGTGCCAACCACGGTGATGCGCTCCACTGGCTTGCGCTGGTCGAGCACTATGGAATCGATGCGGTTGAGCACCTGCTCAAGAGCGCTGTCGTTGCTGTGGTAGCTCTTGTCGAAATTGGTGAGATTGACCTTGAAGTCGATACGGGCCTGAGCCTGAGCCGATATCGAGAGGGTGTCGGTAGAGGCGGCGGATGCAGTCGGCATGGCTGCGGAAAGCAACACAATAAGCATTAGCACCGCCAAGCGTACCGGAGGTGCGAGGCGGAGCATGCCTATGCTTGAGGTGCATTTTAGTTCTTTATGATATGCCGGAGTTGCAAGTTCCATTATAAAATAAAGATTCTTTTGTTCCTATGTGATGGTTGAAATTTTTTAGGTTACGATAAATGGCTGATGCCTACTTGAATGCGGCGCAAAATTAGTAGATTTTAGAAAAATGATGCAAATTTCTACCCCCCCCCCGTTTAGAAATATTAACTAAATTAATATTAATTAACTACTTTGTGTAATGTGTTGTAGAAATGGCAATTTCAAGCCAAATATAAACCAATCAATAGTAAGTTTTATGTCTGGTTTATCTGCCACTTCACCTGCTTGGTGGATCCGGTTCGGAAAAGTATTCCCTTATCTTTTAGAGATTTGATTATTCGGTCGATTGTTCTGGCCGAAAGGTCGGTCTTATCTGCAAGTTCGGCTATAGAAATACTTGTATTCTCCTTAATCAACTTCAAAACAGCACATTCTTTAAGGTTTAAGCCCATCAATTGCTCTGAAACGCCATTTTGGCGTTTCAAGGTTGCTGAAACGTCATTTTGGCGTTGATTATCGTGCCAACGGATGTGGAGATATCGATTTTTCAGTTCGTTGGTTTCTCCGAGTAGAAGGTTGCGTAGAAAGAACACCAGATATTCTATCGTTGGCTCAATCCCTTTGTTTACATTACGATAGTTGGCACGGACGAGGGCATTACGGAAATACCATGAGTGAGTTTTGAACATATCATTCTCGACCTTGTAACCTAATGAACGGAGATATTTGATGGTGAATACAGCAGTGGTTCTCGTATTGCCTTCAGGGAAAGGGTGTATCTGCCACAATCCGGATATGAATCGGGCGAGATGTTCGATTATATGTTCTTGCGACAATCCATTATAGCGGAACTGCCGCTCCTGTTCCAAGTCATATTCAATGGTGCGGACAAGGTCTTCATTCGGACCATAAAGCACCGAAGTGCCATCGAGTCCCCATTCCTTCTTGGAGATGTCATAACGACGGAATTCTCCGGCGTGTTTCATCGCGCCCTTGAATATGCGGCGATGTATGCCTGACAACCCTGCCACACTGAACACAAAAGCATCAGTGGAAAGTTCTCGCACAATATTCTTCGACACCTCGTCGGCCTCCTTTACATCTTCAGGTATCTCACGGGCAGCTTCGCTCAGATAATATGTTTTAATGAGCCTGTCAACGCCATCAATGTCCACCTCCCCCTCTATGTGGCGCTTGGCCGTCTCGACGAGATAGTCTGATACCTCCAGGCCATCTACCTTTTGTAGCCCTATGGCCGTCTGCCACAGCTCCGCTCGTTCCTTAGGGCCCGGCTCGGTGGTGCGTAGATATTGTTCAAACTCATCGTAGTGCTCCATGAATGCAAATTTAAGATAAATCTTTAGTAAAACAAAATGGAGTGCAACCGCTTAGGTAACACTCTTTCGACATCCTTGAGAATGTCCTTAAAGGAGTATGCCGATTTGCGGATTTGTGGTGTGTAATGCATGGGCTACAGAATTGAGTCGTTGTTGGGATTGTGGCGGTGATAATTGGAAAGTGCTTTCCCCACTTTCTTATATGAAGCGATGTCGGCAAAACTGAAAACGAGTTTTTCCGTGTAGCCGCGTAAGTGCTCCGCAATAATATCAATCTTTTCAAGCAATAACTCTTCAGAAATAGTATCGGTCAAAACAAGAGGGTCAAAACGCCAGACAACCGAGCCTTCTCCCAAAGTGTCAACAAGACGCTTGAAAGTATCAATCCGGTGTTGCAATGCAGGCACATTGGATTCAAGACCATCTTTCTCATAATCGTTGAGTGTATATTGCACATAGCAACCAATTCCACGCTCTCTAAGTATATGAAGATTGGGAATGAGAGGTGCGGGATTTTTAGACCAAAACACGACAAAACGCGTATTGGCAAACGAAACATAACTGTCTTTGGCATTAAACGGGTTACGCCATCTTACGTAGCCTTTTGCCAAACGGTCAAAGAACCAATCAGAATAAAACGCCGGAATATCTGTAGCTCTGCTTGCCGATATGATTACGGGAACTTGTGCTACTGCCTATTCTTTATTGTCTGAGATAATTTTTGTGTATTGATGCTTCATGGTGTTACCTTACGATATGGCAAAGTTAACACCATCCATGTGCGTGTTTAGGACTCATGTATATTAATATTTGTTAATTTGCAAAGTGGCAAAACTCAGAATATAAGTAAGTGGTGGAAATTAGTT